>NZ_CP095073.1:693750-1387500 GCF_022919095.1 Halobacillus salinarum | reverse complement strand
TTTATGTAATCTCCATAATTAGAAAAATCTGCTCTCGTAGTTGCTCCTGTAATTGTCGAAGCTACAGAAAGGACAGAGGAAAATGCTGCCGGATAGGTGGATTTATCAAAATTATCATTGCCAGCGGCAGCCACAACGAGTACTCCATTATCCTCGGCTCGTTGAACAGCATCCTGTAGATATTTAGATATGTCATAACCTCCAAGGCTTAAATTAATAATATCCGCTCCATGCTCAACAGCGTAATCAATCCCTTGGGCAACATCTGACATATTCCCTTCTTTTCCATTTAAGACCTTTATCGGCATGATTTCTGCTCCTTTTGAAATGGAAGATACACCAATTCCATTAAAGGTTCCTGCGCCTACCATGCCGGCAATATGGGTTCCATGACCTAATTGGTCCTCTGGAGGTTTGCTTGGGTCAAGTACATTGTAGCCTTTCGTTAAATGAGCTTTAAGATCCGGATGATCTAAGTCAGCTCCCGAGTCAATAACTGCCACGGTCACATCATTTGCCGGCGAGGTTAACTTCCAATCGTCCGCTAAATGAATATCTTGAAAAACATGTGCCTGCTTACCAGACAACGGGTCGTCGGATACTTCGCCAAACGCATAAACACGAGGGTCCATCTCGGCATATTTCACATCGGCTTCCTTTTTCAGCTCTGCGATTCTTTTGGAGGCTTCCTTTTTTGGAACCTCAAGTATGTAGGCACCCTCTTTGTTAAGGGGTTTCGAATCTCCATTACTTTGGATTTCAATCTTTCCGTCTTCGTCATCTTTATATTGGACAATAATTCTTTGTTTCTCACCGGATTGGGCCTTTACAGGAAAATCCCAGCTGAATAAAGCTATCATCGCTATCATACATAGGAGACCGACGATTATAGATCTTCTCCATAGACTGCTTGCCATACTATCACCTGCTCCCATAGAAATTAAGGTGATTATAACACAGCCTTCCAGTCCCCAAACAGAGTGAATGGAATCAATTTGAAATTGTAGAGGACTATAGCTTTCACTATAATGTACGATATAAGATCTATTTTTTGTATGTTTCAGGAATAAGAGACAGAACTTTCTATATCTTCTTTTAGCAGGATGAACCACAAGAATAACTGTCATCTAAGGAAGTCTTCCCTGCTAAGCATTGAAAACACAAAAAAGGCCCGGAGCACTTACCCGGGCCTTGGTTTACATGGAATCCGATGCGTCTTTTTCTGTATCATCAGCCATTTCAGTTTGATTGGAAACATTTATGCCAAGGTGATGCTTCAAGGAGTATTTCGACTTTTCCAAACTTGTATGATCCACAGAGTAATACCATACTCCATTAATCGTTTGTGGTTCTCCTTCTAACTGCATGGTTTCAAATTCTACAGCTTCCTTATGAACCACATAATCTTTAAAAGTGGTCAACTGTTCAAAAGATAAATTGGTCTTCATATGTTTTCCTAGTGAATCAATGACCTCTCCATAGTTTCCAATTGAATGTAAGGAAGAGGCTTTTTTGACAATGGCCTGAATTAATTCCATCTGCCGTTGCCCGCGAGCGAGATCACTATCATATTTTCTTGTTCTGGCAAGAGCAAGGGCTTCCTCCCCATTTAATGTCTGTTTTCCCTGGTCAAGAACTATAGTGTCCTTCTTATCACGACTGTTCTGCTCTTCCATTCGGAAAGGTACATTGAACTCGATTCCGCCTAAAGCATTCACGACGTCCACGAATGAGTTAAAGTCTAAACGCACATAATAATCAACAGGGACATCAAGCATAGTCTCTACAGTATTTACGGTAGCGTTAATGCCGCCAAAGGCGTGCGCATGAGTAATCTTATCTTTATAGCCGACCTCTGGAATGTAAACATAGGAGTCACGTGGGATATTTAGCATTTTGACGGATTCTTTGTCGTTATTAAACGTAGCTAAAACGAGGGCATCGGAACGCGAATTAGCTTCCCCATCTGAATTTCTTTTTTCACTGCTGTCAATCCCGACAAACAAAATAGAGGTATTATCCACTTCAGGGTTTACTATATTTTCCCGTTTTTCGGAACGTTCACCACGTTCTAATTCCATTTGGGATTGCTTGGTTACCTTTTCAGCTTTATTTGTTAAGAAGGCTGTATAACCCAATGCAGAACCTGCTCCGAAGAGGAACAAGATGCCGATTGCTGTAATAATGAATTTCCACTTATGTCTCATTTATGGTAGATCCCCTTTTACCATCCTTAGTATTACCTTTCCACAAATCAGGACTTTTAACCCGAATAAATAAAAAACATCCCTTAAGTGGTTACTTAAGGGATGTGAATACCATTTGCCTAAGATTACCTTTTTGTACGGTAATCTTTAATAAGATTTAATATTGGTCGATACTCTTTCCCAATTAAACCGGTCATTTCTACTATCAATTCGATCATGATGATTAGGAAAAGGATCACGAACGAAGCGCCAAACAACGTCGTTTGGGAGAAAATAACGGCTGCCAGGCTGAATAATGCACTCATTGCATAAATCATTAAAACCGTTTCCGGGTGAGTATAACCTAAGTTAATTAAACAATGGTGCAAATGTGATTTATCAGGTGCAGACAACGGTTTGCGTTGAATGGTTCTTCTTACAATGGCAAAGATCGTGTCCGAAATGGGTACTCCAAGAATAATTACCGGGATAATGAATGAAAATAAAGTTACATTCTTGAACCCGAGCAAGGAGAGAACACCGATCATAAACCCTAAAAATAAGGATCCTGTATCACCCATGAAAATTTTAGCAGGGTAGAAATTGTAAATAAGAAATCCTAACGTGCTTCCTAACATCATGAAGCCCATAAAGACGACAAAGATGTTGCCCATTGTAATGGCCATACCGGAAATCGTCAGCAGTGCTATCGCCGAGACACCAGCTGCCAATCCATCAAGTCCGTCGATCAAATTAATCGCATTGGTGATAGCTATAATCCAAATGATGGTAATTGGAATACTAAGTAATCCAAATTCAATGGTACCTCCAAATGGCAAATTAATGAAATCAACTTGTACTCCGCCTAATACGACAACAAGTGCCGCAAGAAGTTGTCCACCCAATTTCAATTTTGGCGACAATTCAATTAAATCATCCAGGACTCCAGTTAATATAATTATTCCTGCACCAATGATGATTGGCAAGGCGTACTTACTTTCTGGAAAAAAGAAGATAAATCCTACAAAAAAGCTGATAAAGATTGCCAAACCGCCTAGCCGCGGCATTAGTACTTTATGAACTTTTCGAGCATCCGGTTTATCTGTAGCACCAATTTTTATTGCAAGTTTTTTTACGATAGGTGTGATAATCACTGATAATATAAAGCAGATTAACAAGGCCTTATATTCCATAAGGACCCTCCTCACAGTTATTCTTACCATTATTTCTAAGTTCATTTGTGGCAGTTATTGGCAAAAAAACTAAACATCGTCTGATACTGTCATCATTTGACCGCCTTCAAAAATATTAGACGAAATAACCAGACTGATAGTTTCATATTTTTTTAATTTACTGTCCTTATTTTACAAAATGCGACGGTTGAAAACAACAAGAATTTGTAAAATTTTCGATAATTCAGTTACAAGCCTCTATTTAAAAGGAATCCGTATCTCCCTGAGTCAGCCACCAATCTGCCATTTCGGGTTTTTTCACGTCTTCCTGCAGCACGTGAATCAGAAGTGGGACAGAATCCTTTGGTTTCATTCCTATTTTTCCCAAAGATTTTTGCGATGTTTCGTTAGCAGCGTTTCCCCATGTTTGTATTAAGTCACAATGACTTAGCTTCTGCTTTGCAAGAAGAAATAATTCAGTACACGTCTCTTCATTATCTTCAGACAGCCAGTCGACCAAATACCCCATTTTTGCTATTCCGTTCTTATACGGGACCAACGATTCCCTCACAACGACATAGCCTTTCAACCTGCTGTTCTTCCTGATCACGAATATTCTGTAACGTTTATCCGGGTGCTGGAAATATCTCCAATTGAGGAAGCTTGAGTCCCGCTTGACCATAATAGGGGAAAGTGTTTTTTGGTTTTCGGCGAGGACATCAAAGCTGGAATTACAATGGAACACCTCTTCTATGGAAAAATGATAAGAGGGAGACCTTTGTTTTCTCTGTTTGAATACTCTATTCCCTAATTTGCTGACTTTCGAAACATGTCGAAGCTTTGGGTGAAAACAGGAAAGCAGGGATACAGGGTGATTTAGCTTACGATACTTCCGTACATCTCCAATATGTAGGGCAGGTGTGTGCTTTAATAGTCCCTGTCTTGCCTCGGATGCGGGAAAGCCAAATAAATAGTCGATTCCTTCCTGCTCAGCCGCTTTAAACACAGCAATATTCAATTGTTTATAAACTCCTTTTCCCCGCGCCTCAGGTGACACCATTGTATCGATCCGGGAAGCAATGCGGGACTTTTCCCCGCAGACGTAGGCATCAAAAACCCATAATCCTACATGTCCAATAATCTTGCCCTTGTGTTCATAGACGAAGCACCAGGGTTTAGTATAGTGCGGATTCTGTTTGTACTTCCAGTCCCAGTATTCCTTTGAGACTTCTTTTTGGAAAACTTCTCCAAACAACCGTCTGAGCGAAGTCTCATCTCCTGGCTGATAACCACGAATACTCATGTTAAGCTCCTTTAATGCTCATATTCTTGGTTTATCATACCAGATGAAAGTGAGGAAGTGTACAAATATTTTCCGCTGATTAATTAGCCATAATTTTCGACAAAAATCCTGATTTTTATGTCCGTATTTTAGAAAAAACTTGAGGATAATGTTGACATAAGAGATTTACATTTAATCATTATACGTGAGAAGGCGGAATAGGAAGGAATCCAATTCGATCATTTCTTCATAGAAATCTTACTATTAAAAACCTTTTATTAGGTAAAAAAATCTCCAGGACAGTGCCTGGAGATTTCATCTTGTAGAGGTACCCCATGTTTTTTCTATAAGCTATTTTTTATGCCCCGTGGGGGCAAATATCACTTCGCTTTCCTCTGACGAATGCCCGAGCTCCCTCGCGAAAACCGCGCTGCGGGGTATCGGATCGTCCGTTTTCCGCAGGAAGTCTCGTGATAGTTGCCTCCACTGAAGCACAGAAATTTACGAAAAAGACTCTCCTCCAACTAGCTGAACTTCTCTAGATGGAGGGCAATCTTCTTCATATTCTGACAGGCAGCGGTCAATAACTCCTGTTCCCGAACATTTTCCTCTCCTCGCAAAACGGCAATAGCGCAGCCCATGCAGTTCTTTTGAATCTGCGAAGCTGCAACGGTGAAAAGTGAAAGCAAATAAAAACTGCCGAGAAACTTTCTCGACAGTCTGAAAGCTCCTGGACAGTGCCAGGAGCTTTCTACGTTACTTATTTGCATATCGTTCAATTTGATCTCTGGTCGCATAGTTAATCGCGTTTTCTCCACCCATATAATAAAGCGTTGGCTGCAGACGTGCTTCATTCAAGAAGGAACGTGTCACGCTCGGCAGACTGTTTGTTTTTGTGAGCAGGATTGGTGCATGGTACTCAGCCGCCAAAGAAGAGCCGGACAAAGCGTCCACCGTTTCATCGCCTCTAGCGAAAAAGACGTTATTCAACTCATCCTGCTTATAGTATTCTTTGGCAATTGCAATACTTGTTTTATACCTGTCCGTTCCATAAACACGGTCGACACTGCCGACTAATTGGTCAAGCTGCTTTTGCACTTTAGAAGAAACAGGGTTGTAACCACCAATAATAGTGGCTTTCGAAATTGAATGACTCTGTACGAACCTCTTGACTTCCTCGCTTAGTTCATTTGATTCAGTAAAAAGAATTGGAATATTGTGTTCACCCGCATATGGCGCAATTGAAAGAGCGTCCGGTGAATCTTCATTACCAGTCGTGACGAAAATTTCGTTTACATTCGCGTGATTTGCCACCTCATCCGCAATCGCTTTGGAAGTTTCGTAACGATTGGTACCCGCTACTCGCTTCACTGTAGCAGAAGGAAGTAATTCTCCCACGCGGTCTGCCACCGCTTTTGAAACTGCCCCTTTTGAACCTCCTAATAGATAGACAGTTCGCGGAGCAATACGGCTCAATTCTCTGGAAACTTCTTCGGGGAGCTGATTGGTTTCCGTAAGCATGAGCGGCGCACTATTTTGGGAAGCAAGTACACTTCCAGTAAGTGAATCAATGGGAAGGTCCCCTCTTCCTAATACGACGGCATTTGGCTTATTCCAATGCCAGCCATAATTCGAAATAGCAGCACTCGTTTCGTAACGTCTATTTCCTGAAAGTTCGTAGCTATTAACTTTGTCTGTTTTATTTAAATAGCTTCCTGCTACATATCCAGTTTTCCCGCTTGTTGTCCGCACGGGATACCAAACAAACTGGGAGGTATTGCTGCTTGAACCAGTAAACGTACCTGTTACGGTTACCCGGTCTCCTGCATTTAATTTCCCAACGATCGTACCACCTGGTGATTTTCTTAAATTCAAGTCATTCACATTCACATAAAGCGTGTCATTTTTATGATATACATGTTTGGACGTATGAAGCGGTCCTTTGAGCTGGACATTCGTCAACCCGAAGTTGAGCAGGCGGCTGTTTACCCTTTCCAGCTTTTGAGTAGGAAATGGACTCACGTTGACCAGGCTGTAATCCCGGATATTATCAAAAATATCCTCTTGGTAAGCCATAGGGCTGAACGCATTGGTGACAGGATTGTTTCTGTCGAGCAACCCGTTGTAAGCCATAACCGCAAAGTACCAGTTTTCTATGACGTCCCGATCATTATTATTAATTGTTGGAATGTAGGGGAAGTCATTTGAAGAAGAAGATCTGATTTTATAATAGTTCCATTTTTGTTCGAGTATTTTTAATCCTTCTCTAATGTTAAAACGAATATCTTCTTTTAGACGCTCCACGTAATCGTCTTTTGCGTCTCCATCCTGTAAGTAACGGTAATCAGAAACTTGCATAATACCAATTCCGATACAGTCAAAACCTAGTTTTAAATTGGTCCCATCCCAATTTTCACAATGCAAGGTTCCATCCTGATTGGTGTACCATGATACGGGAGTATTGCCTTTGGACCAATATTGCTGCCAGCCGCTTTCCTGGAAAGCAATCGCCTTGACGACTTCCGGCGGAATGTCTGCCTTAATCGCTTCCTCGGTTAAAATACGGCTGATTTCTGCGTAGCTTGGGTTGGAATACTTTTCATTGACTTTTATAGGAGCGCTGCCGCCGCTTGACTGAGTCGTGATTGCATGCTTTTCAGCTGGCTGCGATTCTTTGTTTACTTTTACATCTTCTCCATTCATTGCAAAGGTAACATTCTGAATGGACTGAGGACTAGATTTCACTGCTCCGTCCGCATAAACCGGCTCTTTTACTTGGATTTGATTCCCTTCTATGTTGATCTTAGCTCTTGAATATGTAGGAGATTGATAGATTTGCTTCACGTCGCTTGAATCTGCCTTGAGAACATTAAAATAAAGGGCTTGACTGCTTCCTTGCATACGATACGCGACGATTAGATACATTTGGTTATCCTTCTCTACAGTGAAAAGGTTAGCGATTGGCGTTAACGCTTCAGAATGGGTATAAAGCGTCTCACCATTTCGCTGGACCGTAATTTTAGAGTCTGTGTTATTTTCGATATTTACTTGGAGCTTATCGGCAAGTGTCAGATTCGTTTCACCTTCAGTAAAACGAAAGGAATTGTTAGCAGAAGCTTCAGCTCCGCCGTTAAATGATCCCAAACCAGCAGCAAAAAATAAAAGAAATGCTAGTTTGAAAAGAAGTCTTTGATTCATCTTTGTTCTTGCTTTCATTAATTATTCCTCTCTTTCATAGGTAATGCCTCTATTCATTAAACACCATAATCTCTCATCACGACCGTCCTCGCTTCAGCCCTCCTTATTTTAACAATTACACTTGTATTACATCATATTACATTTTTGTGACTAGTTCTACATATCTTTTTTTAAATCTACATTTTAAGACTTATTATCCAGTATCCCTTTGTTTTATTTTCGACAAGGACAAAGGAAATGTTTATCCTTTCAATAAAAATTTTTGTAAGAGGTTACATAGCCCGACAATAGAAAAGCCTGCAGAGAAAACTCTCTGCAGGCTTTAAGACTGTTTAATCCCATTTATTCAAGCCGTAATTACACGATCGTGTTCAGCATATCATTCACGGCCTGCTTAATAGCGGTTAAACGATGTTCACTGTCCTCTCTCGTAGAAGATTTCACCCCATAGTAAAACTTAATTTTCGGTTCGGTGCCTGAAGGTCGCAGACAGAACCAGCAATTATCTTCCAAAATAAACTTAAGCACATTCGCTTTAGGAAGGTCGATGGTTTCTGTTGTATCACTTTCGATCATATGGCGGGCTGCAGTAGTATAGTCTTCGACTGCAATGACAGATAGCTCCCCAACTTTTGTAAACTCTGTATGGCGGAAGTGATCCATAATGCCTTCGATTTTTTCAGCTCCGGATTTTCCTTCCATTTTTAGAGATTGCAAATCTTCAAGAAAATATCCATGACGTTGGTATAACTCATCCAGCGCGTCAAGTAAAGTCATACCTTTCGTTTTCCAATAAGCCGCCATCTCTGCAGAAAGCATGGCTGCCTGCACCGCATCTTTATCCCGGGCAAAATCCTTTATTAAATAACCATAGCTTTCTTCATATCCAAACACAAAGCTGTATTCTCCGCTTTCTTCATATTCCTTGATTTTTTCACCAATAAATTTGAAGCCGGTGAGCGTATCTAAGGAAGCGACGTTGTAAGAATCAGCGATCACCCTTCCAAACTCAGAAGTGACAATGGTTTTAATTAAGAGAGCATTCTCAGGGATATCATTTCGTTCTGAGAGTAAGTAATCTAACATGAGCGCACCGGTCTGGTTACCAGTTAGAACCTGGAATTCTCCATTTTCATCAGGTACGGCGATGCCGAGGCGGTCTGCATCGGGATCCGTTCCGATCAATATATCCCCGCCGATGAGTTTACCTTGTTCAATCGCCATCGCAAACGCTTGGTGTTCTTCAGGATTAGGTGATTCCACCGTAGAAAATTCAGGGTCAGGCACCGCTTGTTCTTCTACAATATGAACATGCGAAAGCCCCATCTGTTTTAAACCGTTTTCAACCAAAGTACGGGCGGTTCCGTGCAGAGGGGTAAAGACGATATTTAAATCCGATGCATTTTTTGTAAGCTCCGGATTAACGTTTACGCTTTTTAAAGCTTCCATATAAGGCAGGTCTACTTCTTTATCAATCCATTTAAGCAGCCCGGAGTATTCCAGTTCACCTTGCTCTGCAACTTCGATGGCAAGTTCATTATCCACCTGATTTACATAATCGATCATGACTTTTGCTTGTTCTGGAGGGAGTTGTCCCCCATCTTCATTGTATACCTTGAACCCATTATATTCCGGTGGGTTGTGACTGGCTGTAATCACTACACCTCCTGCAGCATTTAAATAGCGGACTGCAAATGATAATTCTGGAGTAGGACGAAGAGAAGTGAACACGTAAGCCTGAATGCCATGCCGGCCGAGCACCCTCGCTGTTTCAACAGCAAATTCTTTAGACATGTAGCGGGAATCATAGGCAAGAACTACCCCTTTCGGCTTCCATTCCTGCCCTTTTTCTTCTATGTAACGAGCCATGCCTTCTGCAGCCCGGCGAACGGTATAAATATTCATGCGATTGGTACCAGGCCCGAGTTTTCCACGCATGCCACCTGTTCCAAATTCAAGGTTTTTATAAAACGCATCCTCTAAGGATTGCTCCTTATCAGTGATCGAGCGTAACTCTTCCTTTAAGCTTGCATCTAACTCTGGAAAACCATTCCAGCGTTCGTATTCTTTCTGCCACTCCATTTAATCACTCCTCATTGAAAGTTATTATTATTATGTACCCTTATTTTAACATAATTTCACGATATTCTTTAAATTTTAATAGAAAAATAGAAGAGCAGATACTCATCTGCTCTTCTATCCTATTCATTCATATAGGGTCTTTTTCTATCGGTAACGGTATGTTCAGACATCGCAAATACCCGTTGATTCCATTTGAGCTCATAGCCTTCGTGCTGAAACCGGTGAATGTGTTTATGAACCGTCTGGACGCCTTCATGGTGATGGGTGTAAAAGATGACAACCGGGTGTTTTAAAGAATCATAAAAGAAAATCGGGTTAAGGGACTGTTCCCACTTTTCAAATGGCCAGCCCCCTAGTAAATCAATCAATACAATGTAGTAATCATCTACAATTCGGTTGGGATCCCAACCTTCTTCCCTATCTTCTTTGAAATTTGATAATTCGTGGTAACAAACGGCGGCTTGTAAATAGGAAAGAGGTGAACCATCTCCTGTAACTGCGGATAGCGGAGATTTCCGCTCCTCCGGCGAATGCATGGCAAAGGAATAATTCTTCCCTTCTGTGTACCAGACCTGCCATTTATTTTTTACCAGGAGTTGTGAATATTTATGAATCACTTCATCCAATTTGCAAACGACGCCTTTTTCTTTAATTAAAGGAGGCGGCCGGTGACCAAGTACATTAGATTGGGCGGCTTGTCTTGTAAAAACTACTTTTCCCTTCATGATCTTTCCTCCTTTAAATACGGCTTTTTGAAATCTCAAAGTATTTATTCCTCATCATACTTATAGGAAAGCAGTTCTTCCAAAGGGACCTCCAATGTGGATGAAAGCTTTTTCATTACGATGAGCGATGGGTTTTTCTGCACACCACGTTCTATATTACTGATATAAGATTTAGATACCTTTGAATCTTTAGCCAGCTGATTGACAGACAAATTTTTATTCTGTCTCAATCTGCGGATTTGTTCACCTATACTGCTCATAGGGAACGCCCCTTTCTTATAATTATTAATAACGTTTTAGAATTATTAATGGATTTTGCTCCTCCAATATCATCCTTTATTGTTTCGTTGTCGTTCTTAATAACGAAATAATAGATAAATTATAGTTCATTTCTAAAGATAAGAAAACCCCCGAAATGAACAATTATATACTCTATTAAGAACAGTTTACCCTGATTTTCTAATTATTACTCAATTTTTCTCCATTTTTTGTAAAGTTTATTTTTTATTAAGAACTACTTTCGCTACTGGTATAAAAATAATTTCTGAACTCTCTTGGTCCGATCCCAACGATTTTCTTAAAGACTCTCGTAAAATAACTTTGGCTGTTATAGCCTAGTAAAATACTAATTTCCATTAAAGTATAGCTCGTAATACTTAATAATTCTTTTGCTTTTTTTATTCGTTCGTAATTAATAAATTGTGAGATAGAATTTCCCATTTCTTTAGCAAACACAGTAGATAAATAATTAGGATGAACTTGTAATTCTTCAGCAATACTGCTCAGACTTATTGGTTCTGTAAGATTCTGTGTGATGTACCGTTGCGCTCGATCGACAATTGGGGATTTCAACCGGCTTTCCCGGTAATCCCGGACACATTCAAGGAAGGATTTCATCACTGCAGTTTTCAGCTGCTTAATAACTGAGAGCTGTTCTTCGCTTTCTAAATAATTGGTGTAAAAATCCCCCAACGAAATCACCTGTTCCTCAGGTACTCCCGCTTCTACAGTTAATTGAGAAAGTTCAGCAATAAAGACGATGACTTTATTTTTTTCCGTACGCACCGGATCATTACTTATAATAGAGCAGAAACGTTCATCCATTTGAAAAGCTTCCAGCGCCTTCCCATTGCCCTCTAGAAATAATTGGTGAAAATCCTGTCGATTTTCCAACGATTGAAACCTATCTCGGCCCGCATTCTCTTCAAGCGTATTATCCCTTATACTGGTAAGCACTACGTTTAACAGCTTTTCCATCGCCTTTACTTGTGTCGTTAACACAATTGGAAGTTGCTGGTAATACCTCATAACTGCTTCTTCATACTGTTCGTCCCATTGGTTCTGAATGAACACCTTCTCCAATTGCTTTCTGCCCACAGTACCTAAAAGTACGGGACCGAAAGCAATAAACAGGCCGTTGTTCTTTCTTGAAAAAAGAGGATATACAAAAAAATGCTGGTAGTGGATGTTAGAAAAAAGGTGAAGTTGATCAGGCTGGTCTTTCACCTCTTCCATACAAGCAATCAGAGAATCACGGATAATTTTTGGCGGGGATTGAAGGTGAGCAGGGTATTGACGTACTATTTTAAATTGATCTGTGTAAACAGCAACTGAAGTATTGAAACCAGCAGCACAATCACTCAGCAAATAATACCATTCATGTGTCAACATTCCATTAACTCCCCCCTGTAATATAAGATAGTTAACGAGTCAAAAAAAAGACATCTCCCGCTCCAGCAGGCGATGCTTTACACGCTCAGCCTTTTTGTTCTGCATCCTTAATAAAAGCTTCCACCTCTTCTAAACTCAAACCCATTTCTTTCGCTTCTTCCAACAAGGCGATCCACTCTTCATCTAAAGTTAACGTGTCAGTTAAAGCTCTCATGGTTCATCCTCCCCTGACTTAGAGGTCGTACTTGAGACTTTTTTATGATACAGCTGTTTATGTATAGTCCCAATTCCCTCTATACCCTTAGTCTTTTTTCCTTTAATGTTATTTCCATTATAATACATTTTCATGGAAAGTCTTTAACTTTTTTCATCTTTTTTATAATAAATTAAGATAAATCATTACTTGCCATTTAAAAAGATTGTAATTGTTTGTCGATTATAGTATAAAAGTAATTTCAAAATAAAAATAAAGGAAGGGGTTCAAAAAGAACTACCCTTCCTTATGACTTTAAGAATATATTCGATTCCAAGTATCGGTTAAATTTGTGAAAGCCATCTGATCTTTTTCATCTATAGCTTGATCAATTAACCGCCTCAAATTATTTTTCTCCAATTCGTTGATTACATTTTTCGTTTCTTCGCTTTCTGTAACCACTTCATGATCCTTAATAAATGGTGAGATGATCGAATTCAACCGGGCTAAAAAGTCAGGAAGCTGAAGGAGGTCTGTTACTGATACATACACCATATTTTTCCCTCTTTGAAACACAAAAATATCAAATACATTGTGAACGCGTTCCCGTTCACGGTCAATGATAATTTCCCTTGATTCCATTGGAACAAACTGATAGAGCTCTTCATCAATAATTATTGAAAAATATTGGTAGGCTAACACGACTCGAATAAAACGTTCGTCTTCTTTAACATAATACGGTTTCAGCATTTTTACTAACATAGCGCCCACCCCTTTTGTTAAATCAGAATTTTCAGTATTTTATTCTATTATGAAGCATTTGTCAACAAAATGAAAGCGTTTTATCCGTTTTAGGAGGTAGCGCAAAAGTTATTTGGTGACTACAATGGCCTGACTGCCCATTTGTTCCCAGGCTTTTTCAAAATCGCTTCGATTAACAGCCTGATTCTTTTGACCATAAGGATTATTTATAAATACTTGATTCTTTGAGTAACCTGTCAAAACAACGCTGTGTACGCTGTAAGTAACCTGAACCGTACCTTGTGGAGTAGCCCACGACTCCCAATTATTCACTGGCTTGAATCGGGTGTTGATGATGATCCATACCGGCCGTCCTTCCGCCAATTGGTCATAGAGGGCTTGAACTTTACTCCCTGTTAAATCCTTTACCTGTGAACCCACGTATTGTTTCGCAAGTTTAAACATCGGTCCATGGTAAACTGTTAATCCTGGTCCGGTCTCTAAGTTTCCTACAAACCCTAAGTTAGGATTCCCCTTTTTACCATTAGCGTAGGTGAGCGGGACTCGAGGTAAGTTATCTGCCAGCTGATTCTTGGTGACATCGATATTAAAATAATTTAATACCATGGCAAGACTTGTGACTTCACAACCGTTGTAAAGCGTAGGGTCATCCATCTGATTGATTAAAGGGACGTCAAGTGGTTCAACAGCGGCAGGAGCTTTTCCAATAGCGATTTCCAATCGATCGAGTCCTTCCGTCTTTTTAACTGGGTAATCTAAGCTTTTTTCCACAAATGCTAGAGGAAGAAAAACAGAGCCATCATGACTAAGCACTTTTGCCGGAGTTTTTGTTTTTTCTTCTGCCGGCACCAAAGGAACCCATTTTCCATCTTTATTGGCCACAACATCCTCTTTCCTTAGTTCCCAGCGATCGGATTTCGTTGTGATAACAACAGTTCGGTCGAGTATATTTTCTTGAAAAGAATCGCCCATTTGTTCTATAACCAACCTAGCCGGAACATAAATTTCTCCGTCTTTTTTAAAAATTTTTCCATTTTCTACTTCCATTCCTCTGACCTTCAATGAATATTCTCTATGCGGCCTGTCAGCTGAACGACTGGGAGCAGAGAGCTTCACTGGTAGAGGAGATTCCATCGACGCCGAGGCGAAAAGTATTGGGGCAGCAGGTGCTTTCAAAGCATGAAGAATTTGGTCTCTGCCCAGCCAATTCTCTCCGTTTTGAAATGTAGAGTTCTGCAAACGATGCTTCGTCAAAAAATGATCAGGGATTGTACTGTAATCCTTGATGGTTAGACGATCGGCTTCAACGAATTTTAATGGAATGAGACAGATTGTTAGAGTGAACAATAAAATAAAGCTAAGATAGTGAACGTATGTTGGTTTCATAAATACCTCGTTTTGTTATTATTGGATGATATTGGCATAAAAAAAGAAGTCTCCGTTTCTAAGCGGAGACCTTTGATTAAACCTAATTATTTGAGCGGGAAGTGATAAGAGATGCTTTCCCTTTTAAAATAAATTGGCTTATTGTAGCTGGAATAATAAAATGATCTCCTTTGTGAAAGGGAAAAGATTGTTCATCGATGATGACTCTGCCTTCACCTTCAAGAACGCTGAACAGCAAATAAGGAGAAGGAGCTAACGCCTGGCTTTTACCGTCAAGATCTAAGTGATATACGGAAAAATACTTTTCTTCCACTAATGTTTCCTTCTTCAGCCCTGCTTCAATCGAATGCGGGTGATTTAATTCAGGATCCTGATGCGGGACAGCTGTGACTTCCAAAGATTGCTCAAGATGAAGCTCTCTATTCCTTCCATCATTGTCCGTACGATCATAGTCATAGACACGGTATGTAATATCAGAACTCTGCTGGGTTTCAAGGATTTGTATTCCTTCGCCAATCGCATGAATGGTGCCGCTCGGCACGTAAAAAAAGTCTCCGGGTTTAACTTTTACACGGCGGAGAAGCTGATTCCAGTGCCCTTCGTTTACCATGGTAGTCAGCTGTTGTTTATCTTTCGCATGATGTCCGAAAATTATTTCTGCATTTTCTTCGCAATCAATAACGTACCAGCATTCTGTTTTCCCGTAATTCTCTCCTTCGACTTCCCTGGCATACTCGTCATTTGGATGAACCTGAACCGATAGATCCTTCTTAGAATCTAAAATCTTTACAAGAAGCGGAAACTCTTCTCCTTCCTCATTCGCAAACAGTTCCCGGTGCTCCTGCCAAGCGTCGGCAAGGGTTTTCCCTTCTAAAGGTCCGTTGATGATCCGGCTGGGGCCGTTGGCATGTCCGGAAATACACCATGCTTCACCTGTTTGATCAGAAGGTATGGAGTATTGAAAGATTTCCTTCAGCTTCGTGCCTCCCCAAAGACGTTCTTTAAATTCCGGTTGTAAAAATATAGGTTCGTTATACATTCGTGCACCTCGTTCCCGATTGATGTCAAAGGTATTGTATCATAAAGTAGCATCCCTGTGTTTCATGAATAAAGCCAGATCTCTAATAACTAGATCCGGCTTTACAGCACTAATTTACCCTTTGTTTTTGTTAAGCATATCATCATTGAAGCCAAAGGCCCACGTCAAACCAAACGCAAGTCCTATAGCAATAAGGTTCGTTAAAATATAAAAGATCACTTGATAGAGGTCCCCGATATAGAGTAATGTTCCTGGAATTACTGTAATAGCCATCCCTGTAGCTTCAATTCCACTTAGTGAAGCAAAGAATCCTCCGGCAGCCCCACCAATCAATCCCATAATAAACGGCTTCATATAACGAAGGTTCACCCCAAAGATCGCAGGCTCTGTAATTCCTAAAAAGGCTGACAGGGAAGACGGAAGAGCTAAAGCTTTTAATTGCTTTGACTTCGTTTTCAGCCCAACGGCTAAAGCAGCTCCGCCTTGAGCGGCAATCGATGCTGTTATGATCGGATTAAAAGCGTTAGTACCGACGCGATCAAGCAGCTGAATTTCTAATAAGTTAAAGATGTGATGCACTCCTGTAATAACGATAATCTGGTGTGCGAATCCAATTATTAATCCACTCAAACCTAAAGGTAAGTCCAGAATCGCTTTGGTTCCAGCAAAAATGCCGTTCTCGACAATGTGAAACACAGGTCCAATAATGAACAAAGCTAAAGTAATCATAATTAACAACACAAGAAATGGTGTAAGGATCAGATCTAAATATTCCGGGACACGTTTCCTAAGATTTTTCTCGAGCTTTGCACCAACGATCCCCGTAATAAATGCCGGCAGCACAGATCCTTGATAGCCGAGCACCGGAATAAAGCCGAAGAACTTAATAGGCTCTACATCGCCACCGCCGATATCCCACGCGTTAGGGAGTGCTGGTGATACGAGCATTAACCCTAATACAATACCGAGAATGGGGCTTCCCCCAAATACCCGGAAGGTTGACCACGCGACTAAAGCCGGCAGGAAAATAAAGGCCGTGTCAGTTAACACCTGCGTGTACAAAATAAAATTCTCCGGCAGACTATCCGGAGTTAAGCCAAACCAGCTTAACAGCAATGGCTGAGTAACCAACCCACGGAGCCCCATGAACAACCCAGTTGCTACAAGAGCTGGGATGATAGGAACAAATACATCTCCAAACGTGCGGATCCATCGTTGGAAGGTGTTGCCCTGATTTTTGGCTTCTTCTTTCATTTCCGCTTTAGATGTGCCTTCAATATCAAGTTTCATGACTTCCTCATACATTCGATTGACTGTTCCTGTGCCAAAGATCACTTGCAGCTGTCCGGAATTGTAAAAAGCACCTTTCACTTTCTCAATGTGTTCCAAAGAGGATATGTCTGCCTTTTCCTTATCATGAAGCATAATTCTCAGTCTGGTGGCACAGTGAGCAACGGAACGAACGTTGCCTTCTCCGCCAGCTGCTTCAATGACCTGTTTTGCAATTTGAGCATTATCAGCCATGTTCATTCTCCTTTCCATATTTGTGTAATCGATTACATACTACCTAAAAAAATAATAAGAGCAGGTTTTGGCAATCGAATAAATTTCTAATTCATTTCAATTGCCAATTATGAATAATAACGATGTGTGATCGATTACATGATTACGTTTTCATTTTGAACTATACACTATCTCTTTGAATCAGTCTATAGGAAAGTTCAATTTTGTCTTCAATTTCTTCATGATTGAGCTTGGCCAGCAGAAGTTCAGCAGCTTTTCTTCCAGCTTCTTTATTGGAATAATCGACTGTCGTTAATGAAGGTGTAATATATTTCGACATAAGCGAAGCTCCTATTCCCGCTACGGCCATATGCTCAGGGATTAAATACCCCTGTTCTTTCAAATACTCCATTGCCCCGATGGCCATCCGGTCTGTGACGGCAAAAACCGCACTTGGTTTTACGTCCTTGCTGTTTCTCAAAATTTTTTTCATGGCTTCATAGCCCGATTCTATCGTAAAATCACCTTTCTCTATCCATTCCTTATGAATGGGAAGACCGTTTTGTTTAAGGGTATCCAAGTAGGCTTGCTGACGCAGCTGTCCTACGGCAGGATCCTCTTCACTTACGCCGATAAAACCGATACGCTTATGGCCGCGGTGGACCAGCATGTTGGCTAAATCTGCTGAAGCGTGATAGTCATCATAGACCAGCGAAGCTACACCGGGCAGCTGCTGTCCGATGGATAAGAAAGGCAGATCTGCCTGCTGGATCGCCTGGGTAAGCGCATCATTCACATTCGTCGCAAGGAGGATAATTCCATCTACATGGCGGCTCTTAAGCAAGCGGATATATTCAATCTCCTTATTTTTGTCCAATTCTGTATCGGTTAACAGAATTTGAAACCCCTGTTTTGCAAGTACCTCATTGATGCCATTTACTACTCTTGTAGCTGTCTCCGTGCTCAATCTTGGCAGGATCACCCCGACCACATTTGATCGCTTTGTGCGGAGGGATTTGGCTGATTGGCTGGGAAGGTAGCCAGTCTCTTCCACTATTTTCATAATTCGTTTACGTACATCCTCACTCACATAACCACTATCATTCAGCGCTCGGGACACAGTAGTTCTCGAAACTTTTGCCATTTCGGCTATATCATTAATGGTTGTCATCATTTTAACCCCCATGGAATCCTTTTCATATGATATGGTAGTGAAAAATTGCACAAATGTCCAGACTTATCTTTCTAATTGTAATAATCCCAGAAGTACGATCTTCTGGGATTATTATGTAAACCTATTCTTTTTCCGGCACTTCCAGGATCCTTCTGAAATGTTCTCTGATTTTATAGTCAATGTAATCGTCTCGCGAAACAATAAATTCCTTCAAATTATATAAGAAACTTTCTTTCGCTGCGATGCGTGCACCTTCCATCATAAAATCATCTTTCTTACCGATAATCCCCATTTCTTGAATAATGCTGGCAATTAGTGCTCCATATTTTTTTATGATTTTTGCAAGAATGATAGGATCCTCAAAGAACCGTTCCACCCTTTCCCCTCCTTCTATTTTCATCTAGGCATAATTACTTATAATTTATTTTACAAAATTAGTCAAGATAGTTAAAAACAAGTAATTCTCATTCGGACTAGGAAGTCATGCTTAATTATGCTGTATACTACAAGTTTTCTATGATTAATTGCTATATTTTTACACATTATTAACATAGCTCCGCTATTTATTAAAGTTTCGTAAAAGTGTGAAGATTACTAAAATCGAGACTAATCTTTCTATTCTCTCTTGTAGTCTTTAATTATTTTCGTTACAATGTCCTTTATATAAAGAAACATGTACTTTTGAAGTGGACAAGGAGTGTGAAACGATGAAAAATTCCATTACCCTCGGTTTATTAGGTTTAGGAACAGTGGGTTCAGGCGTAATAGAAATTCTTAATGACCATAAGGAAAGTATTCAACATAAAACAGGATGCGACGTATCCATTAAAAGCGTACTCGTTCACGATTTAAACAAACCTAGAAACCTTCCAGCAGAAACACAATTAACAGAAAACTATCATGATATTACAAGAGATCCAGAGATTGACATTATTATAGAGGTCATGGGAGGGATCGATCACACCCTTACGATATTACTCGAGGCCATCGAGCATGGAAAACATATCGTCACCGCCAATAAGGATCTAATGGCTGAGCATGGAGCAGAACTTTTTGCAGCCAGTCAGGAAAGCGGATGCGACTTATATTATGAAGCTAGTGTCGCGGGAGGCATCCCCATTATCCGTTCAATTATTGATGGACTTTCTTCTGATAGGATTAGGAAAATGATGGGGATTGTCAATGGGACGACCAACTACATCATGACGAAAATGTCCCAGGAGGGCACGAGCTTTGATGAAGTTCTTAAAGAAGCTCAGGAACTGGGATTCGCGGAAGCAGACCCAACCGCTGATGTGGATGGATTAGACGCAGCTAGAAAAATGACCATTCTGTCTATTTTAGGGTTTTCCATGCCATTTAATTTAGAAGATGTGGAAGTCAAAGGTATTCGCGGATTATCACTTGAAGATATTAATTATGCAAAACAGCTTGGCTATCAAATTAAGTTGATCGGCATAGCAGAAAGTGATCGTTCAGGCGTTTCAGTCAGCGTAGAGCCTTGCTTGATTCCAATCCATCATCCACTTTCCTCAGTAAATGATGAATACAACGCTGTTTATGTTTATGGGGATGCTGTTGGAGAAACGATGTTTTACGGCCCGGGTGCCGGAAAACTTCCTACAGCCACAGCTGTCGTTTCTGACTTGATCGCAGTAATTAAGAACATCCGTCTTGAAACTACAGGAAAAGCTTATGTACAGCCTCAATTCTCTAAACATTTAAAAAGTAAGAAGGAGCAGCTGGCAAAAAAATATATTCGGCTCCACGTTGTGGATGAACCAGGTATGTTGATGGAAATCACAAAAATATTTGCCCAATACGACATATCGTTTGATCAGATTATCCAAAGGGCCACGGAAATCGAAACAGAACGTGAATTGATCATGGTTACACACCAAGTTAGTGAAGAAGATTTTAACAGAGCAAGCAATCAATTGCACCAGCTTGAATCGGTTCGGACAATCAACAGCATTTTCCGAGTAGAAGGAGACGATTAACGATGTGGAATGGTTTACTTGAGCATTATAAAGAATTCATGCCTGTAACAAAGAATACCCCCAAGCTCACTTTACTTGAGGGAAATACACCACTACTCTCAATTCCAACGATTTCCGAGGAATTAGGCATTGATGCGTATGTAAAAATCGAGGGAGCTAATCCGACAGGTTCCTTTAAAGACCGCGGGATGGTGTTAGCGATCGCTAAAGCCATAGAGGAAGGATCAAAGGCGGTCATTTGTGCTTCCACCGGTAATACTTCCGCCTCTGCTGCTGCCTTTGCAGCACGAGCTGGATTACGTTGTATTGTCGTCATCCCTGACGGTAAAATTGCAGAGGGCAAGCTTGCTCAAGCCGTAATGTATGGGGCTGAAATTTTTGCGATTAAAGGCAACTTTGACCAGGCGTTAACAATGGTTCGGAAAATCGCTGAACAAGAGGCAGTCACCCTTGTTAATTCTGTTAATCCTTACCGTATTGAAGGGCAGAAAACGGGAGCTTTTGAAGTTTGTGAGCGTCTTGGCAAAGCACCGGATTTCTTGTGCATCCCTGTTGGAAACGCCGGTAACATTACGGCTTATTGGCGCGGGTTTAAAGAATACCATGACCGGCACCATACTAAGCTGCCACAGATGTTTGGTTTTGAAGCCAGCGGCTCAGCCGCTATCGTTCGAAATCAAGTCATTGAAGAACCTGAAACACTTGCAACAGCGATCCGTATCGGGAATCCGGCAAGCTGGGATAAAGCGGTGCAGGCAACGAAAGAATCTAATGGTTTCATTGATGAAGTCACTGATGAAGAAATCGTCGCTGCATACCAGTACCTTGCCGAAAAAGAAGGCGTATTTGCTGAACCTGCATCCTGTGCTTCTCTTGCCGGTACCATTAAAAAGGTCAAAGCAGGATTAATTCCCAAAGGTTCTACCGTCGTACATGTACTGACAGGAAATGGTTTAAAAGACCCTGCAACCGCTATCGAAACAAGTCCAGTAAAGCCGACCGTGATCGAAAACAATATCGAACAGTTTGCTGAGGCCATTTCAGGAGTACGCTCATGAATGGGTTTACGATTAAAATCCCTGCCACCTCTGCCAACTTAGGCCCTGGATTTGATTCTATCGGTATCGCGTTGTCTAAACGTGTAATATTGAACTGTCAGCCGGCAAATAAATGGGGATTTACAATTCCTGAAAAAGATCAAGCTTACATTCCTTCAGATACAACCAATTTAGTTTATAAAACAGCCTTGTACACAGCCAATTTGTATGAAGTCGCTACTCTGCCTCCTTATCATGTAACCCTGACCAATGAAGTACCAGTAGCAAGGGGCTTGGGAGCTCTTCAACAGCTGTAGTAGGAGGTATTGAGCTGGCCAATCAAATTTTGGGATTGAAGCTCAGCGATTATGATAAATTAAAGATCGCTTGTGAGATTGAAGGGCACCCGGATAATGTGGCCCCTGCCATTTACGGCGGGATAATGATTTCTTTTTATGATGACAGCCATTTGGACTTTGTCCAGTTCAACGAAGGATTGCGTGCACTTACATGGGTTGCTGTCGTACCGGATTATCCGTTGGAAACAGAAAAAGCCCGGGCCCTGCTACCTAAAGAGATCGATTATAAAACAGCGGTTCGTGCCAGTGCTACGGCAAATGTCCTTGTCGCCGCTCTCGCCCGCCAAAACTGGGCGCTCGCGGGTAAAATGATGGCTCGGGATCGCTGGCACCAGCCTTATCGGAAACAGTTGATTCATGGATTTGACACTGTTGAAAAAGCAGTTATGGAGGAAGGCGCACTCGGTTTATACTTGAGCGGAGCTGGACCGACGATGATTGCTTTATTTAATGAAATGAATCCATCGATCCTGCAGCGGTTATCCAATCAGTTAAAAGAATACAACGTCGAAGCTTTAACAGCAGACGAAAATGGAGTAGAAGCAGAACAATTCCACCTGCAGGCTAACGGATCTACAACCCAGCAATAACATTTGCTGGGTTATTGTTTTGTTTTTTTGAGTCTACTCAAAATTACGGCCATCCCTGCAGTAAGTGCCCCAAACGTATCCAGCAGGACATCCCCTATGTAAGGAGTGCGGTCTGGTGTAAACGTCTGATGGTATTCGTCAAGCGCAGCATAAGTACATGTAAACAGCAAAGCTGCACACCATACAAGCAGAAATTTCTCAGGAAATACGTTGGTTAACGTCCCAATTAACAAACACATAAGTAAAAAGTAAATGAAAAAATGAGCCGTTTTACGAATTAAAAAGTCCAACAATCCATCGATTCCGTGCGATGCTGCACTTACCTCACTATTATGATAGTGAAACTTGACCGATCCAAGCAGTGGTTGTAAATCTTCAACATTGACAAATGTCCTTATTGCCGGTCGTAAATCCTGTTGATGATACGGCTGGGAAGAAAACAAAAAAATTAACCCCATAACAGCTGCCGTTAACAATAAATATGTTATTTTTTTCAATTTTATATCCATCCTAATCTACTACTATTATTTTTCCTCCACTTCATTTAATAATTATAACTAAATAAACTTTACACTATTCATTTACAAATAATTTGTATACAATGTTAATAGATAAATATAAAAAGGGTGATCTATAAAAATGGCGAAGAAAAGCAAGCAGTACGATTATGACTTAAATGAAGTAAAACGGCTCATCAAAGAAACCGACAAAAATTATAGAGAGATCTCTGCAGAGACAGGGTGTCCCTACGCAAGTGTAGTGTATCATGGCCGAAAAATCCGTGGTCGCGTAAACAGGACACAAAACAGCATTTTAGAGGAAATGCCCCAATCTTTCCTGCCTGTTAATAATGGAACTGAGGAAAATCAAGTAGAGGATCACATGACTCAAGGCACTACTTTAAACATTTCGAGAAATGATATCTCCATTCAGGACGCTGAAGAGGAAGCCGCAAAAATGATTAAAGCAGCCAAAGCATTGGGGTTAAGCAAAATTAATATTACCATTGAAAAATAATCCATACACCCGGGCGGGTTAAGTTGCTTGCCTGGGTGTTTTCTACAGGCTGACTATATCATGAAGCGCCGGGATCGAGCTTAATTTATCTCTGGCCCGTCTGCCCCAATTTTTTACTGCATCCCGGGTGACGCCTTCAAGCTTAGCAATTTGTTCGACGGATAAATCATGAATAATATAATAATAGACCCATTTCCACTGGTTCTCCGTTAATTCTAAACGAACCTGCTCCCAAAAATAATCATCATGAATGCTGTTTTCGATCTGATAAAGTTTTAAATGGATATGCTCTCGTATAAATGCACTTTCCACATCTTTTGTTTTTGCGGACTTTCGTATTTGGTCAATGAGACGATTCCTTATTTTCCAGCTGATGTAAGAGGAAAACTTCCCTAATTCCGGCTTGTATGTAAGGCATGCCTGCCATAAAGCTTCCAAACCTACTGCGAAAAATTCCCCTGAATAATCGACAATATGTAAAGAACGGATATGATAGTAAATCAGCTTCTCGTTTTTAACTACAATTTCCTCAAATTCTTCATCTGTTATCACTGAGCCCCACACCCTTCATTTTAACTTCTCATATTATAATCGTCGTAAAAATGATTTTTGGTGTCACAAACAGATAATAAAATTCATTTTTTACAAAAATAGATTTCCATTTTCTGTTTACTCCTGCATAATACAATTAGAAAAAACAATTTTTAATGAAAGAGGGAACTATGAGATCAGCCACTCTGCCTTTCCAAGACTATGAACCGTACATTTACTATGCCTTACATAAACTTCATATTCCTCCTCCCCATGAAGATCACTACCAGGATGCCTATTTTATCTATCAGCGCTGTGAGAAGAACTACGATCCTTCCCTATCCAAATTTTCCACTTATTTTACCCAGCAATTTATTCACTTCTTACAGTCCCAACAAAGAACAGCACGTCTCAGGAGTCCCCAGGTACACATCATAGAGTCAGCTGTATTTCCTAAAAGCTTTTTACGAGACCCTTCCACTGACTGGATTCTTTATTATGACGTCTTTCACAACAGCGAACTGTCCCCGCTTGAAAGCACCATTGTCAAACTCTCCCTTGAAGAGTTCACCATCAACGAAATTTCCCGTATTCTGAAAGTCAGTCCTTCCACAGTGAATCGGAAGAAAAAGGGTATCAAAAAGAAATTAGGCAAAGTATTGAATACACCTTCATGAGTTTATCAATTTTGATAAAGGGAATTATAAATTAAAGACATGCGCCTTACTTCCCATGTCTTTATTCAGCTTGGAATACAGCATCAAACATTCAGAATATCCATTCTCACCCCACGCTTAAATGATATTTCTATACGGAGGCGTTCTTTTGGATCAATCCGCACGTTCACTCATCCCTTTAGAGAAAATTTGGCTGGACGGTATTTCCACTCGGTTTGCCCATGCATTTGTAGAGCGATTAGCCTACGAATGGATGGTCGAAATCGTCAACCCTTTTCCGATTCCTGTTATCGATGAAAAAGACGTTGTCCTTCAGATTTCTTTTGAACAGAACGATGGCACGGTATATTCATCAATTAATCTTGAATCCTATGAAGTGGAGGAAGGAACTGAACTTACGGTATATCGTTTTTTTATGTATCAGCCTGACGGATAGAATTACTTCTGAGGAGGTAGTTCTATTTTCTTTGACATTTTCACTTCAATCTCATACCCTTTGAAAGAAACGTTTTCTCCGTAAACTCTTCTTGTGAATGAACAGCTTCCACCTACATTCCTGTTCACTTACACTAGCCTTACAAGAAAGGAGCATGTGATTTGTTTTACTTACTTTTCGCCTTACTATTCGCAGGTTATCTTATCTTCGGTTATTTTACAGATTTAGATTTATCTTCCACAGCAGTAACCATTGCTATTGCTTTTATCCTCATCAATCTCTTTATGTTTTTCAAAGAGCGGAAAAACCGAAATTCTTCATGAAAAATGGCTGGGAGATGATTAAAAACCTCCCCTCTAAAGATAGGATTTGAGGCTCATCACACTTAAAAAAATCCGAATGATTGTGAAATCTTATCGTAATAAGTTCACCTTCATTCGGATTTTATAATGGCTGAAACTTTCTGGGTCTTCGTCTCTTAAGTCAGCAGAGTCAATGTAACAGGGATAGTCACAACACTAGCTAAGGTCGTAATTAATGTAATGCTCGACACTAAGTCAGGCTTAGAATCAAACTGAACAGCATAGATCGTCGTTGTCGCTGCTGATGGCATCGCTGCTGAAATGATCAGGACGCTTGCCATCACATCATTCATGGGAAGCAGAATGGTAAGCGCCCAGGCAATCAGCGGCGAACCGATCAGCCTTAATGCTGCTGCATAGGAAATCTTATCCCACTGCAGGTTCTTTACCGTGATATTCGCAAGCTGCATTCCGAGAAGAATCATTACCGATGGTATCGTGGCATCTCCGACGAGGGAAATACTGGACATAATATTGTCTGAAACCGGTACGGAGGCGAATTTCATGACCAATGCAATCACAACTGCATAAGTAGGAGGCATCTTTAATACGGTTTTGACAGCCATTTCAATGCCGGCTGCGCCTTTTGCAGCGTAATACACACCAAAAAAGTTCATTACTATTTGCTGAAGCACCATAAATGAGACAGAATAAACAAATCCTTCTTGACCGAAGGCAAATAATACAATCGGTGCTCCATAATTTCCGGCATTCATAAATGCAGTAGAAAGAATCAGTCCGCTTTCAAGCGATGTTTCCAGCTTCATGATAACCGCGATGAGTTTATTAACAGCTAATATAATGACCAATAAAAGTGCAGAAAACAAGAGCATAATAAAATATTCATTATTAAATTCCGCTTCATAAAAAGTTTTAAATACTAGACAAGGCAGCATGATATATAAAGCAACTGTTGAAACCGACTTAATTTCTAAATGAAGAATTTTTTGAAGGACATACCCAGCTACAAATACTAAAACTACAGGAAGTACAACTTGAAAAAAGATCGTCATGTACACCCTCCTTTCGCAATACTTCTATGAAGATTTGACAACTTTATTAGTTTATCAAATTTTTAAACGTTCACGCTAGATAAAAAACTCACCGTTATTTAAAATCCCCCATTACGAACCGCAGAAAAGCTATGACGACTGTCCTACGTAATAACAGTACTTAGATATGACGTCCATCTACCATAAAAAAACCGAACGAATGTGAAATCCATCTAAAAAAATTTCGCCTTCATTCGGAGGTTATATATGTTCTTTGACCTCTAAAAGTCATGTAAATGTAGTTCATTCAGCTTGAGTCCTTCACCCTCCAATTGCAAGGTAATATGCTCAATCGCGAAGTGTTCCTTTAGTAAAGCAAAAGCCTTGATCAGTATCTCATCGCGGTCACTTTCAACTTGAACGATAAGATGACTGCTAAGTGACGGATATCCAGATGTGATCGTCCATACATGCAGGTCGTGTACATCGATCACCTGGGGGATGGAAAGCAATCGAGATTTAACTTCATCCAAGGATATATCCACTGGTGTACCTTCCATAAGAACATGAATGGTATCTTTCAGCACACGAAATCCACTCACTAGGATGAGTATCGAGACAAACACACTGACAATTGGATCGGCAAGATTCCACCCTAGGAAAAGAATGAATAAAGCCGCAGCTATAGCACCAACAGAGCCCAATAGGTCACTGAGAACGTGAAGGAAAGCACTTCGTAAATTGAGGTTCTCGTTCGTATCCCCTTTGCTGTAAAGAATCCAGGCAGCAGCGAGATTGATGATCAGACCTAAGGCAGCTATACCGAGCATCCCATAGCCTGCTACTTCAGGAGGATCGAAGAAACGCTTCCAAGCTTCCCATACGATATAAATAGAAATGACAATTAACAGAATTCCGTTAAATAATGCAGCTAAAATTTCGAATCGTTTATAACCGAAAGATTTTTCAGCAGTAGATGTTTTCTTTGCTGATACTATAGCTAAGAAGCTTAAGCCAAGCGAAAAAGTATCACTAAGCATATGTCCTGCATCTGATAACAGAGCCAAACTATTGATCAGCCATCCCCCGATGAATTCGGCAATCATAAATGCAGTAATCAAAATAAAATTAATAAGCAAGGCTCGTTCGTTTCCCTTGTGGACATGAGAACTCATAATGTAACTCCTTTATTTAAGGTGTCCCTATTATTCACACAAACCACTGATATCCATTCACTGACGCAGGTTTTTCGATAACAAGACGAGTTCGTAAAGTCTGTACGCAGCGCATTAAAACATGACGTTCCACGTTAATGGCCCTACGACGCCATCCACCTCAAGATTATGTCGCTTTTGATATTCTTTTACGGCTGCTGTCGTTGCCGCTCCATAAACCCCGTCTGGCGTAACATGAACGGCACGTTGAATTCTTTTCACGTTTATTCCTTTACTTCCGCTTTTTATAGGGAATCCAGGATAGGGAATGACAGCTTGTATTCCTTGCCTGAGACTGATCACTTCTGCTAATTTCCTTCTCGTTACCTCTCCCGCTATCCCGTCAGTCTCCAATTGATAGGCAGCTTGAAATTGTTGAACAGCCCTTGCTGTTTCTTCCCCAAATACTCCGTCACATCCCCATTTGTTCAGCTGATAGCCTAACTTGCAGAGGTCATTCTGAAGCTCCTTAACCGCTTTTCCTTCGGACCCTCTTTCTAAAAGACCTATGTCCTTGCCGCTGCTTTTCCCTGCTTTCATTTCCTGCCAGCTTCGGCCGCGAGTGAGCTCCAAGTGAGGATAATCTTTAAACGACTTCCATTCTCCACCCCATACAAAACCAAGCGTTTTTGCAATTTCAGCAACTCTTCTCCAGCGTTTGTCCACTTTCCAGAACGCCTTTGTTCCGTCATCACTTACTATAAAATAGTCGACTGCAAGCCCGTAGTTATGGATGCTTTGGCCAGGCTTGGCATTTGTAACGATTTTTCCAGAATGCCCATAAGTCCTTCCCTGCCATGTATATCCTGGTCTTCCCTGTCCATAAAGCTTCGCCTGCTCTTCCATTGAACGATAGCCTGATGAGAACTGAACATAAATCTTTTCTTTGTAAGCAAGTTCAATAATCTTCACCACTTTTTCCTTAACTTCTGTTGTCACTTCACCTATATTCCTTAAACTGTGCTCTATTAATACCTGCCGGCTCACCATATCTTTCCCCTCCTTACTGTAGTAATCGTAAGAGCTACAGAAAAAGTGGCGGCTGTTTTGTTTGCAAATCCTTTGATATTCATTGTGCATCTCGTTAATATAGCTGAAAATAGAAGTATCCTAAAGTTAATCGTAAAGGAAAGAATGAAGGAGGCAAAACCAATGAAACAGCCAGTCGTTACAGTTGTCGGAAGCATTAACATGGATTTAACGATCTCCACCAATACCATACCTGCGCAAGGGGAAACTGTGCTGGGCAATCATTTCCACACGTATCCAGGAGGTAAAGGCGCTAATCAGGCCGTTGCTGCTTCAAGACTCGGAGCACACGTAAACATGATCGGAGCTGTCGGAAACGATGTCTTCGGGAAAGGTTTACTTGATCACTTACATAGAGAAGGCATTCATACAAACGGAATCCGCACCTTTAACCATGTGGGAACCGGGACTGCTACCATTATTCTGTCTGACCAAGACAATAGAATTATTGTTGCTCAAGGGGCAAATAAAGAGGTAACACCGGAACTTGTATCTGAAGAAGAAGCCATTATTGCAGAAAGTGATATCCTCTTAATGCAGCTTGAAATCCCCATAGAAACCGTAGAGTATACGTTGTCTATGGCTAATTCACACGAAATCCCTGTTATTATTAATCCTGCACCTTACCAGCCGATGAGTGAAAACATACTATTAAAGGCAGCTTATCTGACACCCAATCAGCTTGAGTGGAAGCAGCTTTCCAAGCATCATAACCTTGAGAACAGGCTAGATCAATTTGTGATTACTCAAGGCAGATATGGAGCGGTTCTTTACCAGAAAGGAGAAAAAAGACGCCTCCCGGCTCATCTCGTAAGTGTAGAGGATACGACAGGAGCAGGGGATGCATTCAACGGGGCACTGGCTGCCCAGCTAGCTGAAGGTGCCGACTTAGAACAAGCGGTCACTCTTGCCAATGCGGCTGCTGCACTCTCTATTACAAAGCAAGGAGCACAGACAGGGATGCCTTCGCGAAATGAAGTAGAAGCGTTTTTGAAAACACAATAAAATCCAGCCCTGCGAGGGACTGGATTTCTTCTTCTCACCTGTCAATTCTTTTCCTTTGTTGTGTGTAGTCGATCGATAAAGCGCAGAAAAGCTTCTCTTCCGCTGTCCGTCCGCTTGAACACACCAGCATGCTCTAATACTGTGGAGAACGTTTTTCCTATTTCCTGACGGAGAGTACGGTGTAGTTCCTCTTCTGTAAATGATCCATGTGTTATTACAATTTCCTTCGCCCAAGGTACGTGTTTAGCGGCACCTTCATCTTCCAGCGCCTTCGTAAAAAGCTCTCCATTCAAAATATATTCGGCAAGTGCCTCCATTTCCTTCACAAGCCGGCCGGGAAGGACAGCAAGCCCCATCACTTCGATTAAACCAATGTTTTCTTTCTTAATATGATGAACATCTTCATGTGGATGAAAAATCCCTAATGGATGGTCACTATTCGTGCGGTTGTTGCGAAGTACGAGATCCATCTCAAATTCCCCTCCCCGCATTCTGGCAATCGGGGTAATGGTATTATGCGGTTCTTCATTTGAAAAGGCTTCTATCCCTGCGGGTTCATCGCTGTATTGTTTCCATGTTTGTAAAATCCGTTCCCCGAGCTCTGACAGTCGATCACGGTCCTTTCCTTTGATACGGATGACAGACATCGGCCATTTGACAATCCCTGCCTCTATGTCTTCAAAATCCTGGATTGTAAAAGTATGTTCTACCGGAGCTTTCGCCATCGGAAATTCATGGTGGCCGCCCTGAAAATGATCGTGGCTCAGAATGGAACCCCCGACTATTGGAAGATCGGCATTGGAACCTACAAAATAGTGAGGAAGCTGTTCCGTAAAATGAAGCAGCCGTTTAAATCCTGCTTTGGAAATTTCCATCGGCCTGTGTTCCCGCGAGAAGACGATCGCATGCTCATTATAATAAACATAAGGGGAATATTGTAAAAACCAATGCTCCCCCTCCAAATCGACAGGAATAATTCGGTGGTTGTCACGTGCCGGATGATCCATGCGGCCGGAATAACCAACATTTTCTTTACATAGCAAGCAAAGCGGGTAATTAACTGAGGTATTCGCTTTTTCAGCAGCAATCGCCTTCGGATCCTTTTCCGGCTTGGAAAGGTTGATTGTGATCTCAAGATTGCCGTACTCCGTCTCACTATACCAATGCACATTTTTAGCAATCCGCTCGGTGCGAATATAATCAGTATCTTTAGAAAGCTGGTAAAAATAGTGTGTGGCAGCTTCAGGGCCATGCGTTTCGTATTTCTCGTAAAAGTTTCGAATAATGTAGGAAGGACGCGGGACGAGGCAATCCATAAGTTTCGGATCAAACAAGTCCCGCTGGGTGGTCGTGTTGTCATCAATGAAGCCTTTATCAACGGCATAATCCAGCAATTTTTCAAGGACAGGTGTTGGATTCTCCAATTGTTCTACAGGCAGGGGCAGGGAAGGTTCTTCCCCCTCGAGGCCGAGAACCCTGAATAAAGCATTTCTCGTATAATCTACATCCCACACAGCTATTAAATTCTTCTGTAATCCATACTGAATCAGCCGTTCAATTTCATGATACTCATTCACGTTCTTCACCTCTTCCTTTCCTATTATTTTTCGTATCCTTCAGGATGGGCCTGGAACCAATCCCACGCAGTTTGAATCATCGTATCCATTTCGGCATGCTGTGGATTCCAGTTTAGTTCCCGGTTAGCTTTCTCTGAAGAGGCTACGAGCTGAGCAGGGTCCCCTTCCCGCCGCGGCGCTGTTTCAGCTGGAATCGGATGACCGGTCACTCGACGGGCCGCATCAATCACTTCCTTAACGGTAAACCCTTGGCCGTTGCCGAGATTGTAAGTCCCGCTTACTTCGTTAGTGTTTAATTTTTTTATCGCAAGCAGATGAGCATTTACAAGATCATGGACGTGAATGTAATCCCTCACACACGTGCCATCATCGGTCGGATAATCATCCCCGAATATCATAATTCTATCACGTTTTCCTTGTGCAACCTGCAGGATAATAGGGATTAAATGAGTTTCCGGACGATGATCTTCGCCGATTCTTCCATCCGGGTCCGCTCCGGCAACGTTAAAGTAACGAAGGATGACATAACGTATCTCGTAAGCTTTTTCAGCCCATTTCAATAATTTCTCTATGGCAAGCTTCGTTTCACCATAAGGATTCGTCGGATCGGTGGCATCTGTTTCCTGGATAGGAATTTGCTCTGGTTCTCCATATACAGCAGCAGTTGAAGAAAATACGATGTTTTTAACATTATGCTCAGCCATAGCCTTCAAGAGGCAAATCGCTCCATGAACGTTATTATCATAATATTTTAATGGCTGCTCTACGCTTTCCCCGACAAGCGAATCCGCCGCAAAGTGAATCACATCATCTATTGAATTCTCTTCAAACACGCGATTGATAAACGTCTGGTCACGTAAGTCGCCTTCATAGAAAACTGCTCCATCCAGGACTGCATCACGGTGTCCTTTTTGTAAATTATCGACGACAATGACCTCTTCGTTTCGATCCAGCAATTGGGCCACAGCATGACTCCCGATATATCCTGCGCCCCCACAAACTAGTACACTCATTCCTTTTCCCCCTTATAATTTTCTTGCTCCATCTCCAATTTCTACTACATAAAATTCAGCTGTCAACTGCGTTTCTTGTCGATATAAATTTCCTACCTGATTAATAAAGGACTGGACATCGTTTTGTTTAACAATATTGATCGTACAACCGCCGAATCCAGCTCCTGTCATCCTTGCCCCGACCGCTCCAGATTCCCAGGCCGCTTCAGCCAGTGTATCCAGTTCCTTTCCAGTAACTTCATAATCGTCCCGTAACGATCTATGTGACTCATTCATAAGACGCCCGAAACTTGCCAAATCACCTGAGTTCAATTTTTCAACGGCCTGAAGCGTTCGTTCATTTTCATAGATAACATGCTTCGCCCGCTTCTTCACAGCCTCATCTTTAATAAGATGCTTCGTCTCTTCAAATTGCCTGGAAGTAATATCCCCGAGAGTCTCTGCTTTAAGCTCCTGCTTCAGTGTACGAAGTGCTTCTTCACACTGAGTCCGGCGCTCGTTATACTTTGAATCGGCCAGGCCACGGCGCTTATTCGTATTGGCGATGATCAACACTTCTTCTTCAAGTTGGATAGGGGTCAGCTGATAATCGAGCGTTTCACAATTGAGCAGTATGGCTTGATCCTGCTTCCCCATACCGATCGCAAATTGGTCCATAATGCCGCAATTCACCCCCACAAACTGGTTCTCTGCTTTCTGGGCAAGCCTTATCATTTCCACCCGGTCTATATCGAGATGGAACAACTCATTAAGGATAACGCCCATGACAAGCTCAATGGAAGCTGAAGACGACAGGCCGGCGCCATTTGGAATATTCCCATAAAAGGCAACTTCCACCCCTGTGTCAATCGAGTAACCAGCTTCTTTAAAAACTGAAGCTACACCTAGGGGATAATTCGCCCAATCCTGATCTTTCGAGTAAGCCAATTGATTAATAGAGGTCAGAATGACGCCTTGATCAGGAAAATTCATCGAGTATAATTTCACCTGGTCATCATTTCTTTTTCTTGCTATAGCATAGGTTCCCAGACTTAAAGCACAAGGAAATACATGCCCTCCATTATAATCGGTATGTTCTCCAATTAAATTGACACGTCCAGGGGCAAAAAAACTGTTCGTATGTTCTCCATCTCCAAATGTCTGTACAAAGATCTGCTGCAGCTCTTCCATTTGCTTCACCTCAATTTTATATGTAGTTTTTCTTGAAATCCAACGATTGCCAACTGCCAATGTTTTTAAACTTTCACTCTAACTTTATTAATTAAATTAATTTACTTAATAATAACATAGTTCCCTGTGTTTATGTAGTTTTTTATCTGTAAAATAGGGTATAGTTTTTTTGATTACAAAGACTCCACTTATTCAAAAAGAGCTTGCAGGAAAATAGAAAAATTTCTCTGCAAGCTTCTTTCCGAAAAGAATTATTTTTTGATCAGCTTTACAATTCCTCTTAATAAAAAATACCCCAGGGCAAAAGCAAGGAAACCAATGATACTTATTGCTGCGTCGTGGAATTCCATATTTCCCCTCCCGGTAATCTTCTGCTGAATTTCTACAGCAAAAACGAAGACAAATACCATAGAAAGAGTAAACAAAAAAGAAATTACGGAGATGCTCCATTTGGAAAGTACGTGAAACAAAACATCTACAAAAACTAGTCCGACAACGCCTAAAATGCCAATCACCCAAAAGTGTAAATCTTTATCAGACAGCTGCCACCCCATTCGGCTGGAAAATTCGATAAATAGATCATGAAACGTATTGACAATTTCCGCTAACAGTAAAATAACTTCCTTCATGGTTGTTCACCTGCTTTACATAATTTCTATAAGCTAACATACCATATTTCTTCTTTTTGTAAGACTCAGGATGAGCTATGATTAAAGTAAATGAATATGAACTGTGAGGTGAATCAAAGTGAAGCATTATGTAAGATCAAACAATGCTTCAATAGCCGTTCAACACGTTGCTCCTCAAAGTAATCCCGGCCAATGGATACTTGGAAAGACTCCTTCTTTTCTAAACGAACATGCTAAACCGCTCGTCTTTGTGCACGGTTTAAACAGCTCTTCCTCTACTTGGTGGGAAGATAACGATATGTACACAACAGCTCTAAATCAGGGCTATCAAACGGCATTCGTAGACTTATACCCCGTAAAGGATATGATGGAGAATGGTGAATTACTTGCAAAAGTGCTCAAGGAAATATACGAGCATTTTAACGAAACTCTTATCGTTATCGGACACAGTAAAGGGGGAGTGGATGCTCAATCCGCACTGATTTATTTTCAGTCCTCTCCGTATGTAGAAAGACTGTTGACTCTTTCTTCCCCACACCACGGTTCTCCGCTCGCTGACCTCGCCTACAGCAATTGGGCAGGATGGCTGGCCGGAATTCTCGGGAATAAAAATGACGCCACTTTTGCCCTGCAAACAGGTTACATGGCTCAATACCGCATGAAAACCGACGAAAGTCCGCTGATTACAAAAAACCCGCTCTATACGCTAGGCGGCACAGGCTGGGGGCTTTTGGAACTTCTTTATACTGGGGCGGTCTCTATTTAAGAAGTTACGGTCCTAATGATGGACTTGTGACAGTCGAAAGCTCCCGGCTGCCTTACGCAGAAGAAATCGCTGTTCAGGATTGGAATCATTTTGAAATGAAGCAAGGAAGCCAAACATTTGAATGGATGATTCCCTATTTATCTGACCAGACGCCTCCTGAATCGCTGGAGAAAGCTCCCTTAGAACCGATTTTCTCCCCTGCTTCCCATACGTACCTTCATGGAGGGCATTATCTCGGAGAAGTGGAAGAGGAATTTTTCATAGAAGATGGAGTGGTGTCTGTGTTTGTGGACTGGATCAGTAGTTCGTATTCACCTCAACTGAAGATAACAGGTCCTGATGGCAGTGAATTCAGTATCCAGCAAACCTTCCAGGACTCGGAAACTTTATTTGAAGGGGCATTTCATCATTCCATTGAACTCAGTGATCCAGCCCCTGGAAAATGGGTGCTTTGTGCGCTGGCAGAAGAGGAAGCCTATTTATTATCCGTTTCTTATCATAGCAGGGAGCATAAAGAAGTAAAAATACAAGTAGATCCCCAATTTCAACTCAGCTTGAATCCCGGCGATTCACGGGAAAGATCCACGTTAAGAGCTGTTAAAGCTATTGTCCATGTTCACTATTACAATGATACAACCCGCTCCCTTGAGGAAAGCAGAAGCTATCAATTACATGAGTCGAGCACCACTTTCTTAGAATCCCACGGCAGCGGGGTCTATAATTTAACGATTGATGTGTTAGGCAAAACGGCAAAGGACTTCTCTTTTAATCGCACCATCGTTAAATCGATCTACGTAAATGAACAGCAGGAGCTGTACGGCCACTAATAAAGAGAAGCGTCCATGCTCCCACCTTATAAGAATTTGAAGTTCATCCGCTATAAAAAATCCGAATGATGGTGAAATCTTAGCCTGACCAGTTCACCTTCATTCGGATTTTATAATGGCTGACACAGCCTTGTTTTAAAAAATTAACTATTCCGCTAATAAAGCCGCTCCGATGACACCTGCACTTCCGCCAAGGGAAGCGAGTTTCAGAGTGATCTCCGGGACTAGACCGGGGTAGACATACGATTTCAACTTTTCTTTTAAAGGAGGCAGAATTAAGCTTTCTGACTTCATCACCCCACCGCCCAGCACAAATACAGATGGATTTATGACATGCGTAATATTGGCAAGACCCATGGCTAAATAATCAATCGCCTCATTCACTACAGCAGCTGCGTTCTCATCTCCCGTGCGAGCAAGGCGAAACACTTCCTCTGCACCGCCGCTGATCTCATACCGTTCTTCAGCAATTTTACCAATTGCCGTTCCGCTCGCATGACTTTCGAGTGAGCCTCGGTTCAAATTACTCTGCTGATATCCATAAGGATTAAGGATCATATTGCCAATTTCCCCTGCGTAGCCCTGAGCACCCTCAAAGACATTTCCATTTACGACAAGCCCGCCGCCAACACCGGTACTTACCGTTACGTAAAATACACTTTCATAGCCTTGGCCACTTCCAAATTTTGCTTCAGCAAGGGCAGCAGCATTAGCATCATTGCTTAAACGAACATTGGTTTGAAATACTTTACTTAAGTCATCAACAATCGGAATGTCATCCCATCCAGGCAGATTAGGCGGGCTTAGGATCAATCCTTCCTTAGGATCAAGAGGACCAGGGGCACCTATCCCTATGCCGCTGATCTCCTGACCTTCACGAATAGTTCTTACCATATCCACCATTTTACTTTTCGTATAGTCATACCCTTTTTCAGCTTCCGTTGTGTTTTGCAGAAGTTCCTTAATTTCTCCCTTTTCATTAATTGTTCCTACTCTTACATTCGTTCCACCTAAATCAATACCGATGTGCAATCCCAACATCATCCCCCCTGTTCCCTATTCGTTTGCGAGTATCGCTTGAAACTCTTCGTATGTTTTACATTTTAACAGGTTTCCAACGAGGTGAGCATTATCAATAATTTTAGTTAGTGCTTTATACATCGATTGCAAATCTTCGGTACTGTTTTTCTTCACACATAAGAGGCAGATGAATTGTACCTTTTGATTTTTCCACTGAATCGGCTTCTCTAATGTGCAGAATGTTAAGAAAGTCGTGTCTGTCTGCGGAGTAATGGGATGGGGAATGGCCACTAAATTACCGAATTCTGTCGGCGCTGCCTCCTCTCTTTCTTTTACTGACGAAAGAAACTCTTTACCCACAAGCTTTTTACTTTGAAGAGCTTCGTCCATGAAAGCAAGGACGTCATGCTTTCTTTTAAAAGACTTTTGTAAAAAAACAAGCTCCTTATTAATAAAACGGCGCAGGCTGGAGGCATGCTCCATCAGTACATGTTCAATGTTTCTTAAATCCTTGTCTGCTGGTATGGTATTCACTTGAACAACCGGAACAGGGAGCGGTTCAGAAATTGGAATGGAGCTGACAATAAAATCGATTCCTTCCAGAGACATTTGCGGCAGCTTATAATATTCGGTGGTCCCTGCCACTTCAAGTTTAGCCGGAAAAGCGGATTGCAGTTTATACTTAAGCAGCTGCGCACTTCCTACCCCGGATGCACAAACGATCATGCAGCGCTTCGGTGCTTGGTTCATTTTTATCCGTTCAATTGCAGCACCAATATGCAAGGCCATATACCCAATCTCATTTTCATCCACCTTAATCCCCAGCTCTTCCTCAAGGACTGCTCCTGCTGTAATCGCCGCTTCAAACATAAGAGGATAATTAGCTTTAATATCGTCAAGCATCGGGTTTCGAATGTTCATCCCGTATCGATACCGGTTGACCGCTGGTTTTAAATGAAGTCCTAGACCAATAATCAATTCATGATCATGACGAATGCCAAGCTGATACTTATTCTCAATCCTATCAAGGATCTCTAAAGTGACATCATAGATTTCACTGCCTAGCACTTCTCCGATACGGTTCTCAGTAAGATGATTGTCCGTTACCATTTTTGTTCCAAGGAGATGGATCGCTATATAAGCCACTTCCTCCTCAGGAAAAGTGGTTCCAAGCCTTGATTCAACTTTGCTGACGATTCTGTCAGCGACTTCATATTCTTTCTTATTCGTAATTTCTTCGATGCTCGCTTTATACAATGAGACGTGATGACCTGACTGGATCCGCTTATAAGCAATCGCTATGTGTATATAAAGGTTGTTAATAGCGATATCTGACGGAGTGATTTCGTGCTCTTTAATTTCATCAATCATAATTTTCCATATATCTGAAAGATCTTCGCTAGTGAGCGCAGAAAGGTGCATGGTTAAATCTTGATTCAGTGGCTTTTCCCCATTACGATCTAAGATAAATTCGGCCATACAAAAGCGAAGCCTCATTTCAGTCCCTTGAAGCTTCATTCCATAGTTAGGCTTAATATCAATGGTAATGCCATACTTATCTAATAGTTGGCGCACTGCTTTTAAATCATTTTGAATCGTCGATTTACTGACATGCATTTCTTCAGCCAATTCATCCAACTTCATGTAGCCCTCTGCAAGCAGCAGCCGGGAAATCAAATAACGAACCCTGTCTTCTGGATAAATGGGGAGACTTTCACCTGCTTCCTTATTCTCTTGAAAAGCATCTTTTAAATATTTTCGAAAGAGCTGGGCATTGTGAACGACAAGCCTGTAGCCTTTACCTCTTATCGGTTTAATGACGGCTCCATAAGCAGAAATTTCTTCTTCCAGTTGTTTTATATCATTACGGGTCGTTCTTGAAGTTACTCCATTTTTACTCGCTAGATGTGTACTCGTTAAGGGATGTTCAACAGCCATTAATTCGCGCAAAATCGTGGTCATTCTTGAATTCAGCACATGGCATCCTCTCACTTCTTTTTCTTATTCGTCGCCAATCGGATAAAAAGGTCCTGAATATTGATTCAGAACCTCTTCCTCCTAAATCTTTTAAAATCCGTTTTTTTCGGCAACCTCTTTAATAAAATACGCACTCTTCTTTGGCTTTCGCTCTTTGGTTTCCAAATCTACAGAGAAAAATCCATAGCGGTTTTTGTAGGCGTTCATCCATGACCAGTTATCCATAAACGACCAAAGATGGTATCCCTTTGCATTGCAGCCCTCTTGGATCGCCTTGTTCAGCCATCTTAAATGCCCTTTAATAAAATCGATTCGGTAATCATCTTCAATGCGTCCATCTTCTATGAAACGCTCTTCATCCTGTACTCCCATACCATTTTCAGAGATAAAGGAAGGAATGTTTCCGTAATTTTCTTTAAGATTCACCATGATGTCGTAGATTCCTTTTTCATAGATCTCCCAGCCGCGATACTTATTCATCTTTCTTCCCGGCATTTCATAAGGATCAAAGAACCAATCCGGCATAAATGGACCATATGGATTCGGCAGGTGCTCTTTAGCTTTCACACGACGCGGCTGATAATAATTAACTCCTAATAAGTCCACTGTATTTTCATTAAGCAGCGACTCGTCTCCTTCCTTTGTCTCTGGAAGGTGGCCATGCTCTTCTAATAAAGCGATTAACCCCTGTGGAAATTTCCCTAAAACGGCCGGATCAAGGAAGCTGCGATTAAAGAACAGATCACAGGCGTTAGCTGCCTTTAAATCAGCTGGATGCTCGCTCCTAGGATAAGAGGGCGTCAAGTTCAGGATAATCCCTATCTGCCCTTCGTGAATGTCTGTAGAGCGGAAAGTTTTAATAGCTTTGGCACTGGCGATCATTGTATTGTAGGCAACCTGAATAGCCCTGCTAGCGTCGACAACATTTGGATAGTGGAAATCGTAAAGATATCCCCCTTCTACCGGGACGATCGGTTCGTTAAACGTAAACCACTTTTTCACACGATCCCCAAACAAGTTAAAGGCCTGTTTCGCATACGTCACATAATACTCAACCACTTCCCTGCTTTCCCATCCGCCCATCTCTTGCATTTCCAGCGGCATGTCAAAGTGAAACAAGTTAATAAATGGTTCAATCTCCTGGTCTATCAATTCATCAATAACGCGATTATAAAAGGAAACCGCTTCTTCATTTACGTCACCGCTTCCTCCTGGAATCAGCCTCGCCCAAGAGATCGAGAAACGAAACGTAGTATGACCGATTTCTTTCATCCGGGCAATATCGTCTTTATAAAGATGGTAAAAGTCCGAAGTTGTTTCCGGACCAACTTCATCAAAAAAGCGATTCGGTTCTTGTTTGTACCAATAGTCCCAAATGTTCATCCCTTTTCCGCCTTCGTGAGCCGCTCCTTCTATTTGTGTTGCAGAAGTAGCGCTGCCCCACCAAAATCCCTCTGGAAACTTATACTTTACTGCCATACCTTATGATTCTCCTTCCCGAGTTCGATAGATTTCGATAATCTCAACAGCCAAATCCCTGACCGTCATTGAGGTCATCAGATGGTCCTGGGAATGAATAAGCAGGACATTGAGGGGATTCTCCTTCCCGCTTGCCTCCGCTTGTAAGAGTTCTGTCTGATACCTGTGCGACTTTGAAAGCTCCTGGCTAGCTTCTTCGATTAACCGATCCGCATCACCAAAGTTTCCGTGCTTAGCTTCCTGAATGGCTTCCATCGCGTTTGATTTGCCATTCCCTGCGTATAAAATGATTTGAAAAGCAATTTCTGTGATTTTATTGTCTGCCATAAGTTCGTTCACTCCTGGATTCAAGATGACTGACGTATTTCGCCACTCGTTTCTTCCTCTTCTTCAGATTCATAATAGCGTTTATCAAGCACTTGTAAAAACGGCCACCAGACCAAGAAAACAACACCAATGTTAAAAGCCTGCAGCACTCCACCCTGCCATGAGTTCGTAGCAATGGCTCCATTGAGGATCGTTGGTGTTGTCCACGGAACAATAACCCCGGTAGGCGGCGGTACGATGCCTGTGGCCATAGCACCATACGTGATGATCGTCACAATAACAGGAGCAAGCATCCAAGGAATAAAGACAATGGGATTCATAATGATCGGTAAACCAAAGATAATCGGTTCATTTACGTTAAATATTCCTGCAGGAGCCCCTAATTTACCCAGCTCTTTCAACTGGCGGCTTTTTCCTATCAGAAATATTCCAATGATCACAGCAAGCGTCATCCCTGAACCGCCCATCCCTACGATAAAAGAGTCAATAAATTGTTTATTTACGATATGCGGCAGCTGTTCTCCTGCTTTAAAGGCATCCAGATTTTCGTTAGCGAGGGAATACCAAATTGGGTCCATTACGGAGTTCACGATAATCTGACCGTGCAGCCCAAAGAACCAGAAGATCTGAATCATTAAAACCGCCACTATTGTTGCAGGCAAGCCGCTGCTTAAGGCAGTTAAAGGAGCCTGCACCACGGTATAAATAAAGTTCTGTACAGTTTCAAAAGGCGTATAGAGAAATAAAATACGAATTCCGAGAAATATCGTCAGTGTAAAGGTGATCGGCAAAAGAGCGCTGAATGATCTCGATACAGCTCCCGGTACACCAGACGGCATTTTTATCGTTAAATCTTTCCCTACAAAATATCGATAAAGCTCAGCTGAAATAAACGCTGTAAAAATACCCACGAACATTCCTTTCGAACCAAGGCTTTCTGTTGAAATGACTCCTGTTACATCATCCACTACCTGAGGAGTTAAAATCAGAAAGGCAGCAAGTGCGGTAACGCCGCCATAAATCGCTTCTCCCCCGTACTGCTCAGTTAGCTTATAGCCTATGCCGACAATGACAAAAGTCGCCATAATCGACAGCGTACCCGCTGAAGCTGGACCAAGCACACGCTGGTATTCTTTATAAGCATCCTCCCCAATGAGAGCGTCAAGAAAAGGGAGATTGGCAATGACGACAAAAATTGAACCAAAAATAATGATTGGAAGAGCAACCATAAATCCGTCCCTGAGGGCCGTCAAGTAACGATTGTTATTTAACCTATCAGCAACGGGCATTAAGAAATTCTCTAATACTTCCATGAATTTGTTCACTTTAATAGATCCTCCTCATCGTTACGAATTAACCGATTAAATCTAAAGCTTTACTAAGAACAGCTTCCCCATCTACACGCCCGTAGGCCATTGGATCAATAATGTCCACCGGAATCCCTACTTCACCAGCTGTTTTCTCAAATTTCCTTTTCATGAACCTCATCTGTGGACCGATTAACAGCACATCTGCTTTTTCCATATCTTTCATCGCACGATCTTGAGCAACTGCCCAAATCTCACATTCGACACCTTTCGTTTGTGCTGCCTCCTGCATTTTTGTAACTAATAGACTAGTGGACATACCTGCTGAGCAGGCTAGTAAAATCCGCTTCATTCTTCATTCCTCCTGTAAATCTCTCAAATTTGATCTATCATCATTGTATTTTATAAGCGCTTTCATATACACGTACACTTTTTCCGTTAGGAAGCGGAAATGCTTGGATAGGGCTTACGACTCAAAAAAATAGCTTTTACTTTATTCGACGCTAAACGTATAATAAAAGGAAAATCTAGTTAATTTGGGGTGAATCGATGGGAAGAATAGAAAAAAATAAACAGAAGCGAAAGAAAGGCAAATGGTGGAAAATCCTCCTTCTTGTCTTGTTACTCGTGCTCCTTGCAGGCGGAGGCTACGTTTATTCGATCTTTCATGACGTAAGATCTACCGTTAATACGCAATTACATAAAGATGTGGCATCCATTGACACATCGGTGACGAAGAAAAAGGTTAAAAATAAGGAACCTCTCCACATTCTCTTGCTGGGAGTAGATGAGCGGCAGAATGATAAAGGAAGATCTGATACGATGATCGTCCTCACCTTGGATCCTGATCATGATCAAATGCAGCTGGTCAGTATCCCGCGTGACACTAAAACAAAAATCATTGGTGACGGACGGATCACCCGTATCAATCACTCTTACGCCTACGGCGGAAGTGAAATGTCAGTCGATACGGTCGAAAATTTTCTCGATGTTGATCTTGATTATTATGTTCGTGTAAATATGGAAGGACTATCTCAACTTGTCGATTCCGTAAACGGAGTGACGATCACAAATGACCGTGCATTCTCGCAGGGAGGCTACAATTTCCCAGTTGGAAAACAGCACTTGAACGGAAAGCAGGCCTTATCCTACGTACGTATGCGTAAACAAGACCCACAAGGAGATCTTGGGAGGAATGAACGGCAGCGGAAAGTGATTACAGCCATTGTCGATAAAGGAGCAAGCCTGAACATGATGAACCAAATAAGGGATGTCATGGATGTGCTTGGAAATAATGTCACGACAAATATGGAGTTTTCAGACATGCGCAGGCTCGCGATGAACTACGGTAGTGCCCGCAAGCAATCCTCCACTTATCAGATGAGTGGCACAGGAACGATGAGTAACGGGATGTATTTGATGGTCATGTCCGATTCAGAAGTTCAAAAGGTTCACAATATGATTGTTAATTTTGGAAAATAAAAAAACCGCCTATCGGGCGGTTTTTACTTTATTTTACTGACCAGCTGATTCAGTATTTTTCCGAATATTGTTTGGCTTCTGCGGTTGTGCACATATTTTTTAGCTTCTGCTTCGCTGGTAAATTCGCGTCCATCCTTTGTGATAAAACTAGTACGATGATTGGCAGCCATAGATAACTCCTTTAAAAGTCTCTTTTTATCCAATATCGTCTGAAACCTCAAAAAAGTTAAATCAAAAACCGCCTTTCCGGGAAAGTTTTTCGATCGAACTCACTCGAAAGGCGGTTTTTTTCATTACATTTTCGTTCCTAAAGCGTTAGATGGCTGAATTATTTAAAGATCGTTGATCCTTGTAATACTTCTGGTTTCGCTCCAAGTATGAGTAAAAATAATTTAGGATCCCCGATGTTACGGTGTTTTTCCATTAGGTCTTTGACCAGACCTACTTCCTTATGACGGAGCAGTTTTTTCACTTCCTGCTGGTAAAGGGAAAGGATCGAATCCTTTACATATTCCGGTTTAAATTCATCCATATCTTCATCCATCAATAGACTGCCCATATATCCATACTTTATTTGCAGCTGCCGGGTCAGACTGACGACGTGGAGAAGGTCTTCAAAAAGATCAGGGTGGGTCTTTTTTAATTGAACAATATCTTCTTTGGCATCCCTTAATTCCTTAAGACTGGCTAGCGTTTGTACCAACGTATTCGCCCTCCTTCTCCCATGGTTTTTCAAGTCCGATGATTTCCGTAAGCTCTTTACTGTGTTTACGGCGGATGCGTCGTGTTTTTGCCCGTTCTTCCCCTGATTCATAAAGAAATTTCTCTTCCTCCGTCTCAGGTACCACATCAGGAACCTGAACCGGTTTTTTATCTTCGTCAAGGGCAACGAAGGTTAAAAAGGCTGTAGCTGCCATCCGTCTTTCTCCGGTAATCATATCTTCAGCAATAACCTTACAAAAGATTTCCATCGAACGATTGCCTGTATATGACACGAAGGATTCCACACAAACAGAGTCTGTCTGGTGAATAGGGTGAAGAAAATCAATGGAGTCTGTTGATGCTGTCACACATTCTTTCACCCGAGCGTGCCGTCTAGCTGATAAAGTAGCGTTGTTATCAAGTTTCTTCATCAGTACTCCACCAAATAAAGTATTATAATTATTTAAATCATTAATCATGACCTGGTCTGTATTTACGATTAAACTTTCTTTTGGACTTTTAGCTTCCATTTATCAATCTTTCCTCTCTGTGATTGGCTTTGTTGTTGGTTATATATTGAGTGTAAAACCGACTGTAAGGAAAGTGAAATAGTTATCGATCATGCTTGGAATAGACATTATCTATGTAAATGGTTTCAAGGATTCCCAATCCGCATGGCGTAAAGGGGAGGTAGTTTTAAAAGGGGGAGTCAAAAATCCTAAAAAACAACCCATTTAAGGATTGCAAGAATGTCGAAAAAGTTACTTGGCAGTTTTTTTACTTTCATTTTTCAGCGTGTAAACAGGTTCGTTTAAACCGTTTATCCACCAAGAGGAAATGGATTTACCGGATAAGAAAAGAAAAAATTGAGCTCGGCTTCGCAGATTCACTAAAACTGTACAGGCTGCACTATTGCCATTCCGTGGAAAGGAAAATGTTCGAGAACAGGTGTTAATGGCTGCCGCCTTTCAGAACAAGAAAAAGACTCTTCGTATTTCAGCAGAGCCAGCTATCATGAGGCATAAAAACAGCTGGTAAAAAAACTATAGCGTTTTTCTACCAGCTGAAAACACAACCCATTAACGGATTGGTTTATTCCTATGGTGTAGCGAGCGCATTCTGAATGAATTTCAGCCATTCTTTAGTTGCATAAGATAAGTAATGATCTTTACGCCAAATAAGTGCAAGATCCCATTCTATAGTTGGTTTCACTACTTTGATTACGCAGACTTCTTCCTTTAACAACTGAGATACGCTGTATGGTAGTATCGAAACACCTAAATTGGAGGCGATCATTTTCCCAATAAAATCCCACTGCGAGCTTTCAGAAACAACTTTCGGGATAAAACCTGCTTCTTTACAGGAGGTGGTAATTTTATCATTAATCACAAAGTCTTTATTAAAAAGAATGAACTGTTCATCTTCAAGCTCTTCCAGTTTCACTTGCTTTCTTGAGGCTAATCGGTGAGTGGGAGGAACGACTAGCTTAAGCTCTTCTTTCATAAAGGAAAAGTAATGAAAGTGCTCCTCCTGCGTCGGCATTACGGTAATACCGGCATCCAATTCTTCCTGATTCACATTCTCCTCAATCTTCTTCGCCCCATCCTCCACGAGCTGGAACGTAATATTTGGATATTTATGATGGAAATCACCAAGAATACGAATGAATTGGTCAGCATCCATGATGGGTGGCAGACCAATACGAATGTGTCCTTTCTGTAAACCTAACAAGTCATCCAGTTCAGTCTGCAGGTTTTTAAAAGCTTTATCAATGATTTGCGCCTGCTCAAGGATCACTCGGCCGGCATCCGTCAACACTAACTTCCGGTGGGAACGGTCGAATAATTCGACACCAAGCTCTGTTTCCAGATTTTTAATCATCTTGCTGATCGTTGGCTGGGTGACATATAAATGGTCTGCAGCCTTTGTAAAGCTGTTGAATCGTGATACTTCGATAAAATATTGCAGATGATGAATATCCATAAGTCTTCGTCTTCCTCTTTCCTGCTTTAAGTTATAACCATATGATAGTGAAAAGGAACGCTTTATTTCAATAAATATATAAACAGCAGCCTGTTTTTTAACTAACTTTCACTTATTTATAGACATTATTCGCTGTTTCCTGCGTAAATTTCGCTCCTTGGTCTTGCCAACCGCTCCGTAAATCTATAAAATCCATGATGACTGCTTTATTTCCAGAACGAAGCAGAACCCTTCGTATGATTAAGGAGTACCATTATGAAACGCATGTCTATGTTAAAGGTCAGCCATTTATTTGACCGGCTTTCACCTTTTCAAATCATAGTTATATTCTACATATCAGCCGTAATGATCTCTACGCTGCTCATCAGTCTGCCATTTCTTCACAAAGACGGGGAACCGATCAGCTTTATTGATAGTTTGTTCACGGCTGTAAGCGCTGTAAGTGTGACAGGACTGACTGTCGTCCCTACTCAGGAAACCTTTAATACGGCCGGATACTTTGTTATTATGTTTATCCTTCAATTCGGCGGGATCGGCATCATGACACTCGGGACGTTTATATGGATGATCATGGGTAAAAAGATCGGCTTGAAGAGAAGAGAGCTTATAAAAACTGACCAAAACCGCACAACATTTTCCGGGCTCGTACGACTGATCCGGCAAATTCTTGTCATTATTATTGCAATCGAAATTGTCGGAGCTCTCGTTCTTGGTCTCTACTTCACAGAATATTTTCCCACCGTAGGAGAAGCCTTTGTCCAGGGAATGTTTGCTTCAGTCAGTGCGACAACAAACGCTGGATTCGATATCACCGGCTCGTCTCTCGTCATGTTTGAGCACGATTACTTCGTGCAGTTTGTAAACATGCTTCTGTTGACCTTGGGAGCTATTGGTTTTCCCGTCCTTATTGAAGTAAAGGATTATTTAACGAAAAAACCTGGGGATTTCTTTAATTTTTCATTATTTACGAAGCTTACTTCTACAACGTTTGCAGCACTAGTCGCCGTTGGGGCATTATTGATATTTCTTTTTGACCGCACGCATTTCTTTGCAGATAAATCATGGCACGAGTCACTTTTTTTCTCGCTGTTTCAATCAGTAACGACGAGAAATGGCGGCTTGGCTACGATGGATGTCAGTTCATTTAGTCTTCCTACCCTGCTGGTTATTTGTGTGCTCATGTTTATCGGAGCATCTCCGAGCAGCGTCGGAGGCGGAATTCGGACGACTACTTTCGCCATTATGATCATCAGCATTATCTCCTATGCCCGGGGAAAAAGCCGTGTCCGTGTATTTAAACGGGAAATCATGTCAGAAGATATTTTTCGATCATTTATCGTGATTAATACAGCCATCATGATATGCGGCATTTCGATAATTTTATTAAATGTCCTGGAGCCGCAGTTTACACTCATCCAAATCGTGTTTGAAGCGTGTTCTGCTTTCGGTACGACAGGCTTGTCGATGGGCATCACCCCTGATTTGCATACAGGAGGAAAATTAATTATCATCGCTCTCATGTTTATCGGACGAATTGGAATCTTCTCCTTCTTATTCATTATTAGAGGAAAAGTTGTAAAGGATAATTTCCGTTATCCAAAAGAAGCGATGATTATCGGATAAGCACAATCCTTATTTTCGGGATTTAGTTAGCTTGGAAAATGAAAAAGTGGCGGGAATATGATCTTATTGAAGAAATAATTTTTCTCTGCCTTCCAGAAATCAAAAAAGCTTGCATGCTATCTCAATGCCACTGAATTTCATGCATAAAAAAAGGAGCCGAATTGGACGATAAAATCGTCCAATCCGGCTTCTCTTATACTTTCACCATGACCGGTCGGTGGTGACGCCTTCGGGAACAGCGCAAGCCGAAGTTCCATTTGGTCAAGTGATCTTCTTGAGCAAGGGAGCTTTGGGCCGCGCCCTCGGCAAGCATCCACCCGAAAAGCGATTCGTGAGTATCAACGATTGAATTTAACAGCACCTCTAATTTAGAAAGTATAGCAGGCTTTTTTCTTGATTATATAATTTTATCGATTAACCCATACTGTTTCGCTTCTTCTGCGCTCATGAAATAGTCCCGCTCTATATCATCTCGGACTTTCTCTGCCGGCTGCCCCGTTCGCTCTGCGATAATATTCGTCACGTGCTCCTTCAGTTTAAGGATCCGTCGAGCTGAAATTTCAATATCTGTCGCCTGTCCTTTTGCGCCGCCAAGGGGCTGGTGAATCATGACTTCGCTGTTTGGAAGCGCATACCGCTTTCCTTTAGCTCCCGCAAGCAGCAATACAGCTCCGAAAGATGCGGCCATTCCGGTGCAAATCGTCCGAACGTCAGGCTTGATATGCTGCATCGTATCGAAAATCGCAAAGCCTGCTGATGTCGAACCTCCCGGACTATTAATATAAAGTGATATATCCTTATCCGGGTCGTCAGCTGACAGAAATAAAAGCTGAGCCACAATCGTATTGGCAATCTGATCGTTTATTTCATCCCCTAAGATGACGATGCGGTCCTTTAACAGCCGTGAATAAATATCATACGAACGTTCACCGTGTTTCGATTGTTCAATAACATAAGGAATTGCAGCCATTGTTACCTCCATACCTTATTAAGCTTAGGCAGCCATAAGGGAGAGGGAGTGATTTGTAGAAAGGGAGTGTAGTCCTGCAAAAACGTCGAGTTTCGGGATTTTTTCCAGCAGACGGCTCGGGTCGTTCCTTTGTAGTGCTTCGTAGATCAAAGGATATAATTCAGCAGAGGTGTTCGGTTCAATGACAGGCTTGCTGATTTCTGTTCGTTTAGCGATACGGTTTCTCGCTCTAAACAATACAGCTTTCACAGCTTCTTCTGAAGTGTTCATTACTTCAGCAATCTCCTTCACTTGATAATGAAAAGATTCCTTAAGCAATAAAACAACCGCCTGCTTTGGAGTGACCTTTCCAAGCAGATCTTCTACTGATTCCATCTGTTTCTCACAATTATTGTGATCGTGGAGCTCTTTAGAAATCGGAAGCTGTTCTACGATGGCTTCCCTGCTTCTTTTTCTAACCAGATCAACCCAAGTGTGGTAAGCCATTTTTTTCAATAACGACATCGTTATTTGTTCCACAGCATAGTGTTGAAAGGCCTTCGCAGCTGCCTCTTGTGCCAGATCTTCTCCATCCCAACCGTTTTTTGAAAGAAATGACGTATACTTCGTTAACTGCTGGTGCCAATCCTCAGGTAGTTCCTTGCCGTTCGAATCCGAAATTATTGCTGATTGGTCCATCCAACTCGACTCCTTTCCATCCTCTCACCCTAATAAACGGATGAGGGCAGCAAAAAGATATGGGGAAATGATTTTTTATTTTACTACAACTAACGATCCAGTTCTTAAAATGTAACCTAAGCTATTATTTAAAGACCTTCCAGGCAGTCAGGAGAGCAAGGATCCAAAGCGGGAGAGAAATGACTGTTCCCCATAGACAACCTTTAGCAAAATCAGGTTCTTCCATATTCCTGCCCCCCCTTCCAGCCAATCTGTATGATTGTTCCTATTCTATTCTTTCCTGCAGTTTCTTAATCACTTAACTACCGATACCCTTTTCTGCTAAAAAAAGTCCCCCGTTTTTCTCACGGAGGTACTTCATTATTGAAACATAAACCGCATCATTACGTGCGCAGCAAGTCTGCTTGTAATATCCCGCACATCTTTAGAGGGATCAACTTCTACGATATCCATCGTTTTTACCAACGGATGCTTGGCTGCTTGAGAAATGCTTGAGAGCAGTTCCCGGCTCGTAAGACCTCCCGGACCAACAGCAGGACAACCCGGGGCAAAGGCCTGATCGACAACATCCATATCCACTGACAGATAAATCAAATGCACCTCTTTCGCTAAACGGTCCATTTCCTGGGTAATGATCGAATTTAAACCTTTATCCTCCACATCCCCCATCGTATAAACATGTACGCCTTGTTTCTTAGCGTAATCCCCGTATTCTTTGGCGTTCGAAAAATCACGAATCCCCACCTGCACAAGGTCTTCGCCATTTAGAATCCCTTCTTCTAAAAGGCTGCGAAAAGGTGTTCCATTTGTTCTTCCGCCATCTTTAAGATTACGGACATCATGGTGTGCATCCCACTGGATTACTCCTATACGACCAAACTTGTTATGAAAAGCCTCAATAGAAGGATAGCTGATCCCGTGATCTCCACCGATCACCACATGCTTTTCACAGGCTTTCGTTTCCAGCATCTCTGTGACACTGGTATTTAAACGATGCAGGGTTTCTTCAATCGAAGTGGGATGAACCGCCACATCGCCAAAATCAATGATCTTCATATCCTTGTAATCCTCGTCTTTTTCTAACGAATACGTGCTGAAGGCTCCGAGTGCTTTTCGAATCGTTTTTGGAGCTTCCTGAGCCATGGATAAGGAGATCGAGGACTTGGAAGAAGGCAGTCCAATGATACCCACTTCCCCTTTTATTCCTTGATCGTAAGGCTGCAGATTTTCATCGACCTTTTGCGTATAGCGATCCTTAAACAGAGTCGACCCGGCCGGTTTCAGGTATTGAAAAGACATCCGCGTCACCTCGCTTCCAGATCACCTCTCCTGCTTTCATCACAAGCATCGCGTGATTCACTCCATAATGGTAAGGAATATATTTATAATTAGGTACGTCCCAAACGACGATATCTGCCTTTCTTCCTGGTGCTAGCACACCTGCAGAAGTGCCTTTTCCGATGGCATGAGCCGCATTAACCGTAACTGCATTCCAGATTTCTTCCGGAGTCATTTTAAGCTTAAGAGCAGCCAGAGACATCACCAATTGCAAGTTTTCTGTAACACAGCTGCCCGGATTGAAATCCGTCGCCAACGCAACCGATGCCCCTCGATCGATCATCCCTCGCGCATTCGCGTAATGATCTTTACCAAGATAAAATGTGGTCCCTGGCAAAAGGACTGCCACTGTATCAGATAAGGCAAGAGCAGTCATTCCTTCATCTGACGCTGCTACAAGGTGATCGGCAGATATTGCCCCAGTTTGACAGGCTAATTCTGTACCGCCAAGCGGATCAATTTCATCCGCATGGATTTTAGGGGTCAGACCGTTTGCCATGGAGGCTTCCATAAACCTTTTCGCCTGATCAATGGTAAACACACCCGTTTCACAAAAAACATCCGTAAATTCCGCCAGCTCTTCTTCTTTAATATGTGGAAGCATAGCGATCATTTCCTGGAGAAACGCCTCGGGATCCTCCTTTGATTCTGGTGGGATCGCATGCGGCCCAAGGAAGGTAGACACAAGATCGAGAACCGTGGTTTTCTTTAACCGCTTGACGACACGGAGCTGCTTTAATTCCGTTTCTCTATTTAATCCATAGCCGCTTTTAGCTTCGAGCGTCGTTACTCCATAAGAAGCTATTCGCTTTAAAGACTGCTTGCTTTTTGCAAATAAAGTTTCTTCTGACGCTTCGCGCGTAGCTTTGACGGTGGATAAAATTCCACCGCCGCGCTTTAAGATCTCCAAGTACGGTACTCCCGCTTGTTTCAGGGCCAGCTCTTCTTCACGGGAGCCACCGAATACTAAGTGAGTGTGAGGGTCAACCAGACCTGGAGAAACGACTTTTCCTTCCGCATCCACCCGGTTTTCCGTTTCCATTCGCTGAGCATCGACATGGGTCCCGATCCATTCTACTTTGCCGTTCTTAGTAGCAATAGCAGCATTTTCTCTGATTTCGAGGCGTTTCATGTCTTCTCCTTTTAAAGGATGATCCGCAGCTTTTGGTAAAATGAATTGTCCTATATTTTCAATGATCGTATCATAAGTCAATAGGTTCCCCTCCTTGTTATGGATTCATTGGAATATCAATATTGTGGCAGCCGGCCACTTGCTCTGCTTTTTCATATCCTGCATCGGCATGGCGTATGATTCCCATACCCGGGTCGGTCGTTAATACTCTTTCCAGACGTTCTTTAGCAAGCTCTGTGCCATCAGCTACGATGACCATTCCGGCATGCAGGGAATACCCCATCCCAACACCGCCTCCATGGTGAAAAGAAATCCAGGAACCTCCTGCAGCGGTATTAATTAAAGCGTTCAATACTGCCCAGTCCCCTACTGCATCGCTGCCGTCTTTCATCGCCTCCGTTTCCCGATTCGGGGAAGCAACCGAGCCACAATCTAAATGATCACGACCGATGACCACAGGCGCTTTCAACTCTCCGCGCCGGACCAGTTCATTAAGCGCAAGCCCAAATTTGGCCCGTTCCCCGTAGCCAAGCCAGCAAATCCTGGACGGAAGACCTTGAAACTTCACTTTTTCCTGAGCCATATCAATCCATCTCATCAGCTTCTTGTTTTCCGGGAACAATTCTTTCATTAATTCATCCGTACGATAAATGTCTTTTTCATCTCCGGATAATGCGACCCAGCGAAACGGCCCTTTACCTTCGCAAAACAGCGGCCGAATGTAAGCAGGCACAAAGCCAGGAAAATCGAAAGCATTCTTCACTCCTTCGTCTAAAGCGACTTGACGGATATTGTTGCCATAATCAAATACGATGGAACCTCGACTTTGAAATTCCAGCATCGCTTCCACATGACGTGCCATTGATTTAGAGGCAAGCTGCACGTATATTTCCGGTTGTTCTTTTCTTAACTCGGCAGCCTCTTCCAAAGTGTAGGACTCAGGCACATAGCCGTTGAGCGGGTCATGAGCAGAGGTCTGATCAGTCACAATATCCACCTTTATCTTTCTTTTTAAGAGTTCGTGATGAATCTCTGCAGCGTTCCCAACGAGACCAATGGACAGTGCTTGTTCGTGCTCCCTCGCCTCCTGTGCCCATTGTACCGCTTCGTCCAGTGATTCAGTTATCCTGTCACAGTATCCTGATTTGATTCGCTTATCAATTCTAGCAGGGTCGACTTCTACACCGATGACAACGCCTCCGTTCATCGTGACCGCGAGCGGCTGGGCGCCTCCCATCCCGCCTAAGCCGGCTGTTAAAGTCAGCGTGCCTTTCAAGGATCCTTGAAAGTGTTTCTCAGAAAGCGCGGCAAAGGTTTCGTAGGTTCCTTGCAAAATCCCCTGTGAACCAATATAGATCCAGCTTCCGGCTGTCATTTGACCGTACATCATCAGTCCTTTTTGATCTAATTCGTGAAAATGCTCCCAGTTGGCCCATTTAGGCACAAGCACAGAATTAGACAACAAGACTCTTGGAGCAGCTTCGTGCGTTTTAAAAACTCCGACCGGTTTCCCTGACTGAACCAGCATTGTTTCATCAGACTCTAAACGCTTTAACGTTTTCGCAATGGCTTCAAATGCCTCCCAGTTTCTTGCTGCCTTGCCAATTCCCCCATAGACCACCAATTCATCAGGATTTTCGGCTACTTCCGGATCCAAATTATTGTGGAGCATTCGCAGCACCGCTTCTTGTTCCCAGCCCTTGCATTCGATCTCTGTCCCTCTTGACGCTTTAAGCTTACGCGTGGTCGACATAGTATTCTCCCCCTTTTACATCCTCCGGCTCGAAATCATTCCAGTCAAAGCCATCACCTTTCAACCATTCCGTGAGGCGTTCAATATCTTCTGAGAAAACCCGGTCCACAGTAATCGATGGCACGACAGTTCTTGCTTTTTTATACAACTTTTGTACCTTTGGTGCAGCTTTATGGACACCGCGGTATTCAAGCGCCTGCATGGCACAAATTAATTCAATGGCCATTACTCTGTAAGCATTGCCAATGATTTGGGAAGCGTGCCTTGCTCCAATCGTTCCCATGCTGACGTGATCTTCCTGATTAGCTGAAGAAGGAATGGAATCGACACTTGCCGGATGTGCTAGCGTCTTGTTTTCAGAAACGAGCGACGCTGCAGAATACTGCATAATCATGGCTCCGGATTGCAGACCAGGATTTGGACTTAAGAATGCAGGTAAATCATTCAACTGAGGATTGACGAGTCTTTCCACTCGACGTTCAGAAATATTCGCCAGTTCCGCTGCCCCAATCTTCATAAAATCCATCGCTAAGGCAATCGGCTGACCATGAAAGTTCCCTCCGGAAACAACAAGCTTGCCATCGTCTAGAATGAGCGGATTATCTGTAGCCGCATTCATTTCAATCGTAAGCTTCTCCTTTACATAGTTAAAACTTTGCATGGAAGCTCCGTGCACTTGAGGTATACAACGAAGCGAATAAGCATCCTGGACACGCCTCTCACCTTGATGGGTTATAAGCCCGCTGCCTTTTGTGATACTACGAACTTTTTCAGCTGCTTCCATTTGTTCTGGATAGCCTCTCGCTTCATGAATCGCAGGGTGAAACGCATCAATAATGCCTTCTAAAGCTTCCAAAGTCATCGATGCTATCCAATGGCTCGCATCTGCGAGTTTGGATGCTTCCAGCCAGTTCATAACTCCCACAGCCGTCATCGCCTGGGTACCATTGATAAGAGCGAGTCCTTCCTTTGCTTTCAAATGCAGAGACTTCATATTTAATCGCTGATACACTTGCTTTGTGTCTTCAATATTTCCTTTATAAAAAACTTTCCCTTCACCGATAAGTACGAGAGCCAGGTGGGAAAGCGGTGCAAGATCGCCTGAGGCGCCGAGTGAGCCTTGAGATGGGATTACCGGATGAATGCCTTTGTTTACTAATTCAGCAAGCCGTGTGACTACACCTTCCCGAACACCAGAATAACCCTTCAACAGCGCATTCAGCCTCAGCACTACCATCGCCCGGCTTACGCGTTCCGGGAATGGGTCTCCCACTCCGCAGGCATGTGAGCGAATTAAGTGAAGCTGTAGCCGGTCCACATCCTGGTCTGCAATGGCCACATCACTTAATTTTCCAAAACCTGTATTGATTCCATAGACTTGTTCTTTTCTTTCCACAATCCCTTGCACGACCTTGCGGCTGGATCTCACCTTAGTCAGGCTTTCAGGCGCAATTGCAACAGGATCGTTATTGAGACAAATCGCTTTCATTTGTTCTAACGTTAAATCTTCTCCGTTCAGTTCGACCATTTTATCTCCCCCCTTAGGAACAGAGCCAAAAAGTTTCTTCGAACGAGTTTTCAGACCATAAAGAAAGCGACAATGACATACGTATGCCATTGCCGCCTTCTCTTCGCTAATAACTATAGGCGTCTTATTCTTTATATATGATTGATGCCCAGTCCAAATGTCTCGTGTTCCAAACCTTTTACAGGAGCTCCGATCGTTCCGTAAAACGCTACGGCAATCCATTCGCCTTCTTTCTCATGCTCATAAGGCTCACCGCGGACGATAGCAAAGCGCAGTCCGACCGTCCGCATCATATTTCCCACGCCGAGCTGTCCACGCATGACGCCTTCCAATGATTCCAGAATGGCATGATACAAGGCATGTGTTTCCCGATACACATTTTCTTTAATGATGCCGTTTCGCTTGGCAGCTGTTTCCACCGCTGCAATCACCTTTTGAACCTCCATGGATCCTGCTTTTCCCTGGCAGTAACTCACTTCACCAAGGGCAGGCATAAATGGCTCCAGTTCATCAGGTGTGAGCGATGCAACAAGCATGGCAAGCTTCCCGATTTGAATCTTTTGTGTCATAGCTTTTCACCCATCATCCTATAATCTGCTCTCATAACTAGTCACTACTTAAATTGTAACCGTTTTCCGAGATTTCTGCAATTTAGCGAAAGAGTCTTGGAGGCTACTTCTTCTTACGCACCATAAAAGCATAGACAGCTCCCAGCAAGTTGGCATTTTGCCGGAAATGGCAGGAAGCAATAGAGGGGGTAATTTTGGCCAAATCTATTTTATCTACGATCTCTTCAAGTTTTTCTTTCACTCTATCGATTAACTCTGGACGGGCACTGATCCCGCCCCGATCAAGATCAATTCAGGATCGTGACTGTATTGGAGATTGTAGAGACCTGCGGCTAACAAATAATAGAATTCATCGATCGCCTGAAGTGAAACGGGGTCGCCTTGCTCTGCCCACTGAAATATCTGCTCCCCGGTGAGCTCTTCTTCCGTAAGCTGCTTCGCTTCCGCCACTTTTCTGACCATGGCCTGGGTAGATGCGACACGGCTCCAAACATCATTGCTGTTTCTTATTTGATTGGAAATAAGCATATAACCAAATTCTCCAGCGTGAAGATTTTTCCCCTTATAGACCTCGCCATTTTGGATGACAGAACCGCCGATTCCTGTACCGATCACAACTACGAGCACATCTTTTTTTCCTTTGGCTGCGCCTTTCCAAAGCTCCGCCCATCCTGCGCAGTTGGCATCATTTTCTATGTGCACTGCCTTCTTCGTTTCTTTTTCAACTAGCTCCTTAATATTAGGGCCGTGCAAATAGTTGATTGCGCTTGAGCCGTAGACGATTCCCTCTTCTGACACCGCCCCTGGACTGCTTATGGCAATTCCACTCGCTTCCGGATGTTTATCCGCATATTCCTTCATAAAAGCAATTAACGAATCCAAGGTTTTCGGCGTCTTTTGCCTTCCTGTCTCCAATAGCTCCGCTTGTGCATCGATCAAAGCAAATTTAGTATAGGTGCCTCCCAAATCGAAGGTGATATAGGTTTCCATAGCATCTCCCTTACTTTACTCTTCATTTTTAAAAAAAGAGGAGGTCTGTCCCTCCTCCTTCTATTATTTATATTCATCTTCACGTGCTGCCTCGAATTGGCTGGTCTCAATAATTCGCTGGTACCAATGGGCAGACTTTTTTAAGGAGCGGTTTCGATTGTTCTCTAAATCTATTTCTACTAAACCGTAGCGATTCTTAAAGGCGTTCATCGGTGATACGTTATCCGAGAAAGCCCAAAGCATATACCCGTGGCAGTTGGAGCCCTCTTCTACCCCTTTTAAAAGCCATTTTAAATGTTCGCTTATGAATTCGATTCGATAATCATCGACAATCATTCCTGCTTCATTTTTGAAGCGTTTCTCATTTTCCACTCCCATCCCGTTCTCAGCGATGAACCATTCAATGTTGCCATATTCAGTTTTCATTCTCATAGCCATATCATACATAATCTGAGGGTAAATTTCCCAGCCTCTGTATGGATTCATCTTTTTACCGGGGAGGTCGAATTTTTCATAATAAAATTCTGGATGAAAAGGAATATCATCATTCCAGGCAGACGTACGTGCTTTCACACGGTGAGGGAAGTACAGGTTAAGACCAACATAATCGACTCTATTTTCTTTAATCGTCTGCAGCTCATCCTCTGTATAATCAAAGGTGATGCCGTGAGTATCCATCACTTCAAACAATTCCTGTGGATAGGTTCCATGAATCGCCGGGTCAAGAAACGTACGGTTAAAGAGCAGATCGTACATCCGAGCTGCTTTCTGGTCATGCTCTGCGGTTGAGCGTGCATAAGTAACTTCAGGGTTTAAAATAACACCGATCTTCGCACCGTATTTTTCTTTGAGTTCCAGTTCTTTGAATAATTTTACAACTCTCGCAGTGGCAAGTCCCTTGTTAAAGTTCCACTGCATCCATTTCTTCGTATTTTGTTCATATGGGTAGCGAATCGCGTCTAAGTAAACTCGCGTCTGAACAACCACGGGCTCATTAAACGTAAACCAATGCTTGACCCTGTCTCCGTATCGTTCAAATACTTTCTCCGCATAGTTGACAAACAGCTCCAGCACTTGCTTTGAACCCCAGCCGCCATATTGTTCAAACAATACAGCCGGTACTTCGTAGTGTTCCAGGCAGATCATCGGCTCCACACCATTTTCTATCAGTTCATTGATGACATCATCGATATAAGCAGCGTATTCCTCATCTACAACTGCGTTTTCGTAATCGGTTAAAAAGCGTGACCAGTTAATCGAAGTTCGGAAGTGGGTTAACCCTATTTCTTTCATATAGCCGATGTCCTCTTTGTATCGGTTTCTAAAGTCAGTCGCTACAGCTGGTCCATAGCCGTTATGCCATACGTATTTATCATTTTTATACCACATGTCTATATAAGAATCCTGGGTATCCTTTTTTCCTGACCATCCCTCCGACTGCCAAGCAGAAATCGCTGCCCCTAATATAAAATTTTCTGGGATTTGCATCGTTTTTTTGTCCATAAATATGATCTCTCCTCTAGAAAAGTTTTTCTATGATTTGATTGTCATAAGCCTTCGATATTTTGTTGGGGTCATCCCTGTGTAGTTCTTAAACACTTTGACAAAATATTTATATTCCTGATAGCCAACCTGCTCTGCGATTTCGCTGACTTTAAACGGCGTTTCTGCCAGCAGAATCTTCGACCGGTTGACTCTCAAATCATGCACGTATTCGTTAAATTTCTTTCCTGTTTTCTGTTTAAACAATGAACTGAAGTAATTAGGAGAAATATTAATCACATCCGCGACTTCATGAGCCTTAATCTCAGAGGTGTAATAGGATTGAATGTACTCCTCCGCCCTCTCTATAAGCCAGTCCTTACTCTCGGATTGAGAAAGGTTCAGTTCCTGGACGAGTTTCTTCAAATCTTCACGGAACTGTGATTCAAGAAGCGAATAAGAATTAAACTGCTCCAGGTTAATCCCTTCGCGATAGTGCAAAGTGGGATAATCAGATCCTTGACCTAATAGCTTTTCATACCGTTCCAACACGCTGTTTAACAACTTTTCCCCCGTTCGGACGACATCTTCAAGTAAAAAATGGTTGTCTTTAAATGTGTGAAACAGCTGTTCTGTTACCTTCTCTACTTGCTCATGATCGAGTTGAAAAAAGGCGTGAAGCAGTTCAGCTTCCAGATGTTCCGGGTAGACATACTCTCTTTCAGCTTCCTCTTTAACGGGAAAGATGACTCGGGTACTATGCGCAGGCAAGTATTTAAGAGAGCGAAAAAGCAAGCGGTATGACTGATACAAAGAGCTGATCGGTACGTGTTCTTCACTTACTACAAATTTAGCATTAAGTTGTACCGCTTTGAGGAGCTTCACTGCCTGCTCGGTATTAAGCGTCCCCCGCCCCTCGATCACACAAGTAAGCAACACGTTTTCACTTGTGAAGATCGAAAATGTTTCATAGCCTTCGGTTATAAATTTTTCCTCTATTTTAGTCTTCCAGTTACTTTTTATCTGCTCGAGATCACCATTTTTATCTTTGAGATAGGCAGCATAATGATTCAAGGTACTCATGAATGGGAAAACGCTGACCTTTCCGAACCGTTTCAGATCTTGAGGGATCTTTACAGGAAAATCCCAAACCTGGTGGTATATCGCATTTTTCAGCTTTGTTTTTCGATATTCTGCGTTTTCATTCTGTTCAAGTAGAATTTCCTTCTTAATCTTATTAGAAACTCGTATCAATTCGTCTACATCCACGGGCTTTAGTAGATAATCCTGTACTCCTAACTGCAGGGCTTTCTTTGCGTATTTAAAGTCATCATAACCGCTGATCATGATGATCTTGATTGCCGGGAAATGTTCTGCTGTAAAGGAAGCGAGTTCCAAGCCATCCATATGAGGCATTCTGACATCTGTGATGATTAAATCGACCGGCCCATGCTCCTTCATCATCCTGATTGCTTCCCAGCCGTCACCTGCCTGCCCCACCACTTCCATCTCATGCTCTTCCCAGGGTACTGTTGCGGAAAGCCCTCTCCTGATGACCGGTTCATCATCGACAATGATTATTCTAAGACTCATCGTTCTCACCTTGCTCTTTGTCTATGATTTTAATATCTGATTCCAGTAAGAATGGAATTTTCACCCGAATCCATGCGCCTTCATGATCTTCCAGCTGTTCGATCCCATAATCGCCGCCAAAAGCAATCGCGATTCTTTCCTGCAAATTGCGAAGCGCGAGTCCTCCGCCTTCCTCTTTACTATTGGATGGTTTGAAGCCGCAGCCGTTATCAATTACATCCATCCAAATCATGTTATTCTTCCGGTAACACCGGACAGTAATGGTTCCCTGTCTTCCGAGTCCTTTGAAACCGTGAGCAATACTATTCTCTACTAGCGGCTGAAGAACATGGCTTAAAAGAATTGCATCCTTCAGTTCTGCATCATAAAAAATATGAAAATCAAGCTTTTCTCCTAAACGGCTCTTTTGTAACTCCAGGTAATTATAAATATAGTTCAGCTCATCCTCCAGCCGCACCCACATCTTGCCTTTATTCAAGTTCAGCCGAAATATTTTGGAAAGACGTTCAATTAACTGTCCCGTTTCCATCGCTTTCTCCAGACGGGCTGTCCAGCGGATCATATCGAGGGTGTTATATAGAAAATGAGGATCCATTTGGTTTTGCAGCGATTTCAATTCCGATTCCTTTTGCTTAATCTTTAATTTATATTCCGTATTAATATGCTGTTGAATCTTTTTAACCATTTGATTAAACCGCATGCCCAGCTGTCCGATTTCATCTTCCGTCTTCACCTGCACATTTACGGAAAAATCCCCGGTCTCCAACTGCTTCGTCTGGTTGGTCAACTCCACAATTCGTTTAATATTGAAAATGTAAAAGCCGATAAACGCAATGATTCCAAGGATCGCCAGTAAAATAATCATCGTAACGATTAAGCTCCGCACGTTATATAATTCATGAACGACTTCCCCTTTGTCCACGATCGCCACAGAAAACCAGCGTGTACCTTCTATTTTCTTTTTTACAACTAAGTAAGTCGTATGATTGGTGCGGTAGTCAGTCGTCGCTTGTTTATTATGGACGACAAGATTAACGATTTTAGAACTTGGGAACGGCTGCCCTACTTGTGAAGAATCCTCACTAAGAACAACTTCTCCATTCTCAGACATTAAAAAATAGTCGCCTTGCTTAGTGGCAAGTCCAGCCCCATAGGCATGGTAGAGATCCTCTTCATCCAGACGAATTCGCACCATCCCGACAGGCTCGTTAATGTGATTGATGTCATTAATCACCCGTGAGAGACTGACGATCGCTTTTTGACCGTCCCAGTCGCTCGTCATCGGATAAGCATCACTCCAATAGAATTTCCCTTTAAGATCCTCAGCCGCCCGATCCAAAGCTTCTTCATTCCCTGCCACAGGGTTGCCAAACCTTAATTCATGCCCATCTCTTGCACGCAGTAAAATGGAATCGATGTAATCCTGGGAAGTAATTTGAAAGGTAAAATACCCGCGAATGCCTTCCTCCGCTTTTTTGTATTTTTCACTGGCCATCTCTTCTTCCTTCGTTAGAAAAAAAGTACGGAAATTCTCGTCATAAATCATATAGGAAGACATGCTTTCTATGCCGCGAATCACGGCCCTCAGGCTTTCCTCATTCTTTTCCAGCAGCTCAATCGTGCTGTCTTCAGCTTGATCCTTAAAGATTTTAGTCGTTTGGATATAGATAAGACTGCCGAATAAAATTGTTGGAAGTGTAATCAATATTAAGAATACGGTGGCAAACTGTTTAGTGAGGCCCCAGCGTCGAAACATGATGCATCCACCTTTGAACTGTGATATAACAATCTTATCCCTTTACGGCACCAGATGTCATGCCTTTCACAATTTCTTTCTCGAGCAGTAAGTAGAAAATCACAATAGGTACAAGAGTCATGGTCAGTCCAGCCATCTGCGCCCCGTAGTTTGTCGTGAACTGTCCTGCAAAGCTCGCCAGCCCAAGAGGCAGCGTCTGCAGATTTGGGTCATTGATCAGTACGAGGGCAAAGGAAAATTCGTTCCAGTTATGAATAAAATTAAGCACCATCACCGTTGCTACAGCTGGACGGGACATCGGCAGAATAATCGACCAGAACGTACGAAAAACACCACAGCCATCCATGATCGCTGATTCTTCAATATCTTTCGGAAACGCCTTCATAAAACTCGTTAGAATAAAAATGGTAATCGGAAGGTTAAAGGCGATATAAGGGAAAAGCAAGGTAATTGGTGTGTTCAAAAGCCCCAGATTCCGAATGAGGATAAACATGGGAACTAAGGTCGAGTGAATGGGAATAATCATACCGAAAATAAACAAAGTGTAAACGAGCTTGTTCATTTTAAAAGAAAATCTAGCCAGGAAATAGGAAGCTAACGCCCCGATGAGTACCGTAACTACCGTAGCTGCTAAGCAAATAAAAATACTGTTTTTAAACAAAATATCAAAATTCGCTGCTTTCCACGCATTGACATAATTCTCAAATACAAACTCTTTCGGAAATCCAAACTGGTTCACCGAAAACTCCTGTTCCGATTTAAAAGAATTAATGACCATCCATAAGATCGGATAAGCGTTTACAATGGCAAAGAGTGTCAGTACGACATAAATGATGGTTTTCTTGATGCTTTTTTTCTTTGCCCCTTTCTCCTTATTCTTCCATTTCGATTTTGAACCGATTGTTGTCTCCATTAGAACAGCCCCCCTTTCTATATCACTTTTTGTCCGAGTGCCTTACGCACGACCATAATCAGCATCAGACTGAATAAGAAAATAACAACTGAAACAGCACTTCCATACCCATATTGCAGATTGGAAAAGGTTTCATTAAACATATACAGCGCCATAACATCGGTTGAATGCGACGGTCCACCGTGAGTCATTACATAAATTAAATCAAAGGTTCTCAAGCTACCGGCAATACAGAGAACAATCGCAACGATAATCGTGTCCCAAATCATCGGAACCGTAATTTTCCACGTCGTTGTCCATTCGGATGCCCCGTCTATCCTGGCGGCTTCCAGGACTTCCTCCGGCACGTTTTGTAAGGCAGCGAGGAAAATAATCAGATACAGCCCGACAAATTGCCATATAACCGTTATACAGACAGCGATCATCGCCCACTGCGTATCTCCAAGCCAGTTTTGGGCAAGTGCCTCCAACCCGACCGAGCGAAGGAATTCATTGATTAACCCCTCTTCAGAATTGTAGATCAACCCCCACGTTAAGGAGATCACCACGGTTGAGAGGACAACAGGTAAAAAGCCAATCGTCCGGAAAATCTTCGCTCCCTTCAATTTACGGTTTAAGAGAAGAGCGATAAATAGGGCAATCGGTACCTGTCCAAGTACAGATGCCAACACCACATAAATATTGTTTTTGACAGAATTCCAAAACAACGGGTCTTTAAATAGTTCTTTAAAATTTTCCAAGCCGACAAACGTCATCGCGGAAAACCCGTCCCATGACATCACTGAATAATAGAAAGATTGCAGAATTGGATAAATCGCGAACACCAAATACAGCAGCAAAGCAGGAAGCAGTCCAAGGAAAATTGAGCTTTTTCTTCTTCGAGCAAGGTGCATATTCTCCCTCCTTAGAAATGGAACAGGCTACTTCTTTAAGTAACCTGTTTCCGTTGGTTATCTACTTTTTCTCTAATTCAGCCTGCATGTCTTTAGCCAGCTGTTCAGGTGTTTTCTCTCCTAATGTAATGGATTGAAGCCCATTATTAATGATGTCTGTAACCTTCGGAGGCATTGTCGCATCATAGACAGGTGCAAGACCATTCTGAGCAAAACTGTTTGCCTTTTGGAATACTTGAGGGATCGAATCATCCATTTCTACATCGGAAGGAACAATAATGTTCGCTTTCACGAGCTGCTTGTAAAGAGCATCACTGTAGAAAAACTTCAAAAACTCAAAAGCAGCCTCTTTTTTCTCATCGCTTAGATTGCTGTTTAAAGCAATTCCACCGCCAGCAACACCGGCAATTTTCGATTGGTCTCCTTCACCGCCTTCAAATTCCGGGAATGGAGCGACGCCAATATTGTCTTTATTGGAGACACTGTCCAAAATCGGGCCGATCGCCCAGGAACCCGCAAAGTGCATGGCTGTATCACCACTGTTGAACTCGCTCCTAGCCTGTGCTTCATCAATCGTATTCATATCTTCATTAAATGCGTTCAGCTTGGTCATTTCCTGGATTACAGATAAAGCTTTTACGAACTGCTCATTCTCAAATGTTCCGTCTCCATTTAATGTGTTTTCAAGAAAGTCACTGCCTGTGTACCGATCAGCTATTGTAGAAATATAAACGGATTGTAATGGCCACGTTGCTTTGTTACCAAGAGCGATCGGGGTAATCCCTTTATCGTTCAAATCTTTAATTAACGTTTTTAAGTCTTTATAGGTCGTTGGAAATTCATCATAGCCTGCCTGCTTTAATTTTTCCTTATTATAGAAAATCAAGCTTGTTTCACTGATGTTCGCCGGTATGGCATACTGCTCACCATCAATGGCATAATCTTTTAAAATTGCTTCTGGAATCCGGTCTTTCCACTCCTCCTTAATTGGATTTAAGGAAAGTAGAGCCCCGCCTTCTACCAGTGGTTTAATTCGAGCACCCGGCCAGACTCTGAACATATCCGGCAGCTGCTTGCCTGCTGCCTGTGTCCGCAGTTTGGTTTCGTATTGGTCATGTGGAATACTTTCAATCTTTACCTCAATATCGTCATGACCTTCATTGAATTTTTTAATTAAATCCTTATAAACGGTGTTCTCCGGCCTGTCTTCAGTCCAGTCATTCCAAACCGTCAGTTCTGTTACACCACTTCCTGAAGCTTCATTGTCCCCACCGCTGCAGGCAGCTAAACTAAAAGTAAAAGCAAGTCCTAGTATGATCAATCCCAGCTTTTTCAAATGTGTTTCCCCCTTCTTGTTAAGCGCTTACATGTAAGTGTAGCAGTTCTCATTTTTTTAACTATCCTAGAAAACTATAAAAATATCCGAAAAATTACGAAATTTTAAAAAATCCCATATTTTTGTTTACAAAAGAAAAATAAGCCCCTTCTTATTCGAAGTGACTTATTTAACCTCACTACCTTAATAACCCCAGTACCCACTCGCACCAATTAATCTCTTCCACATCCATTTGTATCCGCCTTTTGAACAGTACATACCTCCCAAACTGCGGAGAAGTCTTATTTAAGACTTCGTCTCCAAACGTTTTCTCCATCTCCTGTACGGTTTTCTGATGTTCCATCAATAGATACTGATAACGCTTCAGACGATCCTGAATCAAGTGAATGCCGTCTTCTTCGTTCGTCAGCCAGAGGGCATAAGCTTTAATTAAAAATTCATCTCGCTGAACAGGGGGATCCGGTGTCTCCTTCACCCACTCAGACAGCACTTCCTTCCCTGTTTCCGTGAGTGAGTAAATCTTCTTATTCGGCTTCCCGGTTTGCTTCACTTGCTCAAAGGTTACATAGTGGTTCTCTTTAAGTTTATTGAGCAGCGGATAGATTTGACTATGTTTTGCCGGCCATAAAGCATCCAGCAGCATTTGAATTTCATAGCCTGAACAAGGCTTTCGGACAAGCAGGCTTAAAATGGCGTAGCCAAGTGAATTCATTCGATCCCCTCCATATATAAAAAATTACATATATAAATATTGACATAATAAAATGACTGGACCTATACTATTGAAAGACATTTCCCATTTTACACGAAAGGAATGGATAGAAGTTGAATTTACAAGAACATGTTCGCAAACGCGGCCGCATCGTTACGGTCATCGCGACTTTTTTAGCATTTATGGGAATAGGAGTCGTCGACCCCATCCTTCCAGTGATTGCCAAGCAAATCGGAGCGAGTCACTGGCAGGTCGAGCTGTTGTTTACTGCTTACATTTTTACGATGGCGGTGATGATGATACCTGCGAGTCTTTTAGCAGGAAAATTCGGAGATAAAAACATGATTACTTTTGGACTTGCTGTTGTTACCATCTTTGCTCTTCTCTGTGGTTTCTCCAATACAGTGGCAGAGCTTTCGATTTTTAGAGCAGGCTGGGGGTTTGGAAATGCGATGTTCTTTGCTACCGCTATGACATTGCTGATTGCTCTTTCTGAAGAAATAAGTTCAGCCGTTGGCCTTTACGAGGCCGCAATTGGGCTAGGGATGGCTGGCGGTCCGCTGCTTGGCGGCTTGATTGGTGAAGCTTCCTGGCGGTATCCTTTCTTTGCTACCGGAGGCCTTATATTTCTAGCTCTCTTACTCGTTATTATTCTTGTGAAAGAGCCTGTCCAGCAGCACACACGGAAGGCGCCGGGTATCAAACAAATAGGCAGTTTGTTAAAATACCTCCCTTTTACTCAGGGGGCTTTCGCCGGAATGCTTTATTATTATGGTTTCTTTACAGTACTCGCTTATTCCCCCTTAATTATTGATTTATCTGCGATCCATTTAGGTTTTATCTTTTTTGGATGGGGAATTTCCCTTGCTTATGGCTCGGCTATTCTCTCCCACCAGTTGGAGCGGAAATGGCAGCCTGTCACATTAATAAAAGTCGGTCTTACCGCTTTTATTATCCTGCTCGCCTTATTGTTATTTGTCAAAATAGTTTGGCTCGAAATCGTATTAATCGTGCTGTCTGGTCTTGCGTCTGGCCTCAACAACGCACTGTTTACGAGCTATGTAATGGATATTTCTCCATACGCAAGAAATGTAACTTCAGGTGTTTATAACTTTGTACGCTGGTTTGGTGCAGCTCTTGCCCCCTTATTATCAGGGGTGGTCGGAGAAGCTTTTACTCCCCATGTCCCGTTTGGTGTTGCTGCCGCAGTCGTTCTCGCTGGACTCGTACTCATGTTAATGCCTGTGAAGAAACAAACACAAAAGCAGGAAAGCTCTGAATATGCACTATTAACAAGAAAAATGGTTCGTTCCCCTAAATAAGGAGGGTGTTAAATGAAGTTTCTCATTCCAATGGACAGTGTCAGTCACCAAGTGCTTCACCATTCGGAGATCCCAACCGTTATCGTTAAATAAAAGAATTGTAAAAGGCACTGCTTATCACAGTGCCTTTCGTGTTTATGTATAATGTCAGCTTTTTAAAAGCCTTGTAAAATAAATCCCCTAATCCCTATCCTGTAGTTTTCTATATTCTCTTTAACACTAAAATACCAAAAGACCTCTTTAATTGATACGGACCAAACAGTTCAATCGGAGCCATCGTTTCCTTGGTGTTTATTATGACCTTTTGAATCAAGGTCTGGTAGCGGATAAATCGCTTTAATGAATCCTCCGTCATCTGTCTGATCGGCTCAATGACAATGGTTTTGTCGATGCGGACACTCACATGGCCTTCCACATTCAGCTGCCAATCGTCCAAACAAAGACTCGTTAAATGTGCAATCTTACCTCATCCTTTCTCTGATGCCTATGTCGAATCTTTTCTTCTTTCACCTTTTATCATTATTTTTCTTATAAAGGTAAAAATTTCCTTTAGAATAAAGGATTTACACTATCATTTTATCATGACCGCTTCCCAGGTGCTATTTACGACCATGTTCTAAATACAGAATGGTTCCTTAGACACTAGAACGAAGCCTTATTTTCCTAGAATAATAGAAACCCCCAGCAAGGGTGCTGGGGGTAGAAAGGATTAATGAATGCCTTTCATTAATTTCTGAATTTTTGGAGCAATAAACATCAAGATGATACCTAGTAAAACGGCAACTGCCCCTAATACACCAAAATAAACGGCCTCTGTATCAGCGCTGTACAGTTTAACTATTTGAGCGTTCAAAGCTTGTCCGCCGGCATTGGTTAAGAACCAAACACTCATCGTTTGAGAAGCGAATGCTGCTGGCGCAAGTTTTGTCGTTGCCGACAGTCCGACAGGAGATAAAAGCAGTTCACCAAGGACAATGATTAAGAAGCTGAATACAAGCCAAAGTGGACTGGACAGGTTATCTCCACTGGCAACAGCCGGAATGACCATAAGCAAGAAGGACAACCCGGCAAATATAATACCTAAAGCAAACTTTTTAGGCGTAGAAGGCTGTTTTTTGCCTAATCGGAGCCACATCCAGGCAAAGACCGGTGCTAAGAAAATAATGAACAGCGGATTGAGAGACTGGAACCAGGAAGACTGAATATCCAAACCCGCATAGTCCAAATTTGTACTTTGGTCAGCGTATTGGGCAAGAATAATTGCTCCTTGCTCTTGGAGTGCCCAGAATACCATAGCAGCTATAAACAACGGGATATAAGCAAGAATACGTGATCTCTCATCCGCTGTCGTTTTCTTACTTTTGTACATGACAATAAAGTAAGCAGTTGGAATGGAGAGCCCTAAGAAGCTGACAACATAAGTTAACCCGTTAATCGTCAAGATTCCTGTAGGAATAGTTACCGCAAATAAAATAACAATAACGATAATTCCGATAATAAACCGTCGAATCGTTACCGAGCGTTCTGCCTTTGTTAAGGGGTTAGGAACATTCCGTCCCGCAAGGCCAAGGCTGTTCTTTTTGGAAACCATAAAGGTAATAAGTCCAAAGAACATGCCGATCGCAGCAATAGCGAATCCATAGTGGAAATTGTATTCCTGACCGACTGTACCAACGATTAATGGGGCAAGAAATCCTCCCATGTTAATACCCATGTAGAAAATACTAAAGCCGGAATCCCGACGTGTATCTTCTGGTGAATAGAGATCTCCAACGACGTTGGAAACATTTGGCTTCAACAGCCCTGTACCAATAACGATCAGTACCATGGAAATAAAAAATGCTGTTAAACTGCCGGGCAGGGATAAGGCAATGTGTCCGAACATGATAAGTATCCCACCGTAAAATACGGTTGATGTTGAACCAAGTAAACGGTCGGCAATCCAGCCACCGATAATCCCCGACATATACACGAGTGACCCGTAAATGGCCATAATCGATGCAGCTGTTCCTTTATCAAGTCCCAGGCCGCCTTGGGATACTTCATAATACATATAAAATATTAAGATTGCGCGCATTCCGTAGTAAGAGAAACGCTCCCAGAACTCTGTAAAGAACAGGGTAAATAACCCTTTAGGGTGTCCAAAAAAGCCTTTTTGAGGCACACTCTTTACAATTTCTTCTTTGGTGTAATTTGACACTCTATGAAACCTCCTTGATTGCTGAACCGACATAATGTAAGCCTTATCACTTGAGAAAATTTTCAAAAAATTCCTAGCGGACAATATGTCGAATTTTGTCTTAACAAAGAGCTATTATAATCCCATCTGAAGCCGAAAATCAATTGAATTGACCAAATTCTAAATTGAAGTTATTTTCAAATAAAATTGAATTTTTATACAAAATAGATCATCAGACCCTGGTTCTAATTAATAAATGAGCGGATGTTCATCCTTCTTTTGCGTCTTTATACTTAAAGGTCATGGTTATATGCCAGAAATAATACAAAAGTTACAAACTGAATAAAAACTCATTACAGCGGATATTAAAGGATGGTTTGAGGTTATTACAAAATGGGGATGGGTTAGGGTAAGCACCTAAAGGAGGGTGAAAAGCTTTGGAAAAACAAAAGAAGAAAAAAGCGAAAAAACTTTATTATAAAATGAAGGATCGTGCAGAGGAATTAATTAGAAACCCTCAACAAACGAAAGATATGATTGACGCTGCCAGAAAAAAATCAGAAAGAAATAAAGGACCACTCTCTAACGTCTGGAAAGAAATCCACTTAATGTTCAGTTTGATCAGGGAGTGGCGTAACGGAAGCTATACTAAGGTGCCGACAGGTTCAATCGTGGCAATTGTGGGGGCCATTTTATACTTCATTTCCCCTATCGATGCAATTCCAGATTTCATCCCGGTCGCCGGCTTTCTAGACGATATCTATATTGTAAAACTTGTCATCAATCAAGTAGAATCTGACCTGCAAAACTACCGCAGCTGGCTGGGCGAGCAGGAACGAACCATAGAGGACGAAACACCAAGAAAAGCTTCAGGAGATTAGAGAGCGTGAAAAAGCTCAGAGTTAGTGAACTCTGAGCTTTTTATTAATGAATACTCTTTTTAAATCTTCCTCCTCTTACCTCTGCAATATCCGCAATGGCAAGGAAAGACTCTGGATCATGCTCATATACAATATCTTTCAATTTCGCCTCTTCAATTCTCGTAATGACACAGAAAACCACTTTCTTCTCGTCACCTGTAAAGGCACCTTCTCCGCTTAAGTAGGTAACACCTCTTCCTAAACGATCTAAAATGGCCTCTCCGATTCGTTTATGGTGCTCGCTGATGATCCAAACCGATTTCGATTCATCGAGACCTTTAATCGTCACATCAATCATTTTATAGGCCACATAGTAAGCCAGCAGAGAATACATAGCTCTGTCCCAGCTGAAGACAAACCCTGCACTTCCGAGAATAAACAAATTAACGAACATAATTATTTCACCGACGGAAAAAGGCAGCTTTTTACTAACCAGAATCGCTGAGATTTCTGTCCCGTCTAAACATCCTCCATAACGGATGACCATTCCAACCCCAATCCCCAGCACACACCCGCCAAACAGCGTCGCCAATAGCACATCCTGGGTAAAAGCTGGTACGGAATGGAGAACCGAAGTAGAAACAGATAAAATAATGATCCCGTAAATGGTTGAAGCTGTGAACGTTTTTCCAATTTGTTTGTATCCAATAAAGAAAAAAGGAATGTTCAAGACAAAGATAAACACTCCAAGCGGAAGGCTGGACACGTGGGCAAGCATAATGGATATGCCGACCACTCCACCATCGATGACATTATTGGGAACGAGAAATATTTCAAGTCCTACCGACATGACTATTGCGCCTAAAGTAATGAAAACGATCCGCTTAATCATCTCTGCCCTGGGAATTTTACGGTGCTCTATTTTTTCTTTAATTTGTTCATATTCCAATGTATCAATTTCGCTCATAGTATCCTCCCATACTAAGAATGATAGTCTTCTCATTTTCTATCATTCTGTTCATTTCACGACTGACTAAAATCAGTAAGCTGTGTGGATTCATAACGTAAATGAGACAATCGATACATGAGGTTAGAGATAATTGGCCTGATACTTCATCACATGGAGAAAGCCAAGAGAATCACTGATAAAATAATCTCCGGCTGTCGGCTCCAAAGGAAGCAGTGAGTGCTGGGGTAATGGTTGAAAGGATAAAGAAGTACTGTGGTCTGTGTTTGTTTTACTCAAAACAGTAGGCTGAGCCGCATGGACGATATAGGGATAAGAATTGGCTTGAATAATGTTCTCCCCATCAAGCTGAGGAAGCTGTTCCATATCGGCAGCCGGCTGAACCATCACTAGAAAAGAGTAACAAAGGGTAAGTATTCCTCTGTAAATCAAGGATTTCATGAACTTCTCCTTTCAATTGCTCTCTTTCATTATAGCAAGAGACGGAAAAAATAGACATCATTTACATTCAATTAGATCGTTATAAAAAGAAACAAAAAACCCTGCTGAACGAACAACAGGGGCACTATTTTTTACGGTTCTGCTAATGAAGTAGATGGCGGGCTATTTTCACCCATCCGAATATAGAACACCAAAGAGGCACACTTAATAGGATTGACCATCTTAAACCGGTGATAAAATCATGCTCTTTAAACATTACGTCGCCTCCTTGTTTCTTGCTTACTAAAAACATACCCTTGTTGAATAGATTTTATAACCGTTCCCGGCATTACAAGTAGATGACAATGTTTAAAAACTCCAATAAATGGAATACTTCTGGTAAAATAAGTGCAGGGGGCTTATCAAATGAATCTTAAGAAAATCAAGCTGATCATAGGGCTGAGTTTAATCGCTTTGTTATTAATCGGGGCAGGGACCGCTGCATATTTCCTTGCTTTCAAAGATTACGGTACGGCTGATGCGGACGTTGATCAACTCGTTGAGGACAATTTTCAATTGAGCCGCCCTGACCTTACTGAGGAAGAAGCACAAGCGGCTTCAGCTGAACCTGCTGAAAAAGAATCGAAACAAGGCGGGAAGAAGTCAGTCACAGAAATTAAACAAGCTTACGAGCCAACCTTCAACGATCTTGAGAATCAAGTGAAAGACCGGCTGCAGCAGCTAGCAGAGAAAGCAAAAGAAGAATATGCAAACAAACAGGCAGACGGGAAAGATATTTCGTATATATATTTTTTTTCAAAATATAAATCAGCGGCAGATAAACTGGAAAATAAAACAGATGAAGCTTTTGATGAAGTCTATCACAACATGCAGGATGATTTAGTAGCGAACGGTCATGATCCTAAAGCGGCGAAAGAAATGAAAAAAGCCTACGAAAATCAAAAAGAACAATTGAAATCGAAGGTCATGGAAATGGCGATTGATAAGTTTTAGAGGGGCTGGGACATAATTAAAAACCTCCCGTCTAAAGACGAATAATGAAGGATAGGGAAATTTTTTTCGGAGCGGCTATGCTCCCACCACCTTATAGAAATCGAAGTTCAACTCCCCTAAAAATCCGAACGATGGTGAAGTCTTATCGTAACAAGTTCACCTTCATTCGGATTTTATGTAGGCTGAAACTCTTTTGTCTGAGGCCCTTTTTGGTATTCTATTGAAGTTAGGATTTATAAAGCTGCTTCCCTATCTTCTTTGATCGTTTCCTCCCTTTTGTCCATTGGCCAAATCAGCTTTTGAAAAACAAGACCGGCTGTACCTAGCAGACAGAGAACGACACCGATCATCTTAAAAGCTTGAAGGACACTTAACTCACGAATCATAATTCCTCCAAGCAAGGGTCCGACGATAAACAACAGGCTTAAGGTAGAGTCAACTATTCCCGATACTCTTCCAATCACTTCTTCCGGAGGCTCTTTTTGGATCATGTAGTTGACAGCAGTAAAGGTCAGTCCATTGCCAACCCCTCCTATAAATGAGAGCACAAGTGCTGCGCCAGCTAAATCGTATTCTCCAAGAAGCCCAAACCCCAAAATCATCAGGCCGATCAGCAAGCTTCCCGTACCGAAAAACCATCCATATTTTTCTATTTTATTCATTTTATTTAACAGCATCACGATTAGAAATGAACCCATTCCAATGAATGAGACTGCCCAGCCCGTTAATTCCGCTCTCTCCGGAAAAACCTCACTGAACAGCGTCACAATCTGGGCGTCGATCATTTGGATGGTTAACGTACTGAATACCCCGAATATCATACTTGCTAACAAGATCCTGCTTTTCAAGACTACTGCCCAGCCTTCCCGCCAGGAAATGAAAAAGCTTACGTCGTTCGTCTTTCTTATTCTTTTTTCTTTTTCCCTTTTGGTCATAGGAATCAACATCAGGACAACTCCTGATAAGACAAAGGAAACTGCGTTTATCCCAATGGCAAAGCCTGGTGAAAAGAACCCTGTAACAGATCCTCCCGCCAATGGGCCCGCAACTTTCATTAACTGATACACACTCCCGTTCATAGTTACCGCCTTCATGAGATGCTCTTCGTGTACAACCATTCTCATTAATCCCTGCTGGGCTGGTAAGCTTATCACCCCAGCCGTGTTACGGAGCAACAAAACAGGCAGAGAAAACAGCGGGGAAGGCATGAACAAAAGTAAAAAGGTGAACCCTGCCCGAATCCAATCTGAATAAATGAGGAGTATTAATTTATTTCTCCGGTCAGAAAAAACCCCGGCCAGCTGCCCTAAAAACATACTGGGTACTGCATACATCACCGGGATCAAAGCAATTAATAACGGGTCTGCCTTCCACGTATAACGAAATAAAATCAAGACCGCAATAAAGTCAAACCAATTCCCTAAATTAGAACAAGCGTTCGCTCCAAAAAACTTTATAAATTTCCGATTTTTCCAAAGTGAAGTCTCTTGATCCATTTCCCTTCCTCCTTTTGACCTTTCTAATAAAGATTAAAGAAGGTTTGTCAGAGGATTATCAGAGAAGTGTCGAAAATTTCCCAGCTACTTCAAGTACAGATCCAGTTGTTTTTTTATCCTCGAGCGTAATTCATTAAAATGATACTGCTCAGCAGTTTGCTTCCACTGCTTTTCATAAGATGCGGCTAAATCATTCTTGATACCTAATTCGGTTAAGAAAAACCGGATAATGTTCAAACTGATCAGCTGCCCGGGTATATATTTTGCTTGCCTGAACTCATTAAACCCTTGATCAAAATAAATTCTTGCTTTCTGCTCATTTTTCAAAGTGAGTTGATACACCCCTTTTATAATGGAAAAACCGGCTTTTTCCCGGGAAAAGGGAAAGTCTATTAGCATTTTTTCTGTTTCTGCGAGCTTTGCTTCCGTAACGGCTTGACTATCGACAAGAAAAGAAAGGTAGAGGTCCGTCATTGCTAGAAAGGGGATGAAACCTTCCAGATTCTGTTTATAGACTTGTTTTTTCGCACGTATCAGACAAGCTTCTGCCCGCTTCACTTGTTTTGTGAAAATCAATAGAGTTAAGCGATTTAATAGTTTAATTTCCAGATGGTGAGGCTCCGGCAGTTCCTTATGATTTAGTGCTCTTGTAAAATATTGAAGACACGTCTGCTTGTCTTCTTCCATATAGGTGTAAATATGGAGAAGGTAGTAGCACTTATTCCAAAAGGAAACTTCCTTTTCTTCTAAAAACCACCGGAAATTTCCTTTCATAAAATGAAGATACATGCTGCTGTGCAGATCGAGCTCAAACCCAAATATCGCCTGGTTTTCTTCCAACAGCTTTAACGCATCTCCCTGCCCGTAAAGATGGTATTTTTGAAAAAGAATTTTTGCATGGGAATATACCTGGTCATCCTTTAATAAAGGATTCGCCGTGCTTTCCTTTGTCAGAATCAATCGATATCCCTGACCTCTTACCGTTTCAATTCGAACAGTCGAAGACAAGGGCTGCAGTTTTTTTCTCACTCTGTATATATGATCATCGACGGTTCGATCAGTCGGGGTGTCCATTGGCCAAACCGCATCGAGAAGCTCGTCTCTAGTAAACACCCGCTCTGGTCTTTGGTACAGGAAATAAAGCAGCTCGAATTCCTTCGGAAGTAAAGCAATCTTCTCAGAGCGATACTGAATTTTTAGTTCTCCTTTTATAAAGTTAAGTTTATCCATCTCTTCCCCTTCATTATCATAAGTTTATGTATAGTTAATATTAGCAGATTGGATTCCTCAGGATAAGAATAGGCGGAGTCTTTTTCCTTCACAGATTTCCTGGGAACATTTTCGAGCAAAATAACCGCAATCGCAAGGAGGCAGCTGCATGTATTGGGAGACTCTTCCTCATTGGTTCTGGGTGATTTATTATGTATTGTTATTCATAACGTTAGGAACAGCGATTTATGGCGTTGTTAACAATAAACTGAGATTTTTATCCATTTTGGCAGTCATTATTACTTTAAGTGCGCCAATTGTTAGTTTTATAAATAGTGTGGAAAGATCGGCAGGAATGAATGAAATGGATTATTTTATTCATGAATTACAGCATGGAGCCATTTGGACTTTTTTTACGCTTTTCTGTTATGTATTTTTGCTTACCTTTTGGTGGTTATTCCTTTTTCTAAAGCAGTAAGTAATCCTGAAAAAAACCCCTCTCATGGAAACAGCGATCTCCATTCAAGGATTTCTCTCTATTCCGCCAGTGCAGCACCTGCTGCTTTTTACCTCCCCATTTTCTTAATGACTGATTAAACAGAAAGACTCTCTCATTTTCCCAAGTGGTTCAGGGAGCTTACACCCTCCCTTCTTTCTACCTGCTCAAAAATAACTCCAATACGCAATCACCATCAACACTAATGAAGCTGTAGTGAAAATTAATGAACCATAAAAAAGGACACCCACATCAATCTTCCAATCTTCCTCCTGCTGGCGTCCGTGGGTTATGGAATAACCAAAATTGGTCCAGCGTGTATGGAGTCCTCCACTGCTGTTGAAAAATAAGAGTACCGTCGTTATTCCAAGACCAATAAAAAAAGCCCATTCCTGAAAAGAGAAGTGCAGAGCTTTACTTATCAGCCAGACAAATAAGCCGATCAATGCTGCACTTATTACAGAATACAGAATAGTGGTTTTCATAACATCGCTCCTTTTTCTTCTTAACCTTTCCTACGAAGGAGTATGAAAAAAGTTCCTTGTTAATTCTATTTTTTTACAACTATCCCTTGTAACTTTATCTTGCTACATCTTTCAAATTTATGAATTCCATTATTTGCTAGTTCTATAGGCGCGGGTATATAGTCTCTATTGCCGCTATGTAAATATTGTTAAAATTATTAGAAAATTAGTAATTTTAGAACACACTTGCCTTTAGGAGGATTGGCATCTATGAAACTCTATCTATCTGTAGACATGGAAGGTATTACCGGCTTGCCAGATTCTACGTATGTAGATTCCGACAAACTCAACTATGAGCGCTCCCGGCGGATTATGACGCAAGAAACCAATTATGTCATTGAATCTGCTTTTGCCAATCAAGTCGAAGAAGTGATTGTAAACGACAGTCACTCGAAAATGAATAATCTATTAATTGACGAGCTTCATCCAGAAACTCAGTTAATTACAGGGGACGTAAAACCCTATTCGATGATGCAGGGACTGGATTCATCTTTTACAGGTGCGATGTTCATCGGCTACCACGCCCGTGCTGCCCAAAGAGGGGTCATGTCTCATTCGATGATCTTTGCCGTTCGCAATTTTTTCATTGATGATACCGCTGTTGGCGAACTAGGCTTGAATGCTTATGTCGCGGGTTATTACGGTGTTCCTGTCATCATGGTTGCCGGTGATGACTGCGCTGCTCAAGAAGCAGAAGCCTTAATTCCTAATATTATAACTGCACCAGTAAAAGAAACGATCTCCAGATCTTCTGTCAAAAGCTTGACGCCTAAAAAAGCGGGTGAGCTTTTGACTCAGCGAGTCAAGGAAGCCTTACATAACAGCCCCAATGTCCAGCCGCTTGTGCCGCCTGACCATCCGACTCTGCGAATTGAATTTATGAATTATGGCCAGGCAGAATGGGCGAATTTAATGCCGGGGACAGAGATTGAACCGAATTCTACGATTGTAAAATTTCAAGCAAAAGATATTCTCGAAGCCTACCAAGCGATGCTCGTGATGACGGAGCTTGCCATGCGTACGACGTTTAGTTAGGAGGAGTCCGGATGGCTAAATACATAGTGAAACGCTTTATACTCATGGTGGTTACAGTATTAATTATCGCCACGCTTACTTTTTTTCTTATGAACGTTATTCCAGGATCTCCTTTCAATGAAGAGCGCTCAAGTAATGCAACCGTTGAGCAGAACTTAAGAGAACATTTTCACTTAGATGAACCTTTATTTGTTCAATATGCGCTTTATTTAAAATCCATAGCTACGTTTGATTTCGGCCCCTCTATAAAACAGCCGACAGAAACGGTGAATTCACTTTTAGGAAGAGGATTTCCTATTTCAGCGGAGCTCGGAATTTGGACAATTCTCGTTGCCGTTGTCTCCGGAATTCTATTAGGTGTATTTGCAGCCTTGAAACACAATGGGCTCATAGATTATTTGGCTATGACGATTGCCGTCTTAGGCATCTCCGTTCCAAACTTTGTGATGGCAACCTTGCTTATCCAGGAGCTGGCGGTTACTTTGCCAATTTTTCCAGCAGCTACCTGGAGCAGCCCCAAGCACATGGTTCTTCCTATTTTCGCCCTCGCTACCGGCCCAATGGCGATTATTGCCCGGCTGACGCGGTCCAGTATGCTTGAAACATTAACGCAGGATTACATAAAAACGGCGAGGGCTAAAGGACTTTCTCCTGTGAAAGTTGTCGTCAAGCATGCACTGAAGAATGCACTTATGCCAGTTGTCACCATTTTAGGCACACTGATTGCCGGCATTCTTACAGGAACTTTTGTTATCGAGAAAATATTTGCAATTCCCGGAATGGGCAAATATTTCGTAGAAGGTATCAACCAGCGGGATTATCCCGTGATTATGGGCACGACCGTGTTCTACAGTACTTTTTTAGTAGTCATGTTATTTCTAGTCGATATCGCATATGGACTGCTCGATCCGAGAATCAAGCTCCATAAAAAGGGAGGAAGATAATGTGATTCCCGCAGCAAAGGACAAACAGCACAATCCGTCCTCAATCCCGGATGAGTGGTTTAAGCCGAAAGAAAAAGACTTGAAGGAAGCCGAATCCGTCGTCCGTCCTTCTCTTTCCTACTGGCAGGATGCCTGGAGGAGACTCAGACAGAACAAACTCGCTATGTTTGGATTAATCTTTCTGATCCTGCTTAGCATTATGGCTGTCTTCGGCCCTATGATCTCCCCTCATACCGTTGACACCCAGGACCTTGCCAACCAGAACCATCCGCCTTCTTTTGAGCATTGGTTTGGTACAGATAACTTGGGAAGAGATGTATTTACCAGAACCTGGTATGGAGCAAGAATCTCTTTATTTGTCGGTTTAATGGCCGCGTTGATTGATTTTTTTATTGGCGTGACATACGGAGGAATCAGCGGATATAAAGGCGGCCGCACCGATAATATTATGATGAGAATTATAGAAATTCTGTATGGTCTCCCTTACTTACTCGTTGTCATCCTGCTTCTCGTCGTCATTGGACCGAGCTTAGCTACCATTATCCTCGCCTTAACGGTTACGGGCTGGGTAGGGATGGCACGGATTGTCCGCGGACAGGTCCTGCAAATGAAAAATGAAGAATACGTTCTCGCTTCTCAATCATTCGGAGCGAAAACGAAACGGATCATTCGAAAGAACCTGCTTCCAAATACGATGGGGCCTATTATTGTGCAAATGACACTAACTGTGCCCACGGCCATATTTGCTGAAGCTTTTCTCAGCTTTCTCGGCCTCGGCATCCAATCCCCATACGCAAGCTGGGGTGTCATGGCCAATGATTCGCTTGGAGTCATTTTATCAGGGCATTGGTGGCGTTTATTCTTTCCTGCATTCTTCATTTCAGCTACCATGTTTGCCTTCAACGTTTTAGGGGATGGATTGCAGGATGCCCTCGATCCCAAACTTAGGAGGTAGAGTCTAGTGGACAAATTACTAAGCATTCAAAACCTGCACGTATCCTTTACTACTTACGGCGGTGAAGTTCAAGCGGTTCGTGGTGTGAATCTGGATTTACATAAAGGAGAAACGCTCGCCATTGTCGGAGAGTCCGGCTGCGGCAAAAGTGTAACGGCCAACAGCATTATGCGTCTCATCCCCTCTCCTCCAGGCAGGATTACTGAAGGTTCGATTCGTTTCAAAAATCAGGAGATCACAACACTTTCTAAAAAAGCAATTCGAAGTATTCGAGGTGTGGACATCTCCATGATCTTCCAAGACCCGATGACCGCCTTAAACCCTACCCTGACTATTGGCAGCCAATTAACCGAAGGCATCAAACAGCACGAGAGCCTGTCTGTGAAAGCAGCCAGCAAAAAAGCGATAGATATGCTCAAGCTTGTAGGCATCCCCAATCCTGAAGAACGAATGAAGCAGTACCCCACCAGTTCAGCGGGGGGATGCGGCAGCGTATCGTAATCGCAATGGCTTTAATCTGTGAGCCGGAACTCTTGATTGCGGACGAGCCGACCACCGCTTTGGATGTCACGATCCAAGCTCAAATCCTGCAGCTATTTAAAAAAATCCAGGCTGAAACAGGCGTTTCGATCATTTTAATTACTCACGACTTAGGAGTAGTTGCCAAAATTGCGGACCGGATCGCCGTCATGTATGCCGGAAAAGTTATTGAAACGGGAACGAGGAAGGAAATTTTCTACCAGCCTGAGCACCCGTACACGAAGGGTCTTTTAAATTCTATTCCGCGGCTGGATCTCAGAGGGAAGCGGCTGCTGCCGATAGAAGGGACTCCGCCCGACCTCTTCTCCCGCCAGAGGGCTGCCCGTTTACAGCCAGGTGTCCGATGGCGATGGAAGTATGCAGCAAGGTCTATCCATTTCAAACGGAACTCAGCAGTACACATGATGTGGACTGCTGGCTCCAGGATGAAAGAGCTAACAAATATATCAGTGTGTAATCTACTAATGGGAAGGAGCACGTTTATGAAAAAATGGATGATGGTTTTACTCTCCGTGTTATTTATCGCTGTATTAACCGCCTGCACCACCGAAAGCTCTGGAGACAAGAACAAGGACAACAACAGTGATCAGGAGGAAGCGAGCAGTGACACAGCCACGTTAAATATGAACAATGCCGAGGAGCCCACTTCTCTTGATCCTCCGATGGGCTTTGATTCTGTTTCCTGGAATGTCCTGAACAACTTAATGGAAGGCCTGACTCGTTTAGGCAAGGATCACCAGCCGCAGCCAGCTACGGCAGAAAAATGGGATGTTTCAAGCGACGGGACCGTTTATACCTTTCACATCAGGGATGACGCTAAATGGTCCAATGGGGATGACGTCACTGCGGGAGATTTTGAGTATGCTTGGAAACGGCTGCTTAACCCTGAGACCGCCTCTCCGGCTGCCTTCCTGGGCTATTTTATTAAAGGCGGCGAAGCTTACAACAACGGGGAAGGTTCCGCTGATGACGTCATGGTGGAAGCCGTAAATGACAAGGAACTGAAAGTAACTTTAAAAGCACCAACCAACTATTTCTTAAATGTCATCTCCAACCCCGCCTTCTTCCCTGTCAACAAAAAAGTCGCTGAAGAAAACGAAGAATGGTACGCTGACGCTGACAGCTTTGTCGGCAACGGCCCGTTCAGCTTAGCCGAATGGAAGCACGACAGCGAAATGCTTATGGAGAAGAACGAAAACTATTGGGACAAGGATACAGTGAAACTCAACAAGGTCCATTGGGCGATGGTCAATGATGTAAACACGGAATACCAAATGTATAAGAGCGGAGATCTTGACACCTCAGGTATCCCGCCGGAGCTTGCCGAAAAGTTGATGGAAAGTGACGAAGTAAAAATCCAGGACCAGGCAGGTACTTACTTCTACCGCTTTAACGTCAACAAAGAGCCTTTCCAAAACAAAAAGATTCGTAAGGCGTTTGCTATGTCGATTAACCAACAAGATATCGTCGATTACGTAACGAAAAATAAGGAAGAACCAGCCTATGGATTCGTTTCCTATGGCTTTGAGAGTCCTTCAGGAGAAGACTTCCGCGAGCACAATGGCAGCCTCGTGGAGTACAATCCGGAAGAAGCGAAAAAACTGCTTGAAGAAGGAATGAAGGAAGAAGGATATGATGAACTTCCAGCCGTCACTCTTTCCTATAACACAAGCGAAGCTCATAAGACCATCGCTGAAACCATACAACAAATGCTGAAAGAGTCCCTGGGGGTAGAAGTAACCCTGGAAAATGCAGAATGGAATGTCTTCCTCCAAAACCAGAAGGATTTAAAACACCAGCTTTCCCGCAGTTCCTTCCTGGCTGATTATGCGGATCCAATTAACTTCCTGGAAAGCTTTATAACGGATTCTTCCATGAACCGTACCGGCTGGTCCAATAAAGAATACGATCAGCTGATTGCTGACGCTAAACAGGAAACAGATGAAGAAAAGCGCTGGGAAGACATGTATAAAGCAGAGAAAGTATTGTTCGAAGATATGCCGATTTTCCCGATCCACTTCTATAACCAGGTCAACCTGCAAAAAGATTCCGTCAGCGGAATTGTCCGCCACCCTGTTGGCTACCTGGAATTAAAATGGGCGGAAAAGAAATAACACTGCATGAAAGAGGCGCCCCGTAATTATTTGCGGGTCCGCCTCTTTATCCATAGGAGGAATAATCGTGAGACCACAACGTTTAGAGCAGGGGGATACAATTGGCGTCATCGCACCTGCTAGTCCACCAAAACAGGAACCATTAGAGAAAGGGATTGCTTTTCTGGAAAACCTAAGGTTACGGGTGAAAACGTCCCCGCAAGTTTCAAAAACCTATGGATACTTGGCAGGTACAGATCAGGATCGATTAGAAGCCCTGCATCAGATGTTCTCAGATCCATCCATTAAAGGAATTTTCTGCGCATGTGGAGGCTTTGGAACAAGCCGTATCGCGGATGCGGTCGATTATGACCTGATCAGAGAAAATCCTAAAGTCTTTTGGGGCTACAGTGATATTACTTATTTACATACAGCAATCCGGCAAAAGTCCGGACTGGTTACCTTTCATGGTCCGATGCTTAGCTCGGATGTCGGCACAGCTGAATTTGATAACTTATCTAAAAAAATGTTTGACCAGTTGTTTCAAGCCCAAGTGCTCCGCTATACGAACGAAATCTCGCGGCTCGTAGCTTTTTCCAGAGGAGAAGCCAGCGGTGAGATTGTCGGCGGGAACTTGTCTATGCTCGTCAATTCCATCGGCGGCCCTTTTGAAATTGACACAAAGGACAAGCTCCTTCTGATCGAAGATATTGGTGAAGAACCTTACCGAATTGATTCGTTCCTAAGCCAGCTCAAGATGGCAGGCAAGCTGGAGCAAGCCGCCGGGATTATTGTTGGGGATTTTAGTGAAGCCGAACCTAAAAAGCGGGAACAGTCCTTAACGATCAAGGAAGTGTACCATCACTATTTTTCCAGCTTGGATAAGCCTGTGCTGGCCGGATTTAAAATCGGTCACTGTCTCCCCCATTTCGCAATTCCTCTAGGAACAAAGGGAACATTGTCATGCAGAACCAAAACCCTTGTGATCGAGCCTGGAGTAAGCTGAAAAGAGGAAGTTTGAAAAAGCATCAATCAACCGAAACCTGTGCCTTTACATAAACTATTCGAAACGCCAGTGAGCAGCTTCTCCTCATAAGAAAATTATGAAGGGATTACCAAATGAGACGTAGTGGTATTTGCTGCACCTTCATTTCTCGGAAAGTCATGCAATCTTCAGGATCCCATTGACTTAAGAATAAGCCCCCTCCGCCTAAATAGCCGGGCAAAGTCTTTTCATTATTCAGGATTCAAAACGTTTACTGGAGACGAGAAGTGTGAATCTATTAAATATAAAGCTTATGAAATGTGGCGGCATTAATAGTGCGAAGATCAAATCCGATCGCGGAAAGCACTGAAATAGAATGTGTGAATAACACTATGATCGAAACCAGTCTGGGTCTTACAGCTGCTGTCCACTCGGCAGTCCGGCCACACAGGTGGAGTTTCACGCATGTCTCTGGCTAACGGAAGACCTCATTGTTGGAGGTAACCAATAGAAAGAATACTGCATTTCCATTTCAGAGAAAGCAGGAATGGTTACAAGGGGTGCATGCTTCACCAAACGTATTCTTAATCATTGTGATTGCAGGAGGTAAACAAAACCATGACAGAAACAGCGACTAAAATGACCTGGGTTGTCGACGTGCCTATAGCAACCGTCTGGACAACCCCAGAAGCTCCAAGAGAGATTGACCAGCCCGGGATATCCATTCCCCGCTGATCAGAGAATGGCTTGAGAAGCTCTCCTATGAACCTAGATTAGCCTTATGTGAAGAAAACCTTGTACAGTCCCAATTGTTATTTGGGGAAGAGATCATCCTAGAGAAAATAGAGGGGGAATGGGCAAAAATCATCATTCCGACCCAGCCTTCTAAAAAAGATGTTCGTGGTTACCCAGGGTATGTCCCCGCTGGTCAAATAAAAGAAATACCTGAAGAAGACTGGCAAGGAGAAGGAATAGCTGTCGTTATTTCCAAACACAGCATGCTGCTCGATGAAAACCGTGAGCCAAAATTTGAAGTCAGCTACCTGACTTCACTCCCCGCGATTGCCGAGGAAGGAGAGCTGATTAAAGTAATCACTCCTGAAGGATACGGCTACCTTCCGACTGTAGATGTCTCCTTGTACCCATCTAGAGAAGTCATTCCTAAAGGAAGCGGTGCTGCAATTCTAAAATCAGGAGAAGCCTTCCTCGAACTCCCTTATTTTTGGGGTGGCATGAGCTCCTACGGATATGACTGTTCAGGATTCGCCTACTCTATGCACAAAGCGCAGGGGTACGAAATCCCGAGAGATGCAACGGATCAAGCCAATCAAGGGGAAGAAGTTGCTTTAGAAGAACTTAAGCCAGGAGATTTATTGTTTTTCGCTTATGAAAATGGCTCCATTCATCACGTAGGATTCTACTATGGAGATGGCAAGATGCTGCACTCGCCAAATACCGGAAAAAACATTGAAATCATAGACATTGAAGGTACCATTTACGAAAAAGAATTGTGCCAGGCTAGACGCTATTGGGAGGAGACAAACGAATAGAATGGAGCGAGAAAAAGCGTTAGAAGTCAGACAGTTAAAGAAACATTTTCACCTTGGAAAGGGCAGCACATTAAAGGCTGTCGATGGAATCAGCTTTGAGATTTATAAAGGCGAAACGTTCGGTCTTGTAGGAGAATCCGGCTGCGGCAAGTCTACCACTGGACGGGTGATCATGAATTTATATGACCCCACAGGCGGAGAAGTAGTCGTTAATGGAAAAAATGTCTTCCGTTTGCAGGGCGAGGAACAATTTCAACTCAAAAAAACGATGCAGATGATTTTCCAGGATCCTTATGCATCTTTAAATCCACGATCCACCGTTGCAGAAATTATAGCAGAACCAATGGAAATTCACGGGCTTTTTTCTTCCCGGAAAGAAAAAATGAAACGCATATATGAACTGCTGGAGGAAGTAGGTTTAAACCGCGATCATGCCAACCGCTATCCGCATGAATTCAGCGGCGGCCAGCGGCAGCGAATCGGGATTGCCCGCGCGCTTGCCCTTGATCCTGAAATCATTATTGCCGATGAGCCGATTTCAGCTCTTGATGTTTCCGTACAGGCTCAAGTCGTCAACCTGCTTGAACAGCTTCAGGAAGAAAAGGGGCTCACCTATTTATTCATTGCCCACGATTTATCGATGGTCCAGCACATCTCTGACAGAATCGGAGTGATGTATTTAGGTCATATGGCTGAACTGACCACGAGCAGCGAACTGTACACGAATCCGCTTCATCCTTACACACAGGCACTGCTTTCGGCCATTCCAATTCCGGACCCTGATGTCGAGGATGAACGGGAGCAGGTCATTATTGAAGGAGAAATCCCGAGCCCGATTGATCCGCCAAGCGGCTGTGTTTTCCGCACCCGATGCCCAATGGCAATGGACGTATGCGCTGAGAAAATGCCCGTCTGGCAGGAAGCAGAAAAAGATCATATGGTCGCCTGCCATATGTATGATAATGACGTAAACGGCGTGTGGACCACGAAAGATAAAGCAAAGATGAAAGTCACGATTCGGTAGAGGGATTTTTGCCATTAAAAAAGGAAAGGGAAGCGACTCCCTTTCCTTTTTATTGGTTAAACAAGCACTTTATTTTTTTCAAAATTCGGCAGCATATCGCCATGCGCTTCAATCAGATCATCGCATAACGCTGTAATATCGTCCATGGATAGTTCAGCAGCGGTATGAGGATCAAGCATCGCAGCCTGGTATAGATGATCCCTCTTACCTGAAATGGCTGCTTCAATGGTTAACAGCTGGGTATTAATGTTCGTACGGTTCAGAGCAGCCAGCTGTTCAGGCAGGTCCCCTACATAGCAAGGATTAATTCCATTGCGATCGACCATACAAGGAACTTCAACGATCGATTTCTTCGGTAAGTTACTGATTAACCCCCTTCATTCAGCACATTGCCATGGATACGGTACGGCTGGTCCGTTTCCATAGCTTCCATAATGTAAGAAGCATATTCATGCGTGCGTGTATGACTCAGGTTTTCATTGTTGACGACCTCTCCCCTCATCTTTTCCCAGTTTTCAATCTGCTCTACACATCGGCGTGGATACTCGTCTAAAGGAATGTTTAACTTCTCTATCAGTTCGGGATATTTATCTTTGATAAAATACGGATGGTATTCGGCGTTATGTTCGGAGGATTCCGTGACATAATAGCCAAAGCGCTGCATCAGCTCAAAGCGGACCATGTCAGAATGCTTCTCTTTTTGTTTTTCCATGGCGCGTTTCTTAATTTCAGGATAGAGATCTTTCCCATCCTTCGTGACTTCGAGCAGCCACGCCATATGATTAATTCCTGCAATATGCCACTGCACCCCTTCATCATCCATGTTGAGTGCTTTAAATAATTCTGGTACTGCTGATTGAACGCTGTGGCAGAGTCCTACCGTTTTGACGTTCGTATAACGAAGCATCGCTCCGGTTAAGGAAGCCATTGGATTCGTATAATTCAATAACCAGGCATCGGGACAGACTTCTTCAATATCCTTAGCAAAATCAAATAACACAGGAATCGTTCGTAGCGAACGGAAAATTCCTCCGATCCCAATGGTATCGCCAATGGTCTGGCGTAACCCGTATTTTTTAGGAATTTCAAAATCGATCACCGTGCTTGGCTTATAGCCGCCTACCTGAATCGCATTGACGACATACTTTGCGCCTCTCAGGGCTTCTTTACGGTCAGCATATGCCTTCACCGTCACTTGACTGCCGAGACTTTTCTTTAAATTGTTTAACATGTTCTCTGAATCTTTTAATCTCTGGTCATCGATATCAAAGAGCGCAAATTCAAACTCCTGAAGACTCGGGTTACCATACAGTCCCCCAGCACATTTTTTGCAAAAATCGTGCTGCCCGCACCTAGAAAAGTAATTTTAGACATTGAAATTCTCCTAACTTATTAGTTGTATTGTGAAAGAAATTATCCTTTAACAGAGCCTGAAGACAGTCCGGCGACAAAGTATTTTTGCAAGAATAAAAAGAGGATTGTCATCGGGGCCATGGACATCAAGGCTGCTGAAGCGACTAAGTTTAAATTGTTCTGGTTCTGGCCAAAGAAGCCGGCTAGTGCCACAGTTAGCGTCTGCACACTTTTATCCTGCAGGAAGAAAATTGAGAATTGATAATCGTTCCAAATGAATACGCAGGAGATGATCAATACTGTCGCGGTCACAGGCTTAAGCAGAGGAAATACGACTCTGAAAAAGGTGACCAGCGTGCTTGCGCCATCGATTTTTGCTGCTTCTTCCAGCTCTTTTGGGATCGTGGAGCGGATAAAACCGGCATACAAAAAGATCGTCAGCGGCAGAAAGGCAGCCAGGTTATTCAGCACTGCCACTGTTCTCGTATTCATCAAACCGATATCAACGACCATCTTGTACAAAGGAACAAGCGCTGTTAATGGCGGAATGATCATGATAGCGATAAAGATGAAATACACGACTTTATTCAGTTTCGTTTGCATACGGGCCAGTGGATAAGCGGCCATAGCTCCAAAGAAAATTAATAACATTGCAGCTCCTGCTGTAATCAATGTTGTATTGACAAATGCCGTACCTAATTGCGCCTGCTCCCAGGCTTGCGAGAAATTTGCAAACTCCATTTTAGTCGGGAAGGCCCACTTCGAGCTGAAATCACCGGTGGCTTTTAACGCTGTAGTGATTAAGATGTAAAAGGGAACAAGATGCAGCAGTGTAATGAATAAAGCAAGCCCGGTTAACAAAATCCGTGAACGCTTCTCTCTGTTTTTCACTACGCATCGACCTCCTTACGTTTGAAATAGACAAGCGCGAGCAAACTGAGGATTAAAATAATGAAAGCCATCAATACCCCCTGCGTCGCTGCATACCCTGCATCCTGTCGACTGAAGTATAGGTCATACATAAACGTCGACATCGATTGGGACGCGTTACCTGGTCCGCCGCCGGTCAAAGCAATAATTACATCAAATAACTTTAAGCCGCCGATAATATTAAGCACCATATTAATAGTAATGGCCGGCATTAACAGTGGAAGCGTAATATTTTTGAACTGCTGAAAGGCTGAAGCCCCATCAATATCCGCTGCTTCATAAAAATCTTTAGAAATCCCCTGCAGACCAGCTAAATAGATGATCATAGCAATTCCCACAAACTGATAAGTATTGACAAACACAATCAGCCACGTGTTTAAATCCGGATTGCCGAGAGCATTGATTTTATCCATTCCGAAAAACACGAGCAGATCATTTAAAGCGCCGCCTTGAAAGGAAAAGAAAAAGTACCAGATGTAGCCCATCACGAGCGGGCTGATAATGACCGGTAAATAGATAATCGTTCTCGTAAGAGCTTTCATTTTAATGCTTTGGTTAAGCAATAATGCATACAGGAGTCCTAAGATGTTTTGAAAGATTGTACTTCCGATCCCATAGATCAGGGTGTTTTTTACTACCAGCCATGTATCCGGGTCGGAAAACATCCGCGAATACTGCTGAAAACCTACCCAGTTCTTTGTTTGGGAAAAGCCATTCCAGTCCGTAAACGAAACTCGAATTCCGTTTAGAAAGGGATAGATAATGAAAATACTGACGACGATCAACGCAGGAAGATACATCCACCACAATGATTTAGTCCGTTTATTTTTAACACTCCTCACTTCCTTATCTGCCACAGAACGATGGGTTTCTTTCGCTAGTTCACTCATATGAAACAACTCCTATAGTCAGCTTTAAAAATAGAAAAGGAAGAAGGGCATCTGTCCCTGCCCCTCTTCTTAAGCCTGGGGCTACTGTTTCCTTAAGCGCTTATATTCTTCACCCATTTTTTCTGAAACGTCTTCGGGAGTCATTGAATTCGAGATCAGTTCCTGACCTGTAGAACCCATAACATCCCACATTCCACTTGGCAGGTAAACCCGGTCAAAGTAAGGATAAACTTTTACATCCTTAAATTCTTTATAGTACTCTGCAAAGTAGTTATCGGCATCAACGTTGGCAAGTCCTGCCGGCAGGGAAGTTCCTTCCGCAATATCCTTTGCGATTTCCGGCTGGGCAAGAAATTCGATAAATTTCTTTGCTTCCTCTTTATGTTTTGTATCCTTCCAAACCGCTACTGTATGACGCTCCCCGCCGATCCAGCTGGGCTTATCCCCTTCATGGATCGCCGGCATCGGAATCACACCAACCTTTACATCCGGGTTCAGCTTTTCAACCGCTGGCCCAATGGATCCTCCACCAAAGGTAAAGCCGATCTTTCCTTGGGCCATCAAGGTTGCCTGCTGCTGGATTTGTGCTGTAAGCGCGTCTTTATTAAGCAGACCATCTTCCTGCATTTCCTTCAGCTTTTCTGGAAGGAAGGTGTAATTCGACCAATCAAAAGAGCCGTCCAGAAGTTCTTCGCTGTAATCGTGTTCTTTATCTGTAATAAGTAACGGTGTAGCTAGTTGATCAAAGTATTGGCCAAATGCAGATTTGTCCGATCCATAAAACCAAAGCGGTGTCACTTCCCCGCCGCTCTTTTCTTTGATTGTATGAAGCGCTTTCATAAAGTCATCAAATGTTGTAGGGGGCTCGATACCGTATTCCTTCAATAAATTAGCGTTATAAGTGATTCCATCCTTTGCCTGATTTAACGGATAGGCGTACACCTTGCCACTGTCATCCTTCAAAATCGTATCTAATGCAGGATCCAGGTTTTTCACCCAGTCCATATCACTTAAATCCTCTACATAATCTCCATAACGAAGCTTTGCCCATCCATGTGTATCAAAAAGATCAGGCATATCATTCGCCGCCATTTTCACCCGGAGCATATCTTCATATCCATCTGCTGGATAGTTTGCATCGATCTTAATTTCCGGATATTCCTCTTCGAATTTTTTAATCGCATCGTCAATTGCTGCTTTATCATCTTCTGTTGTTGCGGTTGAAAAAAAGGTTAACGTTGTCTTTCCACCGTCCCCGGATGCTTCATCGCTTGAACAGCCAACTGCTAAAAGACCTACTATGGAAAACAACAATACGACTAACCAACTTTTTTTCACTTTTGTTTCCTCCTTATCAACACATTTTCATGTATAAGTGCCTGGGACCGTAAGTCTTGTTCTATCCATACGATTGACTTATAATCAAACGTATTGAAGAGATTATTTTGCCGAATAAACTCTTCTGGATTCACCCAGCTTATAGATAAGCTGGACTGAACGCACACCTTGCTTTCTTATCGGGAATCAGGTGTGCGTTTTATTTATGCCGTGACTCAAATGTCTCTGAACGTGGTTAACGGCTCTCACCTCCTTAAGGGTCTATAAAAATTAAGCTAAGTGCTTATTTTGCTTTTCTTTTTGCTTGCTGCCGCAGCTTTCCCTCACGACTAATTCTGTAGGAACTGTCACTTTCACTGGAATGTCACGCCCTTCCAGCCTGTCCAACATAAGCTTCACGCCGAGCTTCCCCATTTCTTCAGTTCTCACTCTGACCGTCGTTAACGGTGGTGACGTATATTGTGCAGATTCAATATCATTAAAACTTACAATCGCGACATCCTCTGGCACTCGGTAATTTTGTTCATTGAGCGCTCTTATAGCCCCGATGGCCATTGCGTCACTAGCTACGAAAAACGCCTCTGGAAGATCTCCTTTCTGGATTGCTTTTCTCATGAGTTCATAGCCATCAGACATCGTAAATTCACCGGTATAGAAGGCATCAGGGTCAAATAAACCTTGTTCGTGTAATACCTGCTTAAAAGTTGTTTTTCGTCCGTCTTCAAAATCCACATGACCATTGGGTAAATGCTCACGTTCCTGTCCTCCGACAAAACCAATCCGTCTATATCCCAGAGAAAGCAAATGATCAAGCGCCTGTTTTGTCGCTTTTTCAAAATCGATGGCGATGGAGTCGTAAAGGCTGTCATCGACAGAGTGGTTAATGTAAACAATCGTTTTAAGCTGTGGCTTATACGGATTTAAAAACTCTTCACTGATTCTCCCGACGACAATTAAATGTTCAATATCTTTACTCATTTGTTCTTCCTTGAAGCTTTTAATGCGAAGAATTTCTGTGGAGTTCAGCCCTCTCTTCTCACACTCATTTTCAATTCCATGACGAATGGATAAAAAGTAAGCGTCATTCAGTTCTTCCTCCACAGAATGACACAGCAGGATCCCAACCTTCCCCGGTGCAGAATTCGAAAGCTTCTGTTCTTTCTTCCGCTCCTGCAGCGTTTTGTACCCCAGCTCCCTTGCCACTTGTAATATTTTATTTCTTGCTTCTGTAGATACAGAAAGGGTCTGGTCATTATTTAAAACTCTTGAAACAGTCGTATTAGAATAATTTGCCTTTAAAGCAATCTCTTTAATGGTTGTCATCGAGGCACCTCTTTACTAAATTTCACTTATTTATTCAGTAAATTTTACTAACTTACAAGCATCATACCAAACTTATAAAGCGCTTTCAACAGCTTTTTAAATAAATTTTTAGAATATTTAGATCATAATTCCCTTTTAATTAGTTCTTTATTTTACTTTTACAAATAATTATTTACTGTTTTTTACTAAAAACCCTACCTCTTTACACCCTTGGGTGGAGCTGCGCATAGCCTAACGTAGGAACAAATGACTTTTAGAGGCAGCTCGAGGAGGACTGATAATGGAACTAACTTTATCTCACTGGATCTACGGATTGTTTACTTTACTTATTTTATTAACGATGATCTTTCGTAAAGGGGTTGTACTTCCCACCTTACTTGGCACTTTTATCGTGGCCTGGGCTTTCAACGGAAGCCTTGTTGATGGTTTTACAGGGGTGTTTATGGCCAACCTTGTAGCAGCGAAAGAATTATTTAATATTTTTCTTATTATTACTTTTATGGTCGCTCTGTTAAATTCACTGAGAGACCTTGGGGCTGATATTCGGATGATTCAGCCTGTACAAAAAGTAATGGTCAATAGTCACCTTTCTTTCTTTGTGCTGATCGGTGTGACCTATATCGTATCGCTGTTTTTTTGGCCGACTCCGGCTGTACCGCTCATTTGTGCGCTGCTTGTGCCAGCAGCGATTCGTGCAGGGCTTCCGGCAATGATGGCCGCCGTTGCCGTCACTCTTGCCGGTCAGGGGATGGCACTATCTTCTGATTATGTCATGCAGGTAGCCCCTGGCCTTTCTGCAAAATCAGCCGGCCTCCCTATTTCCGGCGTCATGGATCAAGCGCTTGTGCTGTCACTGATCACAGGCGTTATCGCGATCGCTCTCGCCTATCTTTTTTATCGCAAGAGATTCCGCTCTGCAGATGATCCCCGGAATGAACAAGAAGCTCGATCCATGCAGGGAATTCATACAGAGCGCCATCAAACAAAAAATAAAAATCTAACATTATGGAGCAAGGTGTTTGCCGTACTCGTCCCTGCATCGATGCTAGCTGTCATGATTTTTATGGTCTACACTAAACTAAACTCAGGACGAATGGGTGGATTTGAAGGGGGCAATGGAGCAGCGTTTATTGGTGGAGTAGCTGTTATTCTGCTCTTGCTGTCGACGGTGGCCTTTGGCCACCAGCGTTCCTTGGAGTACATCAGTGATCATATTACTGACGGATTCGTATTTGCCTTTAAAGCTATGGGACCTGTTATCCCAATTGCCGGTTTTTTCTTCCTTGGCAGTCCAGATTTTGCAGGCGAAATTCTTTCTACTTCAGCGGATCGTGCACCTGCCTTGTTATTTGACTTAGTGGAATCAACGCAAAGCTTCCTTCCACAAAGCGCTTTATTAGCAGCCTTTAGTATTTTAATTATCGGAATCATAACCGGTTTGGATGGCTCAGGATTCTCAGGACTTCCATTGACGGGAGCATTAGCCTCATCGCTTGCGAACCCACATATTGATCCATCCACATTGGCTGCCATCGGGCAGATGGGATCAATTTGGACGGGGGGAGGAACGATTATTGCCTGGTCGTCCATGATCGCGATCGCCGGCTTCTGCGGTGTTCCCGTCATGGATCTAGTCCGAAAAAATTTCCTGCCGGTGATGGCCGGATTAATCGTTTCCACATTGCTGGCTCTTGTAATTTTTTAATTAAAATCTTCTCTTCCTTTTCAAAAATACCGCACCTCAATGAGACAAAAAAAGCTTGAAGAGAGGCTGCTCTCTTCAAGCTATCTTTCGTTAAGAATTGTATTCCTTAATCATATGATGAACCTTTTGCAGTTCTTCATCGGGAACTTCATAATAATAGACCCCGCCGACAGTGGAGTTCGTCCCCGTCATTTGATAGGTGGATAAATTTTCCTGGGCGCTCCGGTAATTCATGAACAGATCCTTCATCGTAGCAAAGTCCATATTGGTTTCCATATTATTACCGAGTACGTCGAGCATATCGGAGACACGACTGACTGATTGGAAACTCGAACCTTTATCGATGATCGCTTTAATGACTTTACGCTGACGCTCATTTCTGCCAACGTCCCCTTTCGGATCTTCATGACGCATCCTTACATACCCTAAAGCCTGGGCACCGTCTAAATGAATGTCTCCTTTTTCATAGTGGTAGCCCTTCTTATAATACCCTTCATCATACCAGTCAATAGTATTGTTCACAGTGACCCCTCCGACAGCGTCTACCATTTCTGTCACGCCTTTCATATTCATCTTCACATAATAATCAAGGTCAACATCTAACAAATTTTCTACTGTCCGGATCGACATATCCGCACCACCATAAGCGTAAGCGTGATTAATCTTATCCTGAGTGCCTTCCTGGGCAGAATCTCCGCCTACCATGGTCGCTCTAGTATCACGGGGGATGCTGATAAGCTGGCTGCGGTTATGTTCAGGATCTACAGACAAAATCATAAGAGCATCCGATCTCCCTGTATCTCCTTGGCGTTCATCTACGCCCATCAATAAAATATTCAACGGTTTTTCATCACTGATTTTTTTATCTGTTTTTTTAGAATCAATAGAAGCGACTTGCTTATGAATCTTGTTATTTACTGTGCTTTTTGCATCAGCATAGACAGAAAACAAGTAGGCTCCGCTTGCGAGAAGCATGATAGTAAATAAGGAAAAGATGACTTTCCATTTTTTCTTTAATCTTCTTTTTCTCCGCCTGACTACACGTCGTCTCTGTGGCATTCATTCTTCACCTCATCATACATTCTTGTTGTCGATTCGCTAATTTTCTACATTTTACTCATTATCCTATGATACCTGAATCCAGTTCCTTTGTGGTTTACATTTTGTTTAAAAAAATGTAACAAAAAACGCCTTGATTCAATGAGCTTTCATAGTAATAAACCGACATTATCGTGCAATATTTCCCAGGAAATATGAGATTACCCTTTTGTCTGCCAATTTTTTCTCTCATATCCCTCGCAAGTATTATTTTCGGAAAAATCAGGTAACTCGATTGCTAGAGGTAAAAATTTTGTAGTATACTGTAAAGTGCGTGAAAGCGTATTCAGATTATTCCAGTAATTTAAGGAGGGAACCAACTTGAGTGGTATTTGGTTAGCCATAGCCGGAGGTATCGTATTTATACTCGGTTATAAGTATTATTCAAAATTTATCGCTGAAAAAATTTATCGGTTGGATCCAAATTATGTGACCCTGCCCATCAATACAAAGACGGGGTCGACTATGTTCCAACGAATAAGTTCGTACTCTGGGGGCACCATTTCACATCTGTAGCGGGGGCCGCTCCGATTGTAGGGCCAGCAATCGCTGTCTACTGGGGCTGGCTTCCGGCGTTGTTATGGGTACTTCTCGGAACTGTATTTGCAGCCGGTGTCCACGATTTCGGAACACTGGTGCTTTCGTTAAGAAATAAAGGACAATCTGTAGGAACACTGGCCAGCAAGCTGATCGGCCAGCGGGCAAAGGTCTTGTTTTTGTTTATTATCTTACTGCTTGTCCTCATGGTAAACGCTGTATTTGCCTGGGTTATTGCTAAGCTGTTTATCTCCTTCCCGGCAAGCGTTGTATCTGTCTTTATCCAGATTCCATTAGCGGTTTGGATCGGCTATACCGTGTACAAAAAGAAAGGCAGCATGCTGCTTCCTTCCATCGTTGCTCTAGGCGTGATGTATTTAGCAGCGATCATATCGAGCTATGTTCCTGCCCTGCAAATCGACTTAGTGAAATATTTTGGCGGTGAAGGGGCTACGTCGTTATTCGGTATGGATGCTACATCTTTAGCCTTCTTTGTATGGATCATTGTATTGATGGTCTACGTCTATATCGCTTCTACCCTGCCAGTATGGAAGCTTCTCCAGCCAAGGGATTATATTAACTCCCATCAGCTGGTGGTAGGTTTAGGTCTATTGTATTTAGGTCTTCTATTTACTAACCCTGAAGTTACCGCGCCCGTCCATAATGGCAATGCTGACACTTCCTGGTTTCCGCTCTTGTTTATTACGATCGCGTGCGGAGCGATCTCCGGTTTCCACGGACTCGTATCTTCCGGGACATCCTCCAAGCAATTGGATAATGAAAAAGATGCCCGGTTTGTCGGTTATTTAGGAGCTGTAGGAGAAGGGGCACTTGCGCTTGTTGCAATTATAGCCGTCATTACCTTTTTCCCTTCTGCATCGGAATTCAGCTCCACTTACAGCGGTTTTCAGGCAGCTAGTGATGCTGGACTTGGAGTATTTATCCAAGGGGCGGCTCAGCTTGCCGGTGGTTTAGGCATTCCGGCTACGGTTGCTTCTACCATCGTCTCTGTCATCGTCGTCAGCTTTGCTGCTACAACACTGGACTCTTCCGTTCGTCTAATGAGGTACATCATCGCTGAACTCGGAACGGAGTATAAAATCACACCACTTACGAAAACACATGTCGCCACAACGACTGCTGTCGTCTCAAGTGCGGCTCTCACTTTACTTCCTCAAGGTCCAAAAGGCTTTGGATCCGGCGGGTATTTACTCTGGCCGCTTTTTGGTACCTCCAACCAGCTGTTAGCTGGAATCAGTCTGCTGTTAATTTCGATCTGGCTGAAGCGGCAGGGACGTAATTACTGGCCTGCGATTGTCCCGATGGCCTTCCTGATGTTTATGACGTTATGGGCAATGATTTCCCAGGTCTTAACTACATGGGCGCCTTGGGCTGAAGGAAGCGACTGGCTGTTATTCAGCTTTGGTGCTTTGATTCTCGTATTTACGTTATGGATCCTGCTTACTGCGATTGCTGCCATTCGCAAAGGCGATACAGATGACGTGAGCAAAACAGCATAATCATGGAAAAAGTCGCACGGTGGCCGTGCGGCTTTCTCTCTCTTTTTTTCAGGAGGTGACCCTATGATCGAAGTAATGATTGTCAGACCTGAGAAAGAAATTGGCATGGGATGCTGCGGTGGAATATGCAGCGATCAGGATGGTCTCGTTAACATGGACAATGAGTTCAGCCACCACGATGACGACCGGAGTTATTTAGGAGAATTGTATTTACAGACAAAAGAAAAGTACGGTAGCCGTGTTCATGTAACGTTTGTAGATCCAAGGAACCTGCTTGCTATCTTTACGTACTTTCTCCTGGAAGTGAAAAAGCGGCACATTCCTTTCTCTGCTGCCTGCTTACGGTTCCTCAAGGATATTAAATACAACGCCATATTTATTAATGGCACTTTGGTCGATGAGCCCGACACGTATCATCACTACATCCAGGAAAGGCTGTGAGAAGATGACGAAGAAAAAGTTTCCGTTGAAGCGGCTGCTCGAATTTTACGATGAAGTACTGAGCCTTCCTCACCGCACAGAGGTGGCAAGAGAACTCCGTGATGAAGAAGATTTGTTTTTACTGCTTTTATATTCTGATATGCTCGGGATTCCAAATCCGGCTTTCTATTACACTCTTGAGTTATATCCGCATATCATCGAGAAATTTCACGAGTGGCACTTAAGAATGGGGATGGAAAAATCACCACTTGAGGGAATACGCTGCTGCTAAGGAGGAAGAGCATGGAACCGAAGCGAATTCTATTTGTCGGAGGAAAAGGCGGGGTAGGAAAGTCCACCACTTCCGCTGCCACCGCGACTGCATTAGCACGATCAGGAAAAAAAACGCTTATCGTATCTACTGATCCCGCCCATAACCTTGGCGACATTTTTCATAAAAAAGTCGGCCATGAAAAGACGAAGCTGGAAGACAAGCTATGGGGCATTGAAGTCGACCCCAGCCGCGAATCAAAGCGGTACATCCAAGGGGTCAAGGAAAATCTGCAGGGACTCGTTCAATCGAGGATGGTTGAGGAGGTCCACCGCCAAATCGATATGGCCAGTGCTTCCCCTGGTGCGGATGAAGCTGCCTTATTCGACCGGCTGACTTCTATCATTTTAGAGGAAGCAGATTCATTTGACCATATCGTATTTGATACCGCTCCCACAGGCCATACAATCAGGCTGTTGACTCTACCTGAATTGATGAGTGTCTGGATGGACGGCATGCTCGAACGAAGGAAGAAAATTAACGAAAACTACACGCAGCTGTTAAATGACGGGGAACCCGTCGATGATCCTATCTATGACATTTTACAAAAGAGAAAAGAAAAATTCGCTGCAGTCCGTGATATCGTCATGGACGAAGCTAAGACCGGTTTTCTATTTGTCCTCAACCCGGAACGCCTGCCGATCCTGGAAACCAAGAAAGCACTGGAGCAGCTGCACAATCACGGCTTGCACGTTCATACATTGGTAGTTAATAAAGTCCTTCCAGAAAACGCGGATGGGGATTTTCTTAAAAAACGCCGAATACAGGAAGAAAAATATTTAAATTTAATTAACCAAACCTTCCCGAAGCAGGAAACCATTCTTATTCCTCTTCAAGAAGAGGATATATCGACTGCTGAAACACTTTCTGCTTTTGCCGAACATGTACGCCCTTTATTAAACGAGCAGCAATCACAGTAGAGTCCCGTCATCCCAGACAGGACTCTATTTTTCTTTCTCCAATATATGTTACATTTAATAGACGCTTCCAATTCAAATGGTATATGATGAAAGTACAAGATATATAAAGGGCGAAATTGTCGTGATTCGCAAGCGCTTAATTGGATTTACTTTTCTTATCATTTTCGCAGTCCTCCTGCTCTATGGAGCTGCTGAATACATAATCAGTTACTTTTCGTTTAACATGGATGAAAACCTCATTCGAATAGGTGCCCTGGCTATTATTCTATTGTTAGTAGTCTCCACCGTCATGCATTACGTATCAAAAGGGATCACCCTTCCTCTTCATAAACTGCTGCGATCAGCAAATGAAATGAACAGCGGCGATACATCAGCTCCTATTGAACGCTTCCGGAGAGATGAAATCGGTAAACTTGCAGAAGCCTTTGAAACCATGCGGATCCATGTCAATGAATCGAAGCAGCTGCAAGCGCAATATGAAGAAAACCGTAAAAAACTGATGCAAAATATGTCCAGAGACTTAAAAAGACCGCTCACTTCTATTAAGGGCTGTGCGGAAGAATTACGGGAGTGGGAGGATCATACAGAGGAAGAAATGCACAGGAGCGTCCAGACGATCCATACGAAAGCCCTCGTTTTAGATAAGCTGGTTAATGATTTATTTATGTTCTCGCAGCTGGACTTAGGGAAGCTCGTCTTTCATTACAAGCAAATCAATCTACGAAGCTTTTTCATCGATATTATGGAAGAATTTGAAAAGGAATGGGAAGAGGTTTCCTTTACTTTTACTGCAGACCAAAGCCAATCCTACCAGACCCGTATAGATCCTGAGCAAATGAGAAAAGTATTTATCAATGTATTAGATAACAGTCTTAAATACAATGATAAGCAGGATAAAGAAATAGAAATTGCCATCGAAGACAAAAAATCGGAAATCATTGTAAGCATAAAAGACAACGGTCCAGGGATTCTTGATCAGGATTTCCCGCATATTTTCGAACATTTCTACCGCGCAGATATGGCCCGTGAAGCCGCTCCAAGCGGCAGCGGTCTTGGTCTGCCTGTTGCCAAAAGGATTGTGGAACAGCACGACGGAAAGATCGATGTAAAAACCCGCAAAGGCCATTCCACCACCGTGATGCTTACACTTCCAAAAGCAGACTAATAAAAAATGCCGGCACCAGCCAGCACGCAGAAACATGTATTAAACAAGATGGATGAGCTCATGTATGATTTTGAACCAGCCAGCAAAAGAACACCATAACGGAATACTAAGAAGGAGTGCCCACCGGAAACCAGTTATAAAATCATTTTCTTTTACCAATCGGATGACCTCCATTCATTCTGTTGCTCTCTATCATGCCATAAAAGCTTCCTGACGTATGTATGCCATACGTCAGGATTTTTTTACATGAATAACCGCGCCGTCATGCCCCTGTTTACAAAAAACGAAAGAGGATCATCGGGAAGGAAGACGAATCTCCCACATTCATAAAACATGCTGAAATCTACCTCTCCATAAAACAGGTCTATAAACCTACCATTAATTCAAAATTTGACAATTAAAATGCACAAATAATGAATTAAAAACCCTCTATATCGATAATAAGAGCGCATACATGAGTTCGACAAATTCATTGATAAATTTTTGTAAAAATACAACTTTCCTCCTCATTCCCCCTTTACGATCTAGTCATTATGGTACAATAGATATGCATTTTACAGATATATAAAATCGACGTAGTTCACAGAGGAGAATACTAGTGAAATTTATTGGCCAGCTTCTATTCCCACTGGTTGTACTTGCTTCTCACATCGTAATCATTTTAGAAGCAGATTCAACAAAAGATTATTTGTCTATTTTCTTAACTATACTGCTTGCATGGTTTATCGGGTTTGTTATTGATAAATACAGAGCCTCCAACAAGCAGCTCGTGATCAGCCAGAATCATACTCATCAATTTAAGCAGGGTCTGCAGTCCACGCTCGATGGAATTGCCATTTCGGACCATCGAGGAGATTTCGAATTCATTAATGATTCGTATTACAAGATGTATCAATACCGGGAAGGCGAACTGACAAAATGGACACAATGCTATGACGCCAGCATGATCGAATGGATCGAAGCCAACGCCCTGCCGCTTTTCTTGGAAAATGGTTATTGGAAAGGAGAATTACAAGGAAGAAGGAAAGACGGTTCACTATTTCCACAGGAAATGTCCATCTCCAGAATCCAAGAGAGCAATAAAATTATTTGTGTCGTGCGGGATGCAACTGAAAAAAGATCCAATGAACAATTAATTGAACGTATGGCGTTGCATAACGATATGACCGATCTTCCAAACCGACGATCTCTGCTCAACACCATCAACGACAAGATCATGCGAGCACAGCGGTTTTCACTGATCTTTATTGACCTCGACCGTTTCAAAACGGTCAATGATACATTTGGCCATCATACAGGGGATGAAGTGATTAAAGAAATCGGCCGACGGTTCACACCATTCGAGAATGAGGCCACCACCGCTTTTCATTTGGACGGGGATGAATTTGTTCTATTAAAAGAGCTGACGGCCAAGGACAGAGTTTCTGATTTCGTCGAACAAGTCTTACATCATATTCAGCAGCCGATTGCTATCGGAAGAAATGAAGTAACCATTACAGCAAGTCTTGGGATCACTCATTATCCAGAGCACGCTGCTGATATGGAGCACTTATTGAAATATGCGGACTTCACGATGTACCACATTAAGCAGCAAGGAAAAAATAGTTATCAATTTTATAATGATGAAGTCAAAGCTATTTTTGAAAGAAAGGTTCTGCTTGAAAAAGAATTAAAGAAAGCCCTGCAGAATGAGGAACTCTACCTTACTTACCAGCCTAAGTTTGATTTAACGACTCACGAAATGGTAGGATATGAAGCTTTAATCCGCTGGAATAATCCACATTTAGGACAAGTATCACCAGCAGAATTTATTCCTCTCGCTGAAGAAACCAGTCTTATTGTAGAAATTGGAGAATGGGTAATTGAAAATGTACTTCAGCAATTATCCCACTGGAAGCAAAAAGGCCATCCCCTTTTGAAAGTTTCCATTAATATCTCAAACATCCAAATTAAGCACGAACAATTCCTTGATACGTTAACGTTCTATATGCAAGAGCACAATATCGCACCACCATACATTGAACTGGAAATTACCGAAAGCCTGACCTCTGATGATAAGAAAACAATCCCGCTGCTGGAAGCGATTAAGTCACACGGTGTCGGGTTGTCCATTGATGACTTTGGCACAGGGTATTCCTCCCTTCATGCTTTAAATCATCTGCCGATTGATACGTTGAAAATTGACCGCTCCTTCGTTAAGGATATGGAAACGACCAAATATGGCACAGATATCCTAAAGAGTATGATCGATATCGGCAAGAACTTAAAGCTCGATATTATTGTAGAGGGAATTGAAAAAGAGGAACATGTACTGCTATTGAAAAAGCTGGGCTGCCGGACGGCTCAAGGGTATTATTTCAGCAAGCCGCTCCTTCCGTCAGAAATCGAAGAGTATTTCTTAAAGAAAATGCCCGTAGCTGTAAACAGGCCCTCCCATTAGAAAGGAGGGCCTGTTTTTTATTGATAATATTTATACAGGGCTTGCGTTCCGCTGTCAGCTTCACCGTCTACAGCAATTCGATCATACATTTGCTTCGCAAGCTTCAATCCTGGAAGATGCAGGTCCATCTTTTCTGCGGATTCCAGGGCGATTCCCATATCTTTAATAAAATGCTTTACAAAGAATCCTGGAGAAAAATCCCTCTTGATTACTCGAGGCGTTAAGTTTGATAAGGACCAGCTGCCGGCTGCTCCTCCACTAATGCTTTCAAGTACGGTATCGGGATCAAGACCCGCTTTTTCAGCATAAACAAGCGCTTCCGTTACCCCAATCATATTGGTGGCAATCGCAATTTGGTTACACATTTTTGTGTATTGTCCAGCCCCGGCCGGACCTTGGAGCACAATTTGTCCGCCGAGAATCTCAAATAAACTGCGAACATGATTGAAATCCTTTTCCTCGCCACCGACCATAATGGAAAGCTTACCGTTTTTCGCACCAATATCACCGCCAGATACCGGGGCATCAAGCACATGGACGTCTCTTTCCCCTGCCAGATCGGCTATTTCTCTTGCTAAGTCGGGAGAAGAAGTAGTCATATCGATAAGATACGTAGACGGCCTCACATTTGCGATCAGTCCATCTTCACCAAAGTAAACCTCTTCCACATCCTGCGGGTAACCGACCATAGTAATTACGATATCTGATGCTTGAGCCAGGCTTTTTACGCTGTCCTTCCATTCAGCTCCAATCGCAAGTAATTCCTCTGCTTTCGAGTATGTACGTGTGTAGATGTTCATCGGATAGTCAGCTTCGATCAACCTCCGAGCCATGCTTTTTCCCATTACGCCGGTACCTACAAATCCTATAGTTGGCTTTGCTTCACTCATTTCTATCCTCTCCTTTTCTATATTACCGCTGCTATTACTTTTCTTCCCTGTACCCTTCATTTTAAAAACCGTTTCTCTTCTGTTTCAAATGCAATCCTATCTAAAGAAACATAAATAAATTAGTTTCTTAAACCCATTTCAAAAGGTCCTCAAACGCTTCGATTTGCTGAACAGGAGCTTCCACCTGTCCAAAGCCATATGCTGCATATACAAACGGAATTCCTGCATAGGCTGCTGCTTGTAAGTCTCCATCTGTATCCCCGACATATACGGGCGACTTCAGAGAGTTTCTTTCTATGATTAGAGCGATATTTTTTCCTTTTGAAAGGCCGGTTCTCCCCGGATTTTCATAATCAATAAAGTAACCATCCAAGCTGTGAAACTGGTAAAACGATTCTATATACCCATCCTGGCAGTTGCTAACTATAAAAAGCTTATATTTCTTAGAAAGTTCAGCAAGTACATTTTCTACATTAGGAAACAGCCTCCCTCCGTGGTTCTCAATGTGCTCCTGCTCTTTTTCAAAGCACTCTTCAAGCAATTGGTCACCTTCATGTTTGCTTAAATGGGGAAATAATTGGGCAGCAATCTCTTCTTTCTGCTTACCCATCACAGCTTCTAAATCCTCCCGTCTCAGTTCTTTCCCCTTACCTTTATGATCAATGATGACTTGATTCCAAGCCTTGAGAACCGTGTCGATCGGATCCCAGATGGTGCCGTCTAAATCAAAAATAATGCTGTCCATGAGCTTCTTTCACTCCCTTTTCCTTTTAATCTTAATGATATCAATTCCTCTAATGAATTACTTGTCACGGACATCATTCCAACAAAAAAATGCCCCTGTCCTTCAGGGCACTCATTCAAAAGTTTATTTAATTAAGCTTTCATTAATATCCTCAAGCATTTTCGTATTTGCAATTGGTCCCGTATACAGCCAGCTGGAATCCGCTGCTGCGTATTCATACACATTTCCCTTCTTCACAGCCGGGATGTTCTGCCAGATGTCATCCTGGAGCATTTTCGCTTCTTTCCCATCACTATTAATGAGGAAGATATGATCTGCATCGAGTTGAGCTAGTTTTTCAAGGGAGATTTCCGACCAGTTGGATTTTGAACTGCCGGATATTTCTTTCACTACATTTGGTTCAGGAACTTCGAGATCATTGTAAAGGACATCTCCACTTGATAACTGATCGTTAACGACATAAAAAGTGTTTCCAACGAGCCAGATCGCTGCGATGGATTCGTCGCCGACAGCATCTTTGAGATCTTTTTTCGTTTCGTCTACTTTTTGTTCATAGTCTTCCAATACCTTCGATGCTTTATCTTCCTCGCCAAACACTTTCCCGATTGTTTTCAATTCCTCTCTCCAGTCGTTGTTTTCAGCTTTTCCCACCACATAAGTAGGTGCTATTCTGGAGTATTGTTCATATTTATTGCCTTCTACCATACCGGCGGAATCCATAAGTAATAAATCCGGTTTAAAGCTCGCCACAGTCTCTAATGGCAGGTCGTGAGGGATCGTTGGTACATCTTTGAGAGAGTCTTGTAAATAGCCTTGGACTGAGGCACCATCCTGAACGGACCACTGGGCAGCAGGAGTGATGTCCAGCGCAACTAAATAGTCTTCTAAATAGGAGGCGATCACTCGCTTCGGCTCTTCGGGAATGGTAACTTCATGGCCCATTGCGTCGGTCAGGGTACGCTCTCCGCCTGCATTTTCATCTCCACTTTCCTCTGCAGACTGCTGATCATCTTGATCACTTTTTGACTCTTCTTTGTCACCGCCGCATGCCGTTACAAGAAATAACAGGCCGAATATAGAAAGGGTTATGTAAAGATAACGTAGTTTTTTCATGCATTCTTTTCCTCCAAATCATTTTGAATTGAACATATAGATGATAACAATTCTCATTTTCAATTACAAGTCTTTTAAATTTTAATAACGAATTCTTTTCATGATCTTCCTTGCTGAATCTTTCACAGATATTTGCCGAAAAATGACTAGTGTAATACAATGATAATGTTTCTCAGCGAAAGTGACTAGGTACATAGTCTTTAAATAGACAGGGAAGGAGATTGTTGCCCATGTCCAGCCGGCCGAAGCAGAATGAAAAGAAAAACGGCACGAATTATCAAACCCTAATGGCAGCACTCATCTTAACAGCAGGCTTGGCCTTGCTGATTATTTCAATGGCTGTTTCCATCATGTATGGAGCAGCAGATATAGATTTCCGTACGATATGGGAAAGCCTTATGGATTTTAATGGATCCTCGTCTTCTCACCAAATTATTAGGAACTTACGGATACCCAGAGCTTTAGCAGGAGCGATTATCGGTGCTGCTTTAGCGATGTCCGGTGCGATTATGCAGGGGATGACGAGAAATGCCCTTGCTTCTCCTTCCATTATGGGAGTTACAGCAGGAGCGATGTTTACAATGGCTATCGTTTTGGCCATCTTCCCATCTGCTTCGCGCATGACAATGATGCTATTTGCTTTTGCGGGTGCCGGGGTAGGAACCGGTATGGTATTTCTTGTCGGAACGATCTCGAAATCAGGACTTACTCCAGTTAAGCTTGCCCTGGCTGGTACGGCTGTAACTGCTCTTTTCACCTCGATTTCAACGGCGATTACAATTCACTATAATATTGCCAAGGACATCAGCTTTTGGTACGCAGGCGGACTTTCCAGCATTCAATGGGTACACATTAAACTGCTTGCTCCAGTCGCTATCGTTGGATTTCTAGTTGCCCTATTATTAGGAAAATCCATTTCAGCGCTTAACCTCGGAGAGGATGTCGCGAAAGGGTTAGGCCAGCAGACAAAAGTAACGAAATTCATTGGCACGATCGTTGTCTTACTACTTACAGGTGCCTCCGTATCGGTGGCTGGAACGATTGGTTTCATCGGGCTGGTGATTCCTCATATCACACGGTTTCTCGTCGGCTCTGATTATCGGATTCTCATTCCTTGCTCGGCTGTTCTTGGAGGCATTTTGCTCGTCATCGCTGATACAGTCTCACGAATGATCAATCCCCCATTTGAAACGCCCGTCGGCACAGTGACAGCTCTCATTGGTGTTCCTTTCTTTCTCTATTTAGCAAGAAATGATGGGAGGACTCCGTCATGAAGTCTTACGCGAAGAAAAATTGGTCGATAGCAATCATTCTCATCATCGCCATTGCAGCCGCACTATTAATCAGCTTAAATACAGGGGTGATTAAGATTAGTCCCCTGGAAGTTTTTCAGACCATTACCGGCAATGGAAGCGGCCAAAACAGTATGGTCTTAATCCACTTCCGCTTACCACGAATGGTGATGGCTCTGTTAATAGGAGCGGGGATGGCTCTATCAGGAGCTATTCTGCAAAGTGTCACGCAAAATGATCTGGCTGATCCAGGGATAATAGGAATTAACGCAGGTGCAGGGTGTTCAGTGATCTTATATATTTATTTCTTCCAGGATCAGATGGCAGCAAGCTCTGACTTTTCAGTATTTTTTATGCCGCTTGCTTCCCTTGTCGGTTCTACCATTGCCGCTGTGCTCATTTATGCAATTTCCTGGAAAGACGGCGTATCGCCGATGCGTCTCATCCTGGTTGGAATCGGAATTAACAGCGCTTTTTCAGCATTGATCATCATCTTTCAGTTAAAAATGGATCCTAAAGATTTTACAAGAGCTACGATTTGGCTGAACGGCAGCATCTCAGGTACCGATTGGACCTATGTGCTGACGCTGTTACCGTGGATCTTAATCCTAGTCCCCCTCACCTTTATGAAAGCGGGAACTTTAAATTCCATTCATTTCGGAGATGATGTAGCAGCAGGCTTGGGCACGCACGTAGAAAGAGAAAGAAGAATTCTCCTCCTCATTGCTGTAGCGCTTGCTGGTGCAAGTGTATCGGTAGGGGGCGGAATCGCTTTTCTTGGGTTAGTCGTTCCTCATTTAGCACGGAAACTCGTCGGCCCGATGCATGGGGCTTCGCTGCCTATCACCGCTCTGTTAGGGGCTTTACTTCTTCTAGTGGCCGACACGATTGGTCGAAATATCCTGGCTCCCTCTGAGATTCCAGTCGGAGTTGTCGTTTCTGTCGTTGGAGGGGTGTACTTTCTTTACTTATTAATGAAATCGTAAATGAAGCAGGCTGTCCCTTGCGGGTTTGGACAGCCTGCTTCTTTAATGATCTCCTGCTGTTTTCTTAAATATTATCGAAAGAACAAATTATTTCTGGCAGTTCTTCTAATTGATCAATCACAGCCGCTCCCTTTACACCGCCCCATTGAGCATTCCTTTTCCAAACTGCCTTCATTCCAACAGCTTGGGACGCTTTCACATCATTATCAACGTGGTCACCTATGAACACACATTCTTCTGGGTAGACATTAAGCTTTTCCGCAGCCCTTTTAAAAATAACTGGATCCGGCTTTTTAACTCCTTCCCATTCCGATATAAGAATAGTGTCCAAGTATTTGTCTATTTGTAACATCTCGATATTGTCCATTTGAAACTGCCCTTTTCCATTGGTAATCATCCCAATAAGCAAGTTTTGCTGCTTCAATTCTTCCAACACCTGCAGATGATTAGAAAAAGCTACGCAGCTTTGTTTGAAATGAAATACGTAATCCTTTAATAACTCTTCCCAGTTAATTCCGTGGATAGAAAATTCACGTATTAATTGTTTATACACGTTGTCCTTCCATTCATAGCCATGATGATCTAATTCAATAAACCTTTGTATGTATTGCTCTCGAGGAATATGAAAAAGCCATTGATTCAGACGTTCATACTGCCTGTAGATAAATACTTTTACAGACTCATCTCGATTGAGTAAAGTTCCGTCTAAATCAAAAATGATTGCTCTTATAATGTTCATCACTCCTTACTCACTTGTTTCCACATTCTTATTCAAAAATAAGAACGGTTATCCTCTAACGCAGCCATAGACAACCGTTCCATCTGATTGTTTAATTTTCTTCGTAAACGGCCTGTAATTCTGCCAGGTCAAGCTTTTTCATTTTTAATACTGCCTGATTTACACGCCCGATTTGCTCTGGGGTTCCACAACTCATCATCTCATCCATTTGTTTCGGCACGATCTGCCAGGACAATCCATACTTATCCTTCAGCCAGCCGCACTGCTCAGATTCAGGAACCGCTGACAGCTTCTCCCAATAATAATTGATCTCCTCCTGGTTATCACAATAGACCATAAATGAAACTGCCTCATTGAAACGGAACTGATGCTCTCCCGCACTGTCCATTGCCGCAAACCATTGATTCTCAAGCATGAAATCTGAATACATGACAGCCCCTTTATTATCTGGTTCCACCTCTTTAGGGTAGCGTACCATTTGACCGAGCTCAGAATGTTTAAATGCGGATAAATAAAAATGAATAGCTGCTTCTGCTCTGCCGTATTTATCACCTGTAAACATAAGTGACGGCACGAGGGGTGGCCACTCTTCTCTTTCTGGATTAGTAAGCATTAACTGCCACGATAAACCATATTTATCCTGAATCCAGCCATACCGATCACTAAAGGGATACGTATCAAGGGGCATCAACACTGTACCCCCTTCGGACAATCTGCTCCACATTTCATTTAATTTTTCTCCGGCATCTTTTTCTCGCGACGAGTCAAAATGAACCATGAACGACAAGGAAGGATTAAACTTGAAGAACGGTCCTGCACTGATTGCCATAAATTTCCGTCCCCATAGCTCGAACGAGATTAAATCGCAATCCCCAGATGGCGTATCTTGAAGTGTAGTTTCATACATAATTCCCGAGTTCGGAAAAATAGAAGTATAGAACGCTGCTGCTTCTTTTGCCTCCTTGTCATACCACAGGTGCGGAACGAGAGTTTGATTGGTCATAGTCATCCTCCTGATTGAAGAATTATTATGATATCGTCAGCATTTTTTTGGATTTCACATTCCAGCTGCATAAGTTGTAACATCCGTCTTTACTTTAATTCTTCGACAAGCGTTTCTACTACCCCTGCACATAAAAGAGGTTTAAACATGCAAGCAAAGTACCTTGCCACAGCTAAAATAACGAAAACACAAAAAAGACGAGTACCCTTAATTGGAGTCATCGTCCTTATAAAGGCTTTATTAAGATCCAGGCCGCCATTAATATAGTGAATACTTTAATTCTTATAGTAGCGAAGGTAATTGTAATTCGAGGTTGGAACCTTCTTCGTAATCGTTCCATTGGTGTCTTTATAAATCTCGTATTCTCGATAAGTCTCAACGATATAATCTCCAACTTGGTCTTTTCTTTCCAAATACATCTCTAGAGAAGAATAGTGGGAAGGAGTATCCTGAGGAGCAAAAACCTCCTCAGCTTCCGCATTATTCGGACTAACAGAAAAAACGGCTGTTTCATAAAGATCAGTAATTTGCGGAGAATCAACAAATCCAACGAGAAGAAACACGGCAAGTAAAACGATAAAGGAACTCATTTTTTTCATTGAACCTACTCCTCTTAAAGACTATCTTTATTTTCAAGGGTATGTAAGTGAAAAAGTATTTTCGTTTGCCAGCTGAAGTTCGTGAAGGTTGTCCTGCTATGAACCACGCTTTTTTTAATACTCGACTTCTAAAAAGGGAACTTATAACTAGAGGGAGTTCCCTTTTTAATAAGAATCAAGTATATACACTGGCACATGTTCCAGCTTGCGGTTCATAATAACAATGATTTTTAAATTGACCAGCAAAGGGCTGACCGTACCAAGTAGAAGGACAGGGACCGTATGGATTGAAATACCAAAGAGAATATCTCGCCGGCTGCTGTCTCCAATACTTTAAATTTTTTCGTGCCAGCCTTTTCTCCGCAGACCTCGCCCTGTTATAAAAAACATTCCCCTTTTGTACGGCTTCAAAAGAATAATTCCCGCCTTGAACTTGATAAATGACTTCCGGGATTGTTCTTACATCGGTAAAGTCCAAACAACTCGCCCGGGCACGGTTTACGATGACATTCCCTACAAACAGCATTCCCAGTTTTCCTTCACCTTCGGCTTCTGCCCTCATCATCCTTGCCATTAAGGCAACGTCAGATTCTTTATATTTTACTCTTGGCATTTTTTCACCTCAGAACATTGTATGAAAAAAGCCTGATATCATGTCATCATTATAGGGATACAGTATTCATACCCAGCTAATCCTGTCTTCCAATGAGTTACTGAAATCATTTTTTACCTTTTTAAGAATCTATTGCATCCTAATAAATACGTTCCTCGTCTAAAGTATGGAGAGGGGAATGTTGAATGGAGATAGAGAAAAGTTTTATGAATGACCCTGATTAATTAAACAATAAAGAAAAGCTGAATTGGCTGATGGATAACCTTTAAACCTCTTTATATTTGCCCTTAACCATTTCAGAACCAATACCTGCACCGATCATTAAAATTAAAGGACCGAAATTCCAAAAGAAAGAACCTCCAAAAAAGGCAAAATCTAAGGAAGTAAATTTATTTAGAAGAATAAAGACGATCTTAACAAGTAATAGGACAGCGCCGATTAAAAATAAAGAATCAAACGTAAATTTTAAGTTTGGATAGGCTGGCTGCCTGCTGTCTCTAATTACTTTTTCCGTCAATTCTTCATCGCTCCTTAATAATTCATCAATGGTCACCCCAAACAGATCACTGACTTTAATAATAATATCGATACCGGGATAATTCTGGCCATTCTCCCATTTAGAGACGGACTGACGGCTTACAAACAGCTTCTCAGCTAATTCATCCTGAGACCATCCCTTTTTCTTTCTCTCACTTTTCAATTTTTCACCGAAATACAATGTTTATCTCTCCTCACTGTGCCCTTGTATAAACAAGTATTGTTTAAACGAGCAGGAAAAGTAAAGATAACTGTAGTTGCCATGTCCGCAACCCCTAGTTGCTGCGTTGAAATCCTTAATATAATCAAGCTTATTGTATGTACGATCTTTCTTATGAAGGAAAGGTGCATGAGCATAACGTTAAAATCATCTTATACTGCCGAGTCTAATAAAGTCGGTGAATATACCCTTCTTTAAGTCTTTTCTCTATGGAAGCTTCTGTAACCTCCTGCATATTAGCGTGTGCTGCCATAATTTTAGGTGCAGACGGCAGCTCTTCTTTCTTTAACCAGTGCTCCGGCTCCCAAAGTTTTGAGCGTTTGAACGCTTTCCCGCAATGGATAAAACATTCGTTCACCTCTACGCCTATTCCTAATACCGGGGCCTTTCCTTGAACTTTCATTTCTTCTAAATAGGCTTTGTCTTTCGTTATGTAGGCCTGGCCATTTACTCTTAATGTTTCTCCCATGCCGGGAATGATGAAAAGCAGACCAACAGCTGGCTGGGTCAGAATATTTTGGATGGAATCCAATCGTTTATTCCCCCGCCTTTCAGGAATAATTAATCGATTTGAATCGATGATATGCACAAACCCCGGATGGTCTCCTCTCGGGGATGCATCACATGCGCCCCATTGGTCCATAGTAGAGAGAACTAAGAAAGGAGATTGCTTAATAAACTGCCTACTGTTTTCATCTAAATGAGAGATCACTTTATTCTTAGCCAGCTCACCTGCCTCTCCTATGATTTCTCGTAACTCAGATACTGTTCGAACGATTTATTAAAAGGAAGCTTACTTACCAATCCATCCACTCCTCTAGTATTATGAAGATCCCCCTCGCTAACGATCATAAAGGAGATGCCACGGCCTTTCACCAGATTCATATTTATTGAATAACTAATGGTCGTTAAAAAGCAAAAAGTACAATCAGGAATAACACGATGATTATTAAAATAATCACCCCTGTACTCTTCCACCCTAAACCACCCACCAGATCCTGCAACCCGCCGCCGTTATAAGCACTCGAAGAATTTTTTCTTAAATCCTGCTGGCGCAATCTTTCTCTTCTATCTTCCGGTGATTCATTCTTTCTACTCAACTTAAACCTCCTTAAAGTGTAGAGAAAAGCTAGAGTCGTTCACACGATCACGGTGAGAACGCATTTAATTCTCATCTAACTCATCTTGTTTAAACTCGCCTTCGTAATAAAAAACCCAACCGACAAGTGGATTTTTCACTCCTACAGTTATTTGAAAAACACCTTTTTCTTCGGAGTAGCTTTCATTTATTACAGCTAATCCCTGCAGGAACCGGGGGAGAGAAATTTCCCGTTTTCCGAAAACGAGTCGCTGCCCTTTTGATTCAATTCTCAAGCTTCTATTTTCTTCATCTATTTTTAAGACGAGATCTGAATAAAAAAGGGGAGGTTCACCTAAATAATCTTTAATTACATTTTGCGATTGGTCAAAACTCATTAAAGCATTAAAATACCGTCGTTTCCCTTTAAAATAAAAGATCCGTTCCCAGTGAACTTGTCTCTCACCATTCTCTCCACATCTAGATGTGTTTGTTATCGTAAATGGAATATTCTCTCCGCTCTCAGGGAATAAAAGCTTCCACTTAGCTCCCAAGTAGAACATTGGATACAACCACTTTGGTCCACCCTTTATTTTTTTCATCACTCCGGAGCCGGAAAAAGTACCGCTGGATAACAATTCATACTTGTGTTGAAGCATAGGATGTAAGTGATAAAATTCCTTGCCTAATACACGTTTATAGATCGACATATGAACTCTCCTTACCTCCTCCTTTTACAAGATTCAGCCGTCGGGATGTCAGGAGTAATCATTAATCCTATCAAAGAAAGAATGAATAAACATAGATTAAAAGTAAGTGGACTAAAGGGATGAATTAATGTACTTGAGTCTCCAAGAACAGCCGACACTGTTAAAACAGGGAAAATAATGATTTGGAACATAAACAGCCGCTTACGCTTACTGGTAAAGAGCCATAACAATCCAAAAATGATCTCTATTATTCCGAGAATCACTACAACTGTAGATGGCTGGATAAAATGAAAAGAAAGCAGGCTTTTGGCCATATTTATTTCTTCGGGGTGCAAGTTTAAGAGTTTCGGTACAAGGCCATGGTACAGCCAGACAAAAGCAAAAACATAGGTGAGCAGCCAGTAGATTGAAAATCTTATGTATTGGGAAGCAGGAGTTTCCCCTTTCTCAAGCCAGCGTTTTAACACATCAAAACTCACCGCTGTTGCCCATCCGATCAACGGACGAAACAAGCAAAAGTCGAGCCACTCTCCAAATTTACCAAATCGTGTCTTGTAATCATATTGTGTCAGAAAGGTTAAGGAAGAATGGTTGTTTTCGACATATTTCCAATACCCTTTCCCTTCTGTAATCAGCGACATTGATTGATCACTGCCAAAATGTAAGGCAGATGTTCTGGAGCCATCCTTACTATGATAACTACCAACGCTTCTTCCCCATCCCTCTACCTTAAGACCAAAGCCGATATTTGTTTTATACTCAAATTCCTGAGGGTCGCTTTCATGAGTCTTCGGCAGATAGGTAATCGAGGAAAATCGCAAATCCCATTGTTGATGCAAATCGGGATCTTGAGAGAAGCTCCAAAGGTCATCCATTTCAGCTTCAATAGGTATCTCTACATATATTGGTTTCCTTTTCATAGCGGCCCCCTACAAATTCTTATTAACTGCTGTTCACTTAAATTTCTCAGGTTTTTTCACATAGCTCTCAATAATCAATCCACAATCCGTACAAAGAATGTACTCAATATCAGAACCTAAGCTAAGCGCCTTTTCTGAAGGAACCATAACCGCATATCCTGAATGCTTCCCTTTTCCCAATTCTCTGCTTCCGCACTTCGGACAATTTATTACTTCCGTAGAATTGTTCATTCATTTACCTCCATCCATTTAGTTCTTTCTACAGCTTCTTTCATGTAAATATTTATTAAATGGCCTTAATCATTTAATCCCTTGCCGTTAAGAATATGCTGTGTATATTTTTCAATCCTCGACACCCGGGTTTTGGATTGTTTGGCTTGAGAAAAGTGAAGAATATAGGCTCGCTGCCGGCCAGGGGTTAGTTCTTCAAACGCTGTTTTCAAAAGAGGCATTTCATCAAACTTATTTTGAAGTTCCTCAGGAATTTCAAATTCCTTTTTAAATTCCACTTCCAAACCGGCTTTTTCTACTTCAATGGCTTCATCTACATAGTCTTTGATCATCGTTTCGACAGCCGTAATGTTCTCCACGTTAGTGAATCTTAGCTGACGCGCTGCCTGGACATTTTCCGTTTGTTGAATAAGCATTCCGTGAGGGTCCTTTAACAGGGCTCCTTTGTGAAACAAAAGTGCGCAATAATCTTTAAATCCGTGGATTAAAACGACATTTTTCTTATTAAAGGTGTAACAAGGTTTTCCCCATTTAAATTCTTCAGTGACTTCACATTCGAGAATAATATTTCTCAGCTTTTCATATTCTTCCTTCCAATTCTTTGCTTTACTTAGAAATTGGTCGACTTTAGGATTCATTTTATCCGTTTTCATCAAAGAACACCCCGATTTAAAGATTTTCAGACACTGTGTAGCTTTCCTTGAATATACAACAACATTCGTCCTTTTGCCACACGAGTTCAGGAGGACAAGGCTAAAGCATTCATCCTTTTCGAATCAGGAAGCAGATAAAATTCCTGCAAACAAAAAACCCGGCTTTACACCGGGTTTCTGCTTAATTTTCAAGGTCATAGCTGAGTTTCGCTAATGGTTTTACTGGATTGACAGCTCCAGGACCGCCCAGCAAGACATAATCAGAGATTCCTTCTCCTTTAATGAAGCTTTCTGTTTCCTCTGGAAGCGAAGATCCGTTCACTAACAACAGCGGCGCATCTTCTTTGGCTGCCAGGACAGAGCCTGTCAGTGCGTCTGCAAATTTTTCTCCTGTAACAACATAGCCTTTCACATGGCCAAGGTTAGCATAATCGGACATCACTGCTGCTGTTTCATAGCGGTTCGTTCCTGCTTTTCGCTGTGGATTTGGCAGTTCCTTGAATACCTTTTCACTGACTACCCCTGTGCCGCCGACTACAACCGTTCGTTTGACCCCATTTAATGCAGCCTTCGTAGCCGCATTCAGTTTATCTTTTTCTGTTAAAATAATCGGCATTCCATGGCGTGCAGCATATGGAGCTGCCGCTAGTGCATCGGGAAAATTACCGCCGTAAGCGATGATTGCTGAATCACTGTCCGAATCCAATTCGTCCGCAATCGCTCGAGCGGTTTCATAGCGGTTTGTTCCGGCGATTCGCTTCGTATCAAGCCCCATACTCGTTTCGAGTGTATTTCGAACGTGCTCAGTGATCGCCCCGTTTTTCCCGCCGAGAAGAACGGCTTTCTCAGCACCTAACTGTTCGATCACTTGCTTCGTTTCTTCTGGAAGTCTATCTGTCTCCGTTAAAAGAATCGGTGCGTCCAGCTGGTAGGCAAGCGGGGCTCCGGCCAAGGCATCCGGGAATTTGTCCGCTCTAGCAAGCACTACGGTATCCGCTCCATTTTCCCAGCCTTCTTTTGCAACTTCAACGGCTGTTTCGATCCGGTTTGTTCCAGAAAGACGCGGACTGAGCGGTTTCATTACACTGGAAGCTACATAGCCCGTGTCGCCGTTCTCGGTTTTCACTTTATACCTTACCCACTGGCGGCCGGACGATTGAAGAGAAGAATCATAATACCTTTTGGAGTCAAGCACCGTGGCTAATTGATTCTCTACAGTTTTCCCGCTTCCATCGCTGGGATGTGCTTTTAAATTGCTTGTTAAAGGGATGTAGACTTGATCATCAGCTTCATAGAGCTGACGCGATTTAGTGAGCGGTTTTTTGACATCATAGTCCATTTTGTTAAATGTAATGTTTTCGTCAGAATTGCGGTCATAGGAAAAGTCTTCTCTGCTAAAAGGAAGCTCCGTCAGAGAATCCTGGTCGAGGCTGTAATCTGACAATCTATTAAAAACACCATCCTGATAGGTGGTCAGATTTCGATTACCATCCCTATCGACCGGGCTGTTTACAGGCTTTAAGCCGTTATAAGCCATTACAGCGAAATACCACGATTCTAATTCATCCCGTTTTCCATCATTGATTGTAGGAATGACTCCCTGCTTTGCCAATCCCCATTTTTCGTTTAAGATCTCAAGGCCAGCGTTTATGTTGTATTCAATATCATTTTCAAGCTTCTCACGATCGTAACAACTACTGGATGACTGTCCCTCTGCACATATATGACTAGTCACCTGCATGATGCCAATACCGCCATCCTCGCTGATAAATGGTTCTGTTTGTGCCGCGTCCTCCCATTGTGTCCACAGACTTTCCTTATGAGCGACTGCTTTAGCCACTTCTGGAGGAATTCCTTTTTTTACTGCTGCATCAGTTAACATCTCATTAATGTCTGTAGGAGTTACTTTTTCTGCGGCTTTCGTATGTATAGGCAGACTGACAAATAAAGCTCCAACCATTCCCATAGCAATAAAACGTCCTATAACCTTTAACATAGCTACCTCCTATGATTTTTCGACTAAATATAACTTACTATGAGTCTACCATTTATTTCTTATGTTTCCAAAGTATCCGATTGACAGGGTAAGAAATATTTCTAACTGGGTCCATAGATAAAAAAAGCCGCCCATTGTTTGGACGACTTGAATTATTAAGCTATGCCCACCACATCTCTGCAGGCTGTTCTTCAATAATGACAGATTTAAGATTTTTCACGGCTTGGCTGAAGCCTTCATTGATCGACATGATCGGATCTTCGTGCTCAATGCTGATGACGTAATCATACCCATACGTACGAAGGGCACTTACGATGTTGGACCACTCCTGGGTACCATGACCGTAGCCGACAGAGCGGAACGTCCAGGCACGGGTTTTCACGTTTCCGTAAGGCTGCATGTCGGTAAGACCGTACATGTTGACGTTTTCTTGATCGATGTACGTATCTTTAGCATGGAAATGATGAATCGCGTCTTCATTCCCTAAGATTTTAATAGCTGCTACAGGATCAATGCCCTGCCACCACAAGTGGCTCGGATCAAGGTTTGCGCCTACCGCTTTACTTGTTGCCTCACGAAGCTTAAGCATCGTGTATGGGGTATGAACGAGAAAGCCTGCATGCAGCTCAAGACCGATTTTCACGTTGTGTTTCTCGGCAAGCTCACCTTGTTCCTTCCAATAAGGAATCAGCTTTTCCTTCCACTGCCATTCAAAGACATCAGAGTAATCAACGGGCCAAGGCGTCACCGGCCAGTTTGGCGTGCGGTCCTCTTCATGCCCTCCAGGTGTTCCGGAGAAGGTATTCACGACAGGTACGCCCATTAACCCAGCAAGCTTGATGGTTTTCACAAACGTATCGTGGCATTCCTGTGCAAATTCCTGATCAGGGGAAAGCGGATTTCCGTGGCAGCTGAAGGCGCTGATTGTTAAACCGCGATCCTGAACCTTTTGCAAGTATTCGTTTCTTTTTTCTTCACTTTCAAGCAGCTCATCGACGTTGCAGTGAGCGTTGCCTGGGTAACCGCCAGTACCGATTTCGACGGCTTTCAGACCAGCTTCTTTAGCATGATCGAGCATATCTTCAAAGGATTTATCGGAAAATAATACGGTAAAGACACCTAGTTTCATTTCACCACTCCTCTAAATTTTATAGCTTGATACTTGTCCCTGTCTTACTGCTGGCATAGATCGCTTCCATAAGCTGAGTCACCTTAAGCGCCTGTTCAGGCTCGACAACTAAGTCGGCCGCGCCCATACAGCTGTCGACGAAATTTTCCGCCTGCTTTAATCCAAAATCATCGGCTCCGCCGCGCAGTTTAACTTGGCTGTCCCACAGCTCGCCGTACTTCGCCTGGTAAAGCTCGAACGGAAAGACACTTAAGCCGCCATCCACACCGGAGATGCTTAATGTCGTATTGTCTTCTTTAATGTTGGCCGCCCAGGAGCACTCAAACTGCATGGACAGACCATTTTCGAAAGCGATATAAGCGGTGACATGATCATCAACGTTAAAGGTTTCATGGTCAAACTCGCCCCAGTCATTCACCTGCCCCGGTGTTTTACTTAAACGGTCATACGCACGTCCCATAACTTCGACCGGCTTCGGATCATCAAGCAGCCACAGAGCTAAGTCGAGCAAGTGACAGCCAAAATCAATCAGGCTGCCTCCGCCTTGCAGTTCTTTGTTCGTAAATACGCCCCAGCCCGGAACCTTCCGGCGGCGCATCGCCTGAACTCTTGTCACTAGAGGATCACCGATTTCATTGTTGATGATTGCTTTTTTAGCCACTTGGGATTCATGCATATGGCGGAAATGGTAGCCTATAGACAAGACAGAATCATAGCGGTTGGCAGCATCGATCATCGCCTGGCATTCGGTGGTCGTCATAGCCATCGGTTTTTCGCACAACACGTGTACTCCTGCTTCTAGTGCAGCCACGGCGATTTCCGCGTGAAATTTGTTCGGCGTACAAATTGTGACGGCATCAACCTCTTTAAACAAGTCATGATAGTTTGAAAAAACGTTGGGAATATGAAATTTTTCAGCTGCTTCTTTCGCTCGTGCCTCATTTACATCTTGTACAGCTGTTAGTTCAACTTTATTTTTCAGCTTTAAGTAGGAGGGAATGTGGCGGTCCTGGGCAATTCCCCCTGCACCGATAATCCCCATTTTTAATAACGTCATTTGACTACCTTCTCCAAACTGCTGATTTGACGTGTCTCTCCCGATTTCATAGCGCCGAGAATGATTTCTAGTGATTTCATGCCTTCCTCCCCATTGATCAATGGATCCGTATCCTTAAGGATGCTCTCCACAAAATGCTCAACGACATGGGAATTGGACTGGCCGCCTTCGTCATTAGACTGGATTTGACCAAGCTCATAATTCACTGTGCTTCCGTCCGTGTAGTGAGCGATTAAGGAATACTTAGGATCATCCTCAAGACGAAGGGTCGCCTTTTCACCGTAAATAACCGTGGAGTTATCTTCATTCGGCTTGTAAGCCCAGCTTGCTGTCAACGTACCTACAATCCCGCTCTCACTGCGGAGAATGCATACGGCATTATCATCGACCGTAATATTTTCTTTGGCATTGTTTTCGACAAAACCGGCAACGTCGACGAATTCTTCCCCTAACAGATAACGAAGCAAGTCGGCTTTATGTACGCCAAGATCTCCCATCGCACCGATAAATGCCTTGTCTTTTTTAAAGAACCACGTGTCCTTCCCTTCAGCACTCCAGCCTTCTGGTCCGCCGTGGCCAAAGGTCGTGCGGAAGCTGTAAATTTTTCCAAGTTCGCCTGCTTGAATCAATTCTTTCGCTTTTTGGTGACTTGGTACAAAACGCTGGTTGTGACCAATCATAAGCTTTCTGCCATTTTGCTCCGCTGCCTGAATCATTTCTTCGGCTTCTTCTTTAGAAGTAGCCATCGGCTTTTCACAAAGCACATGGCAGCCAGCCTTTAATGCGGCAATCGATACAGGGGCATGTAAATAGTTCGGCGTGCACACGCTGACTGCATCCACATTTTCTTGTTCAAGGAGTGTATGATAATCCGTGTACACCGATTCTGCTCCAAACTTTTCTGCAACTTCTTTTGCTCTTTCTTCAACGATGTCGCAAACGGCCGTAATTTCTACATTTGAATTCATGTCATATTCCGGCAAGTGGCGATGCTGGGCAATGCTCCCGCAGCCAATTACAGCGATTTTCAATGTAGTCATAAACAAAAACTCCTTTTTAATTAATTATTGATGGTTTCCAGTGGTTTAGCGTTTCCGTATACAGGAGTTGGTGTGTTTGTGCTATTCACCCATTTCACACCATTCTTGATGACTGTTTGTACCTCTTTATTGTGGTAAGTTGGATACGTTTCATGACCGGGGCGGAAATAAAAGATTCTGCCTTTCCCGCGTTTAAAGGTGGCTCCGCTGCGGAACACCTCTCCGCCTTCAAACCAGCTGACAAAAACGAGTTCATCTGGTGCGGGAATATCAAAGTGCTCGCCATACATTTCTTCTTTTTCAAGCTCAATGTATTCGCCAATGCCTTCGGTGATGGGATGAGTTGGATCAACGACCCACATGCGTTCCTTCTCATCTGCTTCCCGCCATTTCAAATCACAGGAAGTCCCCATCAGCTTTTTGAATACTTTAGAAAAGTGAGCCGAGTGCAGCACTACAAGTCCCATGCCATCGAGCACACGTTGTTTTACTTTTTCTGCAATTTCTTCAGAGACTTCCTCATGAGCCATGTGGCCCCACCATACAAGAACATCCGCGTTGTTTAGCACTTCGTCCGTCAATCCGTGTTCTTCTTCATCAAGTGTGGCTGTTGTAACGCTTACATTTTCTTCTTCTAAAAAACCGGCAATTGCGCCATGAATACCATGCGGATAAATTTCTGCTACCGTTTCGTTGCTTTTCTCGTGTCGATTTTCATTCCATACTACTACGTTCATGCTCAAATCTCTCCTTCATCCTATATAGATTGTTTGCTTCTGTTATTGACTTCACACAGCCTGTCCTTATGGACCAAATACGAATCGAGATTGCTAGACTTGGCCACCTTGTTATGTATCTTCCTCATTCATTGAGCCGGTTCGGTTGAATCCGCTTTCACCAAGCTCAAAAAAATATATCAGATACGTTTTGCAACAAACTGTGCATACGTTTGCACTAGAATAAAATCAAAAGATTAATTAAAGCATAACACGAGACATACAAGAGCTCAATAGTAAGAATCGATATTTGTTTATTGATTCAATAAAGTTTTTTTAATCCTCACCTCCCAGATTAATGACTTGGATGCTTCGCATTAATTTCTTTCGTCGAGCTGCCAATGACAAGCTTGGCTGAAATACGGTCTTTCTTAATCTTCGTTTCTCCGTGATACATATCGAGCAGCCTTTTGACAGCAAGTCTGCCCAGCTCCCGTTCATCCTGCTTGAAATGCGTAAAACTCTCCTCCAGACCGCTCCAATCTGGTGCATCAAAGCAAAGGATTGAAATATCTTCTGGCACCCGGAGTCCCAGTTCATGGATCGCTGTTTGAGCTAACAGGGCAATCATATATTCCAGAGAAAACAATGCAGTAATATGAGGGTTCTTTTTAATATGCTCTTTAATGACAGCAATGTCTTCCTCTTTTGTTGCTTGTGGTGTCGGCAATGTACTTTTTATGCCGGAACACCATAAGTCCCGGTTCACGATTCCTTTTTTCTCCGCAAAGGCGTGCACAATTCCGTTAAGACGGTCTTCGATTGTTGTAGTTTCAAAACTATGCGGAATTAATACTCCGAGATGCTCGTGCCCGAGTTCAAATAAATAATCGGTGCCTTCCTTGGCCGCTGCTTCATTTTCTGTGGAGACAGAAGTAGCCGCTACTCCTTTGAAGGAACGATCAATTAATACGAGAGGAAATCTGTCTACGACCATCTTCAGTATTTCTGAGCTGTAATGCTCCGCCTGGGCTGGGAATACAATCAATCCATCTACACCGTAATCCAGCATTTCTTTCACGAGCTTCTCTTCTTTAGCGGGATCTCCAAACGAGCATTTTAAAATCATCATGCACTGATCAAATGACGATTCCACGATAGAAGTAATCAGCTGAGTTCCGTAGCTGTCTCCGAAAGTTGTAACAATTAAACCAAACAACGGCTGATCTCTTTTTCCATTATGGCTTCTCAAACGGTTTTGTTCGAATTCAGCTACAAAGGTACCTTTACCGCGCTGCCGGTACACGTACCCTTCATTCATCAATTTCTCCAGCGCTTTTTTGCTCGTAATCCGGCTCACTTGAAATGTCTCGGATAACTCTTTTTCTGAAGGAACCCTGTCGCCTACCTGGTACTTAGACGCTACAATATCTTTCTTTAAGGATTCGTAAACTTGCTCATATAACGATTTCATAACGTCACCTCTAATTTCATTAAACCCCTTTAGTATAATAATATACCAACTTTAAACAAAGAAAGAAAATGCTAAGGGTTCATTCCCTCTCTTCCACACTTCGGCCAAAGAGAAGGAATCAACTGGTCTATTGCTTCAAAGCTACCCGGAATGTTCTAATTTCATAAGGTTTAATTTCAAAATGAAATGCTCCCTGTGATGGTTCGGAATCCACTGGTCTTTCCATTAAGTTACACTCCTGCCAGGAGGTAATGTGATAGTCACTAGTCACTTCCACATTACTCCTCGCCCCAGTGAATTCATGCATACGGACAATTATTTCATCCTCATCCTCCGCCTTTTTCACAGCATCGATCCAGACGTGGCCGCTGTTTACATGAAACAAAGAGCTGCTTAGCGACTGTCCTTCTCTACACGTCAACGGATTGTTTAACGCCCAGGCTTCCTGGACAGTGTCTGCTTCCTTCCAGCCGTCTTTGTGCGGCAGCAGCGAATACGTAAACCAGTGTTCTCCCTGGTCCTGTTCGATATCAGGATTCAGCGCACTTTTCAATAAAGTAAGCCGCATGACATTGTCTTTGATATCGTGTCCATACTTACAGTTATTCAACAGACTCACTCCATAGCCTGTTTCAGACAAATCCGCCCATTGATGACCAACGCTTTCAAAACGAGCGTAGTCCCAGCTCGTATTCCAATGCGTCGGCCGTTTCACATTGCCGTATTGAATATCGTAAGTTGCTTCGGTAGATCTGATGTCGACAGGAAACGATGTCTTTAAAAGCTGTTCCCGCTCATGCCAGTCCACGTACGTTTCAAAATCGATCCGCCGGTTTTTGGCATACACGATCATGTTCTGCTTGATCGTTGAGTGGTGATAGTTCCAGACAAACTCAATCACACTGCGGATTGAACCTGACTCAATAACCTCCACTGATTGCAGGGCATCAATTTCCTTTTGTTTTTGCTGATAGTAAATGTCAATATCCCAGGCATCAAACCGCATCGGTTTATCTTCAAATACTTGAAAGACATTGCCCTTTTTACCTTCAGCTAAGACACTCCGGTCATTTTGTAAATCGACAAGCGCCGTCAGCTGACCCTTTTCATTCCACCGAAGCTCATAAAAAGGAGTGATGATGCCCTGGTCGACCTTAGTAAAGGGGGAGTCCTGTGATCCAGAACCGCTCGTTTTTTCAATAACAGTTTTTCCCAGGGAAGGAAGCTGTTCCGCTGCCACCAGCCAATCTCCATCAGCCGTTTTTTGCGCATCAAGCACTTTGCCTTGACTATCTTTCCATACAACATCATTCGTTTCATGTTTAATGCGGACAAGATCGGTACGTACATGAGGAGCAGAATTAAAAATGGTGTAAACGCCTGCTTTTTGTGTCACTAACTGCTCAGCCGCCTTATTCCACGCACTTGCAGCCAGTCCTTCTGCTTCTTCATACTCGATCTTGCTGTCTTCATACACTTCGCGGATCGATGATCCAGGAATAATATCATGGAATTGATTACGGAGGACTGTTTTCCAGCTTTCCGTCAGTTCCTCTTTCGGATAACCTTCCCACGTATCCTGTTCGATGCTGTTGAAGGCATTCATCCATTCTGCTTCTCTTAACAAAAGCTCCATCTTCCGGTTCATCCGTTTGTTGTATGCCTGGCTTGTGTACGTCCCGCGGTGGTACTCTAAGTAAAGCTCGCCATCCCACGTGTGGACGTATTGATCGGTTTCATCGATCGTTTTATGAAGCCTGCGGAAATAATCATCTGCTCTTCCCGTTTTCACTTCAGGAAGACCAGGCATTTCATCAAACCGCCGGCGCATCTCCAGCATCTCACGGTTGACTCCACCGCCTCCATCGCCATAGCCGTAAGCAAGAATCAGCTCCTGATTTAATTCTTTATCTCGATATGCATCCCAAATGCCTTTGACTGAACGTGCGTTAATCTTACCGTTATACGTGTAAAACCAGCGGTCGTCTTCAGGAGTCGTAATAAAATGGGTAAGAATTTCGGTTCCATCCATCCCTCTCCATTTAAATGTATCATGCGGCATTTTGTTGTACTGACTCCAGCTGATTTTTGTCGTCATAAAGGTTTTTATGCCTGATTTTACAAGAATCTGGGGAAGCGCCCAGCTGTATCCGAATACGTCCGGAAGCCATAAGTATTCGCATTCCTTGCCAAACTGCTCTTTAAAGAATCTCGTTCCAAGCAATAACTGGCGGACGAGCGACTCACCGGAGGTTAAGTTACAATCTGCTTCCAGCCACATCCCGCCTTCCGGTTCCCAGCGTCCTTCCTCTATTCTTTTTTTCATCTGATCATACAATTCCGGATAATCACGACTTACGTAGTCGTAAAGCTGCGGCTGGGTTTGCAGGAAGACATAGTCCGGATATTGCTCCATTAAACGGAGCACCGTCGAAAAGGAACGGGCCGCTTTCTCCCTTGTATGTTTTAAGCGCCACAGCCAGGCAACATCAATATGGGTATGGCCAATCGCATTAATCCTGACCTGCGATTCATTCGGAATCTTTTCAAGTCCGCTACGAAGCTGTTCCTGCGCTTGATGAACAGACTTATAAAAATGTTCACTGCCCGGCTCTGACCAGTCGATCACATAAAAAGCACGGTCAAGAGCTTTAAGCAGAGCAAGCCGCTCCGGCTGATTTTCATCCAAATAGTTTACGGTTTCCAAAGCCGCGGCCGATGTAAAGTATAAATCATCCGTTTTTTCGTCGAGACAGGCAATAAAGGCTTGCTTCAATTTATGTTCCTGGATCGTTGGCGCGCCTCCGCCTTCCAGCCCGGACCAGAGGCGAAAGCAAAGCTCAACGCGAGAGCCGGCAAGTGAACGGTCAAATATTACTTCCTGATGATTCATGTCCACGCCTTGATAAGGCTCCCCGTTTACATAAAGGAGTGATTCAAACCCTGAGTTATGGCCGCCATCAGTGATGCCGAAATCAAATACGCCGACAATTTTTTCATTTTCCCATTCCCCAGGAAACGAGATTTCCTTCTTTAACCAGACATACTGGTCACGACCTTCCCACCTTTCTCCAGTCTTCCACGTCCCCCAGTCTCCTGCCTCAGGCGGACGGGCTGCAACCTCTCCTTCTTCATCAGGCAGGGAGGCAAACGATTCGAGTGGCCGCTTAGCAATATATCGATAAGCATTTAATTCTGAAATACGTTGTTCTAGTTTTTCAATCGTCCAAAACAATCCTATCACTCCTTCGAAATTAAACTAGCCTTTTGAGGCCCCGCCAAGACTGAACCCTTGGGACATAAACTTTTGAGCAAAGATATAAAGAATGACAGCCGGCATCGTATAGATGATGGAAAATGCCGCGAGCTTTCCGTATTCCACCATTCCATAGGTACCAAAGAATTGAAAAATAGTTACCGAAGCAGGAAATTTATCCGGGGATTGGATAAGAATATACGGAACAAAGAAGTTCCCCCAGCTCATCGAAAAGGTAAAAATTCCAACGGTACAAATGCCGGGAATCATTAATGGTGCGACTACACGCTTAACCCCTTTCCAAATCGATGCACCATCCACCCAGGCGGATTCTTCCAGTTCAAGCGGGACTGCGTCCATAAAGTTTTTCAGCATCCATATCCCGTAAGGAAGACCTGACGCAGTGAGAAAAAGCATGGTAGCAACAAGCGAATCCTGCAGCTTTAGAAAAATAAATAATTGGTACACCGGCACCATCACCGCTGTAATCGGCAGGGAAGTCATAAACAAAATTGTGAACATAAAAGGCTTCTTATATTTTTGTGAATAACGGGACAACGGATAAGCAGCAAGCACTCCGACGATGATGACCAGCAGCGCCTGGCCACACGATAAAAAGAGTCCAATCATAAACGAGCGGATATTCGCCGGATCCGATAAAATCGCGGTGAAGTTGTCCAACGTAAACTCCTTCGGGATCGTCAACGCCTGCTTCGCATTTAAATCCACAGAAGCAAACATCACCCATAAAAGAGGAAGCATAAAGCAAAGGCCGATGACCGTTAAAATAAAGTAAGGAACCACTTTTTCAAGTTTAAAACGATTCATTCTTTCCACTCCTTCTAAATCTGTACTTTCATGGATCGAATGTAAAAAAGGCTGGCAAAGATTCCAATGATGAGCAGCACGAGAGAAATGGCAGTTCCATAGCCTAACTGGTAATTGACAAATGCCTGGTTATACATAAAGATCGGCAGTGTCTGGGTAGCCGTGCCTGGCCCTCCGCCCGTCATTGTAAAAATCAATGTAAATACGCCGAGCGTCTGCAAAGTTACGAGAATCATGTTCGTCACAATCGATCCCTTCACCATCGGGAGAATAATCCTTGTAAGTACTTGAAACTTGGAGGCGCCATCAATGATTGCTGCTTCTTCAACGGTTTTCGGAACGTCGTCAAGGGAAGCCTGGAATACCATCATTGAAAAAGCTGTGCCGTGCCATATGTTTGCGATACACACGCTAATCATCGGAAAGGAATAAAGCCAGGTAATCGACTCCAAACCAAGGGAGTTCAGCAGCATGTTCAACGTACCGCTGTCACTTAAAAAAGCAACCCAGCAGAAGGCAACTACAATCTCCGGTGTTACCCAGCCGGCAATAACGATAATCCCGATAATTCTGCGGAATGCCTGGTTCTTTTCTTTCATTAAGATCGCAAGCAGAAAACCTAATACCTGCTGACCGACAATCGCGGAGAGAAACAAGAAAACAATGGTTTTCATCACACTCACTCTAAAGCCGGGATCCTCGAACATCGCCGCAAAGTTTTGAAAACCGACGAACTCCATACTTTGGGCTTGTGTACCGGTTAATGCGAGGTTCGTAAAGGAGAAATAAAAGGTTAACAAGATTGGGCCGACGAAGAATACAAGCAGTAAAATCCACGAAGGCAGCAAGAAAAAAATCGACCGCAGCATAATAGCTTTTCTTTTGCCTTTTTTCTTATTAATTCTGGCCGATAACACTTGATCTGCACTCAACAAGACCACCTCTTTCGAAATGTATTTCCAGCACAGCCCTTCTGGAGGGAGGGCTGTGCTCGTATGCTTTATCGTTCGACCACTTTATCAGCACCTACTATATCTGTAACCTCTTTTTTGTATTGGTCTGCTGCCTGTTCAGGGGTGAGTTTATCGGTTACTACATTTTCAACGAGTGTCTGGATGACTGTAGATACACGCGGGTATTTATCCACTGCTGGACGGAAATGAGTATTTTCCAAGTAAGCGGAAGCTTCTTCAAAGAAGTCCATTTGCTGGTATTCTTCTTCTTCCGCCACATCTTCACGAGGCGTCAAGCTTCTGTCCTTCAGCTGCAGGTTAAGATTGTTTTCTTTCGTTGAAGCCATTTTAATAAATTCCCAGGCTAGATCTTTATTGTTTGATTTTGACGGGATGGAAAGTGCCCAGCCACCAGACATCGATGTCGTACCAGGATCCTGCCCGTTTTGTGTCGGCATAGCAGCAAAACCAAGATCTTTATCAGATTCCGGCCACGGAGCTGGACCGCCTTCTCTCCATGTTCCTGCCTGCCAAATGCCATCCAGACCAATGCCAAGCTTCCCTTGCGGCATGAGCTGCTGGTAGGCAATTGTTCCACCCTGTCCGTTAAGCGCTTTAGAAAGATCAGGACCTAAATCCTGTTCATAAACCTGATCAATAAACTTAAAGGTGTCTGAGAGCCCGTCACTTTTCACAATCCACTTCTTCTTATCCTGGTCATATAACGGATCCCCTGTTCCATACAAAAGCATTTCAAAGGTCTGCATTGACGTCGCCTCACCGGTTGCTTTTCCTGAATTCATCCATAATGGAACGACATCCTTCGGCATGTTTTTCTTCACAGCTTTTGCAGCGGCAAGAATGTCATCCCACGTCTTCGGCTCCCAAGGAACAGAGACACCAGCCTCTTTAAGAACTTTCTTGTTATACCAAAGCCCCCGGGAATCTGTATTGTAAGGGACACCGTAGATCTCTCCATCTTCTGCTATTACACCGGCTTTTACGTTTTCCGTAAAATTGCCCCATTCATCCCAACCCTTCACCTTATCCGATATAGGCTCAAGATAACCGGCACTTGCATCTGAATTCACCATAAACGTATCCTCGGTCACGAGATCCGGGGCTGTATTTTCTGACTTTAACAACAGGGCCACTTTAGCGAAGTAATCTCCTTCGTTTACTTTCAGAGGAGAGAGTTTCACATTGACATCCGGATGTTCCTCATTAAATTGCGGGATCACTTCTTCATTGAGCCATTCAACCAATCCTTCATTGGAACCTCCACCTCCGCGGAAGGTGATCGTTAGTTCATCCTTTGAACCGCCATCTCCTGATCCATTTGCTTCATTATCCGAACAAGCCGCAAGCATGAAGCAGAAAATAAGGAGAACGGATAGACCAGCAAGCTTTTTAGCAGACGTGAACTTCATAACATCGCTCCTTTATCATAGTAATCAACCGAAAATAGTAAGCGCTTTCAAATACAGACAAAAAAATAAAAGCATGGACAGACCAGTCGACGAATTAAGTAAGTGACTGTTATTTTTTGGACATCCCTCCGATTAGGTTGTTATATAGTTAACATACTTGATATATATGTATAGGTCAATATAATATTAGAATTTTCTTAAAATTTTATTTTTTTCCATACAAAAAATGCAGAGACCTGAAAAGATCTCTGCAAGCGGGGCTGTTGCCGCCGGATATTTAAATAGAAGTCCACTTCACCGATTCGATGATACTTGATTTAGGATATTTCACCCGGTACTTTTGATTAATTTTATTAATGAGCGGATGTTTAATCTCCGGCTCGTTTACCTGCGTATCAGTAAATGGCTCCTCCCCATAGCGTACTTCAAAGTTGATATGATGTCGTTTGTAGCGGATGATTCCTGAGATGAACATAGACATCCTCCTCTCTATTTAAAATAACATTTTCTTTTATACAGATGAACCCATGTCCTAATGGTCTTAAAGACCTTTATGAAAATTATTTAGTTAGATATTTTTTACCATATATTGGTGACAAATATCCCATAAAATGCTATATTAATCAAGAACTACATATAGGATGAAAGGAGGAGTTGAAGTGGAAGAACAAACGACGAGACTTATCGTGGAGAAACCAGAAGGCAATGGACTTGCGGTGGCTTCATTGGTATTAGGGATTATCGGAGTAGTATTTGGATTTATCCCGTTTATTGGTATATTCTTTGGATTCCTTTTTTGGGTACTAGCAATTATCTTCGGTTTTATCGGGATGAAAAAGGATGTAAAAAAAGGACTTGCCATTTCCGGATTAATTATGGGCGCCTTTATGTTTATTTACCAAATTGGATTTGTAACCCTTCTTGGAATAGGAGCGTCCGGTTACTAGTATCAAGTTACATAGTTCCTTATCCTAATCACATGAATGGGCGCTTGAGATTCTTTCTTAAGCGCCCATTCATTTTCATGAAAGGAGATAGTGAGGTTGAATTTTTGTACCGAATGCGGCCATAAGCTGACTAATGAAAACTTTTGTACAGAATGTGGAATAAAGCAGGTTAAAGAAAAGGAAGACCTGAAATTTTCCGAGCCAAAACAAGAAAAGGTTAGGAAACCGCCTATGTCGCGTAAGAAAAAAATCAGTATAATTGCTGCTATCGCTTTAACAGCCATACTTATTAGTATGCACCTGCTTATTCTTTCACTATTAGACCCCATGAAAGACGTAAAAGCAATGGATCGTGCCATGACTGAATCCAATCAAGATGCTTTTTTCACACACCTTACTCTAGATGACAAAGCAATGTTAAATAAACAAGAATACTTAAATTACCTTAACCAAGCAGACTGGAAAAATATTCGTACTCAGCTGACTGAAGCTCTCAACGGAGATAAAAATTTTGATTCGAGCATTCAAGACTTTGATGGAAATACTTTGTTCATGGTGAAAAAGAATACGGTTGTACCTGGAATCTACCATAATTATGAAATTCAGGCTGTACCATCCCTTGTAATGGTACATTCAAATCTGCCTGCTTCATTTTTCCTCAAAGATCACTCCGTTGAGCTAAAAAACCCGGAAGAGCCTCTTGAACTAGTGGCTTCATACCCTGGAAAAATAGAAATTAATGGGCTGATGAAGACGGAATTTGGAGACATTAAGCAAAAACAAACCATAGAGATTGTTCCAAATCAGTCCCAGGAAATCGTAGTAGAATTTGAATTTCCTGAGCGCACTTATCAAATAACGACCAATGTTCCTGAAGCTACTCTCTATATCAACGGAAAAAGTACAAACAAACAATTAAAAGACTATGAAGCACTTGGTCCTTTTCCAGAAGATAAAGAAGTGAAAATGCATGCTGAATGGAAGGACAAGCAGGGGACAAATCATAGCACAGAAGTAGTTAACCAGGCATCTGGATATTGGGGAGACCTTGATTTTGAATTTGAATTAGAAGAAGAAGTAATGGCAGGCTCAAGTCGAGAAAGCAGCGCAAACAGTGTAGAAGCTGCTAATAATCATGTTCTATCCTTCCGGGATGCTTATGAACAAGCTTTAAATTCAAAAGATTTCAACATTGTTTCGTCTTTTCTCGCCAAGGATGCTGGAGCTGAACTAAAAAACTACATTGGAAAGCTTAAGGATAAAGGATATTCTTATAATTTTACCAATAACGAAGTGACTCATAGTGTTCAGAATGATGAGGACACTTATAAGATTACAACAAACGAAAAATTTATCTTTACCAACCACCTAGGCGAACAGACAAAATATGATCGAAACAAAACTTATACAGTAGAAGAAACCGATGAAGGATTAAAAATTATAAAAATTACTATTGAAGACACCAATCGGAATGAACTATAGTTTCAAAGGGACTTGGCCAAGAGTGTTTTAATCATAATAAAATCCGAATGAAGGTGAAATTGATAAGAATTCACTCTCCGTTCGGATTTTTTATGGTAGATTATTTTCATATCTATCACTGTCAATACTTTGGACAGTTGTCTATTAAAACGGTAGAACGGTCTCCTCAACATCATGCATCGCTTTCAGAAGAACCGTCAGGAATCAGATCATATCTATAATTTCCCAGTCCCTTTTTAAAATACACTTAAAAGAGTATCGATCTTATCAATCATACCTTCAACTAATTTGTAGCCGATAAAATAGGAAATGATTAGAGTCGAAAGCATAGCCCCAAAGCTCCAATACATACTATTTACCTGTGGTTTATATTTCAGTACATACGTATAGATCGCTAAAGCCGGCACAAGGCACATCGAAAAGAATAAAGAAATTCCTGCCAGCCCTAAAGTTAAGGTGGCGCTTCCACTTAAACCAAAGACTATAGCAACGATATTTAATGCTGCAAATGGAACTAATAAACTTGCATATTGAGCAGTTAGAGCTTTAACATCCAAAGGTATGGATAGCATTTTAACGGCAGCAAACAAAACCACAAATCCGATAGACAGAGCGATGAAGCCTACTAGAAAGAGCCTTGAACTTATTGGAAAAAAAGGCAGCGATTGCCCCCTACAAAGCTCGCAAACTGTTTGTAATAAGAGTTTGCCAAGAAATATAAACTGAGTGAAAAGGCAAGTAAATAAACGAAAAGAGTAGTTAGACCTTGAAAAAACAATGAATCATCGGCATCAAATGCATGAGAAGGTCTTTTTAATAATTTTAAAGAATAATGGCCATATGCACTGGAAAACTGCTTCGCCTTCTCTAAATTTTCATTATTTGAATGAGCCGCCTCTGCTGCTGGCACCTCCGAAACTTCTCCAGCATGAGTTAATCCATCACTAACTAACGAACTTCCACAACCTCCGCAAAACTTCCCTGATTCCTGTTCGTGATTACAATTAGAACACTTCATTCAACCATCCTTTCTATTAAGTTATAGAACTCCTATGTAATCCTAGCAATAACCCTAACACCCTCCTTTAGACTTATCTATCAATAGTTATTTTATCATAAAAACAGATAGTTATTAGTATCTTTTTACTACAAAATAAAATCTTATTCTGTTGGATTTGATGAGTAACTTAAATGAAATGCCTGAAATTTCAAGCGAGCTTAGTAAATAGAAAGCTTGCAGAAAAACCAAGTTTTTCTGCAAGCTGAGTTGCTGAATCAATTATTTGTTTACTATTATACTCCGGAATACGCTGAAAAGCCTCCATCAATAGGAACGACAATTCCATTCACAAAGCTCGATGCCTTATAATCTACGAGCCACAGCAGCGTACCTACAAGCTCCTCTGCTTCCCCGAAGCGCTCTGTTGGAGTTTGGGAAAGAATCTTATCCGCACGCTCTGTATATTTTCCCTGTTCATCCAGCAGCAGCCCGCGATTTTGCTCGGTGAGAAAAAAGCCAGGCGCCATAGCATTGACGCGGATGCCGGCTTTGGAAAAATATACGGCCAGCCACTGGGTAAAATTACTTACCGCGGCTTTCGCACCGCTGTAGGCTGGAATTTTAGTCAATGGGGTAAAAGCATTCATCGAAGAGATGTTAAGGATCACCGCTTCTTTTTTATTCGTCATCTGTTCAGCAAATACCTGAGTCGGAATTAAAGTACCGGAGAAATTGAGACGGAATAGTTCGTCCACGGCTTCTGTTTCCAAATCAAAAAACGTTTGCGCGTCTTCCGCTTCCCCAGTGAAATATTCATGACTGGTCGTTGCCTTCGGATGATTGCCTCCGGCTCCGTTTATCAGGATATCCACGGGGCCCCACTTTTCGTTGAGCTGCTCTCTAATATCCAGCAGCTCGTTTTTATCGAGGACGTTCACACTATATCCACGGGCTTCACCGCCATCTTCATGAATCTCGTTCACTACCCGGTCGATTTTTTCCTGATTGCGGGCTAGAATGGCCACCTTTGCACCGCACTTGGCCAGTGCACGACTGAGCACAGATCCGAGTACCCCGCTTCCGCCGGTGACGACTGCTGTTTTTCCTTCGAGATTAATATGAAAAGGGAGTTCCATCTAATTCCTCCGTTCTTTATTTAATGGTGTCGATGATGCCGTTTAAATAGGAGGCCCTAACGCACGGTCATAAAGCCCGTAACCAGGACGGCCTTCCTCTCCCCAGATCATCCGGCCGTGATCAGGACGGATCGGCCCATCAAAGCCTGCCTCATGGAGCTTCTTGATTAAGTCCACCATTGGCAGAGATCCTTCATGAATCGAATGGGCCGTTTCCTGGAACGACCGCTCCCCAGTCCACTTCACATTTCTTGCGTGCACAAAATGGATCCGGCCTTTAGCGGCCTCAATGATGTCAAAGAGATTATTTTCTTTAGAAGATCCTAAAGACCCGGTACAAAACGTCAGGCCATTATGAGGGCGGTCAACTTTTTTCAAAAAGTATTCAATGTTTTCCTTATTCGTCACAATTCTCGGCAGGCCGAAAATAGACCAAGGCGGATCATCCGGATGAATGGCCATGAGCACATCCTCCGCTTCCGCTACCGGAATCACACGTTCTAAAAAGTAGATTAAGTTGTCCATCAGCTGCTCTTCGCTAATGCTGCGATACTCATCCATAATTTCTTGAAGCTCTGTCGTCTGATAAGATAAATCCCACCCCGGCAATACCAGTTCGCCTGCTAAGGGATCAATCGAAGCCGCTGTTTCTTCGTGGTAAGCAAGCGAATGAGAGCCATCTGCCAGCGCAGCCGTTAAGTTCGTTCTCGTCCAGTCAAACACCGGCATAAAGTTGTAGCAAACCGTACCGATGCCCGCTTTTCCTAAATTGCGGATCGTTTGCTGGTAGTTTTCAATGTACTTGTCTCTCGTCGGACGGCCAAGCTTAATATCTTCGTGAACCGGCACACTTTCGATCACGTTTAAGCGCATGCCAGCTTCTTCAATCCGTTGTTTTAAGGAAAGAATATGGTCATAAGGCCATACTTCCCCCGCTGGAATATCATAAATAGCAGAAACGATCCCTTCATCTGAGGAATTTGTTTAATGTGTTCTAGCGTTACGGGATCATCCGTCCCGTACCATCGAAAGCTCATTTCCATAAGCTTGACTCCCTTCTATAAGTTAAAATATCGCTGTGCATTATAGTAAGATATATCCTGCACATAGCGGCCGAGCCATTCTGTATCAGCCGGGACTCTGCCGCTTACTGCCCACCGGCCCATCATATCGCAAAGAATGCGCCGGAAGTACTCGTGACGGGAAAAAGACAGAAAAGATCGCGAGTCTGTTAACATCCCGACAAAGTGCTTAATTAACCCCACATTAGCAAGGATTTTCATTTGGTCCTCCATGCCGTCAATGTGATCGTTAAACCACCAGGCAGGGCCGAACTGAACTTTTCCCGGCACACTGCAATCCTGAAAGTTCCCGGCCATCGTGGCCAAAATATAATTGTCACGAGGATTTAAACAGTACAAGATTGTCTTTGGCAGGTGCTCATTCATATCCAAGGAATCCAGAAAGCGTGAGAGCGGCTCGGCAAGAAGCTCATCCCCAATCGAATCGAAGCCGCTGTCTTTGCCGGCGGCTTTCAGCATCCGCGTATTGTTGTTACGCATCGGGCCGAGATGAAACTGCATCACCCAGCCTTTTTGGCAATATCTTTCGGCGAGGAACTTCAGCGCATACGTCTGGAACTGCTCCACCTCATGCTTCGTTAACGGCTCATCATCCAGTCGTTTTTGAAAAATGGAAGCAGCATCTTCCTCTGTCGCCTCGGCAAAAAACATCCGGCTGATCCCGTGATCCGAAGCCTTACAGCCATGAGCTGCAAAATAGTCGATCCGTCCTGACAGTGCATCAATAAACAGAGGAAAAGAGGAAATATCTTTGTTCGTTACTTTCCCGAGCTTGTGCACCCAGTCCAGAAAATACTCGCTCGTAATATCAAGAGCTTTATCAGGTCTGAATGAAGGGGCAACGGTAACCGGAAATTCATCCTTGGCGAGATCCGCATGGTGAGTCAGCGAATCGGCAGGGTCATCCGTTGTGCCGACAAATTCCACGTGGTTATTAATCAACAGACTGCGTGGAAGCATATAACTCTGCTTGAGCTCCTCGTTTGCCGTCTCGTAAATGCGCGCTGCATTTTCCTTAGTAAGAATTTCGTCAATATCAAAATATCGTTTCAGCTCCATTTGTGTCCAGTGAAAAAGTGGGTTGCCTAATGTATTCGGAACCGTTTCCGCCCATGCTTCGAACTTCTCCCAATGGTTCGCACCGCCGGTAATATAATGTTCATCGATGCCGTTGGCCCGCATTAAACGCCATTTATAGTGGTCTCCTCCAAGCCACACATCCGTAATCGTACCAAATGAATCATTATTGGCAATTTCTTCGGGAGGCAAGTGGTTGTGAAAATCGATAATCGGCAGGTCTTTCGCATAATCGTGATAAAGCTCGCGTGCAAGATCATTCGTGAGCAAAAAATCATCGGTAATAAATGCAGTCATTATTTTCCTCCTCTAGTCCTATCGTTCATACTCAATTGAATGGATTTTCCATCTAGAGGCTGCTGATTCACTTGGATAAGTCTTTTCTCCGTCTCTGGAAAATACACGGAAATCGTTTCATAAGAAAGTGGATACTCTCCCTCTACCTTTACTTGAACGTCTACCTGCTCTTCTGTCGTAATGGTTTTGACCGTGATCCAGCTGCAGTGGTTCTCCTGGTATTCAAGCGTTTCGCCATCATCTTCATAAAAGGACTGCTCTACTTCACCATCTCCGCGTCTTGGAAACACAAGCAGGCCACGCGACTGATCACTGTTATGCTCGAAGGAGATGTCCCCATCACAAATCGGAAAGACGGATCCTGCCTGCGCAAACATCGGCACCTTGGAAAGCGGGGCATCGACGGTTACTTCTTCTCCACCTGCGTACCATTCGGAGGCATTGATATCATACCAGCCGCCTGCATGATCAGGAAGATAAACCGTTCGTTTCGTCTGTCCTTTGTCCATGACATTCGCGATTAATAAGCTGCGCCCAACCATGAATTCATCATTTTCCTCAAAGGTCTTTTCATCCTGTTCAAAATGATAAAAGGTTGGTGTTAGCATCGGCTCGTTATTCACATGAGCTTCGTGGAGCAAATGGTACAAATAAGGAATCCACTTGACCCGTTCCTTCATCCAGTGACGAATCTCCTCTACGTGGTCAGGATACATCCACGGAACGTTTACCGTCTGATCTTCATTCCAGGAATGGATTGTAAACCTCGGGTGAAAAATCCCATTTTGAATCCAGCGGATAAATAATTCAGGTTCTGGAGCCTTGCCGGCAAACCCGCCGACATCATGGCCGAAATTATAAACGCCGGACAAGCTTAAGCTCAGCCCCATTTTCAAATTGTACCGAATGGTTTTCCATTCCGTAAAATTATCTCCGGACCACGTCTGTACGTAGCGCTGTAGTCCAGGACCGCCTGATCGGGAAATTAAGTAAGGCCGCTTTTCCGGTGCATGCTCCTTTTGAGCATCGTAGGAAGCCTTCATCATCAGCAGCGTTTGAATCGGTTTCAGATAAGACAACGGCAGTGGATCACCGAAACCATCCGCGACCGCCCGGTCATCCCATACTTCATATTCATTGTTATCATTCCAGGTGGAGTCAATGCCGTAATCAAGCAGCGTCTCTTTTACTTTTTCCTTCCACCACGTAATGGTGTCTCTATTCGTAAAATCAAGATAAGAACCCAAGGCATCCCAGAACTGAGAGATTTCCGGGTGAATCCCGGAATGGTCCTTAATAAACAAGCCCCGTTCAGCCGCCTCCTTATAGAAGGGATGATCATCCAAAAGAACGGGCTTAATATTGGCACAAACGGCTATACCGTGTTCATGAAAATGTTCATTCATGCCAACAGGGTCTGGAACTTTGGAAGTATTCCAGTTAAATACGTATCGTTTATCCCCTTTAGAGGTGTACCCGGAAGACAACTGAAATGAATCACAAGGGATATCGAATTGCTTACAGGCTTCTACGAATTTTTTCAACTGTTCCTGGGCATCAGGAGCATCCGTATAAGTCATCGTCGATCCTGAGTAGCCGAGACTCCACTTAGGAGGGAAAATCATCTTTCCTGTCAGCCACGTGTAAGTTTTTACGACGTCACTGATCGATGGGCCAAGCATAAAGTAATAATCAAGGTCGCCTTTTTTGGACTGATAATACCGGTACAGCCCATGGTAGTTATCAAGCTCTGCCCCCATATCAAAGACACTGTCCGCATAATTGTCATAGTAGATCCCGTAGGATGTGGAAGTTTCCTGCGAATGGACGAGATAAAACGGAATGAATTTATACAAAGGATCCGTCCGCTCGGCATCATACCCCATCGCGTCAATCGTCCTCATTTGGTAACGCTTGTGATGACGGTTCATCTCGCCGCTTTTTTCACCGAGACCGTAGTAGCGCTCTTCAGGTGTACGCTCCATATAATGATAGACGCCGTCGCCGAGCTGCTTGTTAAAATTATAGCTTTGCGTTTTCCGATCACCGGCGATTTTGACCCAGTCAGAACCGCGCTTTGTGTACCAATCGATGAAAAATCCATTTAAGTGGACCGTAGCTTTCAAGCTGTTTGTCCAGATGTGAACCTTTTCTTTCTCTTCCTTGACTTCGTAGGCGGGCAGATGAAAAGGAGTCAAATCAAATCGGTCTCTTCCTTCAAATGGAACATCCGTCATACCCGGCGCTACCGCCCATGTCTTCCTTTGGGAATAGAGTTCATCAAAGCGGCTGTAAACCCGGAAAAGCCCTTCCTCTAAAATATAGAGATGGACTTGCTGTTCTTCCCCTTTAAATATCAATTCATTATCGTTTATTCTATCTAAAGTAAATCGAATAGTCGTAATCAAAGGTCCGCCTCCTTTCCAGTTACATTAATCCGAATAATCTTGGCAGCGCGAGACTGAACCAAGGAATATAGGTGACGAGCATAAGCATGACAATTAAAGCGGCAAACATTTTGACCAGCGGCGGCAGAACGGACTCGATCGAGACGTCTGCAACACTACAGCCGACAAATAACGCACTTCCAACTGGCGGAGTCATAATTCCGATACATAAGTTGAACACAAGCACGATACCGAAGTGAACAGGATCCATGCCAAGCTGGGTGGCAATCGGTAGAAAAATCGGTGTAAAGATCAAAACGGCCGGGGTCAAATCCATAAACGTCCCGACAATCAGCAGGATAATATTCATGATGAGCAGAATGATAATGGGGTTCGTGGAAGCCTGCAGCAAGAGACCACTAATGGCTGCTGGAATCCCAGTAAAAGCCATCACCCAGGACATGATCGAAGAAGCTCCGACCAAAAACAATACAATCCCGGTCATAACGATTGTTTCAAGAAGGATTCCCGGAATATCCGCAAGCTTTATTTCCCGGTAAATCGCAGCAAGGATAATTGAATAAAGTACAGCTACCGCCGCACCTTCCGTAGCTGTAAAAATACCAGCTACAATCCCGCCAATGACGATGACAATCAGCAAAAGACTTGGAATGGCATCTAAAAAGATTTTCATTCCTTGAGAAAAAGTCGGCCTTTCTGCGACCGGGTACGACTGCCGTTTGGCTATAAAAAAGGCGACGGTCATCACAGCGACTCCCATGAGAATCCCCGGCAGATACCCTGCCATAAATAATGCAGAAATAGACGTTCCACCACTGACGAGGGAGTAAAGGATTAAGACGCCGCTAGGAGGAATCAACAATCCCGCAGGGGAAGAGGCAATGTTGACCGCCGCTGAATAAGAACGATCATAGCCTTCCTTCGCTTGCAGCGGTGTCATGACTCTTCCAATTGCAGCAGCTGCTGCTACGGCAGAGCCTGATATCGATCCAAACAGCATGTTTCCTACGACATTTGTATGCGCAAGCGAACCTGGGAGACGTCCGCCGATTAACTTAGCTAAATTAATCAGCCGGATAGCAATCCCCCCGTTGTTCATAATACTTCCGGATAAAATAAAAAAGATCACGGCAAGCAGGGCAAAGCTGTTAATCCCCTGGACCATTTTCTGCGCTGCGGTAAAAACAGCAATGTCCATCGGTACGACCGTTAAAGCCGTGATAAAGGAGGATACCCCTATCCCGACAGAAATCGGAACCCCGATCGCAAGCAGGAGAAAGAACACCCCAAACAACAGCAAGGAGGCTTGTAAGACTGTATCCATCAGTTTTCCTCCTCTCTGCCGGCCATTTCCTCTTTATATTCTTTCATAAGGAGAAGCTTATAAATAATGATGATGACGCCGCTAATCGGCAGGATGGCATACACAAGTCCCATCGGCATGTTCAAAATCGGTGTGGTCTGTGACATGGTTGTCTGTACGACCTCCATCCCACCTTTGACCATGACTAATACAGCAAAGGCAAGAATAAATAAATCGTTAATAATCCGGACACTGAGCCGGCTTTTTCCTTTAAACTTATTCTTCAAGAAAGTAATGGCTAAATGCTGGTTTGAACCAAACGCATAAGCCGCTCCTAAGATCGCTGTCCAAACGAGCAGGAAACGCAGCAGTTCACCCGTGAACGTACTCGGCGCATTGAACAAATAACGGCTTGCCACCTGCCAGATGGCCCCGAGAAACAAGATGACAGTAAAGACGGAAGTAATTCCTAAAACAGTTCGGTCAAGGACCAGTTTCATTCTATCAACCATGCGGATCTCCCTCCTGGTGAATGCTCTACATTAAGAAAAGGCAGAGAAACTTGCAAATACGGACCGCGTCAGCATACCATACGAACGCTTCGTGAAAAATAACCAAGAGGCACCCGGAGCGGGCACCCCCCTTACAGTTATTTCATACTCTTAATCTCATCAATGATTTTGGCAATATCCTTATCTTTCTTAAACTCTTTATACATCGGCTGTACCGCATCAATAAACGGCTGTTTATCAACATCATAGAATTTCACACCCATATCTTCTGCCTCTTTAACAGCATCATCAATGGCTTTATTCCAAATTTCAGTATGGTATTTGGTCGCATCCGCAGCTGCTTCTTCAAAGGCTTTTTGTTGATCTTCCGTCAAGCCATCCCACGTTTTTTGACTGATCACAGCGATATCAGGAATCATCGTATGTTCATTTTTAGAGAAAGCTTTTGCAACTTCTCCATGCTTCCCTGTCGTCAGAGCGGTCGGGTTACTTTCTGCTCCGTCTACAACACCTTGCTGAAGCGCTGTATAAATTTCTCCATAAGGCATCGGAGTCGGAGTACCTCCCATAAGCTTGACCATCTCAATGGCAGTCGGGCTGTCCATAACACGAATTTTCAGCCCTTTTAAATCGTCAGGTGTTTTAATCGGGGTATCTTTTGTATAAAAACTGCGTGCCCCGGAGTCAAAATAAGTAAGCCCTATAAATCCTTTATCTTTCGTAGATTGATAGATATCTTTAACAACATCGGACTCCATCACTTTACGGTAGTGATCCTTGCTTTCGAATATATATGGAAGTGAAAATACGGAATATTCTTTTGAAAAACTCTCAAGCGCTCCTGCGCTTACCTTCGTCATATCGACTGCTCCGCTTTGCAGCTGTTCGAGCACTTCCTTTTCACTTCCTAACACACCGTTAGGATAAATTTTGACTGTTACTTCTCCATTCGTTTTCTCTTTGACTTCCTCCGCAAACTTTTCAAGCGCTTTATTAACCGGGTGATCCTCACTTAAATTGTGGGCAAGCTTCAGCTGCTTTGAGCCGCCGGATTCCCCTCCGGATGAATTCCCGCACCCCGTTAATAGAACGATACTGAAGCTTAAAACCAGCAGGCCTAACAAAAATCTTTTCATTTGTTTCCTCTCCCTTCTAAGCTAATCGTGATGACGCTTCCAAAAACTTTGTTTGTTTACACAACAAACCGTTAGTTATATAATAAAAGCTACCAATCTAAAATTCAAGCGTTTTTTGAAAGGGGTTTCAAATGAGTACAGGAGACGCCACTTACATCAAGGCTTTAAACAAACGAATTTTAATAGAAAAAATGATAGAACACCGGTCGATTTCAAGAATAGAGCTGTCCCGACTAACCGGATTGAACCGTTCTACAGTGTCGGCACAAATCAATCAAATGATGGAGGACAAGCTGGTGATCGAGCACCATTCTGATGTTTCCAGAGGTGGAAGAAAGGCGATTCTCCTGCAAATGAACGAGGAAGCCGGTTTTACGATCGGTATTGATCTCGACTTTCCTCAAACACAAGTCCAAGTGACAAATCTATTAGGTAAACCGATCCTCACCAAGCGTTTCACGATCGATGAAGCCTCAATGGCTCAATCCGAACAGCGGCTGATTGAAATTATTCGAGAAGTTGTGGACGAATACAGCAAACGTTATACCCCGGTTGGATTAGCTGGAATAGGCATCGGTGTGCACGGGATCGTCGATAACGAGAATCATATTGTGTTCACACCAAAACAGGAGCGCATGGAAATCAATTTACAAGCAGCAATGGAAAGTGAATTTCACGTACCTGTCTCTATTGATAACAACGCCAATTTAAGCGTGTATGCCGAAAAGGTCTACAACTATCCTATTTCTGATTTATTTTCCATTACGATGTATTCAGGAATTGGGCTCGGAATCGTTGAGGATCACAGAATTTACCGAGGGTTTCAAGGATTTGCGGGCGAACTGGGCCATATGATCGTCGAGCCGAACGGCCTGCCGTGTGCCTGCGGAAATCTCGGCTGCTGGGAGCTTTATACATCGGAGAAGTCCCTGCTGAAGCAGCTGAACGCTGCCGGTGTGAAAGTAGATGAAATTGAAGAGCTGGATTTTAGCTACATCCGTGAAGAGTTTCCTGAGTTCATCAGGCAGTTCCTTGATTATTTAGCCATCGGCATTAATAACGTGATCAATATTTTTAATCCGCAGATGATCATTTTAAACAGCCAATTTCTTCATATGAACCAGGAGCTGCTTGAGGAAGTAAAAAAACGATTGACCTCGCGTATGAACCATTATGACCAGATTGTCTCTTCCTCACTCGGGAAAGAAGCGTGCTCCCTTGGCGGAGCCATGATTGCTTTGAAAAGTTACTACGGTGTGAAGACGTTAAACTTATCTGCCTTTGAATATTTCCAAGAAAAAGAGACCAGTCAGCCTTGAGAGGCTGTATGCTGGTCTCTTTATTTTCACAAGGTCTTTCGAAAGTAATCGGTTGAATAAGTGACTTCAAAACCAAGCTGCTTATAAAGCTGAAAAGCCCGGAAATTTTCGCTGTTCACCTCAAGGGAAATCTGCTTAGCAGGCAACGTTTGCGCTTTTTCAAGCAGCAGATACATCAGTTCTTTTCCTAAGCCTTTTCCTTGATGGGCCGGGAGAATACCGACGCCGTAAATGGAAATCAGTTCGTTTTCGATCGCAATCGATCCCATTCCTACAGCTTCCTTGTTTACGTCAAATAAAAAGGTATAGCGCTGTTCACTTTCGATGGACGCTTTTGAAAAAGTTTTCGCATCCTCAAGCGCCAAGCCAAACGTTTCGTGATTTAAATCGGTCAGGAGATCCAGGTCCTCCCCTTGGGCCGACCGCATCGTTAATCGTCCATTTACAGGAATCGAGAACGGTTCTGGCTGGACCCACTTCATAAAGTATTCCGTAAACTCATAATAGCCATTCTGCCTGACAGCAAAATCCTCGCCGCTTCTCGATTTTCCGTTAACTAAATAGAGCAGCGACGGAATTTTATGGTTTTTCCAGACGTTCAGTGCATAAGTCTGCAACGAACGGAATAAACCTCGACTTCGATAATCAGGATGGGTGAAACCCATGAGCTCAATCTCTGTACGTGTCGGAATAAACAGCTGGAGTACAGCGATAAGCCTGCTGTTTTCATGAATTGTGAACACCCACGGCAGCAAACGGTCGAAATTTAGATTTTCAGCTAAGTACAGCTCCGTCTCAAACTGATCATGGTTGAGCATCGTTAGTTCGAGCTCACGTATCTGCCGCGTCAGATTTTCGTCTATAGAGGTATGGGATTGAAAATGGTAATGTTGCTCTAACTGCATAGCAGGCTCCTCCTAAAAAAACAGTTACTTATTATAATTCCAAAGAATGGTCCATTTTCCCTCCTCTTTCGCCGCAAATACATCCTGATACATCGTAAAATTTCCAAATTGTCCGTGATACGTCTGCACAACATTCATTGAATAAACAGTAGCAATCGGCTTTGCCCCTTGCTCCATGCTCCAGTTCTTCAGCTTTTTTCGATGCTTGATTTCATAAGAGAAATCCTCACCGCCAAAGTGCTTTAAAATGACATCCGACCGCTCCTGAATGTATTGATTTTTCGTGAACTTTTTCTGCACCCGTGAATTTAACATCGACCACGAGTCTGCGAATTCCGCTTTTTGCTCATAATTATAGAACTTTTCTACGGCCTGTTTTGCCTGGTAGCTGGGATTAGTAAGGAAAAGAATGGCGACGGTGATGCCTCCTGCAAGCAGAATAACGAAAACAAAGACCGCTAACCCTTTGCTCATGGCTCCCTCCCCCTTGTCTTCTACAATTTATGCAGAAACAGAAGGATTTAGGAGGCTTATCTCATCGGAAACAGCAGTGACACAGAACTCCTTGACTCAACCTTTGATATCCTCGTAATACTCTACCGTTTTCATCTGCCCGCCTGATGGCCGGAGCTTCCATGTCGTTTCCAAATAAATCTCGGCAAGCTTCTCAAACTTCCCGCCATATTTGCCGGCCCATTCAACAGCGACGATGCTTTCGTACATCAGAGCCATTTTTTCGGCGAGCTGTTTCGCTTCAAAGGTCTGCAAGGCTTCTTCAAAATCAGCGAAGGCGAGCAGCTCGTCACGGAGAATGGTCATCTGTTTTACTGCTGCTGCCTTCAGGGCGGAGTCAGCGATCTGTCCGAGCCGGTGTTCCATTTCGCTGATAAACAAATAATGAGCCTCATATTTATTCACAAGCCTGACGAGTTCAAGACCGAGGATGTTCGCGGTTCCTTCCCAAACAGTGAGTACCTGGGCATCACGCAGCAGCCGCGGAGTGACAAAATCCTCAATATACCCGTTTCCGCCATGCATTTCGATGGCTTCATGGGAAAAGTGAATCGCCTGTTCGGCCGTTTCTTTTTTCAAAACCGCAATGAACAGCCGGTTTAATATTTCCTCCTCAGCAGTAGCGGTACCGCTCGTAACTTTTTCAAACAGCTGAATGGAATCAAACAGCGTGGCGGTCTCCGCATGAAGCTTCGCTTTCAATTTTCCTAATGTATCCTGGACCATGGGATAAGTGGTGAGCCGTTTACCGAACGCTTCTCTTCGTTCTGCGTATTCTTCTGATTCAGCGAGCGCACGGCGCATAATGCCGATCGAAGCGACCGCATTGCACACCCGTGAAAGGTTAAGTGCTTCCATCATATAATAGAAGCCGCGGCTCTTTTCGCCGACCACATAAGCAGCGGCACCATCAAACTCTACTTCAGCTGACGGAACAGCTCGGACGCCGAGTTTATCCTTTAACCGCCGGATCCTCAGTCCATTTAACTGGCCATCCTCTTTGCGCCAGGGCACCGCAAATAAGGTCAGGCCCCGCGATCCCTTCTTTTCCTCATCGATTCTGGCAAGCACCATTGCGACTCCGCACATTCCGGCGTTGGAGGCAAAATACTTTTCACCGTACAGCCGGTAATGATCCCCGTCTTTGACTGCCTTTACGACATTAGCACCAACATCAGACCCTCCCTGGCGTTCGGTTAAAAAGGTGGCCCCTTCATACAATGGTGTTTCCCCAGTAGAGCAGACGTGTGGCAGGAACCGATTTTTTAGTTCATCATCCGCATAGTGATCTAATAAATAAGCGGTTGCCATCGTTAAAGTCACGGGGCAGTAAAAACCCGGCTCAGCCTGTGAGAGTAAATAGCCCTGGGCATAACTGTACGTGTAGCTGCCTTTATGTCCGAGCGCCGGAATCGGCTTATGCACATAGCCGACGATTCCGCTGCGGTACGTTTCCTCAACCGTTTGTTTATACCCTTCGTTCACCCAGACTTCTGAGACTTCTTCACCAAACTTATCATAGCGATCCAGCCTCGGCTGACCGCTGCGATCCGTGTGCTTAGCCCGCTCATCAATCTCATTCGCACAGCGTTCACCGAACTCTTCCAGCTGCTTTTCAGCAAAATCAAGAAACGTTCCGCTTAAGCGCTCTTTTAATATCCGGTGCAGTGTCTCGTCATTTTTGAAAAAATTTGTTCGGTCCGACTGTTTTTCCTGCAGTACTTTCATTACACTTTGCTCCCTTCGCGCAGCGGCTGTTTCAATATTTTTCCCGAGGCGTTTCGCGGCAGGGCATCCACCTGCTCATACATACGAGGTACTTTGAATTTGGCGAGCCGCTCTTCAAGAAATGCTCGCAGCTCTGATTCCTCAACCTTCCCATCCGCAGCAAAAATCGCTTTAACCGTTTCGCCCCATTCCGGGTGGGGGACACCGATCACTGCAGCTTCTTTGATGCCAAATTGCAGGAGCGCCTCCTCGATTTCTTTCGGATACACATTAACCCCGCCGGTAATAATGACATCCTTCTTACGATCGACGATAAAAAAATAACCCTCTTCATCCTGCTTGGCAAGGTCCCCGGTTTTCAACCATTCTCCTAAGTAAACGGCGTTTGTCGCTGCTTCGTTTCGGTAATACCCAAGCATATTTCCTTCGCCTCTCAGAACTATTTCACCGATTTCCCCTTGTGGAACATCTTCCCCGTTATCGTCGACAAGGCGGATCTCGGTGCCTTGAGCGCCCCGTTTCCCGATGCTTCCTGCCTTTTGGTCATGCTCGTCTCCAAGCAGCAGTGTTCCGCTCGGCCCCGCTTCGGTCAGCCCGTACACACAGACGAGCTGATCGGTCTGAAATGCCTGTTTCACTTGGCGCACCTCGTTTTCAGACAACGGCGCGCCTCCATACACCCACCATTTCATCGAAGACAAGTCCGCTTCTTTGAGGCGCGGGTGAGTTAGTGTAGCTAAATAAGCGACAGGTGCACCAAAGAAATGCGTTGTCCGCTCCTCTTCCACCGTGTTGATCAATAATTCCGGGGTAAAAGCAGGCGTCAGCACTAACGTTGACCCCACCATCATGCCGGCCATGAGAAATAAATGAAGCGGAGCGGAATGGCTGAGAGGCATCATAAGGAGAATCCGGCTCTCCGGCTTGACTTCCATTTCTATACAGATCATCGAAGCCACCGTCAAAATATTACGATAGCTGAACAGCACGCCTTTAGGATCTCCTGTCGTACCTGAAGTATAAAGGATCGTTGATTCATCATCTTCTGTACAGCCACAAAATATCGGATCAGGGTCTCCGGAATTAAGCAAGGCATTGAAGTCCATCCACCCAGGCGCTTCCGGTCCTGTTTTGATTTTTAATCCTGAAAAGCTCGTCATTTTTACCGTATGAAAAACCATTTGGTGCGCGATTAACGCTTTTGCTTCAGAATGCTTCAAGATGTGCTCGACTTCCGGAAGCGCCAATTTCACATTGATTGGCACGACGACCGCCCCTAAACGCTGCATAGCAAAATAAGCGACAACAAATTCCGTTACATTCGGTACAAATAACGCCACTTTATCACCACGCTGGATCCCTGCTTCTTTGACAGCGCTTCCAAATTGATTGACAAGACGATCAAGCTGTTCATAGGTCAGACGTTCTTTCTGACTGACAACCGCTTCACGAGATGGGTACTTTCTGGCATTGCGTTCCAACAGCTGAGAACTATTCATGAGCCTTCTCCCCTTCAAATTGGTTTAGTTTATTTTCAAACTGGGTGAGTAATGCTTCCATTTCCTGTTTCATTTCCTGAAACTCAGCAATCGTCGCTTCGATTTCTGCAATTCGTTTTCTCCCGTAATCGACCGTGACCTCAAGCTGCTTTTTTCCGGTACGATCCTGATCAAACAGCAGCACCATTTCCTTAATTTCCTCCAGTGAAAAGCCGTACCGCTTGCCGCGGAAAATCAGCTTGAGCTTCGCCATTTCTGCTTTGGAATACAGTCGTTTATTCGCGGCTGTCCGTTCCGGATGCAGCAGTCCAATCTCTTCATAATAACGGATCGTCCGCTGGGAAACGCCAAACTCTTCGGCTGATTCGGCAATAGTTTTCACCCTCACTCCTCCCTTATCATACACTCCTGTTTTCAGTTTACCATTGCCGTTAACGTAAAGTGCAAGTGCATCGTACTAATTTTCGCAATGTTTTCTATTTTTTAGTAAGCTTGAAAGGATGACGGATGAAAGGATGATTTTATGGTACTAGAACGCCCAGCAGGATTTGGCGTGCGTTTTTTTGCAAACCTGGTCGACTCTATCATTGTCGGAATTATTCTAGGATTCATCACTTTACTCGTTTATGGGGAATTTTATATGCAAGATACGAACTTCACCGATTTGATCAGCTTTCTTTACCTATTGCTCACTCCAGTATTCTGGCGGGGGTACGTGATTGGCAAACGGATTTTCGGGATCCGGATCGTTAAAACATCCGGGGAAAACGTCACGTTCGTCACGATGCTCCTCCGCGTCATTGTCGGGGTCTCGCCTATGTAGCAACACTTGGAATTGGTGTAATCGTAAGTGCATTTATGGTCGGTCTCCGTGAAGACAAGCGGGCGATCCACGATTTTATTGCCGGAACCTACGTAAAATACGGGGAGGAATAATTTTGAGAACCGAACAGGAAATGATGGATTTAATTTTGACTACAGCTGCCGAGGACCCGCGAATTCGGGCAGTCATGATGAACGGATCGCGAGTGAATGCCAATGCCGTAAAAGACGAATTCCAGGATTACGATATCGTCTATTTTGTAAAAGATATCTCTTCCTTTACCGCCGACCACTCCTGGGTCGACGTCTTCGGTGAGCGGCTCATTATGCAGATGCCTGATCAAATGCAGCTCTACGAACAGGACAAAACTGATCCCGACCGCTTTGCTTACTTAATGCAGTATAAAGACGGCAACCGCATCGACTTGACGCTTAAGACTGATGCGCCAGAGCAATTCGACAGCCTAAGCAGCGTGCTGCTTGATAAGGATGGGAGGCTTCCAGTCCTGCCCGACCCGACAGATACCGATTACTTGATTAAGAAACCAAGCGCTGATGAAATCGCTGCCAGCGCCAACGAATTTTGGTGGGTGAGTACATATGTTGCAAAAGGCCTGTGCCGGAAAGAGATCCCTTTTGCCAAAGCAGCGATGGAAGGTCCCGTCCGGCAAATGTTAAAACGAATGGTCACCTGGTACATTGGCGTCGAAACAGACTTCAGTGTGAACGTCGGAAGTGCCGGAAAATACTTTGAGCGGTATTTGGATGAGGAGAAGTGGACAAAGTACACTTCTACATACGCAGGTGCCGATTACGACGAAAACTGGACAGCCTTGCTCGCGATGGGCGAGCTGTTTACAATTACCGGGCGCGCTGTTGCTGAAGCGTTCGGTTACGAGGATCCCGCGGAGCCGCAAGTGTTCGAGTATTTGCTGGAGATGCAGAGAAAGGGCTGAGGTTTTTTGGTGGTTGTGGGCTGGGCTTAGTTTGGGCGGGGTCTGGCGGGGTTTGGCGACGGGTTTTGGCGTCAGGTTCGCTGAATTATTCCTGCTTTCGCTTATTTATTGCGAAAAGCGCTGAATTATTTCTGTTTCCGCTGAATTATCGTGAAAAACGCCAAATTATTTCTGTTTCCGCTGAATTATCGCAAAAATCGCTGGATTATTCCTGCTTCTGCTGAATTATCACAAAAATCGCCGGATTATTTCTGCTTCCGCCGAATTAAAACGCCAACCACGCGTTTTAAAACGTTTGGTTGGCGCATCATCTACCAGAACTCTTTCCCTTCCGGCTTACCCCAGTCGATTTCCTCATGTTTATTTTCTTCAGTGATTCTGGAGACAAGCTCTTCAACGCTATACTTTTTCCTTTTTGCAGCTATTTCCATGTCCTTTCCCCGAACGCTGAGATAAACGTGATCGCCTTCCTTCACGCCTAATTCTTTTAAAATCTCCTCAGGCAGGCGGATGGCCAAATCTTCTCCCCATTTTTCAACTTTACTCACTTTATCCACTCCTTTATGCAGGAATAATGATGCTCTATGTCTAAATAAATGGCTGAAAGGTGTGACGTCATGATAATAAAAGACAGGCAGTTCCCGCTGGAAATCCAGCAGCTTCAGGTGCTTAAACGAAGGCTCCGGCCTGATCATCCTAAAATGCAGGAGGTTGAGGCAAAACTGGTCCGGCAGCTTGCCGGCTATAAAGGCGAACTCTCCCTCGGTTATCCGCTCAGTTTTCTCCCCGCTGACTACTTCATCTTCCACGACCTGCGACTCAAGATTGATGGCCATTTTTTCCAAATGGATACTCTTATTCTATCACCAAAATGGCTGATGATCATCGAAGTTAAAAATATTGCCGGGGAAATTCATTTTGACCAAAGATTCAACCAATTGGTTCGTAAAGTGAATGATGATCAAGAAGCTTTTTCTAACCCGATTGTACAAGTGGAGCGGCATCGCTCTCACCTCAATTGTTGGATGAAAAACTTCTCCCTTCCGGAGCTTCCGATTCACTGTTTAGTCGCAAGCAGCCACCCTCATTCTATCATTTCCTCTAATGACCCTCACTTGAATAAGGTCGTCCGTACAGATAATCTTCCTGAAAAATTGAAGGAGTTTGACTCAGCTCCAAATACGCTTAACAAGAAGGATATGAACAAGATTTCCACGTTAATTTTGAAAAACCACACTGCCAAACCGCTAAGTACTATCGATCAACTGAAACTGTCGCCAAAAGATATAAAGGCTGGTGTCTACTGTGAAAAGTGCAGTTATCTTCCACTAATACGAAAGCATGCCCGCTGGGTCTGCCCTTCCTGTTCTAAAAACTCAAAACACGCTCATTTAGCCTCCTTAAAGGATTATGCGTTATTATTCGGGCCGGAAATCACCAATGCCTCTATGCGCAGGTTTCTCCGCCTCGAATCTTCCCATACAGCAAAGCGGCTGCTCAGTTCTTTGGAGGTGGAGAAATCCGGAGTTACGAAAGGAAGAAAGTATCGACTGCGTTACGATAATTAAGCGATCGCTGAATAATTCTCATTTTCGATGAAAAATTCCTATTTCCGCTGAAAAATTTCTGTTTTCGCCGGATTATCATGATTTTCGATGAATTATCTAATTTTCCGCTTAATTATCATGATTTCCGCTGAATCCAGACCTTCCTCTCGACTCAACACTATTGTCGCTGAATCCAGACCTTCCTCTCGACACAACACTATTGTCACTGAATCCAGACATTCCTCTCGTTCCACCACTATTTTCGCTGAATTCCCGTCTTCCCCCTGAACTACAGCTGCTTTCGATGAATTCCAGCCTCTCAACTAAATCACAACTCTATCCGTCGAATTCAGCTCCCCATCTACTCCACTGCTTTTCCCACCGAATCCCGCCTCTCAGCTAACCCCCAACTCTTCCAATAAAACAAAAAGCCGAGACTCATCTCGGCTTACAGAACATCTTTATAGCGCTGGTAATAGGCTTCCACATTATTCAGCAGCAGCAGCTCGGTGTACAAGTAACTTTTCATGTTAAAATCGCTGAAATCGATGCTTGTCAGCTCCTGAATCTGCTTAATCCGGTAATTAAGCGTGTTCGGATGGATGAACAGCTCGTTTGCGGTCTGCTTGCCTTTGCCGTTGTTTGCTAAATAAATTTCGAGTGTCCGGAGCAGATCGGTCTGCTTCTCGGTATCGTTTTGAATCAGCCGCAGCAGATCGTCGCTGTAATAGTCCTCAGAGCTGTTTTTTTCATATAGGGCGGCCAGGTAGCGGAAGATGCCGAGCTTTCTGAATTCGCGGGGCATCGTTTCCGGTCGCGGCGTGATGAAGTTGGCGATTTCGATGACTTCGAGCGCTTCAAGAAAGCTTTTCCGCGTCTGGATTAACGTCGTATATTCCTTGCCGACACCAATTAAATAGTTGTAAAAATTTTCTTCACCGGTTTCCTGCTTCACTTCTTCAATTAAACCCCGGGCGAGCTCCGTTGAGGAATTCTGCTCACCCGGTTCTCCGTGCAGAACGATGATCATTTGGAATTCGGTTTTTAAGTAGTGCATTTGTTTTTTCGCAAAAAACGCCTGAACGGTTTTTTCCAAGTAATCAAGCATGTATTTATACTGCGGTGCAGTAACTGAAAAAATAACAACCGAAAAGCGCTCCGGCAAAGCGAGTTTCGCAAGCGAGGCCTCATGGCGGAACTGTCTTTCGCTGCCGTATTCATGGTGCAGAAGCTTCCATAATAGTTCTTCTCTGCGGCCTTCTTTCGCGTTCACTTTTTCGTACAGGTCATAGATCAGCTTGCCGAGATGAGGTGTAATTTCTTCTAAAAATAGCAGCTCCTCTTCATTCAGAATGCCATCGGATTCCTGCACCCATACGTAGCCCATCGTGTGGCCGAGATGCTTGGCCGCTATAACAACGCGCTGATGAAAGCCGAGCTCTTCGATAGGATGAACACGAATTGGATCGGAGTCCTTTTCCAGCTTCTGCACGATGCCTTCTTTTTTCAAGCGGTCGATGATAAAAATCGGACACTTTTTCGATAGGATTGTCTTCTGCTGGGTTTGATCGAGAGCTTCCATTGAGGAGCTGTAGGAGACGAGCTCAAAGTTTTTATTTTCAATGATGACGGGCTTTTGCAGTTTTGAACTTATCAGCTCGGTTGCTTTATGAATGTCTTCGACTTGGAGAATCAGCTCTTTCACTTCCATAAAAACCCATACCTTTCCAAAAATCAGCTATTTATCTCATATTATAGCGATATATGGAATAAAAAAAAAGAAGCTCCCCTTATTAAGGAGAGCTTCCAGGTTGATTAAAACTTTTCGGAAATGGTTTTCGCCTGCATGTGGAGCGCTAGATAATCCGGTCCACCGGCTTTGGAGTCGGTACCTGACATCTTGAAGCCGCCAAACGGCTGGTATCCGACGATCGCACCAGTACAGTTACGGTTAAAATACAGGTTCCCAACGTGGAAATCGGTTTTCGCAATTTCCAGATGCTCGCGGTTGTTGGAAATCACAGCACCCGTTAAGCCGTATTCTGTATTGTTGGCAATTTCGATCGCTTCATCAAAGTTTTTCGCTTTTGTAAAGCAAACGACTGGACCGAAGATTTCTTCCTGCTGCATGCGGGATTTCGGATCAAGGTCGGCAAAAATGGTCGGGTCGATGAAATAACCTTTGGAATCATCGCCTTTTCCGCCGGTAACGAGACGTCCTTCCTCTTTTCCGATTTCGATATAGCTCATAATTTTGTCATACGCGCTTTGGTCAACGACTGGTCCCATATAGACGTTACCTTCAGAAGCGTTGCCGACCGTCAGCTCTTTCGTGCGTTTCGCAACCATATCAAGCAGTTCATCATAGACATCTTCATGAACGACTGCCCGGGAGCCGGAAGAACATTTTTGACCGGAAAAACCGAAGGCAGATACGACGATGGCTTCTGCTGCGGTTTCCAGATTGGCATTGCTGTCAACGACTACCGTATCCTTCCCGCCCATTTCTGCAATGACTTGCTTCAAGTGGTTTTGACCTTCCTGAACCTCGGAGGCACGTTTCATTATGCGTTTCCCTACATCACGGGAGCCAGTAAAGGAAATCAGCGCCGTTTTCGGATGATCGACGAGGTAATCTCCAACTTCGCCGCCGCTTCCTGGTACGAAGTTGAGTACGCCTTTTGGAACGCCTGCTTCTTCAAGTACTTCTACGAACTTAGCTGCGATGACCGGACTGTTACTAGCCGGCTTCATAATGACAGTATTTCCTGTAACAAGTGGTGCAATGGTCGTACCTGCCATGATGGCAAAAGCCAGGTTCCAAGGAGGAATGACCACAGATACGCCTGTCGGCTGGTAGATATAGCGGTTTTGCTCACCAGGACGGCTTTCAACCGGCTTGCCGTCTTTCAGTTCCAGCATCTGACGGCCGTAATATTCCATGAAATCGATCGCTTCTGCCGTATCGGCGTCTGCTTCCTTCCATGGCTTGCCGACTTCATATACGAGATAGGCAGAAAACTCATGCTTTCTGCGGCGTACAATGTTCGCAGCACGGAAAAGAATTTCAGCGCGAGCTGCCGGATTCCATTTCCTCCAGCTTTCAAATGCATCGGAGGCAGCCTGTACGGCTTTTTCAGCAATTTCCTGATTGGCTTTCGATACGGAGCCAACGACTTCTTTCGTATTCGCCGGGTTTGTGGAAATAATTTGGTTATCCGTTCGGATGCGCTCCCCGCCGACCAGCAGATCGTGGTTTTTACCTAATTCATCCTTCACCTGCTTTAGTGCATCTTCAAACGCCTTCTTGTTTTCCTCAATAGAAAAGTCTGTAAATGGTTCGTGTCTGTAAGCGGTTACCATAGAAATAAAACTCCCTTCAAAAAATTATTTCGTAAAGATTCCTTTGACTGCAAAAGCAATGTTTGCGGGTCTTTCTGCCAACCGTCTCATGAAATAGCCGTACCAGTCTTCTCCGTACGGGAGATAGACACGAACGGTATAGCCTTCCTTCAACAGCTCATGCTGCGTTTGGTTCCGCATGCCGTAAAGCATTTGAAACTCAAACTGGTCGTTCGGAATGCCATGCTCCTTGACCAGTCTTTTCGTGTAATCAAGGATCGCGTCATCATGACTGGCAATCGCCGTATAATGACCGTTCAACAGATTTTTCTTAATCAGGCCTTTTAAGTTCTCATCCACCTTCTGTTTTTCCTGAAAGGCGACTTTGCCTGATTCTTTATAGGCTCCTTTGACGAGCCGTAAGTATGGGCGGTACGGATCCAATTCGTCCACATACTCTTCAGACTTATAAAGGTACGATTGAATAACGGTACCTAAATTTGGATAATTTTCCTTTAAAGCTTTATAGATTGCGAGAGTTCGTTCGCATCTGGAGGAATCCTCCATATCGATCGTCACTGTGATTCCCAGCTTCTCCGCTTCCTCGAGAATCTGCTCCATATTTTCCATCACGAGCTCTTCGTCAATATCAAGCCCTAATGAAGTCAACTTTAATGAGACTTCGGAATTCAACTGATGGTGGGAAATAGCCTGAATGGTCTCTATACATTCCTGAGCACGTTCCCGAGCTTCTTTCTTCGAATTTACGAATTCGCCAAGATGGTCCACAGTCACCTGCAGCCCCTCATGGTTCAGTGTCTCAATCAACGGAATTGCCTGGGAGAATGTCTCTCCGCCTACAATCTTGTCAGCCCCAAACTTCGTTCCAAACCGCTTTGCCATGCGGTCCAACACTTTATTTTTGGAAAGGTATAAGAAGAAATTCTTACTAATGGCTTCCAAGATCATCACACCCCTTCATCCTGCTCTATATTCTGAACCCATGTGAGTATATCAGGTGGAAATTCCTTTGTACTAAAAGTATAACGAGACTACCCACGCGCGCACAACGTGTACAAACGACAATCTTTGCACCCTTGTTTTATGTGAATGACACAAAATTATAAAAATTTTGTATAATGATGTTTAATTTTAATGATCGACCCTGGTCGATAGTATGTTCAATTGAATGATCCAGCAGTTTCCGGGACACCAAAAAACCCTTCGCACGTGCGAAGGGTCTCCGACTTCCTTACTCCCAATAAGGCTTCTTGTCGTAGCTTTCATATAATTTCTTTTCAAAATCACGTGTCATCGTTTCGCCTTTACGATACAGCGGACCTCTTTCGATATCCTCAAGGCTCATGTTGACTTGCAGGTTATCTTTTTTCCAATCAGCAAAATCAATCCAGTCCGGGGAGACAAGAGCAAACGTATGGGTGGACCATTTACCAGAGTTGGTGAGGAAATAACGAATCCGCCACGTTTCTTTTTCGATAAATACGTCCTGGATATAACCGACATCCCCATCGTCAGCCACTACGTGAGCATGGCTGAACACACCTTTCATATGGTTGATGCTGCGGAGCTGTGATTTTCTTTCCGTGATCCCTGGACTCTGGACGGCTGCATTCGAATGAATGTCCGGGGTAGGATAATCGCCCCAAAGTAATTCTCCCGCCCAGTATTTGCTCCAGTTGAAGTGAGCGGAAAGCTCCTCTTCCTTTTCCGGACTCATTTCAGACTCTTTCGTAACACCGGCGCGATTCCGCAATTCACTACGGGTATGATTGACTTCAATTCTCTTTTCGTCAAAATCAACCCGGCTGATGGCGGACGGAGAAAGGTAAATCACCTGATCAGGGAACCAGCGTTTCGATACGATCGTTAAATATCGCACGGTGTAATCATGATCATCAAAGTAAAGATCCTTGACTTTTCCCATTTCCCCATCTTCTGCATAAAGGGTTAATTTCTCAAGACCTGTTGCACTTAAAAACATTCTACTCACCTCTTTATAGCGTTCTAGTAAAATATTCCCTTTTTCACATTTCACAAAACGGTTTTACAAAAGAATAAACTTCCAAATTCCTCCTGTTAACAAAATTCCTATATAATAGAAGCAGTATCGATGAAAGGATCTCTGCTATTGCCACTCACTATGAAACAAACCAAAAAAATTCTGCTCAGTTTTTTCGCTGTCTGCGTGCTTAGTGTCATCCTATGTACGGCCACATTATACATCCTTGGGCCAAATTTTTTACTAGTCAAGGGGTCCCCTAAGCCTAGTGATGCCATTATCCTCTTGAGCGGAAGTGAAGACCGATTAGAACTCGCTGCACAGCTGTACAGCAAAGGATACGGTAAAAAAGTCATTCTTACTAATTCTACAGAACCCGCGACCACACCAGAAGCTGCGATGAAAGAAGGGATCGCGAAGGAAGCCATACTCGAAGAGCCTAACGCAACGAGCACATATGAAAATGCCTTGTTTGCAAGAAAAATTATGCATGAGCATCACTTAAAATCAGCTGTGGTGGTGACAAGTGACTACCACTCCCGCAGGACGAGGTACACGTTTAACACCATTTATGACGATATCGATGTGACGTACGCGTTTTCAGATTCGTACTTTAACCCTGATGACGGGCTTACTAAACAGGAAAATCGCACGGTATTTCAGGAATATGTGAAAATGATCGGATATGCGGTGCGCTTTTTGTTCACATCCTAATCAAAGGTGTCCTGGAGGCTGTGGAAACTGAAGAACTGCTGACTTTTTGAGTTATGCATACAAAAAGAAGCCGCATTGGACAATAATATCATCCAATGCGGCTTCTTCAGCGCGAGCAGAACATCCACGTGGTCAAGTGATCTTCTTGACCACGTTAACTGAGGCCGTGCCCGCGGCAAGCGATTCGTGAGTATCAACGACAGACTTAAAAGCATAACTAAACTCCCGCTTTCTCCCTAATATAATTCCGTGCGATCAGTGCGTATTCAAGCGGGTTGGCAAGCGCCGGATCCTGTTCTGCTTCGACAAGCAACCAGCCCCGGTACTCGGAAGAAGCGAGTGTATCAAAGATGGGCAGGAAGTCGATGCTCCCGTTTCCTGGCACAGTGAACATTCCTTTTCTTACACCTTCGAGAAAGGTGCTTCGTTCTACTTTTACTTGGCGGGCGACGTCTTCACGCACATCCTTCAAGTGAACGTGCTTAATACGTGGAAGATGGGTCTTCAGCACTTCGACGGGGTCTTCCCCGGATAAGTAAAGGTGGCCGGTGTCATAGAGCAGCGAGACGAGCTTCTCATCGGTCATCTCCATCAGGCGGTTGACTTCTGCAGTCGTTTGGACGCCCGTACCCATATGATGATGAAAGACAATGTCCATATCCTTTTCCCGAGCACGTTTTCCGAGGCGGTTTAAACCATCAGCAAGGGCCGTCCACTCTTCTTCAGTAAATATCGGCTTCGCTTCAAATAAAGGCACGTTTTCTTTTTGGATGCTCTGCCCCTGCTCTGAGACAACGATTACTTCAGCTCCCATTTCATAAAGAAAATCACGATGCTCAAGAAAGGCTGCCTCCGTTTTCTCGTAAGGTTCGGTTGTTAAAAACGCGCTGAACCAGGCACTGGCAATTTCCATATTCCTAAGCTCAAGAGCTTTTCTTAACTGCTTCGTATCACGCGGATATTTGTTGCCGACTTCTGTGCCTGTGTATCCGGCAAGAGCCATCTCGCTGACGCACTGTTCAAAAGTATTCGCACTTCCTAATTCAGGCATATCGTCATTGGTCCAGCCGATCGGACAGATGCCGAGCTTTACATTTTGTTCCTTTAACATATTGCTCACCCCTTAACCGCTTACATTTTAATGTATGAGAAAAGGAAAGAAGCCGAGGCTCCTTTCCTCTCGATTTGAAAAAGTTAGACCCAGCGTGTCGTCATCACTTTTTTACGAGTATAGAATTCCACGCCGTCTTTTCCGTTCGCATGCAGATCACCGTAGAAAGAATTTTTCCAGCCTGAGAACGGGAAGAAGGCCATTGGAGCAGGCACACCGATGTTGACACCGAGCATGCCGGCATCTATGGTTTCACGGAACTGCCGGACACTGCCTCCGTCGCGCGTGAAGATGCAGGCTCCGTTGGCAAAAGGTGATTCGTTGGTGACGTTAATCGCTTCTGTCAGGTTGCTTACCCGGACAATGGACAATACAGGCGCAAAAATTTCATCCTGCCAGATTTTCATTTCTGTCGTCACGTTGTCAAAAATCGTCGGTCCGACAAAGTAGCCTTCGCTGTCGGTTTGGTCATTCCTGCCGTCACGCACAAGCTTTGCACCTTCTTCTTCTCCAGTGCCGATATAATTCAACGTGCGCTCTTTATGCTGCTCCCGAATCACTGGTCCTAAGAATACCTCATCATCGAGCCCGTTCCCCATTTTGACCGCGTCGGCTTTTTCCTTCAGCTGGGTAATAAATTCATCAGCAGCCGATTCTTCGATAGCTACAACAGATGCGGCCATGCAGCGCTCTCCTGCTGAACCAAAAGCAGCGTTTAAGATTTGGGTGGTCGCATTATCAAGGTTGGCATCTTTTAATACGATGGAGTGGTTTTTGGCTCCTGCAAGCGCCTGGACACGCTTTAAGTTTTCTGTGCCGCGTTTGTACACATATTCTGCCACAGGTTGAGAGCCGACGAAGGAAATCGCAGCAACTTTTTCATGATCGAGCAAACCGTTCACGACATCGTGAGCTCCATGAACAATGTTGAATACCCCTTTCGGCAATCCTGCTTCCTCCAGCAGCTCAGCTAGGCGGTTAGCCAAAAGCGGCGTACGCTCAGACGGTTTCATCACAAAGGTGTTGCCAGTTGCGATCGCCATCGGGTACATCCAGCAAGGAACCATCATTGGAAAGTTAAAGGGAGTGATCCCGCCGATGACGCCAATTGGATAGCGCTGGACTGAAGATTCCAGACCGGTGGCAATCGACGGCAGCTGATCGCCCATCATGAGCGTAGGAGCGCCGCAGGCAAATTCAACATTTTCAATCCCGCGCTGGACTTCTCCCTTCGCTTCTTTCAAGTTTTTGCCGTTTTCTATCGTAATCAGTTCAGCAAGTTCATCCCAATGGTCGACGAGAAGCTGCTGGTATTTGAATAAAATGCGGGCACGCTTTGGCACAGCTACCTCTTTCCATTCTTGAAAAGCCTCCTGGGCGACGGTCACGGCATGGTCCACATCTTCCTGTGAAGAGATAGGGACGTGAGCAATGACTTCACCAGTCGCTGGATTATAGACCTCCTGAGTCTGATCGCTTTTTGGTTCGATCCATTCTCCGCCCACATAATTTTTTAATGTTTTTACCTCGTTAATGACTTTACTCATGTAAATGCCTCCTTAAGATTGGATGGTTGCAGTGGCCATAAACTGGTCAATTTCATCGGAAGTCGGCATCGCTTCCGAACAGCTGTGCTTGGAAATCACAATCGCCGCTGATGCGCTGCCGTATTCCATAGCTTTGGAAAGATCCCATTGGTTAAACAAACCGTAGATAAAAGCAGATGCATAAGAATCGCCGGCCCCGAATGTTTTAAGCACTTTTGTTTTAAACGTTCCGCTCGTATAAGTACTGCCATCTTTCGTATAAGCATAGGAACCTTTGGAACCATGCTTAATAACGACGATTTCTGCTTTGTGGCTGAACCATTTGGATGCCGTCTCTTCATCGTTCTTCTGCTCTTTTTCAAACTGCTCCATCATATTGAACTCATCCCGGGTACCGATGATGACATCGCATTTTTCTGCGGCAAGGTTATAATAGGTGGCTGTTTCCTTGTCATTGTTCCAACTGTATGGCCGGTAATCCAAATCAAAGATAACGACGACATCATGCTTTCTTGCGTATTCGAGCGAAAGGAACACCGCTTCGCGGGACGGGCTGGCTGACAAGGCTGTACCGGAAATATGGAGGGCTTTGGCACTTTTGATGTAATCCTCCGAAACGTCATCTGTACTCAGCTTTAAATCAGCGACATTATCCCGATACATCAGGATGCTGCAATCTTCAGGACTCTTAATCTCTGTAAAAGCAAGCCCGGTGACCGCTCCCGTCTGGTCAACTGCAATATTGGCCGTATCGATTTGTTCATTCTCCAAGTAGTTGACGATGAATCGTCCCATCTGGTCATCAGATACCTTGCCGATAAAACCCGGCTTCAGTCCCAGTCTTCCTGCTCCAATGGTAATGTTCGCGGGTGATCCTCCAACGTATTTTGTAAAAGACTTTGTTTCTTCCATCGGACGATTAAATTGATCCGCGTTTAAGTCAATGCAAAGTCTTCCAACTCCGATAAGATCTATGGGTCTATCAGACTTGAAATCCAAGTGATACATATAATCCCCTCCCAATATTTTTGCTAGGAAACGCTAGATTCGGCACCTGTAAGCGCTTGAATTGTTCTATCATTACCTTATAATATCTAAAACTAAAACGCAACCAAAAGTTACAAAATAAACCCAAAAAATAACCTTAATTTACCCAAAAGTTGATAGCGTATAAAGAGGTTCTATTTGATTAATAACTAAAAAATAATAAAACTATTCCTTTAATAACTTATCCGAAGCTGCATAAAGGGAAGGGATTTCCTGCTTATGAACTGCGATAATTTCTCTTGAGCTCTTCGCTTCCACACATGCTTCTACTGTTAAAGCAACTTTGTAGCCATCCCAGGCAGACGGTCCGGTGACTTTTCCCGCTTGCACTGAGTCGATCCATTCCTGTATCTCCTTGTCGTAAGCCTCCAAAAACCGTTCCTTCCAATCCACTAATATCTCGTTGGTTCGTTTGGCTTGCTTGCGCATCAGCACACTTGCAGGTTCGGGGAGGTTCGCGATTCCTTGTTCACCGATAATTTCGCAGTGAATATCATAGCCATATTGGCAGTTGACAAAGATTTCTGCATCGATTCTTGTCCCCTTCTCTGTTTCCAGCAAAATAATATGTGGATCCTGAATGCTGCTATGAGACGTTTTTCTTGGAAGTACGACTTGAGCAGACACGAATTCATCATCAAGCAGCCAGCGCAGCGTATCAATTTCATGCGGGAAGGAATCCGTAAGCGGCATATCTTCACTAAAGTTCGGAGCTGACGGCGCCCGGTGAGCACAATGGACGACCAGTGGTTCCCCCACTTGTCCTTCATCCACAAGTTTTTTCAATGCTTTGTACCCCTTGTCATAACGTCTCATATAACCGACCTGGACGTATTGCTTCTCTTTTTGTAATTCCGCCTCTACAATTCGCTTGCAGCCTTCCGCTGTCACAGCTAACGGCTTTTCACAAAATACCGGCTTGTCAGCTTCGATTGCAGCCAGTACAAACTCTTCATGTGTCGGCCCCCATGAAGTTACGATTACAGCATCCACATCAGGGGCCTGAATTAAATCAATGCCACTTTCATAAACCTCTGCATCCAGGTGCTCTTTGGCGCAAGCCTGACGTGCACGCTGTTCGTCCACATCATTGACAGCGGTCACTTGTGCTCCTTTCAATACATTCGTAATTCTGTGAATATGATCCTGGCCGATCATCCCTGTCCCGACCACTCCTACACGTATCATGTAAACTGCCTCCTTTTTTCTTCAAACGTCCTTGGCAAAGCTTCCTTCAGTACATCCATTGATTTTTTTACACCGGTTAACGGATCCATCGTTAAATCTTCCATTTCGAGGACTATTTCATTTTCATAGCCTGCCATTTTCGCCACTGTGAAAAATTCCTTCCACCAGCTCACTTCATGTCCATGCCCTAAAGCAGCATAGTTCCAAGAACGTGAAGCATAGCTGTCCATTGGTTTAATGTCGATTAGTCCCTGGCGTTCTGCGAGACCTCGTTCAATCCGGACGTCCTTGGCATGAATGTGATAGATCGAGTTTCCAAGCTCTCTTAGTGCACGTATGGGATCGCCGCCCATCCAAAATAAGTGACTCGGATCGAAGTTCATCCCAATCCGGTCACCGACTTCATTTTTTAAGCGGAAAAACGTCTCCGGGTTATACACGAGGTTATAGCCTAGATTTTCGATCGCAATTTTTTCTACGCCATACTCTTCTGCTGTTTTGACAGCTTCCTTCCAGTAAGGCACCGCTACTTCATTCCATTGCCAGTTAAGGGCCTCAAAGTGTGGAGGGAGAATCGGATGAGTGATCCAGTTTGGGGTTTTGTCGCCTGGTCCTCCGCCGGGACAGCCGGACATCATCACCACTTTCTCCACACCGAGGAGACCTGCGAGGCGAAACGTTTTGTTTACTACTCGTTTATGAGCTTCACCTTCAGCTCCCGGAGCCAGCTGGTTGCCGGAGCAGTTCAAGGCTGCGATGCTCATACCTTTTCGCTCGATCGCATCCAGGAAATTTCTCCTGGAAGATTCATGTTCAAGCAAAGCATCAAGGTCCACGTGAGGGGCATCTGACCAATTCCCACAGCCCAGCTCCAGTGTTTCAACCCCCAATTGTTCACATGTATCAAGCATCTCTTCAAAAGATTGGTGCCCAAGAATATCTGTCACTAATCCAGTTTTCACCTGTAAACCTCCCTTTTTCGAATCTCTTTAGCTCGATTTTACGTGTAAAGCTTTCCGGCTCGTATGAAATTCCTTCATTTTACTGATCGCCATTTGCTTAACAGCTTCTTTCGCAGGCGTAATGATCACTCTCGGTTCATATACCTTTTCATCGCTGGCAAGTACATCTCGCAAGGCGTGCGTCCATGCCTGAATGCATTCAGTATTGACGTTGATTTTGGCGTGGCCATATTCGATCGCCTTTTGAATCTGATATTCTGGAATCCCCGACCCTCCATGCAAAACGAGCGGAACCTGAGTTAATTCCGAGATTTGCTTCATTTCTTTAAACCCAAGCTTCGGTTCACCTTGATAAGGACCATGCACAGAGCCGAGCGCAGCGGCAAGTGCATCCACACGGGCTTCGCGGACAAGCTGTTCACATTCTTTCGGATCCGCATACTTAATGCCGCCGACCAGTCCGTCTTCTGTTCCGCCGACGGTGCCCACTTCTGCTTCCACCGATACATTTTTTGGATGGGCGTAAGCTACTACCTGTTTTGTCATCGCAATGTTTTCTTCAATCGGTGAACGTGATCCGTCAAACATCACCGACGAAAACCCCGCATCTATCGCAGCTTTGCAGCGGGCAACGCTCATGCCGTGATCTAGGTGAAGTACGACTGGAACACGGATATTCATCTCTGCTATTAACGATTTCACCATCGCTGCTATCGTGCGAAACCCGCCTAAATGATCGACTAACCGATCCGATGCTCCAAGGATTACAGGTGCTTCTTCCTCTTCTGCCGCTTCAAGGAAAGCCTGGATCGATTCCAAATTATTAATATTATACTGACCGACGGCATATTTTCCTTCCTTGGCCTGATTAAGCACGTCTTTCATCGAAACTAACGCCGGCACTTCGATCGCTCTATTTTCCATAAGTATCATCCTTTACATGGGTTGAGTAGAATAATAGCTGCTGACTGCCTCTAACGTCGTTTGCTTGGCCTTTTGAATGACTGCTTCTGCATCCATGGCGTAATACTCTGGGCGGAACAATTCGACCGACACCACTCCTTCATCCGGGAAGCCAATGTCCTTTAACGTGGCAAACACTTTCTGCAATGGCAGAATGCCGCGGCCCGGCCACACCCGATGTTCATCCCGGAGACACCCCACCGGGTAATCCTCCGTGTCATCAATGTGAACGATGAATATTTTCGTGCCATCAGCCTGGGCAAGATCCTCTACCCGCGATCCCATCGCGTATAGATGAAAGCAGTCCATGACAAGTCCGATATTTTCCCTGTCTACTTCCTGAACGACTTCATAGGCGTCATTAAACGTATTAATCGTACACTCCGGATGGCCGACAAACTCCAGTGCTACCTTTAATTCGTAATCTTCCGCTATCTTTGAGAACTCCCGGAGCATACGCACCGCGCTGTTTTTAATGTCCTGCTTTAAAATTGCTTTGCCGGTGACGAGCGGAACAGTGACAAGATATTCAACTCCGAGCTCTTTTCCGGTTTGAGCCATTTCCGTGAACTCTTTGATCACAGCCTCCTCATCATCACGGTTATTAAAGAATACAAGTGCATTCAAGGCAAGCGGCTTAATATGGCGGCTGGCAAAATCATTCTTCAAATCTTCCAAAGTATGTGTTTCTAAGTATTCGGGCAGCTTATCCATCCAGCGGATTTCAATATAGTCATAGCCATGTTTTTCACAGAGTTCCAAGTCTTTTTCCAGATTGGAATTCTCAAGCGTAGTCGCCTCGTTAAAGCATAATTTCATCGCTGTTTACTCCTTTGATAAAAAATGCAAGTGCTCCGCCGCAGACTTACCTGCGGCATCAGCAGCTTGCTTTCTCGCAACTTTTTAAACGTTCAATTCCTCGCGAAGCCTGTGAAGCATAAACGAAGAAGCCTCATCTCTTTTATCGACCCAGGCAAATACGGAATTCGTTGCAATACCATCAAACTTCATATCTCTCATTCTCGTAAAAATCGTGTCAAAATCGACTTCCCCTTCCCCGATGTTCAAATGCTGGTGAACAGTCACTTCTGCTCCAGGCGGGTTGACGATATAGCGCAGTCCGTTGGCAGCTTTATGGTTAAAGGTGTCTGAGAACAGCACATGGGTCAAACGGTCCCCGGCGTCATCAAACATCGTATTGATATCGCCAATACCGTCATCGTAATAAAAGGTGTGTGCCGTTGAGTAGACGAGATTGATCCACGGTTTATCGAGGGCTCTGATCATATTCATTGCTTCGTCGTTCCGTTCAATAAAGTCATAGGGATGAGCCTGCAAGTTGAGTTTAATATTTTCTTTTTCAAAGATTGGCAGCAGCTCATCCATCGATTTTATAAATTTTTCTTCACACGTCTGTGGTTCATATTTTGAACCGCTGAATTCTGTATTCATCACGTCCACGTCAAGCTCCACCGCGATTTCAATGGCACGCTTCCAGTTGCGCACCGCTGCCTGGCGTCGGTCTTCATCAGGACCTGCCCAGTAATGCACGGGCAGGATTGAGGAAATCTTCACGCCGGCGTCCTGGCACCATTTTTTTAAGTTTTGGATTTTTTCGCGGTTAACCTTCGGATATTTGTAAAAAGGAACAAAATCCTCCCGCGGCGAAAGTTCAATATACTCATAGCCGAGCTCTGCGGTTTTATTAACAACTTCCTTCAAAGAGAGGTCTGTGTACATGGATGGGTCTAGTGCTAGTTTCATAAATAAAAATCCTCCTTAAAATTAAACGTGTAGTTTTTGCTCATAAAATTCAGGCTTTTCACCAAGCAGAACATCTTGTTCTTCTCCCGTTTCCTGAGCCTTTAAACAGGCATCCGCCGTAACGGCAGCAATGTAACCGTCCCACGCACTCGGTCCTTGAGGCTGACCGTAAGCTTCGATCGCATCAAAGAAGTTTTGCAGCTCCTTGTTGTAGGCATCCATAAAACGAAGCTTCCAGTCATTTAAAATGTTCGTACTTGCTTTGGACTGCTTGCGGACAATAACACTCGGAACTTCAGGGAGACGTGCGATACCTTCTTCACCGATCACTTCGCATTGAATGTCATAGCCGTACCGGCAATTGACAAATACTTCTACGTTAATCAGGACCCCTTGCTTTGTTTTCAAGGTGAACACCTGCGGATCCTGAAGTTCAGCGTGGGCGTGCTTTGTTTTTCTCGGAAAGTCAACCTTTACAGAGTGGTAGTCATCGTGAATCAACCAGTGTAAGGCATCGATTTCATGAATTAAGGTCTCTGTCACGGCCATATTGGTTTTATAGCTTTCATCGACAGCAGCATTTCTATGGGCGGCACGGACCATAAGCACGTTGCCGATTTCGTTTTGGTCCAGGGTTTCCTTCAGCTGAGCATAGCCCTCATCGTAACGACGCATAAATCCAACCTGGACGAGACGCCGGCCATGCTTTTTCTCCGCTTCGATGATTCTCAGGCACCCTTCTGCTGTCGTTGCCAAAGGTTTTTCGCAAAATACATATTTACCCGCTTCAACCGCAAGCAGCACGCTGCTCTCATGCGCCGGCCCCCAGCTTGTAATAAACACCGCATCAATATTTCCATCAGCAACGAGAGCCTGATCATCAGGATAAATCGCAGCGTTTAAGTTAAAATCTCGCACAGCGCTTTGTGCAGACTGCTCGTTCACATCCGTAACAGCGGTGATTCTCCCTCCTGAAATTACGTTTTCTACCCGGCTGATATGCTCTCGGCCAATCGCCCCTGTTCCAATAACTCCAACTCTTACTGTCATGATCAAACCCCACCTTAATGATTATTTACTTGCACTTACTTTCCCTAAAGGGACATCTTCGCCCTTACTTTTGTAATTACGGAAATACTGCTCCAATTCCTCCAGAGTTTTCCCTTTCGTTTCCGGCAGAAATTTTGCTACAAATGCAATCGCAAGAACACCTAAGAATGCAAAGATGAAGAACGTCGTGGACAACCCTAGTCCCTCTAGAAGAATCGGGAAGGAAAAGCCGATTAGGAAGTTGACCATCCAGAGGACAAACACGCTGACACCCATACCAAGCCCACGGAGCCGCAATGGGAAGATTTCAGACAGCATCAGCCACGTTACTGGAGAGATTGCTCCTTGCTGGAAGGCTAAAAAGGTTACCGTTAAAGAAATAATCACATATGGAAGCGCCGTAGAGCCTTCCATTGTAAAGGAAAAAATCCCGATGAGAAGCAGTGCCCCTACTGTTCCAATCTGTCCGGCGAGAAGCATCGGACGGCGGCCGATTTTTCCGAGCAGCCAGATTCCGACAAAAGTAGCAAGCACCGAAATGACACCGTTTGCAATATTAGCTACAAGAGCCGCTTCCGTCGCAAAGCCTGCATCCCGCAAAATTTCTGTACCATAATACATAATGGAATTGACCCCGGTAATCTGTTGAACAACAGCTATTCCTAAACCGATAAACAGAATCCGCCTTACCCAGGGGACCGTCAAATCGCGATACGTCGCTTTTTTAATATGACGTTCACTGGCTACCGCCGTAACAATCTCGCTTAATTCTCCTTCAGAAGCGCCATCTTGACGAATTCGATCAAGGATTCCACCCGCCTGCTTCGTTTTGTTCTTTCCAACAAGGTAACGCGGACTTTCAGGTAAACGAAGCATCCCGAAAAATAGAAGGAGGGCCGGTACAGCGGCGACACTGAGCATAATCCGCCACACGAATGCATTATCACCAATGGAAGTTCCTAAAATTGCATTGATTGTAAAAGCCATGAGCTGCCCGGTCACAATCATCAATTCGTTCTGAGTCACCATTCGGCCACGGCTTTCCACCGGAGCCATTTCAGCTAAGTAAGTCGGCACCGTTACCGATGCTCCCCCAACAGCAAGCCCAAGCAGGAACCTGCATAACACCATCACCTCTACATTGGGCGCGAACGTACATCCGATCGTTGAAATAAAGAACAGTCCAGCTAGATAAATGATCGTTGTTTTACGGCCTTTCCAGTCAGAAACACGTCCGCCAAGCACGGCTCCAATCGCCGCTCCAAACAGCAGCACGCTTGTAACGATCCCTTCGGTAAACGCCGTCAAATTCAACTGGCTTTCGTCAGACATGTACGGCAGCGCACCGTTGATAACACCCGTGTCGTAACCGAACAAGAGTCCTCCAAACGTCGAAACAATGATGATGATAAACAAGAATTTCCTATGGTCCATGGTTTTTGTCTTCACGACTCTAACCTCCATTTTCTGATTTTTCGGAAAACTCAACGGACAACTTCCTGCGCATTCCCCTGTGTCATGGATCCTAACCAATTGAAACCGCTCACAATTCGGTTCAAATTTTTTTGGCACTGGCAGGAGAATGCACTCCCGCCACCCCAGTTAATATTGCTTCGCTTCACTCAACATGTTCATGCGTTCTTTATGAGCCTGTTGAATGCTTTCCTTATCCGAAACTTCCGCTACTCCGACATTCCACCAGCCCTGGTAGCCGTCTGTCATCGTTTTCGGAAGTACTTTCATATCAATTAAAGTGGAAACGTCCTGCTTTTTGGAATCTTCAAGCGCTTCTTCCAGCTCTTTCAGCGAGTGGACTTTATACGTTTTGGCTCCATATCCTTCTGCTACTTTGGCATAATCAATGTTCATAATTTCATTGTTGTCTGTGCGGAACTCACAGTAATAGCTGCCGCCCCCATGGTCCATTTGCAAATTGTTGATGCAGCCGTAACCAGAGTTATCAAACAAGAGCACATTGATTTTCTTATTGTATTGCAGCGATGTAATCAACTCGGAATGAAGCATGAGAAAGCTTCCGTCGCCTACAATCGAATAAACCTCTCTATCCGGATGGGCAAGCTTTAAACCGAGCGTACCGGAAATTTCATAGCCCATGCACGAATAGCCGTACTCCAAGTGGTACGTATTCGGCACTGAAGCATGCCAGAGCCGCTGAAGATCCCCGGAAGCGAACCGGCCGAGCAAATAATCACACTGTCTGGAGCAATGGTTTCATTAATTTTCAAGAGTGCCGTCGTCTGCGGAAGATCGGTATTCAACGCATCTGCGTATTCATTCAGCGTCCCTTGGGAGAAATGCTCTTTAATCTCAGGGTCAAAGCTGTCGCGGTTAAACACCACTTCACTTAAACGCTTGCGTTCTGCAAGCCATTCCTGTTTTAATGCCGTTATGGATTCGCCAAATTCTGTTTGATAACCGTCCAATCGTTCGACCAGCGCCTCCAGAGCAAGCTTGGCATCAGCAACGACTTGAAAGCCATCCATTTTATATGCCTGCATCCGGTTCACATTGATATTGAGAAATCTAGTATTCTCTAAATCAAACGCCGTTTTAGAGGAAGTGGCAAAATCGGTGTATCTCGTTCCGACCCCAATAATTAAATCCGCATCTTTCGCTGCTTTGTTGGCGCAAAGTGTACCGGTGATGCCAAGTCCGCCTAAATTATTCTGGAACTCTGATTCGACAACAGATTTGCCAGCCTGCGTTTCCACAAGCGGAATATTGTGCTTTTCAGACAGCTGAATTAAAGCTTCACGAGCCTGCGAGTAGCGGCAGCCGCCGCCGACGAGAATCACAGGTTTTTTACTCTCGCGGATTAAGGCTTCCGCCCCTTTTAACTCGCGATCGTTAGCGAGGGGACGATCGAGGTAATGCACCCGTTTTTTGAAAAACTCCACATCATAGTCGTAAGCTTCTCCTTCGACATCCTGGGCGATTGATACGGTAGCCGGCCCTGCTTTTGCCGGATCAGTCATGACTTCAAAGGCACGGATTAAGCTGCTCATCAGCTGCTCCGGACGCGTAACAAGGTCCCAGTAACGGGACACCGGTTTTAAAGCATCATTGGTCGTTGTAGCAATACTTCCTTCCTGCTCGAACTGCTGAAGCACTGGATCAGGCTGGCGGGTGGCAAAAGTATCGCCCGGCAGAAACAGGACAGGAATGTTGTTAGCCAGCGCGGTCGCTGCTGCCGTCACCGTATTCGCTGACCCTGGTCCGACAGAAGTAGTAACAGCATAGATTTTCTGGCGGAGCATTTCTTTACTGTAAGCAATTGCTGCCAGCGACATGCCCTGTTCATTTTTACCTTGAATAACGTTCAAATGGCCGGAATCCTGCTCAAGAGCCTGCCCAATCCCAAGTACATTGCCATGTCCGAATACGTTAAATATCCCTTCCACAAACGGAAACTCGTCCCCGTCTACATGGATGTACTGATTGTTCAAAAATTTAATTAAAGCCTGTGAGGTTGTTAATCGAACCGTATTTGTCATATCATTTTCCACCCTTATCAGTGTTTTGTAAGATCAGTCCCGTTCTACAATCCACTCGTGGTCTGGATCATTATGAAACTTCCATTTTCTTTTCGGGCCTGCCATGACATTTAAATAGTAGGACGTATAGCCGTCAGGCACACCGACCGGATGGTAGCCTTTGGGAACGAGGACGACATGACCGTTTTCTACGGTCATCGTTTCATCAAGCGAACGGTCATCGGTATAGACGCGCTGGAACACAAACCCCTGCGGCGGGTTCATTTCGTGGTAGTAGCTTTCCTCAAGGAACGATTCCTCCGGTAAATTGTCCTCATCATGCTTGTGCGGCGGATAACTCGACCAATTGCCGCTTTCAGTAAAGACTTCAACGACCAGCAGGCTGTTAGCCGAATCGTCGTAGTCCGGCAAAATGTTATGTACCCTCCGCTTATTGTTATCCTTGCCTCGATGCTCGACATCGTTATCGGCTGCTTTAATTAATTTCGTTGGCAGCTGATTGTCTGATGGCGAGTAGCACAGAGCGACGCGGGCCTTAGTAACCGCTTCCACTTTAAAGCTGCGGTCATTGGATACGTAAACACTGTCCGTCGGCCGCTGTTCAAACACACTATCCCGCGCACCTATATTTTCGAAGGTTTCTGTGCCGTCAGTGACGTCAATCCGCCCCGTCAAAGCAACGATACAGCACTCGACTTTTCCCAGCTCCTCTTCGTGCGTCCCGCCTGGAGAAAGGTCGATCACTTTAAACCCTACATATTCAAGCGGGGTCGCTTCCTTCGTATGGTCGTGAACGACAACCACACCGTTAGATAGCTGCTCATGTTCTGGTTTCCGCAATAAGCGGCTCATTGTACATTCCTCCATCCATGCAAATTACAAAAGTTTACCTTAAATAACCCATATACCTTTAGGTTAAGTGGATAATTAATTGTTTGTTGTAAACTTATGATTAACTTTTTGTTAACTTGTGATTACATCATAATATTTAAAACGCTTACAGTCAAGAGTATTCTGACAAATTAATAAAAAAGGAAGGAGAACGCCTTCCTTTAGAGGATCATTCGGGATACACGAGCTTCATATTATTCTTTTCAGCAAACTGTTTATACTTATCTTCCGGCTCCTCACCTGTCACCATATAATTGATATCTTCCAAACGACAGTATGTGGTTAATGAATACTTATCAAATTTGGAATGATCGACTAAAAGAAAAACCTCTTCACTCCGATTGACGACTGCACTTTTAATCTGTGTTTCCAGTGGTGATGAATTGGTCACCCCATTCGTAAGGGAAACACCCGTGGACGCCATAAATACTTTACTGAAGTTATAGCTCTTAATTGCTTCTGCACTTTCAAGACCGGTATAGGATTTCGTGGAACGCTCATACATTCCGCCGGTGGAATAAATCTTTAAATTCTCATACGGTGTTGCTTCCAACGTGAAATCCAGATTGTTCGTCACAATCACTAAGTTTTTTTGCTTAATAAAATCAAGCATTTCTACTGTCGTTGTTCCAGAGTCGAGGAAAATAATATCGCCGTCTTCCACGTATGAAGCGGCCAGTTCAGCAATTTTGATTTTTTCCTGATGATTCTGAATCTGGCGGTGATGAAATGGCAGCGTCGATGATTGATTGACCGATACTCCTCCATAAACCTTCTTCAGTTTGCCTTGTTCCACAAGCTCCTGAACGTCCCGGCGTATCGTATTTTTCGAAACGTTAAACTCCTTCACGAGTTCATCAAGCGAAGCGGTCTGCTTCTGATGGACATAGTCCAGCAATTCATTAATTCGTTCTACTTTTATCATCTTTGTTGACTCCCCTCTATTTGTAGTTTGTCTAGTCTTTAGTAACTATGTTACCAAAAAAGAACCAAAACTTCACCATTTTATTTGCAAAAGTACTGATATTTATCTTTTATTGTGATACATTTATGATATTCTTAACCAAAAAGGAGGCGTATTTATGCCATTAGTACGTTTTGATGTGATGGAAGGACGCACGGATGAGGAGCTGCAAACTCTGCTTGATGCCACACACGAAGCTATGGTCGATGCCTTTCAAGTGCCGGAGCGGGACCGCTATCAAATTGTCCACCAGCATAAAGAGGGTGAAATGATCATCCAGGACACGGGACTGGGATTTGAACGAAGTAAAAATGTAGTCGTCATCTCGATGGTGAGCCGGCCGCGAACGGCAGTCCAGAAGGAGACACTGTATAAGAATCTTGTTGAATTATTGCAAGAGCGCTGTGGTATCGCCCCAGAGGATGTGATGGTTTCGATCGCCAACAACGGTGATGCTGACTGGAGTTTTGGCGGCGGGAATGCCCAGTTTTTGACTGGTGAGCTGTAGTTGGCCGATCATTAAAAAAACTACTTTGAGTGTATGAATCAGCAGGCTATTTATTAATCACACCACTTACCTGTTTGCAGCCTGCCATTAATGTTTGAAATTCTCTTTACAAAAGAAGAGATCACAGCCCATAACGGCCGTGATCTCTTTCTTCGTTCACTTTAATTTTCTTGGATTCAATCCTTTTGTAAACCGGTAGATCGGAAGTTTCTTCCCTTCCTCTGCATCAATCGCGTTAAAGGTAACATAGCTGTCGTCAGATTCCGGCTCAAGGGCAACCGCAGCAAGATTAGCCTCTGGCTGAGCCATCGTTACTACATAGGTGCCTTTTTCAAAGGTTTTCTCTTTCTTATTTACTTCTGTTTTCACATTAATCAGCTGGTGACCTTCGTACATCCGTCCCTCTTCTTTTTCCGTAACCGTGTAAGCTTCTGCCGGAAGCTTGACCTCCTTCGGCAGCTTAAATACTTTTACTCCGCTGTTTTTCAGTTTTTCAACCGCCTCTTTCTGATCTGGTTCAAGGAAGTAAGCGGTCGGGCGCTGCCGGGTCAACGTCGGAATGGAGTCGGTGGCGCTTGAGTAATCAATTGGAATATCTTTCGTTTTCCCATTTGCAATATCGACCACCTTAAGGGTCTGATCGTCTACTTCTTTCTGGCGGTCTTCAATAACAATTGGATCGTCATCATTTGCGGTAAACCCTTTTTTCACAATGTTCCAGCGTTCCTTATTCACCAGACGTTTTATGGAACGGGCGTTTTCTGCCGTTGTGTTAATGAGTGACGTATGAGTCTCCACCTGGGCCGCTACTCTGCGTTTGAAATTTTCACGCCCGATGCCAATGCCTCGTGTTTCCACAAGGTAGGATAACGAGGGGGACAAACCGAATGCATTTCGTCCGATTCGCGGATCAGTCCCACCTTCTTTGATGACGACCTTCTTGTCATCACGGCTCGTCGTATAGTAATCCGTCGTCGTAAATCCGTCGCTGCGCAGCTGTTCCTGTGCTTGGTCGACAAATAATTCGTCAGACGTTTTACGGATTTTCTCTGGGATGTTTAAATTTTTCCCTGAAAGAATCAATAAATCGTGGTATTTTAAGTATCCCTCTTCCCCAAGATCACTGAAGGTATCATTGCCTACACTGTACTCATGGGCATCAATGGTGACCTCAGGATTATATTTATTATAGAGGTCGTGGATAGCCTGAATTTCGGGAAGCTCAAATTTGATGTGATCACGGTTGGCGTCTAGTCCATTAGCGGTCGTCCTTTCAAAGGCTTGGGCTCCGTCCGGGTTCACACGCGGAACAATGATGACGTTAACTTTGTCGAGAACCTTTTCCCCGTACTCCCCGCTGAGCTTGTCAGCCATTGCGAGTACGCCTTCCCCGCCTGCCGGCTCATTTCCGTGGATTTGTCCTTGGAGCCATACTGTCGGTTTTTTAGAATAACGGTGGTGTTTAGAGAATCGATGATGTTTTTTGTCGTCTTTGGAGAAAAATAATGCTGGTAATTCGCGGCCCTCAATGGACTCGCCGATCATTTTTACGTGGAGAAGATCACTGGACTCGTCCAGTTTTTTAACAAAGGAAAGCATCTCTTCCTGGGTAGTGAACGCTTTTCCTTCTTTTTCAAAAGCAGGCGTATCAAAGTCAACATCAGGTTCCGGATAAAGCTTCTTCACCTGCTCCGGCTGTGAATATTCCTTGCCAAAATAAGGGGTTTCTTCTGCGGCGCTGACCGTCCCGAACGACCCTAAGGACATCATCAGCAGTAAAGCAAATGAGAAAAAAGACATGCGGATTCGTTTGTTCATAACATTGCTCCTTTCCTTTAGTTATCCGCCATTATAATGAACAATATCGAATATTACGACTAATTTTGCGATAATTCTGCAAAAATCAAACTATGGAATGATTCATTAGGTATCCTTTCCTTAATAAAAAGTACCACTCCTAAATGAATCGTACCGGTTCTTTTTACAGGGGATTCTAGGCACTTCATTTGAACACAAAGAGAAATCTTCTGTCAGAGCGGTCATGCTCCCATCTCCTTATAAGAAGTTGAAGTTCAACTAACCTAAAAATCCGAATGAGGGTGAAGTCTTATCGTAATACGTTCACCTTCATTCGGAATTTATATGGTCTAAAACTCTTCTATCCCAGTCCCGCTGGTATTAATTGGTCTGTTCAGCAAGTTTCACGAGCACGTGAGCCATATGCTCGCGTTCTTTTTCATCGGCCACATTCCATAATTCATTCAACACCTTTTCTTCACGATTGCGTGGCTGTTCATTTTCGGCTAAATAATCAGCCACGCGTTTGGCTCCTTTTGTGAGACGTTCTTCACTCAACCCAAGCTTTTCCCCGCGATGCACCTGATTGCCTAAATGATTCTTAAACGATTCGAAGTTTTCGAGGATTTCATCTTTCGTATCTTCCTTCATATTCTGAACAAATTTTTTCGGATCTTTTTCCATCAGTAAGAACCTCCTACATTTTGATTACCATACCATTTCCGCATAATCCAATTAAAAAACATGACGATGTGCTCCTCGCCTGTTTTCAAAAAATTCTGTTAGAATAGGGAGAATAGACGTTCTGAAGGGGGGATTGGATGAACAAGCTGTTCAGGGTTTCGCTGAAGGTGAAAATACTCGGGTTGGTCATCTTTCTCCTGCTGCTCGTTTTAAGTCTGGTCACGTTTATGGTTGCCTATATGGATTCTAACGAGGATGAACAGAATGCCGAGGATTTGGCATTGCAGACATCGAAAACGCTTTCCTACATGCCGGTCGTTCAGGAATCGTTTAAATCGAACTCACCAACAGAGGACTTGAATGCGGTCGCCGAGCAAATCCGTGATGAAGTCGAAGCGTCGACGATTAAAATCCTCACCCGTGACGGCGTCATGTACGGTTATGCCGGCGAGAGCTCTCCGGATGAAAATGAAGATAAACAGCGGTACAGCGCCTTAGTCTTTGGCAGCAATTATGTACTGCAGACACAAGCGGATGACCATAACATATTGAAGGCGATTTCGCCGATCATGATCGACTACGGTGAATACAGAAAAGTCGAAGGCACCGTTTCCGTCGAATTTAATATGAAACAGATCCATAAGAAGATTATCCGTGATATCAAAAAGCTTATCCTGGCGTCGGCTTCGGTTTTCATTGTCGGAATCGCCGGGAGCGTACTGTTAGCGAGAAGCATCCGTAAAGATACGCTCGGCCTGGAACCCTTTGAGATCTCTGCGCTTTATCGGGAGCGAAATGCCATCCTTCAATCGGTCAAGGAAGGGATGATTGCCTTTGATCATATAGGGACCATTACGATGATGAATTTTTCCGCCCGCCAGCTGCTTGGACTGCCTGGAAACATGGAAGGGAAGAATATCTACAATTATATTTCATCGAAAGAACTTCTTGATGTCGTCAATTCAGAAGAAAGCCTAACCAATAAAGAACTTGTGTACAGAGATCGCCCGGTTATCATCAACAGCAGCCCAATAATCGAAGAGGGCCGCCACACGGGGACGGTCGTCAGCTTCCGGGACAAAACAGAAATAAAGCAGATGGTAGATGCTTTATCCGAGGTCCGCCAGCATTCGGAAGATCTTCGTGCCCAGGCGCATGAATTTACGAGCAAGCTGTATGTCATTCTCGGCATGATTCAGCTCGGAAAATATGAAGAAGCGATAAAGCTGATCCAGGAGGAAACCCATACCCAGGAGCAAGTGTCCGAGATGTTTTTCAGAAATATTAATGATGAAAAAGTGCAGGCGATCCTGCTCGGAAAATTTGCAAAAGCCTCCGAGAAGAAAATCACGTTTACGATAGAAGAAGGCAGCTCGCTCCATCCATTGCCGAGCCATATCCGCCTTTCTCCACTCATCGTTATGTTAGGCAACGTCATTAACAACGCCTTTGAAGCCGTCGCAGATCAGAAAGTCAAGCACGTGACCTTTTTCGTTACCGATCTTGGCAAGGATATCGTGTTTGAAATCGCAGACAGTGGGCCGGGTATGCCGCAAGCGCTGCAGGAACAGATTTTTCAAAAAGGGTTCTCTATGAAAGGAAATAACCGCGGTTACGGGTTAGCCAACGTCAAAGAAGAGGTGGAACGGCTCAGCGGCTCGATGGAAATCAGCAGCCAGACACAGGAAGGAACGATCTTTACGATCATCCTTCCCAAACAACTCGAAATGGAGGAATAAGGAATGTTTCACGTCATTATTGCAGAAGACGATTTTCGCGTTGCACAGATACACGAAGAATTTATCTCTCAAATCGAGGGCTTGGAGCTGGCAGGGAAAGCCCGTGATGCGGAAGAAACGATGGCTTTGCTCGCCGCACACGAGGTCGATCTCGTCCTCCTTGATGTGTACATGCCGGATCAGCTCGGTACAGAGCTGCTGCACCGGATCCGTGAGCAATATCCGCTTGTCGACATCATTATGATCACAGCCGCCAAAGATAAAGCCTTTTTAGAAAAAGCCCTCAGCTACGGAGTTCACGATTACTTAATTAAGCCTGTGACGATCGAACAGTTCCACAATTCCCTGACCCGTTACAAAAAAAAGAAGGAGCTGCTGAACTCCACAGACGAAATTAACAGCACTATGCTTCATCAGGTCTTCGGGGAAGCTCCGAAGAAAAAATCAGGTAAATCCCTGCCGACCGGAATTGATGCACGGACTTTGGAAAAGATCATAGAGCTCTTGGAAACAGAGGCGGAAGGCATCACTTCTGAACTCGCCGGAGAACGGATCGGAGCTTCAAGAACGACAGCCCGGCGCTACCTGGAATACTTAGTGGGCATTGACGAAGCGAAGGTGGAACAGGTTTACGGCATCGTCGGCCGTCCCGAACGCCGCTATTATACCCAATAATTATTCGAATACTAAAAACATTTTGTGAACTTAATGCACAAAATGTTTTTTACGTTTATAAAACACATTATTTTGAAAACGTTTACATTAGTTTTCAAGCAATTGTAATATGAATGTAATCGATGATTCACCACTCAAAATTACCGCGGTATGAGGTGGAAATATACTACAACATAGGAGTGAAAACAATGCGCAAATTTGGAATAATCCCCATTCTTGCTCTTCTCTTACTTATGACAGCCTGCTCAGGAAATGCTTCAGGATCTCAGGAATATCCAAAGAAAAACATTGAACTTGTCGCCCCTGCTTCTCCCGGCGGCGGCTGGGACTTAACGGCCCGTTCGCTGAAAAAAGTGCTCTCCGGAGAAAAACTTGTGAAGAAAAACATCACGGTAGTCAATAAACCCGGCGGTGGCGGTGAAGTCGGCTGGAAGTACTTGCAGTCAAAAGATTCCCATTCGCTGGCGATTAACTCCAGTCTCGTTTTAACAAATGAACTGCTCGGACAAAGTGAATTGAGCTACAAGGACTTTACACCGATCGCAACCCTTGCGACGGAATGGCAGGCGCTTGCTGTTCCGAAGGACTCCAAGTACTCCTCCGCCAAGGAATTTTTGAAAGACCTCAAGAAAGACCCGAGCTCTGTAAAAATTGGCGTCGGCCCCGGTTTAGGTAACGACGACCACTTGTCGATCGTCCAGGCAGCTAGTGAATATGGCATCAAGCCGTCAAAAATGAACTTCCTCGTTTATGAAGGCGGTGGCGATGTCGTAACTGCCCTGCTCGGCGGGCACGTCGATGCCGTTACAACTTCCTTATCTGAAGTAAAAGACCAGCACCAGGCCGGCAAGCTGAAAATTCTCGCCGTCTCCTCTGACAAACCGATTAAAGGGATGGAAGATGTGCCGACGTGGAAAGAACAAGGCATCGATATGGTGTTCCCTCACTGGCGCGGCATTATGGGACCGAAAGACATGACTGAGGAAGAAGTCGCTTACTGGGATGAAAAACTCAGCAAAATGGTGAAAACAGATGCCTGGAAAGAAGTCCTGAAAAACAACGACTGGGAAGGCTTCTATAAGGATAGTGAAGAATCGAAGCAATTCCTTAAGCAACAGCACGACCAGTACCAGAAGCTTGTTAAAGAATCCGGCTTAGTTAAGTAAGCTCAATCGCCTGCTGTCCTACTAAGGCAGCAGGCGTTTACTTCTACCAACACGAGGTGAACGAAACATGAAAGCTATCAAACTCGGCTTCCCGATTTTACTCATTCTCTTCAGTATTGTGTTTTTGATCGCTTCCCTGCAGCTTCCAAAAGCGAACTTAGGGAATTCCAATGCACCGATTTATTTTCCTGCCGGCATTAGCGTGTTCATGCTGCTGTTTGGCGTGATTTATCTAATTCAGGAACTGAGAACGCTGCACGAAGAAAACGGAGATATCCGTCAGATGCTTTCCGGCCGGACGCCAAAGTTGATTGGTATAACGATTCTATTCGGGTTGATTTATGCGTTTATTTTTGAACGCGTCGGCTTTTTACTCTCTACCTTTCTTTTTCTCGGCGGGCTGTTATTTGTCATCAACGGACGGAAAAAATGGCTGGTCAATGTGATCGTTGCCGTTTGCTTCTCATTTGTATCCTGGTATGCGTTTAGTCAATTGCTCGGAGTCAGTCTACCTTAGGAGGTGATCGTATGGATTTAAGCAGTTTTATGGACGGGCTTTCCCTATCCCTGCAGCCGATTAACATCATGTGGATTATCGTCGGAGGATTTTTAGGAACAATCGTCGGCATGCTTCCCGGGCTCGGTCCAGCAACAGCCGTGGCTGTATTGATTCCAGTCACATTCGGGATGAGCCCTGTCAGCGCGATTATTTTAATGGCCGCCATCTACTATGGAGCGATGTACGGCGGATCGAGAAGCTCGATTTTGTTAAATACACCCGGCGACGGTTCAGCGATCGCCGCCACGTTTGACGGCTATCCAATGGCTAGAAAAGGCCAGGCCGGCCCTGCGCTTGCGATCTCTGCGGTCGCTTCATTCATCGGCGGTACGATTGCTGTGATCGGTTTTATTTTTCTAGCTGAGCCGCTAGCGAATTTCGCTCTTGATTTCGGTCCGGCCGAATACTTTTTACTGATGCTGTTGACGCTGTCAGCAATCGTCGTTTTGTCGATTGGAAAAATGGTCAAAGGCTTTCTTGCCATGATGGTCGGGCTTGCGTTAAGCACGATCGGCATCGACACCCAAACCGGTGTCTACCGCTTTACGATGGGAATTCCACAATTAAGTGAAGGCATCGATTTTCTCATCGTTATTATCGGCGTCTATGCGATCGGTGAAGTGCTTTATAATTTACTCAACATCGATCAAATGAAAAAGGAAAAGAAGAAAGTCGGCAAAGTATGGTTTTCCAAGGAACAATGGAAACGATCGGTTTGGCCGATTCTCCGCAGCGGCCCGCTCGGCTTTGTCGTCGGGGTGCTTCCGGGTGCAGGAGGTTCCATCGCTTCCATGATCGGGTACACAACAGAAAAGCAGATCTCGAAGCGCTCCGACGAATTTGGTGAAGGAGCAGTGGAAGGTCTTGCTGCGCCGGAGTCCGCGAACAACGCAGCTTCCGTCGGCGCCATGATCCCTCTGTTAACGATGGGGATTCCCGGATCAGGAACAACCGCTGTCATGCTGGGCGCACTGATTATGCTCGGACTCAGGCCGGGACCGCTGTTGTTCGAACAACAGCCCGAAACCGCCTGGGCACTCATTAACAGTATGTTTCTCGGTAACATTGCCCTTGTTATCATCAACATTTTGCTTGTTGGGGTGCTCGTGAAAATTCTCGACACACCGGCTAAGGTGCTGTATCCGATTATCGTGCTGCTCGCCTTTATCGGCACCTACACCCTCAGCTATTCGACCGTCGACTTCTTCCTATTGCTTATCTTCGGTTTTGTCGGGCTGATGATGAAAGTGCTCGACTTCCCGATTGCTCCGCTTGTATTGGCATTGATTGTCGGGTCGGATATGGAGCAGAATTTCCGGATGGCGGTCTTGTCTTCCGGCGGGAATCTTGGCGTATTTTTCTCATCAGGCGTAAGCATTGCCCTGTCGATTCTAACGCTGTTGTCTTTAACGTATCCGTTTATCATCCGCATGATTCGAAAACGAAAACAACATTTAAACAGCAAAGACCAAGTCTACAGGTCTTCGTAAGGAGGAATATGGAATGTCCTATGATGTCATTGTAGTCGGTGCAGGAAATGCGGCCTTATGCGCTGCTCTTTCTGCTCGCGAAGACGGCTCGAAGGTCCTCGTGCTTGAACGCGGACCTGAACATAAACGAGGCGGCAACTCTTATTTTACCGACGGCGCGATCCGCTTTGCTTATCACTCCCTTTCCGATATCCGTGAACTGATGCCTGAGTTATCCGATAATGAAGCAGATCAAATCGTCATGCCGGAGTACAGTACAAGCGATTATTACAACGATTTAATGCGCGTAACAGGGGAAAAAAGCACACCTCAGCTGGCAAGCCATCTCGTCAACGAATCGTATCGGACGATTTCTTGGATGAAATCCCACGGCGTCGAATTTGAACTTAACTACAGCAACCAGTCGTTTGAAAAAGAAGGAAAATACCACTTCTGGGGCGGTCTGCCTGTCAAAACGAAAAACATTGGCATGGGGCTGATGAAGACTTTATTTAACCGGGCCAATGAACTCGGTGTTGACATCTGGTATCAATCGCGGGCAGTAGAATTAAAAACCGAAGAAGACAGGATTACCGGAGTGGTCGTTGAACAAAATAATGAAAAAATTGAAGTACCCGCGACAAGTGTCATCCTCGCGTGCGGCAGCTTTGAAGCGAATAAACAAATGCGCGCCGAGCAAATCGGCGAGGAATGGGAAGCAGCGATCGTCCGCGGCAGCGAATTCAACACTGGTGACGGGCTTGACATGGCTCTTGCCATTGGCGCTGAAAAACACGGCGAATGGTCAGGCTGTCATTCGATCGGCACCGACTATAACGCGCCAAAGGTTGGCGACTTCAACAAGCCGGGTGACATTTTTAAAAAGCATTCGTATCCGCTGAGCATTATGTTGAATAAAGAAGGCAGCCGCTTTGTCGATGAAGGTGCGGATTTTCGTAACTATACGTACGCGAAGTACGGGCGGGAAATCTTAAAGCAGCCTGGACATGCCGCTTATCAAATCTATGACGAACAAGTCCGGCCGATGCTGCGGAAGGAATACAACCTTGAAGAAGCTACCTTTTACAAAGCCGATACGCTGGAGGAGCTCGTCGATCAGCTGCCTGTGAATAAGGAAGCCTTCTTACAAACGATCCACGAATACAACGCTGCCGTTCAAGAAGGTTATTACAATCCTACGGTTAAAGACGGGAAAGGAACGACAGGTCTAACACCTCCGAAATCAAACTGGGCGCTGAAAATTGAACAAGGACCGTTTTACGCGTTCCCTGTTACCTGCGGCATTACTTTTGCCTTTGGCGGTCTGCACGTCAACCGAAAGGGTGAAGTGCTGAACCAGTCCGCAGAACCGATTTCCGGATTGTTTGCAGCCGGCGAAATGATCGGCGGGATCTTTTATGGGAACTACCCGGGAGGCTCAGGCTTAATGTCCGGTGCTGTCTTTGGAAAAACTGCCGGATCATCCGCAACCCGATACGTCAGGAACCAACAATCAAGCAACATATCCTCTTAATCTATTAAAAAGCCACTGCTTCTAAGTGGCTTTTCTCATTGGGAGTCCTGTTTATGAAACTACTCGTCCTTGTGTTGTATTTATTTTTCTTTCTGCCGATCTTTCATTGGGATGTGAAAGTGCAGGCGCTCGGTGCCCTGTTGATCATTCAGATTCTCTGGATCGGCCGCGTCTTTCCGCTCGCCTACAGCTCACTTTTGTTCATCCTGATGTTGTCGTTTCACTTTTTTTCTTATGAAGAAACGCTCCAGTATTTGAGCTCGGAAATCGTCTGGCTGCTGTTTTCTACCTTTATTATTTCCCACGCGTTTATCGAAACCGGCCTTGCCAGCCGCCTTTCCTTGCAGCTGTTAAAAATCTCGCGCGGATCCGGTCGAGCGCTCGTTTTGATTTCCTTTATCCTCATGCTCATACTTGCCATTCTCATTCCGTCTAATATCGGCAAGGGAAATCTCGTTTCCTCCGTGCTTGACCGGCTGCTGAAAAGCCTGAAGCAGATCGATCCGGTAAAAAATCTCGGAGCTGCCCTGTTCATCGGCATCAGCTATTCTGCCGGCATCTCAGGTGCCTTCGTTGCGACCGGTGCCAGCTCTACAATCTACACGTTTGGACTTTTTACTGACATTACTGACGGACTCAGCTACTTGAGCTGGCTGTATTATTTTGTACCGCCTATCCTTCTGTACATTGTGCTCGTTTGGATCGTATTTTTATATACGTTCCCTCCAGAGAACATTAACCGCCAGCACCTGCTTGAATTCATCAACGAGCGGCTTGGCGAACTCGGCCGTTTAAGCAGAAAAGAGAAAAAAGTCATGATCATCATGGGACTCACGCTCGTCCTCTGGGCGACACAAGTTCTCCATGGCTATTCGATTCCGCTCGTTGGACTCCTAGGTGCCGCCTTAACGGTCCTCCCAGGTATTGGGGTCTGGAACTGGGACGAGGCAAAAAAATCGATCAACTGGGACATGATGCTGTTTTTCGCAAGCACGTTAATGGTCTCCGGGATGCTGATCAAGACCGGCACCATCAACTGGCTCGCCGATATGCTTATTCATTCCCTTGCCTCTCAGTCAGGCATCGTCGTGCTGCTCGCTCTCGTTTTGTGTACGGCTCTCATCCGGCTTATCTTTGTCAATATTCTCGGCTTCCTGACGATCATGATTCCACTAGCAATTAATATTGGTGAAAACTTAGCCGGCTTCTCGCCGCTCGTCGTTGCAATGGCCGTTTTCCTTGCCGGTATACCAGGATTTTTCTTAATTACGCAGTCTCCTGTCCATTTGATCAGCTACTCTTACGGTTATTTCACCGACCGCGAGCTGATGCGCGCCGGGCTGCCTTCTTCACTGCTCTGGCTGATAGTGATCGCGATATCGGCGTTGTTTTACTGGCCGCTTTTGTAACTAAGAAAAGGATAGATACAATCCAGTCTGCTGAAATACTACTTATTGTTTTTAGACGCCGGGTTGAGGCGGTTTTTCAAAATCGAAGCCCCGCACCTCTCCCGGCGTCTGATTCATTCTTTACACATAAAAAAGATCGGGCGCACTATGGCCCGATCCTATCAGTTCAGCGTTCTACGCGAGTGGTCAATTTTCCTATTCCTTCTATCTCCACTTCCACCACATCCCCAGGGCTGAGCGGACCGACCCCGGAAGGCGTACCGGTATAAATGACATCCCCTGGATACAGCGTCATGACCTCGGTCACTTTTACGAGAAGCTGCTTAATATCGTGAATTAAGTCGTTGGTGTTCGACTCCTGCTTCACCACACCATTTAAGCTCAGCTTAATCGGAGCCTCATCGGCATTTAGTTCCGTTTCTATCACAGGACCGAGCGGTTTAAAGCCGGCAAACGATTTGGCTCTCGTAAACTGGCCATCTTTTTTCTGCAGGTGGCGGTCGGACACATCGTTTCCGCACGTGTAGCCAAACACGTATTCCAGAGCATTTTCCCGGGTGAGATTTTTGGCTTCTTTTCCAATGACAAGAACAAGCTCTGCTTCGTAGTCGATCCGGTGGTCAAGCGACGGCAGCGTGATTCGTTCGCTTGCTCCAATGACTGCACTAGGTGAGGCCATAAACATCATCGGTTCTTCGGGAATCTCTTTGCCCGTTTCTTTCGCGTGTGCTTCGTAGTTCAAACCAATCGCAATCACCTGCTTCGGCTCTGTAGGAGGAAGAATATCGACTTCGTCAATGCCGCAGGTGATCGGCAGCTTTTCCACCTCATACTCTATGTAATCATTATCCACCTCAGTAATCGTATCGCCTTCCAATATGCCATAACAAATTTTCTCATCCTTATAAAAACGAATATATTTCATCGTATCGCTCCTTTCATTTTACTAGATAATGTTTTCCAAATAGGGATCCCATAAAGAACCTGTAAAATGCACGTACACAACGGCTTCTTCCCAGGAACCAACTTTGTACTGCTCCGGCAGTTCTTCAGGCAGCTGATCTTCCCCCTTCAAAAGCGGGATGATGTAAGGGTTCATCCGGTCTGCTTTGTTAATCGCGATCGTAATCTCTTCTTCCCTTCCCGCTTCTTTAATGAGGAATAAAGCCGCATTAAAGGACCACCACGCCCCATCTTCCGGGTAATTGTCTAATAAGACTACTGCACCTGACAGGTCCTCTTCTTGAATATACAAAGGAAACAATACTCGGCGCACGCCTTGGTCGTCATTCTCGTTGTACTCCAAAATTTCTTCATACGTAGAAATAGCCTTATCCGCACGACCCGTGTTCACGTAATACTCAGCGAGAGCTTCCTCGGCTCTTAAAAACGGCCGGGCGTCCATGTTCCGCCACGCTTCTCCCTCCAAGGAACCAGGTTCTAATGATTTCAGACCTGCGTTCACTGCTTTTAGTAAATAATGCTCCTCCATATCCCCAGCCCACCGAGCTTTCAGCGTCAAAGCGTCTACATTGGTTCCATCTAGCTCTAGAGCTTCTTCAACAAGCTTTTGCTGTTTGGATTCCGTTTCCGCCTGAAATGCGTCATAAACCTTGATTTGAGCTTTTTCTTCATTACTTGAAGGGATAAACGCTTCATGCTGCTGCTTGCTGATAAATTGATTGAGTTCTTCAATCGTTGCAAAATCCTTACTGGAGGCTTTTCGATGCATCTCGTAAGTGGCTCTCTCTAACTCCACGTGCTGACTCGGTTTTACCCAAAAATAGGCCTGGGGTACCCTCATCTCATTCTCATTTTCCTCCCCGGCGAGCTCAAAGAGATAATCCTCCAGCTGCTCAAGACGTTTAGAAATGCTGTTTGAATTCACCCCGTATTTTTCCGCCAGCTGCTTTTGGGTAATGTCTGACTCCATCCCAAAAAAAGAAGTGCCGAGCAGCATGTACTCAAGTGCTCCCGCGAAGACTTCCGGTTTTCTAATAACCGGCGCCTGCCCCTCACAAAATTTAATCCACAGCCTTTTTAATTCATTAAAACCTTCACGCTGTTGAATCGTCGAATGGACGTTTCTATTCAACAACTTCACAACTTCCAGTTCATTGGGACGGCCGTGCCAGCTTGCTTCAGGAGGCAGGTCGTTGTTGCCGTACATCCATTGCTCCATATAGGTTACAAAATGTTCCGTAAAGAACTGCTGCAAAGACGAGGACGGGTTCGATTTCTCATAATCCCTTTCCACCCTGGTCTTAAGCTGCTCATAAGCAGGTTGATCGTTCGGAAGCGCCATCGGCATAAAATGATAAACATTGCCCCATTTTAATACGATCCCCACAAAATATGGCGCGTCTTCCAAAGTATCAAGCGGAATAAAATCCCGATCGACGAAAAAAGTGTCACCGGTAAAGGTATCCTTGACTGTCACTTCCTGTTCAGAATCGACGCTTTCTAAAGTAAACAAGCCTGCCCTCGCTTCTTTCCAGGCTTCCAGCGATTCAAGCGTGGCAGGACGGAGGACTGATTTTTTTGCCTTGCCGATAAACTCCTCCATAGGAGTTACTCCGTCTCTGTTCTTTGTAAAGAGACCTTGATAAACGAGCTTTACAGCCACTTCCAATTCCTCATCCTGTGAATTTGGAATTTCAACAGGCAGGAACTGCGGGTATTTCTCAGTCAAGTAATCTTGAAATTTATGAAACTGCTGATCGAGCTCTTCTTCTACTCGTGCCGTAGGAAATGCCACGACTTTATTATTGCCGCAGCACTGCTTGTACTTTTTGCCGCTCCCGCAGGGACATGGATCATTTCTTCCGATCTTTGCCACAAACAAGCTCCTCTCCAATGGATAGTTTCATTATATTAGAGGTACGCCAGGGTTCAAACCTTTAGGAAACTTTCCCTCCATTATACATGAAACTCCGCTGAAGTATTAAAAGAAGTAAACGGATACATTCTATGTTAGGATAATGGTAACCATCTGGAAGACCACTTCCATTAAGGAGAATGACCCTATGTCCAATCAAGCGTTATCGACATTGAAAGGCGGCTGGCTTCTTCTCCGCGCCATTGCCGTCATCTCATCAAGTGTGGCCACCATCGTCTCCACCCTGCTTCCACTGTTTCTGTATTTCCCTATCTCACACCTTCCGCTGACCGCACTATTTTTTCTATTAATTGCAGGCGCGTTTTTAATTCATGGTGTCCTCACGCATATTTTAAATGACTACGTCGACGACAAATCTGGAACGGACGCCAACAGTCCGGCCATCCTATCAGGAGGAAGCCGGGTGATCCAATCAGGTTTTATTACTTCAGAAGGCCTGTGGAAAATTGGCAAAGTGCTGATGATCATCTTAAGCCTGGTGGTTGTTTTGCTGGTTATTCTAAACTCCTATCGCCTGGCGATTTTACTTGCCATTGGTTTATGGGGGGCCATTTCCTACTCGCTGCCGCCATTTCAATTCAGCTACAAGCCTTTTATCGGTGAATGGCTGTGCACATTTCCATCCGTCTTATTTCTCGGCCTTGCCGGGGCATGGCTATCACTTGGTCATATGCCGGAATGGGTGCTGCAAAATGCCGTCATCAACGCCCTCTTCTGTATCGCCTGGGTCATGGTGCATCACATTCCCGATTTAAGAGCCGATCAGAACGCCACTCCGAAAAAAAAGACCAGTGTTGTCTGGTCAGTGGAAAAGTTCGGACTCGCCGCAAGCAGACTCCCTGCTTTACTGTACTTTGGATTAACCGCTCTATGTATCTTTTGGCTCGGCTTTGACCGGATTTGGGCAGGATTGGGAGTGATCCTCATGGCCGCTGCTTCAATCGTCCTTATCTTACAAATGGATATAGAAAATCATGAGCAGGTTTCTTCCTATGAAAAGGTCATTCTCATTTTTGCGATGATTAATGCGGTATGGCTGGGGCTGTTTATATAAGTTTTCTAAAAGTTTATTGTTGAAAATGTATTTGGAGAACGAATGGAATGGAATAGATTTAGAAGTTATAGAGGAGTAAGCTATGAATAAATTTTTGTCTAGGAATATACACGGGGTGTTAATTGTCTTTGTAGTCATAAATATGAGTTTGCTCTTTGTTAAAACTACGTACACCATCCAAGACTTTATTGCTATAGGCTTTGGAATTATAGGGTTGTCAGGCACTGCCTATCTAGCCGTTTCTATAGAAGTACAGAAGAGAAGGAAAAATGGGACAAAGGAACAAAGAAAATAAAGCTTATATTAAAGCTAAGTATCGAAAAAGAAAATGCTATAGGATTGAAAATCGGTAGTATGTCTTATATGATTACTTCCTTTCTTATAATTACCATAATTATTCCACCAATTATTAAAAGTTTCATAGGAAAATAGGTCCTCCAATGTTAAACTTATGAAGGTGTTTAATAAAGAACAGGAGGAATTGGATGAAGAAAGTTATTATTTCAGCAATGGCCCTGCTGCTCATCTTATCTTTAGTACCATTACATAACGTAAGTGCTTCACCAAAATTTGAGCGCATTGCCGGTACCAACCGACTTGAAACCGCGATTGAAGTCTCAAAACGAGGCTGGCCCGACGGTCTCGATAATGAAGACCAATCTGTCATTTTAGCAAGAGCCGACAACCCGGCGGATGCGTTATCCGCCGCAAGCCTCGCCGGTGTGAAAGACGCACCGATCTTATTGACAGAAACAGAGGAGATTGATTCCATCGTATTAAAGGAAATCAACCGCCTCGGCGCCAAGAAAGTCTATGTGCTCGGCGGGACAGGTGCGATTTCTGCTCAGGTCACGGCCACTCTTGAGACAGAAGATTTAGAGGTCCAACGAATTAACGGCTCCAGCCGTTTTGAAACCGCTGCTGCGATCAACGATTTTGCCGGGACCTCAAAAAATACAACAGCGATTGTCGCAAACGGTTATACGACAGCCGATGCCCTGACGGCTTCTGGTCTTGCAGCAGTCAAAGGCGTGCCGATTTACTTAAGCCGCAAAGACTCTCTGCCCGAGTCCCTGCCTGATACGATAGAGAAAGTATATATCTATGGCGGGACTGGCGTCGTCAGTAAGGATGTAGAAGAATCTCTGAAAGAAAAAGGCATCCACGTTCACCGTACAGCAGGCAAGAACCGTTATGAAACAAACTTCACAGCCCTTCGATCTCAGGATTTTCAGCCGGACCACTTAATTGTTGTACGAGGAACCTCAACCAGTAAAACAAAAGAAGACTATCCAGATGCTGTCGTCGCTTCAGGATTAGCTCACCGCTTCAATGCCAAGGTTGTGTTAGTCCACCCTACTATTGTCGAAGAGGAACCGCAATCTTATCTTGAAGATTTTGACTTAGATGTGTTTGTCCTCGGTGGCATCGGTGCGGTTTCCAACGGTGTTGTCTCTGAATATCAGCAGTTCGCAGGCACAAATCCTGGACAGGGTCTGGCTTCTGAACCTTACAGCAGCAACCAGGTGAATATGACTGACTACCCAATGAACGACTCCGCTTCAAAAGTTGAAGGATTATACGGTCAAACATTAGGGCTGCAAGTGATTCCTACTCCTGATAACAATTTCATGGTCTTTGAAGGAGACTTCCTCCAAGCTTATGATGATGAGTATCAAACATTTATCATGAACAATGATTTCACTTATGACGACATTGCCATTCAAGCAATGAAAAAGCTCGGACTGGAATTGAGCGAAACAGAGATACAAAAAGGAATGAATAAAGTAAGAGGTCCGTTGAACGAATATTCAATTGACAATACAACCTTTTATAATCAACCAGATTATTATAGCCAGAGTACACAGATTTTTGTCGAATTTGACTCGACCGTCTCTCCTTATGGAAAAACGCTTTCTGAACTGAAAAATACCGTGGATTTTAGTAGGTAAAACAACTTCCAGCTTGATGTCCTCAAGCTGGAAGTCTTTTTTATGAATTGCCGATTATACATAGAAGTGGTAAGGTGAAAGTATACGTTAGGAGGCTGAATGATGCCAACTTCAACCATTACTTTAAAAGAAAAGAATGACACCCGTTCTGTAAAAGTACGACGAATGACGGTATACCAGCAAAGCCGGATAGTTGAAACAATAGATGACACGAACGAAATCTTTTACGTATTTTTTCATCAGGACAAGTACTTAAACTACGTTCCTGCCAAAAAAGTTACGAAACACTCCCATGCAGCAAAAGCATTCAAACAAGGAGTCGTTCTTTACCCGCCTCATCCTCTGATCGAAACAGTCATTTCCGAACAGCCTCACTACAAAAAGCAAAGTTTTAACGACTTGTTTAAGAAACTTCAGAAGCAGCATTCTCTCCAAGAAACCGCACTGATTGCAAGCTATTTCGAATCCTTTATAAAAAAAGCAAACTTGATTCAATTCATAAAAAACCTCTACTACGAGGAGCGCCGTGACGGCAAACTGCTGTCCTGCTACCGCATCCTGCATGTATTGAAAGATATGGCTCCGGAAAACAGCCTGGTAGATACTTTTTCAAGCGACTTGCAGTTCACCCGTTATGATGAGCTTTATAAAAACGAAGATCAAGCCACGCTTGCCAAAGATCCGATCTATGTTGAAAAGCATTTGTACTTGGAGAAAGACCACGATGAATCATTCCAGAAACTTTCCGCATTTTATAACGACCGTTCCCGGTGGATCGATTTAGTTGTCCTTTACACTGCACGCATTGCGCATGCCAAAAAACCTGAGGACTTCGCTTCTTTCCACATCCTCATCGGCGAACATTTTGATGAACCGGGCAAACTAGCTATATTAGAAGATTTATACAAGCGGCTTCCTGATTTTGCCCCTCTGCAGCAGCAGCTGTTGACCAGCTATTTAAATGATGGAAAAGTAGAAGCCGTCCTCACCTTGATTACACAACATTCCATTAAACTTGCACCACCTCAGTCACAGCAGCTGTTTACACTCGTAAAACAAAATAAAATCAGCACAGAGATGACCCCCGAAGCACTGCAAAATCTAGTGCTCACGATTTTTGAAGCCAAAGACGACCAAGCCGAAGACATTCTGCACCAAAGTCTTAACTCCCTGCTCAGTGAGCATGACATTACCTACATTCAGGAATGGGCCGCACCGTTTAAAGAAATTCCGAAAGCTAAACCGCTCCTTAAGAAAATTGATGAAATGCACCGGATCACTGAAGACCCGAACGAACAGCGCCGGCTCGGTGAACTCTATCACTTTTTCCACCAGCCCAAGCAGGCAATTGAATGCATGAGCTGGGATATGGAGCTTCGTACCGATGACCCTGAGCCCGTGCAATGGCTCGCCAAACTCTACCACGAGCTCGGAATGGATGATGAACATAAGGCCTACCAGCAGCTTTATATCGATATGGTCAAACGTGCATAAGAAGAAAGATTTCAGTCCTGTTCGGCTGGAATCTTTTTGGTTTAGTAGAAATGCTGGCTTTGGTATTACTTTCATTTACTTGTGTGATTGAAATCTTACGTTCAGCGCTAAAATTCTTAGATAGAGTGTAAGAATGTAAATAAATCGATGCATTCACCGTTATGCATAACTATTAAAGGAGGAAATCAGTATGAAAATCATTGTAAACAGCATCTTCGTGGAAGATCAGGATAAGGCATTGGAATTTTACTCAGAAACGCTTGGCTTTAAAGTGAAGCAAGACGTCCCTGTCGGTGAATTCAGATGGCTGACGCTTGTTTCTCCCCATGATCAAGAAGGGCCGGAGCTATTGCTTGAGCCCAATAACCACCCGGCCGCAAAAGATTACCAAAAGAAAATATTTGATGATGGGATTCCAGCCACGATGTTTGGCGTGGAAGATGTCCATAAAGAGTACAAGCAATTAAAAGAACGCGGCGTAAAGTTTATGATGGAGCCGACAGAAATGGGCGAAGTGACCGTTGCTGTTTTTGATGATACGTGCGGCAATTTTATTCAGATTATCCAAAAGTAACTCCGACAGGAAAAGAGATTATTCTATATCTGATGGTGAGTGAAGATCATCTTTGAAAGGATCGACGAAGAGGGATCCGTTACTATTCACAACTGCATAATAAATATCGCCTACCACCAAGTCTCTTTTCCTGCACTCCCCTTCGATCCATTCTTTCGTATAGGGCGGTTGTACGTTTTTATGGACGAGCTTCCCGTTCATAATTAATTCAACAGGCAGGGAAAACGATGAGAAAGGAAGGTTTATGTCTTGATTAGTCGGGTTTTGATACGGACTTTTTTTCCTTATGGCCAGTTCTCCACTCACTTCAAGAATCGCATAATCCACCTCTTCGATGTTAAACAGTCCAAGCTCCCGCAAATGCTGATTGAGGTCATCGAGCGAAAACTTGATTTTTTTCATATTTTGATCAAGAAGATTTCCTTTTTCAATTAACACGGTGGGACGTCCGGAAAATATTGATCTGATTTTTCTGCTTTTGGCTGATATGGATAAAAACGCATAGTAGAGCACTACTAAAGCAAGGAAAGACAAAAGCATTTCACTAAACTTAAAATGGGTATTAAACCCCATATTAGCAACGAAAGAGCCGATCGTAATCGCAAAAGCGAAGCTGTAATAATTTTTGTGTGCATTGATATGCTTCCCAATGACGGCGGTGACAAGAATTAACAGTATAAAACTGACCATAGAACGCATGATCGAGAGGATGATCTCATTCATTTAACTTCCTCCCTCTTTCAAACGAGTTTATCGTATAGGATGGCCCAAAGAACAGCCGTTTAGTCATGAAGAAGACAAGCCCGGTCAGGCACGAGGAACGATGCTTCTGCTTTTCTTTACATCAAAAAAAAGAGCCCAGCATCTCTGCTAGACTCTTACTTTTTCCGGATAAAACAGGACTTTCACATAGGCGTCCCTCTGATTGATTAAGTGATCAAACGTCTCAGGTCCCTCATCCAGTGACAAGCGGTGGGAGATCATCGGCTTCACATTAATCTGGCCTGTGCCCATGTAGTGAAGTGTCGAATCCCATTCGGTGCCGGGAAAGGGGGCGGATATCGCGTTCCACGAACCAAGGATGCGAAGCTCATTACGCACGATACGCTCGAAGTAGTAACGCTCAATGTTGATATCGGCATAAGGAATGCCCATAAACACCACTTCCCCGCCTTTTTTCGGCAGCGCAAGAATCTGCGCAGACGTGACCGGCGAACCGGCAGATTCAACAGCAAGGTCCACACCAAGACCGTTCGTGTACTCGTGGATCTGCTCGTGGGCGGGAGTATTCAGTGAATTGATTAACACATCTGCGCCGACTTCGCGGGCAACTTCAAGCTTGGAATCGTCGATATCGATCGCATACACTTTTTTCGCCCCAAAGATTTTCGCCCATTGTACGGCCAGCAGACCGATGCTTCCGCAGCCCATGACGGCCACTTCAGCACCTGGCTGGATGCTCGTCCGGTAAAAACCGTGCGCCACGACAGACGAAGGCTCCACGAGCGCGGCTGTATCGTAATCGACATTGACCGGCAGCGGCAGGACGTGCGCCGCCGGAAGCTTGACGTATTCGGCGTACGCACCAGGATGGCGCGCACCGATAACGGTTAAGTTTTCACAGCGGGCAAGCTCCCCTTTTTGACAGGGGTCACACTCGCCGCAGTAAAAGGTCGGACAGCCCGTCACGCGGTCGCCGAGGGTAACGTTGTCCACTTCTGGCCCTACTTCGATCACCTCACCGGCAAATTCGTGGCCGAACGTCATCCCTTCGACATAGGGGCCAAGCTTTTTATAACGGGAGATGTCCGAGCCGCAGATTCCTACGGCTTTCACTTGAATGATGACATCATCCGCTTTTTCGATGACAGGTTCCGGGGATTCCTCAAACCGGATATCCTGTTCATCGTAGAGATTTAAGGATTTCATCGTTCTCCTTCCTTTCTAGGCCTCTGCTTCGTGCTTCTTTTTTCGGCTGAAAAACATCTTCCCTGCTGCGATTGCTATAACAATCGGGTTGAAGATCATTTGGTGTTCAAAATAGAAGTCACCGATTCCCCGCATCGGCCCTAACATAAAATCCAGCAATGCATCGACCATTTTTATCCCTCATTTCTTTCATGAAATATTATTCAACAGGCGTGAGCAGCACCTTAATCGCTTCCCCGCTTTTAATCGCGTTGTAGGCTTCTTCCCACTGGGTAATATCAAATTGATGAGTAACCATGGCTTTGGCGTTCACACTGCCGTTATTCATTAATTCAAGTGAAGGCTCCCAGTCCGCCGGCTTCTGGCTGCGGCTGCCGACGACACGGATTTCCTTCTGAATGATTTTTTCAAGATCGAAGTTCACTTCCGGATTGGCAAAAATGCCGACCTGGCCGTACTGGCCTTTTTTCCGTAGTAGATCGAGCCCCTGCTTGGCAGCCGGAGCAGCCCCGGAGCATTCAAACACAACATCTGCTCCGTAACCGTCTGTCAGGCTGTTGACGAGCTCCTTCAAATCCTGTTTCTGCACGTCAACGGCATGATCGATACCGAGTTCCGCGGCTTTATCAAGGCGGACTTGGTCGTTCGTAAGTCCAGTGATCACAACGGTTGCTCCGCGGCTTTTCGCGACCTGTGCTGTGAACAAGCCGATCGGTCCCGGGCCAATCACGACGACAACATCACCTTCATTGATTTCCGTTTTGGCTACGGCATGATGTGTGCAGGCAAGCGGCTCGGTCATCGCGGCTGACTGAAAATCCACGTTGTCCGGAAGATGATGGACGCTGTCTTTTCTTGCGATTAAATATTTAGCAAAGCCTCCGTCCTGCTGGGTACCGAGTCCTTTTCTATAATTACAAAGGTTGTAGTCGCCGTTTTGACAGTATTCGCATTTCCCGCAAATGTAGAACGTCGTTTCAGATGTGACCCGATCGCCGGGTTGAAATTCAGTAACACCTTCCCCTACTTCAACGATTTCGCCGGAAAATTCATGCCCGAGTGTCACTGGGGCTGCCACTTTGTAATGGCCTTCATACGTGTGAATGTCTGAGCCGCAGATGCCGGCGTATTTCACTTCTATTTTCACCTCGCCCCTGCCAGGAGCAGGGACTTGTTTTTCTTGAATTTCCAAGTTTCCAAAGCCGAGTTCTGTTTTAACGAGTGCTTTCATGGATAACTCCTCCTACATTCAATTAAACAAACTGAAGACGCGATAGATGATCCAGTTAATAATGTTTCCGCCTTGGTCAATACTGGAGATTTGCGCGGATCCTTCCGGCATATCGAAAGCAGCATTTTTCGCCATATCCGTGAAAATAGGGGCAACATCAGTAGCTGCATATAAGGAAATGGCAATCATAATTGTTCCGACTATTACGGAATGGACGATGTTCCCTCGTGCTGCGCCGACGATAAAGGCGACGACAAATGGAATCGTAGCTAAGTCACCAAATGGCAGCAGGGAATTCCCAGGCAGAATAACCGCTAGCACAACCGTGATCGGTACAAGGATCAATGCCGTAGAAATGACGGATGGATGGCCGAGCAATACAGCGGCATCAAGTCCGATATGGATTTCGCGATCACCGAAGCGCTTGGACAACCACTCACGCGCAGATTCAGATACCGGCATTAACCCTTCCATCAGGATTTTGACCATCCGCGGCATCAATACCATAACGGCTGCCATTGACATCCCGATATCAATGACATCACCAACACCGTAACCGGCTAAAATACCAATGGCGGCACCGAGAAACAAGCCAATGAAAATCGATTCACCGAATACGCCGAAGCGCCTTTGGATCGCATCTGGATCGGCATGCCAGTTTTTCACGCCAGGGATTTTTTGCAGCCAGCGGACGAGAAAGATCCCTGGTGCATACGAAATCGTACTACCTGTAGCAATGGAAACGCCTGGCAATTCGTAAAACTCGCTGACCATAGGTGCTGTCCAGTCGGCTACTTTCAAGCAGATAATTTGGAAAATGACAGCGCCGATCAGTCCTTCAACGATGCTGCCGGAGATGGCATAAATCATCGCTGCGATAAACGTGTAGTGCCAGAAATTCCAAATATCCACGTTCATCGTTTTCGTTGTTTTCGTCACAAGCATGATAACGTTTACAACCAGTCCGAGTGGAATAATAAATGCGGCAACAACCGAGGCCCATGCGATCGAGGAAGAAGCTGGCCAGCCAACATCAATGACGTTCAGTTCAACGCCTAACCGGTCCACCATGCCTTGCGCCGCTGGTCCTAAGTTATTTACGAGCAAATCTACGACTAAGAAAATACCGACAAACGCAACACCGATCGTTAAACCGGAGCGGAACGCTTTGCCTGGTTTTTGACCAAATAATAAACCTAATAAGAAAATGGCTACGGGCAGAATGACAGTTGCCCCTAAGTCTAAAAAGCCTTGAATGGCATCAACAAAACCTTGCATGAAAATCTTCCTCCCTCATATTTGCTAACCAGCCCCGGTTTCTCTAGTAAAGAGAAACCGAGATTGCTAGATTACTTCTGAAGCTCTGCGAGAATTTCTTTCTTTGTATCCTCTGTACCGATTCCTGTTAGGAACGAACGAGCGTTGATCACTGGAAACGGGTATTCTTTTTTCGTCATCGCCGTTGTCACAAGCAAATCAGCTGTGTCCACGTAGCTGCCGACTTCGGCAATTTTGATTTGTACTAAATCAAGCTTTAAATTGTTGTCCTTTGCCATATCTTCAATCGCTCCATTAACGACCGTTGACGTTGCAATTCCTGCTCCGCATGCCACTAATACTTGTTTCTTTTTCATAAAAATTCCCCCTTATTTTTTAAGCTCTTCCAAGATTTCCTGCTTCGTATCTTCCGTGCCGATACCGGTTAAGAATGAACGGGCATTCACAACAGGGAACGGGTATTCTTTCTTCGTCATCGCCGTTGTCACAAGCAGGTCTGCTGTGTCTACGTAGCTGTTTACTTCGGCAATCTTGATCTGTTTTAAGTCAACATCGAGCTTGTGTTCCTTCGCCATCTCTTCAATCGCATTGTTCACAACCGTAGACGTTGCAATTCCTGCTCCACATGCTACCAATACTTGTTTCTTTTTCATTAGTAAAACCTCCTTAGATTTCTGAGAAATTCAATTGATCCTCAAGCAGCTGTTTAATGTTTGCTTCGTCGGTCTGCCTGGCCAGGTACTGAAGCGTATCTTCATTTTGAAATACCTGCATCAGCTTTTGCAGCAGCGTCAGCTGGGAGTGCGGCTCATCCATCGCCAGCATAAACACGAGCTTGACAGGCGTTGTTTCTTCGTCATCTCCCATCACCCCAAATTCCACTTCCTTTTTCAGAACGGCCACGCTGATGTTTTTTTGGTTTACGTGTTCTACATCCGTATGGGGGATGGCAACAGATAGCCCTGCAGTCGGTAGACCCGTGGCAAATTCTTTTTCCCTGTCGATGATGGCCTGAACAAAGCTGTCTTTCACCAGGTTTTTGTCTGCCAGGTTCTGGCCCATCGCGGTGAGAACTTCTTCTTTTGTTGAGCCCTCTAAATTCAATAAAATAATAGATTCGTCCAGATAGATATCACTCATGTGCTAAACCTCACGATCTCCTAGTTATTGTCCACGTCTTTATCAGTGGAGTAGTCTTGTATGATCTGGTAGATTTCGTCTACCGTATCCGCATGGATGATCCGGTTGCGGTCGGCTTCTGAGCCGGCAAGCTTCATTAACTGCATCAGAGCGTGAATGTGCTGCTGCTTATCCACCGCAGCGATGACCACGATCAAATGGATGCGGTAATCCTCTGTAAAATCAACACCCTTTTTCAACCGTAACAGGCTCATGCTGACTTCATTCACTCCTTCATCAGGAGCGGCATGCGGAATGGCCATGTTCGGCCCGATCACGATGTACGGATCCTCTTCGGAACGATGGATCATCGCTTCCACATATTCCTGCTCGATCTTCCCGGCTTCGATCAAAGGTCTGGCACACAGCCGAATGGCATCCGCCCAGGAGGCGGCTGAATCCCTAAGCTTAATATGATCCGGGGGTATGAGCTCGTTTAAATGAATGTCTCTCGCTTTCACATTATGAGTGACCGATGCTTCCTCATCACGGTCGATGTAACGCTGCAGCTCTTCGGTTAACGCCTGCTCGTTTTTCACATCCGCATGCGTTTTCACGATATCGAGTAAATGCTGCACGTTGATGTCGTTCGGAATGTAACCGTGAAGCTCCAGCATGACCTGCTTCCTAAGCCGGTATTTCTCCTCTTCGCTTAAAAACGGCTTGGAGATGAACAGCTTTTTGTCCGTTTCCAAATACGTCGGCGAAAAGACGAGGTCGTATTCCAGCTCGTAATCGAGAAACTCCCGTACGGAAAGCGAATCGAGGAACACGAAGCCCGGGAACAGTTCCCGCAGTTCGCTGAACATCAGCCGCGATACCGATACACCTTGAGGGCAGACAACGATGGCTTTTGTTTTCTTATCGATGCTGTCGCCCTGCCTTCGCATCCAACCGCCAATCAACATCGTAATAAACGTCGTTTCGCTTTCCGGAATCCTTTTACCGATGAAGTCCTCAAGCGGCCCGATCGACCGTTTCACGAGATGATGGAGTTCTTTAATTTCCTTATTTAAGGAATCCTGAATATCAATCGTTTCTGTAAGCTGGTACTTAATCCGGTAAAAGGCCGGCTTAATATGCTGCAGCAGCTTATTCACGAGCTGGTCACGGTCCTGTAAGTAAATGCAGGCACTTTTTTCAAACAGTCTCAGCATGTTGTCAATGACCGGCACGAGCTTCTGGGTGGCGTCATCATCGGTTAAGTACTCGGACCAGTAGACATTAGTCGTGAGCAGGTGAAGTGTGAAAAACAGCCGCTCCTGCATCGGAATCTCACCAGTGTCGCGAAAAAGCTCTTCGGTTGCCAAGTATTCCTTCGTATTTGAAAGCTCTTCATATTTGATCGAAAAGAATTGCAGCTCCTTGCCTTGACCAATCCTTCTTAGAATCAAAATGATGATGTACGGCATGGTCGCGAGCTTCTCATCGGTAAACTTCAAATTGAGCTTGTTCTCCACCCGCTCAATCCGGCGGTGAAACTCCTCAATTTCTTCGAGAGAAATGTTCGCAAGCTTCCTAATCCGATTTTCACTTAAATTCATGTGCAGCAGCTGGTACGTCACCGTAATCAACAGCTTGCGGATTTGAAACTCTTTTCCTTCTAATAAATAACCATCGCGGCGTGAATAGCGAATCGTCAATTCATAATCATTCAAAAACGCCTGCGCCTGCTTTAAATCATTCAGTACCGTGTTCTTACTCACATCGAGTTCCACGGTAAAATGGTGCAGCGACAATTCCTCTTTACTGCTCAACAGCAGCATGAGCAGCAGATACACTCTCTGCTCTTCACTGAGTACAGTCACCTCCACAGGCGTGCTTTCATCTTCTCCATTCAGATTCGTAAACACCGACTGGTCAATCAAAAAATGACCTTTCCGCGTCCGCTCAATCACGGGAAGATTTTTTGCCATCAGCCAGTCATTAATCTTAGTGAAGCTGTACCCTAGCTGCCTGCGCGTAATTTCGTATTTATTTTCCAATGTAGTACTCGTAATACTCGGATTGCTCACGAGCTCATCCAGAATATTTTTACTTCTTTCATCAAGAGACACCGTTGCTGCCCCCCTTCACAAATGATTGTAGCACCCATCATAAATGCATTGGTTGCGCTTTCATCCCAAATGTACGAACAGTTATTGTACATCATTATGATTTACATAAATTTAACACAATATGAAAAGCCAGGCATTTGGCCTGGCTTGAGGGGTTTGTTTAATTTACGAAAACCTCCACTCTCTCATATCTGACAGTTTTTTCCCTTCTAAACTCTATAAACAAGCAGGATTTTACACCAAAAATCTCGAAACCTATTAGTAAGTGGATAATTTTGGGATTAATTCTAATCAAAGGAGGAATAGCATGACTCGTTATTTCAAGTTTGTAGCTACCAGGAAGGGTAAGGAAGACTGGATGGTAGACGAATTATTCCAAGGCCGTGCCCGTTACGGCTGGAGCTCACCAGGAAGAGACTTAAGGAAGATTCAGGATACCCCGAAAGATAAGCGGATTCCAGAAGAAAAAGTGACCTGGAAATATTCACAGTTTCTCATTAACCGCCTTCAGGAAGGCGACCGCCTCGTCATTCAGTTAAAGCGGCCGCTGCGGCAGTTTTTGATCGCGGAAGTAACAGGACCTTATACCTCCACCGACACAGAAGAAGACTTCAACCACGTTGTTCCTTGTCAGCTCCTGACCCCGGAATTTGTGGAAGTAGAAGCTGAAGCTGTATCTCAATCCTTGCGCCACCACCTCTCTAAACGCGGCAATTACTACGAAATCTATCCAGAAGAAGCTAAGCAAGAACTGGATTCGATCGTAGACCAGGCTAAAGAACCTTCCTTTATGAAGGCGAACCAGCAGAAGCGCTCCTCACAATTCGAACGAAAAGAATTGGAAGATTCTATTATTACAAGCACGTACGAGACGATCGCGAGGCAGTGGCCGAGCAAATACTTCGAGCAATTCGTTGCTGACCTCATTGGGTCAATCCCTGGTCTCGAAGTGAAAAAGCAAGGCGATTCCCACTTGGGCTGGGATTTAACGATGCGGATCCTGGACCCGCTTACAGAAGAGCCTTTATATGAAGAAATTCCGGTTCAATGTAAAAACTTCAACGGCAAAGTAACAACCACTCTCCCTATTGATGACTTAGAACGCTCGATTGAAAACACCCAATCCCCGATCGCCTATCTATTTATTCTCGGCGAGCTTACCGATGAATTTCATATGAAAATTGAAGAACGCTTAGAAGAGTTAAAAGCTCGGTACAACCGGGATATTAAATGGAATATCATCGAGCAGGACCAGATAGCCAGACTGTATTTGGACTCGTTAAACCGGGAGAGCGTGCCAAGTTTAAATGAATAAACGACCGGCACCCAAATATCTGTGGCAAGAGCATGAACGAGTGGAAGCTGTTTTTGATCCAACGAAAACGTATCGCTATCTTCTCAGCTGTATGTGGGAAAAAGAAGCTGATCCTGTCACTTTTGTTATGTTGAATCCGAGTGTTGCGGACGAAAACTACTGTGACCCTACACTCAAACGCTGCTTAAATTTTGCAAAGTCATGGGGTTACGGATCGATGAAGATTGTGAACCTCTTTGCCTTAGTTTCAACCGAACCAGAAGCACTCTCGTCTCATCAAGACCCCACCGGACCGGAAAATGATGCATATATTATAGAAGCATCACGAAAATCCCCTCTCATTATTTACGCGTGGGGCACAAAATACGGTTCGCTCAACGGGCGTTCTGACCGAGTACAGCACTTGCTGTCGAGCTATCCACATTACTGTATTAAAAAAAGCAGCAATGGCAGGCATCCCTGTCATCCGCTTTTTCTGCCAAAAAAATTACGTCCGGTTCCTTTTTAACCAAGACCAGGAGCGTCCTTTCACGGATGTTCCTGGTCTTTCACCTCCATATCCTAAATTTCTCCACATTTTTTAGTAACAATGCCCAAACCTCCTACATATTTTGATTTAGAAAGTGTTTTTTTACATTGGTCCATACGAAAAGTGTTATATTCCTGACCATTGAAAAACCAAATGACGATGGAGGTAACAAGAAAATGAGTGAATTTCAAAACGATCTTCAGAACTTGGAAGTCGGAGAATTTCAAGCGCAGAATTTAGTCCCAAGTCAGCCTTTTTATGGAAATGATTCTCGGTTAGCGTTTGTCTGTTTTGTATGCTATGGCTGTGTTGGTTGTGCCGGCTGCGCGGGCTGTGCACGCTGTGCCGGATGTGCTGGCTGCGGTGGCTGCGCAGGTCGTTGCGGCGGCTGTGCCGGACGCTGTGGCGGCTGCGGTGGCTGCGCGGGTCGCTGTGGTGGCCCTGGACGCTGCGGCGGTCCAAGATAAGAAGTTAATTTTTCAACAACACATGATGTACCCCCTTTATTCATGGGCTCCTGGAGACTTCTCTTCAGGGGTTCTTCTTTTTTTGACAAAACCTTCGTGGCAGTTACATACAATCGTAGTGGGAGCATGAGCAGATAAGGAGGAATGAAATGACGAATGTACATCCTTCTATGCGCTTGAAGGTAAAAAAAGGTACGTTTTATATGCCTGATTCAAATGGTAGTGTCTATTTCAGGAATAACGCCGGGGCATTTCGGATGGAAGGCAGAACGGTACACCAGTGGGTGGAAAAACTTCTCCCTATGCTCAGTGGAGAGCATTCCGTAGAAGCCTTAACCGACGGACTGTCCCCGCCTTACCGCACTCGGGTCTACGAGATGACGAACGCACTCTACACGAATGGGTTTCTTAGAGATCTCACTCAGGATCAGCCACACGAATTATCCGAAGAGCTTCTCCACACGTATGCGTCTCAAATCGAGTATTTGGAAAGCTTCGGGGATTCCGCGGCTTACCGCTTCCAGGAATACCGGAAGCAGAAAGTGCTTGCTGTTGGCAAAGGGTCGATGGTGACCAATCTCGTTTCAGCTTTGCTGCAATCGGGCCTTCCCCGTTTTCACGTATATGTGACCCACACCGAAGTCACCAATCTCAAACGTCTCAAGGATATTGAGCTTGCCGCACGCACAAAAGACGATAACGTTTCCGTGGAATACTTACAAAAAGAAGAGGTGAACTTCGATCAGCTGGATGGTTTTGATGCCGTTTTTTACGTTACACAGGAAGGCAATGTAGAAGAGCTGCGTCAGCTTCTTCAAACCTGCCGTGCGAAAAAGAAATGGTTTGTTCCGGCTGTGTTTACAGATCATCAGGGCATTGCCGGTCCTATCATTAGTCCAGAGTCAACTAATTGCTGGGAGTCAGCCATGCGAAGTCTGCACGAGGCGGAAGACGGGAAATCTCTTTCCAATTCCCCGACGGCATCGGCTTTACTTACGAATGTAATCGTATTTGAATGGTTTAAACAAAGCACCGGTATCAAAGAAAACCACCAAACGAACCATCTGTATTTGCTTAATCCGGAAACGCTCGAGGGCAAATGGCATCCATATAAAGCTCACCCTCTCAGCTCTGGAAAAATCACTGCAGAACTGATCGACAACGAATGGGAAGAAAAGCCGGATAAAAGCAGCGAAAACTGGTTTTATTATTTCAGCGGACTCACCTCACAGGAGTCAGGCGTTTTCCATCACTGGGAAGAAAGTGCGCTTAGCCAGCTGCCTTTATCCCAATGCGAAGTACAGACGAAGGATATCTCAGCAAATGGGACGCTGCATCCACGGATCATTAAGGCCGGGATGACTCATGAACAAGCAAGACGTGCGGCCGGCTTAGCTGGTATTGAACAATACATGGATCCGTTAAAAAAGGAAATGTTGTCTTCCCTAGAAGCTGGCTCACCTGCCCGTCTCCACCTTGGAGCCGGGGAGACTTATCAGGAAGGCATCAGCCGGGCCATTGATCAGTTACTTGAAGAACATTCTGCACAAGAGCCCGTCACTAAGCTCGAACTGAAAAACGTGGAGGACAGAGAGTGCCGCTATTATCTGAGAGCACTTACGACGATGACAGGGCAGCCTCCTGAACTTGGCCTAAGTGAAAATGCCTATGGATTTCCGGTGATGTGGGTGAAAACGCAAGACGTTTGTGCACACAGTGCCGGATTCAACTGGACCCTTGCCCTTAGAAAAGCGCTCGTTGAATCCTTAATGATCATCCAAAACGGTACAGCTAAAGAAATGAAATCCGTTCAGTTCCATAATAAAATGGCCATTGACATTCCTGCTTGTTTTGAAGATCACAATCTTATCCATTCGGTCCTCAGCCGTCTGGAAGAGTGTTCGGTTCCTATCGACCTTGTCAAAGTGACGGTCGAACCTTTTTCCAGCGATGGGATCATCGCCATTTACGGCGTGCTCGTTCGAGAGGAGGCAGAGGCATGACTTCCATATCCGTTGCAGGAAAAGGACAGTTAGCTGAACACGTCATTCAGCAGCTGTCCCCAAACTATCAGCTGAGAAGACTGGGCCCCTTCGATCAACCTTTGGAAAAAGACACCCTCCTTCTTGTGCTCGAGGATCACTGGAATCCAGCCGCTCATTTAAAAGCAGAAGAAGCGGCCCGTGCTTACGGCGTTCCCTGGCTCCGGGGGTTTGTAAGTTTTGGCGAAGGCGTCATCGGTCCATGGGTGGATCCTAATACTCCGGGCTGCTCCCAATGTGCCGACGCCAGAAAGTTGACCGCAGCGAAGGATCGGAACGACCTTTGGCACATTTATCACGAGCTTCAGCACAGCGGGCAGATGGTTCATGATGAGTGGATCTCTGAAGCAGGCCTTACCCATATGGCTCAGCTCATCACCGCTGAAGTCGAACGTATTCTTAGCGAAAACGCTGATGAAACGATGACGTTGATCAATGTAAAGACGCTGGAAACGACCCGTCACGTTATTCTGCCATATCCCGAGTGCCCTGTCTGCTGTACTGTCCCTGACGATGCCCCAGAAAAAATTGAACTTCAACCCAGCATGAAAATCAGTCCCAACAGCTACCGCTCCAAATCACTTCGTGAACTAAGCAAGAATCTTGAGCACGATTACCTTGATTCCCGCACAGGATTAATGAACAGCAAATTGATCGACTTTGAGACCCCGTTTGCCGATGTCATCGTCAACCTGCCGTTAATGAACGGCGACGAAGGGACAGCCGGCCGGACCACAACTTATGCTGTCAGTGAAATGACCGCCATTTTAGAAGGACTGGAACGATCATGCGGCATCGCACCGAAAGGGAAAGCAACAGTCGTTTATGACTGTTACAACAACTTAAAGTCAGCCCTTCATCCGTTAAAAGTCGGCGTTCATTCAGAAAATCAGTATGCGAAGGAGGATTTTCCTTTTACACCTTTTAGTCCTGACCAAAAAATGCACTGGGTGTGGGGATATTCACTAATCGCCAAAAAAACAATCCTCGTTCCCGAACGGCTCGCATACTACAGCATGGGATGCGGCGATGGGTTTGTATTTGAAACATCCAACGGCTGCGCACTTGGCGGGAGCCTTGAGGAAGCGATTTTTCATGGGATCATGGAAGTACTCGAACGCGATTCCTTTCTCATGACCTGGTATGCTAAGCTTGCCCTGCCGCGGATCGATCCTTATTCGAGCGAAGACAAAGAGCTCACCTTAATGCTCGACCGCATGAAGGAAGAAGGCTACGAGCTCTATTTATACAACGCCTCCATGGACCACAGCGTTCCGTGCCTATTTACGATTGTTAAGAAAACGGATCCGAACGCCGAAGGCATGAATCTCATGTGTGCCGCCGGCGCCTCCTTCGATCCGGTTAGCGCTGTTAAGAGTGCAATTTTTGAAAGCATCGGCATGATTAAGCCGTTGAATAAACAGTTTGAAAAAAATAAAGCCGAATATGCAAGCATGCTGCAGAACGATTGGCTCGTTGAAAAAATGGAGGACCACGGCATGCTTTATGCTCTTCCAGAAGCAGAAGAACGGCTCGACTTTTTATTAGACCAACCCATTCAGCAATCTTTTGCAGAAGCGTTCGAAAAGAAACAAAGCCACGCTGATTTGACGGAGGACTTGAAAAACCTTCTTCAGGAATTCGACCAGTTAAACCTCGACGTCATTGTCGTCGACCAGACGTCAAGTGAAATCAGCCGCAACGGCCTCCACTGTGTGAAGGTGCTTATTCCGGGAATGCTGCCGATGACATTCGGTCATCACCTGCGCCGTTTTACAGGCTTATCACGCGTGCTCACCGTCCCGAAAACACTGGGCTACTTTGAAAAAGATTTGACACCGGAAGAGCTGAATCCCTATCCGCACCCGTTTCCTTAAGGAGGAACGTCATGGATCTTGATTTGTTTTTACACGATTTGCATTTTCACAGCGAGCGGGTCATCCCACCGGACTGGGAAGTCGACTGGGAAGATGCGCCACTGTCTTATAAAATCTATCGCGATTTACCCGAGATCCCTTTAGCTGACGACATTCCATTAACTTTGTCTGAACAAAACTTCGGCCACATGCCGGAACGAAAGCAGCTCAGCTATTTTCTCTGGTATGTCTATGGACTAACTCAATACAGTGAGACGGTGACCTCATCAGACGGCAAGCCTGGAGAAACGTACACGTCCTTCCGCCGGTTCGCTCCCTCCGGAGGCGGGTTGTATCCAAACGAACTGTACCTGTATTTGCAAACCGATGAGCTGCCAAACGGCATTTACCATTATGACAACGCCCATCACCGCCTGCTCCTCCTCCGTGAAGGTACGTTTAATGACTATATAGAAAAAGCGCTCGGAACCCGTGTCGAGCATTCAAGCAGCTTCGCAACAATCATCCTTACAGCGCGTTTTTGGAAAAACTTTTTTAAATACCACAATTTCGCTTACCGGCTGCAAGGGTTGGATGCCGGAGCATTGATAGGGCAGCTGTACGAAATAAGCAAACCGTTTCGTTATGAACCTACCGTCCATTTTCATTTTCTCGACGATGCGTTGAATCATTTACTCGGGCTTAACAGCGATGAAGAAAGCACGTATGCCGTACTCCCTTTACGTGGAGGCAGAGCACCAACACTACCTTCCGATCTCTCTGCTTCCTCCTTAAGTCAAACGATTCCCGCAATCAAAGCGGTAGCCTGCGAACGTTCAAAAAACGTGCTCGATTTCTCTGATCTGGTCGAGATCAACGAGGCAGCCATGCTCCAATCAACGGACGATTTCCGTTCGTTAAATAGGAAGCCTTCAATTGAAGCTGAAAAAAAATGGCTGCTGCCACAAACAAAGAAGCTTGATTACGACTTGGCCAAAGCCTGCCGGAACCGTTATTCACCGGACATGGACTTTGTTTTGAAAAAAGTTGATTCAGCCACGGTTTCCTCATTATTAAAAGAAGCATCCCAAGATTCTGCGCCTCGCCTTTCCATTTACGGCTGCTTTTATCAAGTGGAAGGCTTGCCAGACGGTGCTTATAAATATGACGCCCCCTCCCATGCATTCGTGAAAGTGAAGGAAGGTGATTTTCGGCTGCCGCTCCAGCAAGGCATGACGCTCGATAACGTCAACCTGCACGAAGTCCCCCTCTGCCTTCATATTGCGGGCGACCGCGATCACTACAAAGACGATCTCGGCTACCGCGGTTACCGCATTCAGCACATGGAAGCCGGCATGCTTCTGCAGCGCCTGCTTCTCACAGCAAGCGCCCTTGGCATGAACGGTCACCCGCTGCTCGGGTTTGACGTCCAAACATGCGACCAGATTTATGGTTTGGAATCGAGAGGCGAAACGACACTGATTCAAATTCCGATTGGGTATTACCGTCCGAAAAGCTGGTTAAAAGGAGGTCTGCTTGGGTGAGGTCGATAGGGAGCGGTTTGTTCGATTCATTATGCGTGGTATGCAAATTTGTGCGAAGCGTTTGAAACACTAAGAGTAGTATTGCATTACTATTGCTGGGAGTATAACTTTTTGAGGTGTTTGAATGAAGGATGGATGAAGAGTTTAGCAGACGCTAAACTCTTCTATAGTTGTATCTCTACCTACCTCTCATCTATAATTTCATAGAATCACCCTGAAAAATAGAGTGATACTGGAAGAATGGTACAATAATAAAAAATGCTAGGTGGAGATTCTAATTACATATTTATTATGGAAAGATCAAGCCCCCTTCAACACAGGAAAACCAGATGAATTAGAACCTGTTATCACACCCTACCTATTGGACCGCCGAGACAAACACGGCGCCGTCATCGTCTGTCCAGGAGGAGGATATGCCAGACGTGCTGATCATGAAGGAGCTCCTGTGGCCAAATGGTTAAACAGCATCGGGCTCTCCGCCTTTGTTCTCGATTACAGAGTCTTTCCTTATAACCATCCTATTCCATTACTTGATCTCCAACGTGCCATTAGATATGTACGGTATCATGCTGAGAAATGGAATTTAGATAAACATCAGATTGGTGCCCTTGGATTTTCAGCTGGCGGCCACCTTGTTTCAACAGCCGCTACACAATTTGATCGAGGAGATCCGAACTCCAGCGATGTCATCGAACAGGAAAGCAGCAGACCGGATATGGCCATCTTATGCTATCCTGTCATTTCCTTTGTGGAGCATTATCATGAGGGATCTATGGTGAATTTATTAGGAGAAAATGCAACCGATCAAGATCGGCTCTTACTATCCAACGAAAAGAACGCTTCAACAGCTAACCCGCCAACCTTTCTATGGCATACCGCTGATGACGGCTCGGTTCCGGTGGAAAACAGCCTTTTATTCGCTCAAGCATTAAGTAAACACAGCGTACCCTTTGAAATGCATATTTTCCCTAACGGTCGTCATGGTTTAGGACTTGCCGAAGATCATGACGTGGTCAGTGGATGGACGGATTTATGTGAAAAGTGGTTAATAAACCAAGAATTTATTTCTTCTTAAATTGGCTGAAATCTATTACTATATATCGGCATCTTTGAACAATTTATTTCTTCCTAGAACAATAAAAGAAGAGTCCAGCTAAAATTGGACTCTTCTTTTAGAATATTAGTTAATCAAATGGCCTGCATACCGCCACTAGAATCTTTCCCACAGCTCTTAAACCACCAAATAAATGACCACCGGGATCGTCACAAGACTCAGAACCGTTGTTGCAAGCGTGGCACTCGTAACCGTCTGTGGTTCCGTTTGGAATTGGATCGCGTACATCGTTGTATTGGCAGCAGTCGGGGTGGCAGCCATAATGATCATGATTTGCTTGATTAATGGATCAACGGGCATCCAAATAACTAGCATGGTCGCAATTAGCGGGGCTGCCAAAAGCTTAATGATAAGGATGGTTGAGACTTTCTGTATCTCTAGTTTTTTTACGTGGATATTGGCGAGCTGCATGCCCATCGTAAGCATAATCAATGGAATCGCAGCATCAGCAACCAAATCGATGGCCTCCTTCAGTTCTCCCAGCGGAATGTGCAGGCTATGAAAGAGTACACCTGTTATCGCTCCATAGACCATCGGCATACGGCGGACAGCGCGCATAGCGGCTTTAATTCCGTCGGCGTCGTCACTTCCTTTGGCTGCATAGTAGACGCCTAATGTACTCATCAACAATTGCTGGAGCACCATCAAGACAATGGCTGTCTCCATTCCGGCCGTTCCGAATAAAAACAAAATGAGCGGGGTTCCATAATTGCCGTTGTTCGTAAACGCACAGGAAAGCACAAGCCCGCAACGTTCCTTTTCGCTATACTTGCGGACTTTTGCGATCATGCTGACCATAAGAATAATGATGATACACAGACCGAGCATATAAATCGTTATATATACGTAGGAAAAAGTGATCGATTGCTCATAAAACGTACGAAAAACGAGAAAAGGTACGAGGACGTACAGGGCGAGCTTGGAAAACGTCCCGGTGTCAAAATGGAAGATTTTCTGCACGGTATATCCAGTACCAAGCACAGCAAAGATGGGAATTAATATCGTTATAAATGCCATAATTGTATTCTCCTGCCATTAAAGCGTTAGAAAGAAGGGAACCAGCTAGGTCCCCTTCCTGACATGCTATCGATTAAACACGATGATTTTTTCTTCGGTCATTTCTTCGATGACGTAACGCGGTCCTTCTTTCCCCGTTCCGCTCTTCTTCACGCCGCCATATGGCATGTGGTCCACACGATATCCTGAAGTATCATTAATCATCAATCCGCCGACGTGGATTTCGTCCATGGCCTTCATTGCAAAGGACAAGCTGTTTGTAAATAGTCCTGCCTGCAGTCCGTACTCCGAGTCATTGACGCGGTTGATGACTTCCTCTTCTTTTGTATAGGCATCAACGGCTACAACTGGACCGAACACTTCCTGCCGGCACACTTTCATATCTTGATCAACGTTTGTCAAAATGGTCGGGTGAAAGAACACACCGTCACGTACTCCACCCGTTTCGACGACGGCTCCCTGATCAACGGCTTCCTTAACCCATTGTTCGACGCGTACTGCTTCTTCCTCCGCAATCATCGGTCCCATTTGAGTTGCTTCTTCCTTCGGGTCGCCAAGTTTGATTTGTTCAGCAGCAGCTTTCACTTTTTGTAAAAATTCTGCGTAGATGTCCTTGTGTACGTATACTCTCTGGACAGAAATACATACCTGCCCGGCGTTGTTAAAGCTTTTCTGTGCAACAAGTTCTGCAGCTTTCTCTAAATTGGCATCTCTATGAACAACGGTAGCGGAATTATTTCCAAGCTCTAAAGCGACGTTACGCAGACCTGCTTGTTCACGAATCAACTGCCCGACTTTTGGGCTGCCGGTAAAGGTAAACATTGTGATATCAGGTTGAGCTGTCAGCATTGGCCCGATCACATGTCCTTCTCCTGTTAGAACATTTAGGCGGCCTTTTGGCAGACCGGCTTTTTCAAACAATCGTGCCAGTAATAGAGCTGAGACAGGGGTCTGTTCGGCAGGCTTTAAGATCACACTGTTACCGGCGGCAATAGCCGGACCAATTTTATGACAGACGAGGTTTAACGGTACGTTAAATGGCGTGATTGCAGCAACGATGCCGACTGGATAACGGCGGGTAAAGGAGGTGCGGTTTTCTGAACCGGGGGCTGCTTCCACTGGAATACCTTCTCCGTGAATCCGCTTCGCCTCTTCTGCGGAATTTTCCAACGTTAAAGCGGAGCGTGCTACTTCTCCTTTGGCCTCATTGATCGGCTTGCCGACTTCCTCAGCGATGACATTTGCGAATTCGTCTGTATGTTCTCGTAACAGACGGGCGACGTTAAGCAGGATCTGGTAGCGATCATACATGGAAAATGGAGTTTGAAAGGCAGATTTTGCTGCTTCCACGGCTTGCTTGACGTCCTCTTTCTCGGTGACTGCTGTTTCTGCCATCACCGCTTGCGTATATTTATTAACGACTGGGGCTGTTTCCTGCTTGTCGACCCATTCACCTCCGATAAACAATCCGTATGAATGGGCTGCTGTCATTACATTCATTGTGATGACCTCCTTTAAAGATTATAACGTTACGACCTTTTTATTTACGTAGAAATCAGCGGCACGCCCGGTACTTCCAAATACGTCAATCTTTTCTTTCACTTTTTCCTTCATCACTTGCCCCGCTTCCCCTAATGAATTGGCGAGTACAAAGTCATCCGGATTCTCGTTCATGTAGGCCTGCAGACCTTTCGTATAGGCCTGGCGCAGTTCAGTATCTACATTGATTTTGGCGATGCCAAGCGTAATGGCCTGCCTCACCTGCTCGTCAGGTACGTCTGAGCCGCCATGAAGAACAATCGGACGATTTACTGCTTTTGCAATTTCCTCTAAACGCTCGAAACGGAGCTTCGGTGTTTCCTTATAGATACCATGGGCGGTGCCGATCGATACCGCTAAGTAATCGACATCCGTCGCGTTGACAAAATCAAGCGCTTCATCTGTCGTCGTAATGAGAGCATCCTTTTCATCCACTGTAATGTCATCCTCAGTTCCGCCGATTTTGCCAATTTCGCCTTCGCTGCCGATACCAAGCGCCTTCGCTGCTGCTGCCACGCGTTGTGAAATCGTTGTATTTTCTTCAAACGATAGGGCTGAACCATCAAACATGACCGATTGGAAGCCGAGCTGAATGGCGCGCATCGTTTGAGCAAACTCCCTGCTGTGATCCAAGTGGATGGCCACTGGGATCGAATAATGTTCGGCAAAGCTGTCAACCATTGCTTTCATCGGTTCAAGCCCAAGGGTTTGAATGACTTTCTGTCCAATTTGAATCATAACCGGCGCTTGCTTTTCTTCTGCCGCCTCTAGAATGGCGACAATTGTTTCAGCGTTATGGGCACTGAAGGCACCGACTCCATAGCCATGCTTTCGGGCTTGTTCAAGCATCGTTTTTCCATTTACAAAAGGCATTACAAAATCCTCCTTCTTATCGTTTCAGGTCAATATTATAATGGTACTGATCATTTCGATATTTCGTTTTCGTATATTCAATGGGACGATCATTCACTCCAAAGCTTAAGCGCGTCATCTCAAGCAGCGCTTCGCCAGCCCGGATGCCAAGCGCATCCGCTTCATCAATGGTTGCATTGATAGCAGAGATCTTTTCATTAGCCCGGTTTAAGTACACTTTGTAGTTTTCCAATAGTTCATAATAGCGGGCTTCATCGAGGTCATATTTGATTAGAATGTCACCGATATCTTTTGGCCAGCATGTCCGCTCTAAGGCGACCGGCGTTTCATCGGCTAGACGGATACGTTCTACAAGCAGAATCGGCTCGTCGTCCTTCACTTCAAGCATCGCCTTTTCATGAAACAAGTTGGATTTGAATTCGGCGCGAATCAGTTTACTTCGGGGTGTCTGACCTCTTTCTAATACCTCTTCGGCAAAGCCTTTCAGCTGTGTAAGGTTGCCACTGAGCTTTCTCGGCTTAACAATTGTGCCGCGGCCTTGTTTTTTTTCGACCAATCCTTCCTGAACAAGAATGGACACAGCTTGGCGGATCGTCGTCCGGCTGACATCGAATTCTTTCATTAGTTCTTGCTCTGTCGGGATCAATTGATCTGGTGCCCAGTCACCGTTGTGAATGCGTTCGATAAACAATTCCTTCAGCTGTAAGTAAAGGGCTAAATCTTTATTCGGGTCGATCTTAGTACTCACTATATTCTACTCTCCTTTGCTTAAGCGGAGGGTAGGAAGGATCATCACCTCCTAAAAGCGGGCGCAGCCACTTGAAATAGGACTCCCGTTCTTTAATAAAAGAAGGCGGCAGGCGTCGCTCTCCCTCAGCTATAACCTCGTATAGATTTACAGGTCTTAATTCTATTGTATAATAATCTGCCTGTTTTCGACGAATCGAAACCATACAGCCATTTCTGCCTTCCTCGACCCATCTGCCGCCTTCAACGCCTGCCTGATAGGCTTCTAATGCATCCACCTTGGATACATAAGCAGAAGAAGAGCGCTGATTCATCCCCAGCAGCTCAGCTCTTGCGGTTCCTTTGCATTCCTGACTTAAAAAGTCACGTATCTCTTTAGAAATTCCACCCAGCACCGTCCGTCCGTCTACGCGATTCAGTTCCATTTGCCTGCCCTCTTGCCACTGAACACCTTCACTGACAACTACGAGAGCGTATCCGTACGATTTAATCGCCTTCCTTACCGTCTGAAGGAGTGCTTCTTTATTCAGCTGTTCTTCAGGGACGGCAATAAAGTGCGGCCCTTCTTCGTTAAAGGTGCGATAAGCACCTGCGGCCAGCGCCAGCCATCCGGCATTTCTGCCCATCGTTTCCAGCACGCGGATCTGTTCGAAGTTATTCATCGCATATAAGTCGCGGCTCATATCTTTTGTCGTCCTTGCTACGTAATTAGCGGCACTCGCAAAACCAGGGGCATGATCCGTTGCTCCGATGTCATTATCCACTGTTTTCGGAAGACCGATCACCTGGAGCGGATAGCCGTTTCTTTCCGCCTCTTGCTGAATATGGTAGAGGGCTTCCATTGTCCCGTTGCCTCCGATAAATACAAGAGTATCAATCTGGTGTTTTTTTAAGTTGGCGACCGCTTTTGCAATCGCCGCCTTCTCAAGCGGATATCTGCCGGACTTCAAACAGGCCCCCGGAACGTGCCGGTGGTTCACCACCCAGGTAAGGGAATCGGAGGTCCCTGGAAGAAACCTTTCCTCCACCAGTCCTTGATAGCCGTTTTCTACAAGTACGAGCTTATGATTTTTTCTCGTCTGTTCGATAAACCCTGCAAGTGTGGCATTGATCACCGCTGATGGGCCACCCGCCTGGCCGACTGCCACTTTTCTCATCGGGCGTCCCCCTTTCATTCATTGGTGTACACGACCGTTTCAAGACCGAGCTTTCGCCCGAGTTCGATAAGTTCTTCTGTCACGTCTTCATAAACTAGTGCATAGTGAGGCTCAAAGCCTTCCTCCATTAAACTGTAAAGCGTTTCGTTAATCTCTGTTTCCAGTTCCACTTCAACAGAAGTGCCGTTGAATCGCTGCGGCGTGTCTAATGCGTCACCGCGCATGACCAGCAGCCGGTACCCGTTCGGTGTGTAGCCAACTCGGAAAATGGTAACCTGTCCTGGTTTTAATCCGAATTCCATCGTAAAACCGAGCTTCCTGTTCGGGTGCACGCCTGGTTTAGCTCCTTGCTCTGGATGTGCGAGCGAATAGGCTCCCGCTCCACAGTGCCAGAAAACGACCGAATTACTTGCTTCATTCACATGCACCATATCCCCAAGATAAGGCGCACTTCCACCGCTCAGCTGCTGAAGAATGAACATCGATACCGAGCCATGTATATCCGACTCACAAGCAGATACAATTCCGTCTTCCGTAAACTGCGAAAGGGTAGAGCAGGCTGCCGCTCCCAGTTCGTTGAAAAAATCAGGCCAGCAGCGAATGGCAAGTCCAGAGAAGTTTTCTTCTGCAATCAGGGATTCAACATAAGTTGTAAACTGGGCAAAGCGTTCGACAGTTTCATCGTTCCGATTCAAGCCAATGACCTGTTTTTCGGCACGGTCAATGGCGTGCACCCACTTTTCTTTAGGCAGTTGTTTTGATTCCTTAAAGGCTTTCATCAAATCAACTTCCTTTACCTTGACTCCGAGCTGCTTATGTAACAGCTCTTCATCGGTACCGGAAAAGAAAAATCCAGGTGGATGTTCACCGATGACACCGATTTTCAATTCCTGAAGGTCTTTGATGACCTGCTGAACTTTTAAGTATTTCTTTAAACGACTTCGAATCTGCGCTTCCTCGGGATTCCCGAATAAAAAGGAGTACGGGTGTTTGGCACATGTTAAGACATGGGATGTGCTGTTTCCTCCCGTTAACGAATTCAGCCGAAGCCGCCCATTTATGCTTGGCTCACGGATCGACCAGACAATCACAGGCGCCTGTACCTGTTGAATTAATGTCTCCACGAATTCTCCATCAGCAAAAGTTACGCTCTGGTAAATCGACATCAGCACTTCTTCTGCCTGAACCGTTTTCAAAAAATCCTGTAATTCATCGGGTGAAGTTAAAATGCCTTCAGGCTCAATCACATTTAGTCCTAACTGCCGCAGCATGTCGGAGCTATTCTGCCTTACTTCTTCCCCCGCTTCCAAATCAAACGTTTTTCTCCCTATAGGTACGTACAATACATTCATTTGCTGCCCCTCCCACTATTCATCTTTAAAAGATACCTACCTTTAAACTAAAGGTTATTACATTTACTTTTTATCCGTCAAGAGGTAATCGGTTCGAATCTGGTTAAATAAATCACTATATTTTGACTCCTTCCGGTAAAAGACAGGCGGCTCACCAATCGGGGCATCTACTTCTACCGTTCCTCCGGTAAAAGATGTTCCGCTCCATAAATGGATCCAGTCATCCTCAGGAAGATACACCTTCCATAGGGAAGCTCCCTCTTCGTAAACAGGAGCTGCAAGCATGTCAGAGCCAAGCATATACTGATACTGGATGTCATACGTCTGATCATCCTGTTCATATTCCATAAATAGCGGACGCTGGACGGGAATGCCCTCTGCCGCATTCACTCGGACTAGTTCTTTCAAGTATGGAGCAAGCGCTGCATGCACGTGTGACATCCGGGCAAAACCAGCAAGCGTTTCTTCATCGCCGTCGTATTGAAAACTGTCCTGCGGCCGATTGCCTTCATGGCTTCTCATGACAGGTGTAAACGCGGCAAGCTCAAGCCAGCGTAACAAAAGCTCTTTCGTCCGCTTGTTGCCATGCAAACTTGTATACCCGCCAATGTCGCTGTGATGGAGGCCATTTCCCGACAGTCCAGCAGACAGCGCTGCAGGAATGACAGAGGCAATGCCGTCATCAAGCTCCCAATTAACACTTTGATCCCCGGCCCACAAAAGTCGGCAGTATTTTTGGCTGCCTGTATAGCCGGCGCGCATGAAATAAACGATCTCCTTCTGTTTTCCCGCTTCTTCGACCGCTTCAAAATTCGCTTTTGCCCACAGCATCGGCCAGGCATTGTGCATGAGTTTGGCTGGCTGCTGGTTATAAAGCACCGCATCTGTCGGTAAATATTCGCCGAAGTCCGCCATCCAGCCATCCAATCCAAAGTCGATCGCATTTGTTTTAATCACGTTTTTATACCACGCAAATGCGTCAGGATTTGTGAAATCAACAATCCCGCAGTCAAATTCTCCGAAATCCACATTGTACACCTCATCTGCTTGTTTACGGACAAGATAGTTCTGCTTAAGTGCCTCTTGATAGAGACTGCCATCGACAATGATGTAAGGATTTAAATAACCGAGAAAGTGAATGCCCTGCTGCCTCCATTCCTTCAGCTTCTGGTCAAGATTCGGGTATTCCAGCTCATCCCACTGCCAGTTCCAGTTCAACCTGCGTCCAAATGAAGTGACCCGTTTCCCCTGCCAATCCTGTACCCAGACGGCTCCAAGCTTGATTCCAGCTTCCAGCGCGAGGTCAATCTTTTCCTGGACCTTTTCCGTACCTCCCTGCATTCCAAGCCACATGCCGTCATAAACCCACTCCGGCAGTTCCAGCTGCCGGCCGAGATAAGCGGTCAATTGGGTAACGAGCCCTTTATAGGAATCACTCGTTTCAAAAATAATCGCTTCCGGGATTTCCCAGATATGAAGCTCATGGAATTCGCTATTGCGGAAATCAAAGTCAGCATAAGCCGTCGTCTCAACGTGGCAGAAATACTTCTTAGTCGATAAGTAAGTGGGCTGTGGATAGTTCGTATGGTAATAATCTCCACCTGCCTTATCATGGACATCAGCCTGCCACGTCGTATACGTTGCTTTATTTCTGCCGACACCTGGCTCTGAAGTCCACAGCGGAAAGTGCTTGCCGCGCAAGTTTAAATGGGACATCTGCTGCCCGCAGCCGTACACTCTCTCCTCTTCTTCTGCAGGAATCCTGAGCCAGAAACGATTGTAAATCGACTCTGTTTGAGAAAACTTCATCGTCAAACGCTCTTTCTCATGGGTTAACGTCACACTTACCGACGGCCGATCTTCAGAAGAGCGTCTGAACTCCACTACATAACCGTTGTCCGTTTCTTTGACCATCGCCTCCCTCAGACCGATCCGCTCCACAATATAATCCTCAATGTCAAAGTTGCCCCGGTACATTTCCATTTTATCGATACCGCTGCCTACATAGAGACAGGGAGATTTGGAAGTATGAGCAAGAATTTTTCTTCCTTCTAAATAGATTTCAAAACCTTCGTTTCTTTTTTTCAGCTGCAACCCCTGCGGCTCAGTCATCTGCATGTTTACATTCCTCCCTTGTTACTTATAAACTTTCCGCTTTTTCTAATGATTCCTGCTCTTCTGTTTCATATTTTTTCTTCCAGCGCTTTACAGTAAGCCTCAGCACAAAGCCGGTTACAACCATGAGACCAATAGCAGAAGGCCAGAAATAGCCGGATACAACCGCTTCAGGATAAGCTAAACCGACTGGCGAAAAGACAAGGTAAGCAAATACGATCAGGCTTAAGATCACGACTGCGGTCGACATTCCGTATTTCCATGGGGTCATATCCACCTTCGGATTATATTTAACTGCATAAGGTTCAGGGAGTGGACGGATATAGCCAACCGCAAGCATAATGCCAACCTCAATGACAAATAAGATCGCAGAAATATGAATGAAGTTCATCGTAATGGTCACACCAAAGAGCTGGTCCAATCCCCAGACGAGCATATAATACGTAATGACGTGAAAGATGACGGCAATTTTTGCCCCCAATGGCGGAACATACTTGGAAGTAATCCCGACGAGTACAATTGCGATAATTGGAATGTTAAAGAAGCCGGTAAACTGACGGATAATGTCCCACAATCCGTCCGGTGCTTTTAACAGCATTGGCGAAATAAAGAATGATACGAGCGCCAGAATTGTTCCGAAAAACTTACTCACGCGGATCAATTGTTCATCGCTTGCATCAGGATTAAAACCAGGCTTGTAAATGTCTAACGCAAACATCGTGGCCGCACTGTTCAGTAAAGAGTTAAAACTTGAGAATACGGCACCAAGCAGCACTGCCAGGAAAAGTCCGGAGAAAATGGACGGCATTAAGTTCGTAACGATGGTCGGGTAAGCCAAATCCACCGTTTTTAAATTGGATCCGTATAAATGAAAGGCGATGACTCCCGGTATCATCATTAATAGCGGAACAATCAGCTTGTAAAATCCAGAGAACAGAACCCCTTTCTGCCCTTCTGCCAGGTTCTTTGCCCCTAGTGCGCGCTGGATTACATACTGGTTAGTACCCCAGTAGAACATATTCATGAAGATCATTCCGGTAAAGATGGCAGAAAAAGGGACAGAATCTTCACTGGAGCCGATTGCATTCAGCTTCTCAGCATTATCTGTAGCAAGTGTTTTGAAGCCGTGGAAGAGGTTGCCGTCTCCTAGCGCGATGAGCCCTAGAATCGGAATAAGTAATCCGATTACAAGCAGGCCGACTCCATTTAACGTATCCGATACCGCGACCGCTTTCAGACCGCCAAAAATCGCATAGATGGCGCCAATAATCCCGATCACCCAAATCGTCAGCCAAATGGACGATTGTAAGGAAATGCCGAGCAAACCAGGAACATCGAACAGTTTCAACACCGCCAGCGCCCCGGAATAAAGTACCGAAGGAATCGTGACAAACGCATATCCAAGCATGAATAACACAACGATGTATCTTCTCACCCCGTCATCAAACCGGCTGCTTAAAAATTCCGGCAGGGTAGAAAAGGCACCTCCTAAATACTTCGGCAGTAAAATCAAAGCCATAATGATAATCGCAATTGGCGCCGTTACTTCCCACGCCATATTTGACAAGTTCTCACGATAAGCCTGTCCATTTAAACCAATTAATTGTTCAGCAGAAAGGTTGGTTAATAACAGGCTCCCGGCAATAAATCCCCCTGTCAGTCCGCGGCCGGCAAGAAAATAACCGTCTGAATCATTTACTTGGCCTTTTGACTTCACATACGAGATCCAGCCCACAAGCCCCATAAAGAATACGCAAGTCACTATGGTAAAAATGATGCTATTCATATTTTTCCTCCTCATTAATAAAATGGTGAACCTCGACATTCGGACCTTCTATCCCGATACAGGCTCCATTTGCTACAAACCGATCGTGCTCCTCATGCGCGATAAGCCACTTGTTCCTCATAAATAAAAGCGGATCCTCTCCCTTCTCTTCTTCACTCAGTTCCATATTCGTCCCTTCAGGCAAAATAACCACACACTTGAACCCGGCTGGATGAACTTTACAAGGAGCTAAATGAAGTGTCGTCTGATACATTTCGATAGCAATTCCTTTAGGAATATAAAACGCTTTCAAATCTTGTGTATGAAAACGGTGACCTTTCACTTCGTTAAGATGGCCGACAAGCATCACGAGTTCTGTGATAGCAACATTGATTTCACTTCCCTTATGGTACTCAAGACCCCCGAGCTTAGAATTCTTTCCATTGCAGTAACCTAATTGGACACTCATCCCCCCATAATACTTCCGTTCAACGAAAGATTGTATTGCTCGAGTCTCAAGAATCGGTTCCGAGGGAACGTACACATTCCCTCTTTCAGGAATCTCAAGCTCCTTCATCCCCGCCCGTAATTCATCCAATGGAAAATCATCAAGAACCTTTCCATAGCGAAGAAAAGCTTCCGCTCGCACATCCTCCAGCCTCAAATGCGGATTCATTTCTTTCAATCGTTCAATCATATGTACCTCCTCCCAACAAAAAGGTATCAACCTTTAATAAAACATCACTACCAATTTGTTTTCTATTCTATGTAACCGCCTTCAAAATTGCAAGAGTATTTTTAAAATTTTTAGAATTTTCCACCTGGTGAATTCTAATGAAAATAAACAAAACCCGGCTGTCAGCCAGGCTTTAAGAGGGTTCTATAATTTAAATAATTTATTAACAGCTATCCATAATCTTCTCTGCTTCTCAATAACAATATCAAACATAAAATGTTTATTTGTGTTGACTTATGCTCGAATTCACCTTTATAATTTAACACAAACAAACATTAAGGGTGAAGCCCATGCTGCAAGCAGAACGACGCCATAACATTTTAAAACAACTTCAAACATCAGGAACCGTTTATATCGAGCAATTAGCCACTCAATATAACGTATCCACCATGACCGTCCGCCGGGATCTCGCTGCTCTGGAAGAAGAAGGCAAGCTGATACGGTCCCACGGGGGAGCGGTCCTTCCAGAATCACTGACGCAGGAAGTCCCCTACCAAACGAAGCTTTCCAGCTATACGGCTGAAAAAGAACAAATTGCTAAAAAAGCGGTAGAGCTCATTCCTGATCAAGCAAGAATCTTACTCGATTCAGGTACGACAAACCTTGAAATTGCAAAACTTTTAAAGTCAAGAGATGACCTATTGATCGTCACAAATGATGCGAAAATATCGATTGAGCTTCTTCATTCAGACTGTAAGGTGATTTCAACAGGGGGAGAGCTGCAAAAAGATGTCGGGGCGTTTATCGGCACCCACGTACAGGAATTGTTGCGGCAGATTAAAGTGGACATCGTTTTTATAGGAGCGAATGCTGTCCATTTAACAGAAGGCATCTCTACCCCTACATTAGAAAAATCGTATATTAAAAAACTGATGCTGAAAAATGCCAGTTCCAAATGGATTGTGGCCGACCACAGCAAGTTTAATAAACGATCCTTTGCCCATGTATGTGATTTTGACGAAGTTAATGGCATCATTACCGATGATCAAATCGATGCGCACACAAAAGAACAACTTCACCAAGTAACTAATGTTTACTGATTGAAAGGAGGAATGATACATGGATATTGTGGTTCTTTGTGATGATCTGACAGGAGCGAATGCGACAGGCGTAAAATTGTCCAAACAAGGGTTTAAAACGGCTACCGTGATTCATGGACTTCCATTACCTCAATCCGGATACGATGCACTTTGTTTAGATATAGACAGCCGCTATGCACCAGAGAACCAGGCACGAAACCGTGTGACGGCTGCTCTTAAAGAAAGCACAAAAAACGGACGGGCCGCTATTTACAGCAAAAGAATCGATAGTACTTTAAGAGGAAATATCGGCAGTGAAATGGAAGCGATGCTGGAATTTTTAGGGAAGGAGACTGTAGCGGTTGTCGTCTCTTCTTTTCCCGACTCAGGACGCACAACGATCGGCGGCTTTCTTCTCGTTGACAACATTCCCCTTCAGCAAACCGATGTCGCCCAGGACCCTGTACGTCCGCTTACGACGTCAAAAGTAGAGGAAATCATCCAGTTTCAAACGGAGCTGCCGACTACAACACTGGGCTTGGATGTGGTGCTTGGAGGACGGGAAAAACTAGAACAGCAAATCAATCAAGCGAAACAGCATTCTAAAATTATTTGTATCGATGCCGTCACCGAGGAGCATATCGATTTGATCGCTGAAGTAGTGAAGAATATAGAGACCCCGGTCCTCTCTGTCGATCCGGGACCGTTTACAGCCGCTTATGCCAGCAAAAAATTGAACCAGGCGAAAAGAAGCCACAAATACTTAATCACGATCGGGAGCGTGACCACTCAAACCGGGATGCAGATAGATTATTTCACTCACAAAATGAATGTGAAACCGATTTATGTCACCCCTGCAAACCTCGCAACCTTTACGGACGACTGGGGTAAAGAAGTCAACCGTGTTGTTGAAGAAGCGGAGGATAAACTTCAAGACACCGATATACTTATGATCACCACTTACTCTCCCGGCCAAAAAATGTTAGACCTTTCCTCATTGGCTGCAAAGGAAAATACGACCGAAGACAGCCTTGCGAAGAGAATCACAGATGGTCTAGGTATGATCAGCCGGAGAATTTTAGAAAACAACCGGGAGCTTTTCAAAGGTTGTTACCTGAGCGGAGGCGATGTGACGGCCTCGGTCGGTTCAATTACGCGAGCCCACGGCATTGAATTAAACGACGAAATCATCCCTTTAGCTGCGTTTGGAAGCTTTATCGGCGGTTATTTAGACGGCATGCCTGTCGTCACGAAAGGGGGCATGATTGGTGACAAAAAAGCCCTGCACACGTGTATGAGCTATTTGATTTCATCAACAATAAATACGTAAAAAAGGATGGTTACTATGAAAAAAAACAACAAGCCTGTCATTGCGATACCCACCGGAGACCCTGCCGGAATCGGACCTGAAATTGTCATTAAATCACTGAAGCAGAAAGAAATTTATGAAATCTGTGATCCAGTAGTTATTGGTGATAGAGACGTCTTAGAAACGATTATGGAAGCGATTGACACCCGCCTGGACATCCACGTTATCAAAAAACCAGACGAAGCCCACTACCAACCGGGCACCCTTCATTTAATCGACCTGGATAATGTAGACATCGCGAGCTATGAAATGGGCCAGGTTTCCGGCATGTGCGGGAAGGCTTCCTATGAATATATTAAAAAAGCACACGACTTAATAGAAAACGACGAAGCGGATGCGATCTGCACCCCGCCCATTAACAAGGAGTCCCTTCAAGCGAGTGAAGATGTTCCTTATATCGACCACACCGCGATGTTATCGGCATTCACGAACTCCCATGACCCGATGACGATGTTTGAAGTGAACGATTTACGCATTTTCTTTTTAACGCGGCACGTTTCTTTAAAAGATTCCATCCCGCTCATGACAAAAGAACGCGTGGAGGATTACCTTGTGCGCTGTAAAGAAGCACTGCAGCTGCTAGGCATTGAAAAGCCTAAGCTTGCGCTTGCAGGATTAAACCCTCATTCCGGTGAAGGCGGGCTGTTCGGAAGAGAAGAAATTGATGAATTAACGCCAGGAATAGAGGCAGCCAAAAAGCAAGGTGTAGACGTCAACGGACCGGTTCCCGCTGATTCCGTTTTTCACCAGGCTGCGAACGGAAAATATGATGCGGTTTTATCCCTCTATCACGACCAGGGACATATTGCAGCGAAAATGTATGATTTCGAACGAACCGTATCAGTGACGAACGGACTTCCATACCTCCGCACTTCCGTCGATCACGGCACGGCTTTTGACATTGCCGGAAAAGGACTGGCTAGCCCTGTCAGCATGGTGGAAGCAATTAAAGCAGCGGCGAAGTACACCCCGTTCTTTGAAAAGCAAAAGGCATAAGAAAACGAGCCCCCTTGGTGTTGAAAAGAGTTTAAACCCTGCCACAGATTCCAAACTCGCGACCCAAGGGAGGACTCTGCCTAGTAGTATAAATGAATTTCTCACGTTTATAAAATAGATCATGACTGTAAAGGAGAGGAAGAAGCATGGAAGCACCAGGCGGACAAATTATTTTAGGTTTGGTCATAGGAATTGCCCTGCTGATTTTTTTAGTTATGAAAACAAAGGTACATGCCTTTATCGCATTAATTGCATCTGCTTCTGTTATCGGTCTTATTGCGGGCATGACTCCTCCAAAAGTCGCTGAAGCAATTACCAACGGATTCGGAGGTACACTTGGATCGATTGGGATTGTCATTGGTTTCGGGGTGATGCTCGGCCGCGTTATGGAAGTCGCCGGAGCCTCTGAACGCCTCGCCTACTCCTTTGTAAGGATGTTAGGAAAACGAAGAGAAGACTGGGCGATGGCTTTAACCGGTTATGTCGTTTCCATTCCGATCTTCGTTGATTCGGCCTTCGTTATTTTAACGCCATTAGTGAAAGCGGTTTCAAAGAAAACAAAGCGATCGGTTATCACGCTCGGCGTAGCCTTAGCCATCGGTCTCGTCGTCACCCACTCCTTAGTTCCTCCTACACCAGGGCCGCTCGGAGTCGCTGGTATTTTTGGTGTCAGTGTAGGGGTTATGATTTTGTGGGGACTCCTCATCTCCGTCCCATTGATTATCGTCGGAGTCCTCTATGCCAAATGGATCGGTAAGAAAATTCACCAGCTCCCAGCTGAAGACGGGGAAGGCTGGGTTCGTCCGGAAAAACCCACAGAAACGTATGAAGAATTCGTCGAGCAGCAGGAAAACAAACACCTTCCTTCTTTGGCTCTATCCATCGCACCTATTCTAATCCCTATTTTATTGATTTTTGCTAATACCGTCGTGACGGCTCAGGATTTAACCAGTGGCATATTCGGGTACATCCAGTTCTTTGGTAACCCGGTTATTGCGGTCGGCATCGGTCTTGTCTTTGCTATTTACACGTTAACGAAGCGGCTAAGCCGCACCGATTCTCTTGATCGGATGGAAGAAGGCATTAAATCTGCCGGCATCATCCTGCTCGTTACTGGGGCAGGCGGGGCGCTTGGGAACGTCCTTCGCGAAAGCGGCTCTGGTGATTACGTAGCCCAATCGATCGTGGACATGTCGATTCCACTCGTGCTGCTGCCTTTCTTTGTATCAAGCTTTGTACGACTCGTGCAAGGGAGTGGAACCGTTGCGATGATAACGGCCGCATCAATCACGGCCCCCATTCTTTCTGGAGTTGATGGGGTCTACATGCCGCTCGCAGCCATTGGAGCGACCACCGGATCTCTGCTGTTCTCTTATTTTAACGACAGCTTTTACTGGGTCGTCAACCGTATGCTTGGCATCCGTAACGCCAAGGAACAAATGATGGTATGGTCGATCCCGACAACCTTAGCATGGCTGACTGCGTTTATTTTGTTAGTGATCTTGTCCATTTTCTTTTAAGAAACAAATAACCCTATTCTATGTAGGCGGCATTCTCCTAAATAGGATAGGGTTTTTCTTACGCTTTCGAAGCATTCGATCACGTTGCTAAGATCATTCCTATTTTGACCCCGAGCGGAATGGAAGCCCATGTCATGACAATAGAGATAAATAAGAACCAGGACACACCTTTTTTAGTATAGATGAACAATCCTATTAAAAATCCGACGGCCCATATACCCATAATTACAAAAAACTCAGGCGCGACAAACGTCTTGTCCGTATAGTTCTCTGCAATGGTGCCCTGGGCAAAAAATAACGAAATAAAGCCTGCTATACATCCACTTATAACGGTATTAACGACAAAAGCTACGGACACCTTCCCCAAGATAAAACACCCTTTCTGTACAACCGCATCCTATATTCCTATGCTTTCCTACAGATTGCTTTTCATTCCATCCCTTAAGAAAAAAACGATTTGTTATCAATAGAGTAGCTAACATAAGGAGCTGTACTATCCTCATTCGTATTTTCCAGCCTGAACCCAAGTTTCTCAGCCACTCTTATCGACCCCTGATTTAAGTAATGGATGTCCGCGATTACTTTTGCCAGCCCGACGGTATCAAAAGCGTGGTCTACAATAGTCTTGGCAGCCTCCGTAGCATACCCTTTTCCCCAATAGATTCTTTTCAGTCTCCAGCCAATTTCAACTTCCGGACCAATCCCATCAGCGGGAATCAGCAGGATCCAGCCCATAAACCGTCTACCATGCTCCTTTGATTCAATGGTCCAGTACCCTAATCCATCTGGATAATCCGCTTCCAATCTCTTGATAACAAATCCTTTATGCTTTTCAAGGTTAGGCTTGGGGCCGTGCAGGACCTCCATGATTTCAGGAATATACTTCACTACTTCTGGATCCTGGTCCATCTCCATGCATTGTTCAATGTCTTCCAACGTTCGTTCCCGCAATATTAACCGGTCTGTTTCAAAAGTCTGCAGCATTTCATTCGCTCCTAAGTAAAAATTGGTTCTTAAATTATATGTACCGGCGGTATCTTAAGGAAAGATAATCTTCCCCTTCAACGTTCCCATACGCATCTTTTTCATGCATAAACTGAAATCCTTTTGCCTCATAAAATGGAATGCCTTTATCATTTCCTTTGAGCACAGACACCCACTGTTCCTTAGACCCCTTTTGAAGCTGTATTTCTGTCAGGTAATTTAAGAGTTGAGTGCCTATGCCTTCTCTACGGCGTTTGGGATCTAAATAGAGTACGTAAATTTCACTTTTTTCAGCGTCAACCATGCCGCCGCCAATCGCTCCTGCTACGTTTCCATCATCTAGTGCTGCGAAATAACCATCCCAGCCCTCTGCTTCACTTAATTCCCGGGTGATCCGGTCATGATTATAAAAGATTTGGTTATTTCTTTTTATATTTTCTAAACTCTTAAGACCAGCGATTGCATCCTGTCTCCCCTCTATGCAAACCCTGGCGATGCCTGCCACATGCTCCGGCCTTCCTCTTTTCACTTCAATCATACTTCTCCCTCCATTCTAAATTATGAATTTTATAGGAAGCTCATCAAATCTGAACGCATTAGTTCTAAGCAGATTTACTGATTTCGATTCATACATCCTGATACGATACGTGTATGGTTAATAAAAAGAAAGGGTGTGTAAAGTGGCGAACGAAAAGCTTTTCTCAAAAACGGAAATCAATAACAATACATTCAAGAATCGATATGTCGTGGCACCCATGACCCGGATCAGCGCTGAACAAGACGGCCGGGCTAATGAACGGATGCGGAACTATTATGAGCGGTACGCGAAAGGCGGCTTTAGTGCCATTATATCTGAAGGAATCTATATAGACGACCGCTACAGCCAGGGCTATGCAGATCAGCCTGGTCTTTCCAGCGCTGAACACGTGAACTCCTGGAAACCTGTCGTTGATGCTGTCCATAAACACAGCGTTTTATTCCTGGCGCAGCTTATGCATGCAGGCGGGCAGAGTCAGGCAAATCGATATACAGATGAAACGATCGCGCCCGCTCCTGTGGCACCAAAGGGAGAACAGTTAGGTTTCTATGGCGGCTCCGGACCTTACCAAACTCCTAAAGCGATGACTGATGAGGATATTCAACAAGTAAAAGAAGCCTTCGTTCAAAGCGCCCTCCGTGCAAAAGAAGCTGGATTTGACGGTGTTGAAATTCATGGAGCCAATGGATATTTGCTGGATGAGTTCTTAACCGACTATTTCAACCAAAGACAGGACTCCTATGGCCCTTCACTAACCAATCGTCTGCGTTTCATTAGAGAAACCATCACGGATATCCGAAACGCCGTCGGTCCTGATTTTGTTGTAGGCATCCGCATTTCCCAAATAAAAGTCTCAGATGCTGAACACAAATGGGCGGAAGGAGAGCAAGACGCAGAGACGATCTTTTCCGAGTTAGGAAAAACTGCACTCGACTACATCCATGTAACCGACAAGGATGCAGCAGCTCCCGCTTTTGGAAATCAAAGCAGAACGCTTGCTCAAGCCGCTAAAGATTTCAGCGGCCTCCCGGTTATCGCCAATGGAAAGCTTGGTGATCCTGAAAAAGCAGAGACCCTTTTAAAAGACAATCACGCCGATTTTGTCTCCTTAGGAACAAGCGCCCTGGCTAATCCAGACTTACCAAACAAAGTGTATAACCACCACGAAATCAAACCCTTTGACTTTGAAAACACGTTGCTTCCTAAGGCATACGTCAAAGATCATGAACTTCAGATGGAAATCATTCATGAAGAAAAATTTAATGGATGCTGTAAGTAATAAGAATATGAAGCTCCCGTCTTTACGAGAAGGGAGCTTTATATTTTTATTGTTATGAATTACCTTTGCCTTCCAGCAAAGTGGTATTCATTTCTAAGGTTGATAAGGATTGATTAAAAAAATTCCATAGATGATGACGAATCCGAGCAGGATGAGTGAAAGACACAAACCAAGGACAGCCAGCAAATGTTTCTCCCTTCTTTTAAATAACGCAATGACGCTCACAATAAATGCAATGGGGGAGCCAATGGGTGTAGAAATGAATAAAATGGTACTTTTAGGTATTATGTACATAAGCACGATGACTACAGCTGGAAGTCCAATAGATAAGTAACTCAGCCATGAATAACGTTTATTCGTTTCCCCGCGCCCCCGGTACCAGGCAAGAGCGACAATCAGGACACCGCATATGAAAAGACCTAAAAAAATCAGATTCAAGACTTCCCCTCCACCCATACATCCATTCCATTTCTATCCATTTTCATTTCTTTCATCATAACAAAAAACGAACTATATGAGCACCTCACTAATGATAGGACCAGTCCCCACTAGTTTATTTATTAAATTTTCCAGACATTTGCCATTGTTGACAGCATCAACCTTTTACACTAAAATGACTTATGAGTCATTTTTGACTAAAAAGTCAAAAAGGAGCGGTATGATGTCTGATCGAATGTCTAAAAAATTCAATCAAAGAAATACGCTCATTTTAAACACAGCTGAAGAGTTAATAAAAACTCACGGTTATCATGAAGTAAAAATGAGTGATATCTCCGAAAAACTTGATATAGCGAAAGGCACGCTGTATTCGCACTACCAATCCAAAGAGCAGTTAGTTTTTTCCATTGTTAAACCGAAAATAGACAGCTTTTTAAGTAGTGTAGAAGAAATCACTGAAAGCACACTTTCAGAAAACAAAAAGGTGATCTCGTTTATTAACGAGGGTTTTCTCAGTGATTTTTTCCATTTTGTTTTATCAAGTTTCCCTGATATGGCTGCCATATTCAATGAAGATCATAACTCTGAACTTGCTTTATCTCAGAGAAGAATTATTTCCAACTTTGAACAAGTTATAGAAGCTGGCAAGAGAAATGCAACTTTTCAAACGAAGGCACCCGCGGATTTTTTGTCGCTGCAGCTGATGCAGCTATTTGATCCTCTGATTTATCAAACCTTAGTATCTTCAGGTACGATGAGTGCTCAAAACTTTGTCAACCAGTCCACTGCTTTTTTTATGAGAGCGATTCATAGTAAAGGAGATTTCTAATCATGAATTATTCCGAATTGAGAACGAAAGCATTTGGGGAAGTATTTTCTGAAAGTGAGTACTCTAGTTTACGGGAGCTGTTGATTCAATCGTACTTGTTTCTCGACGAATCAAACCAATCGGAAGCAAAAAGGCTGTTAGAGAACACATTTGGACTAACAGAACGTGAACTAAATGATAGAACCACAGCATTTAGACGACATCGTTCTAATCAAGCTCCCCTTTATTCTACAGTAGAGATTGCAGAAGAATGGGTGGAAAAATCAAATCAACAAGATATCCCCGGCGTGATCGAATTATCTCATTCAGACATGGAAATTCTGGGGCCAAAAGGTTCGATTCGAGGTAGTCATCATTTAGCGGACTGGTTCAAACGGGCAAATCTTCACCTTTATACCATCCAGCGCTTTGCCAAAGGGCAACATATTGTTTTAGAGCAGCAAGGTACTTGGTATGAAGACAGCGGTCAAATTAAAGGAGAGTCCATCGTATTTACGTACATGAAAGTGAGTGATGAGAAGGTCGCTTTCTTAGCTAGATATGACAACAGGAGTGATGCACTTCAGGCCGGTGGTTTAAGTGAGGAAAATCTGATGAAATAAGGAAATGGCTCTTCTATAGAGCCATTTCCTTCTGTGTTAAAAATTATTTGGTTCAATAAAAGTCGGCAGCTTATTAACCAATCTTATCTCACTAGAAGATCTTCGAGTCCTTTAGTCATTTCAAAAGGGCCAGATTCATTATTAGAGGGAATAACAATTTTCAAATGAGAGTCTGGATAAAATGAGGCTCTAAAGCTGACACCTGGATCATATCCCATCACATGATATTTGTATATGTCCTCATTCCTTTGGTTCATCCAAATACCATAGCCATAATAAATTTCTCCCTTTACGTGAACGTGGGGCATGAGCAGCTGGTGCGTAGTCTTTTCATTTAATAGTTTACAAGCAAATAATGACTCCCATAACTTAACCATATCAGGCGCCGTAACAAAAGCACCTCCATCGGAGCCTCCTAGGATGGGAATCGAATAAATATTCGTTCGCCACGTCTTCTTTTCCTGGTTGTCTATGTATCCGATTGCGGTATTTTTCGGGAGCTGATCCAGTCTAAAATACCCTGAATCTGTCATGGTGCATTTATGGAAAACTTCGGACTCTATATATTCTGTAAAACGTCTGCCAGTTTGTGCTTCAATGATAAGGCCCAGGAGGATATAGCCGGCATTGTTATAATGGAACCTCTCACCAGGGTTAAACTTCATTTGGCCGGATTGAAATAACGGCAGAAAATCTTGAAGCGATTGGATTCGGTAAACCGGGTAGTCCTTCCACAAGTCCTCAAAATCACTCATTACTTCTTCATCAAAATAATCAGGTATACCAGATGTATGAGTTAATAGATGGTGGATGGTGATTTCTTTGTCAAAGGCAGGAAATTCTATCGGTAAGCAATCTGCTAATCGCGTATCGAAATGGATGAACCCTCCCTCAACTAACTGGCAGATTCCAATGGCAGTAAACAGTTTACAACCGGAAGCTGTTCCAAAACGAGTGTCCGGAGTATTCGGACGTTCTTCTACTCTATCTGCAAAACCAAAGGCAGAACTAGCTCTTATCTCCTCATCATCCTTCACATACACCACGCCTGAAAAGTCAATCTTATCGCTCATCTTAGTAATAGTTTCGATCAATTCATTATTTTCTCTCACTCTGCTTCCCCCTCTTAAATTTCAGAACGAACTTTCTCTTACCTTTGTCTTCTTTTTCTTCATCACAATACGAAAATAAATGATTGTGATAGCAAAATAGATCACCATTAGAATAGAGATAAATGTAATGGCTTCGATGATCTCTTCCGTAGAATATTCAGCTTTATAGATTAAAAAATACAGCGGCCATGACAGGTAAGCGATAGTGCCCAGCTGATAAAAAAATCTTTCTTCATTCATCAGAACCCTCCCAATCTCATGACATCTCCTTTTTATTACGATTTAGAACTGGGTCCGTTTCAAAACAGCTCCATGTTTTTAACATAGGAAGCGGACTTTTTCTCAAAGAAACTACTCATCAAGCATAAGAGACTCGTAACGATAAGCATGAATAGTGAGCCAACCATAACAGCGAACTTAATAGACAGTACTTGAGCAGCTAATCCAATAGTATTCAGGATTAGACAGGACGGCAGGTAAAGTATAAATGGGGATAGACCATTTACTTACCCATTTTTCAACATCCCCGCAAGCTCTCGAAGCCGGGCCTGATCTATAATATGATAGTGATGCCCCTCTTTTTGCAAATATCCCTTCTCACAAAACTGGGACAACACGTGTAATAGATGACGATAGGACACACCGAGAAAGTCACAGACCGTGACGTGTTTTTCCTTATAAACGTCTTGGTCCGCAGTCTGCATAATGAAATCAGCGAGCCGGTTTTCCAGTGGGAACGAGAGGCTTTGTGAGTACTTCTCTGCCATTTTACTCGCTTTCACGCTTAAAAACTTCGTCAGCTCACGCAAAAATTTTGTATCCTCGAGCAGTTGTTTTTGAAAACGGGTAAGAGGAATGGCGTAGCAGATCGTTTTTGTTAAGGTTTGGATCCCTTTTGTGTAATGCACGTCATTGACGAGCTCCATTTCCCCGATGTATGCATCGGCATTGATAAAATTAATCAGGGAGCTTTTCCCATTTTGATACGTCACATAGATCTTCGCTTTTCCTTCGACCACATAAAACAGGTAGTCGGGGCGCATGCCCTCTTTAATAATCCATTCATCCCGCGCATATTCATGGATTTCCAAAAATTCTTCTACTGGAAACGAAAACAAATGGGAAATCGAGTGCTTCTGTAAATACTGGCGTCTTTTTTCATTTTTCATTTTTTTCATTTTATCCACCCAAACTATGAGATTTCTCATATTATTGTAGGGTTCTTCCTGATATGATGCAATCATTGGAGGAATCGAACATGAATGTACACCGCTGGATGAGCAGACAATTTATCAGTTTTTACTTAACGTGGGGAATTTTTCTCCCTTATTTTACAGGATGGATGATCCATACGAAGGGAATATCCGTGTCAGAGGCAAGCTTAATTATGAGCTTAGGTCTTATCATCCGCGGACTGTCCACCTTATTTGCTTTTCCACAGCTATCGGAGAAATTCAGCAGTAAATTTTTAATCAATGCGATGGCCATCGGTACTTTCATCGCCCTGCTGTTATCCATCCTGGCAAACTCATTTATGAGTCTGCTGATCGTCGTTTTATTTTTACACTTTTTCTACCCAACTTTGATGCCTGCGTTAGATACTGCAGCAGGTGTACTCGTGCAGCATCGACTGCTGCGTGATTATGGAAAAAGCCGTTCGTGGGGGTCAATGGGGTTTGTCGTAGGCGGATTGATGCTGACCTTGTTTACCGGACAATTTGGTGATGAAGCAATCCTTTGGGCTCTGCTTGTCAGCTTATTTATCTTTATCTGCCTCAGCCTCATGCGAGCACCGGGTGTGTTATCCGAGAAGCCTCAGGTCGAAGAAACAAAAAGAGGCGGGATGCTGAAGGTATTTAAGGTGAAGCACTTTGGCATCGTCCTGGTCATCGTCATTTTGCTGCAGGCCGCTCACGCGTCGTATTACAACTATGGCTATATTTATCTGCAGGAAATCGGAGCGCCGACCTATTTGATCGGAGTCATTATTAATATCGCCGTGATCGCAGAAATCATCTTTTTCATGAAGGCAGACACGACGTTTCGCAACTTCTCTCCGGGCTCCCTGCTCATTTTGGCAGCGCTCGGCTCGACGATCCGCTGGATTCTCGTCTTTGCTTTTCCGAACGTCGTCGTATTCTCAATCGCCCAGGTACTGCATGCCTGTTCATTTGCCATGGGGCATTACGCCTTTATGCAGTACTTAATTAAAAATATTGCCCCGGAAGCAATCCCTAAAGCGCAAGGCATTTACGCTGCCCTCGCCTTAAGCTGGAGCACGGCCGTATTTACTATTTTTGGCGGTTTTCTCTATGAGATCGAGCCTGGTTATGCGTTTCTCGGCATGATCGTCTCTACCATTCCATCTATGCTGGTAGCGATCATTTACAGGAAACTGGAGAAGAAAAGTGAAATAGAAGCTGAGATGGCAGGATAAACGAAAAGGATAAAAAAAGAGCCGGCATCAGGTTCTTTTTTTATTGCATTGTTAAGTAAGAGATTCATACTAAGAGGAAATGCTATTCATTAAAACACTCCTCTATATTCAGCATAATATAAGTACCTCTTCTTCACCACTCTAAAATTTCTCAATTGGCTTTGGGTGGCTCTTTCATTTGGGGGATCCGTTAGTTTATAATCTTTATACCTTTTCCCCATTTCTTCTTCATTATTATGAGCTTTTTCATGAACAATCTGTGATGTAATGGCCGCTATGGGATGACCTTCAAAAAACAGGTGCGTCCTAAGAGCGATTCGTGGTGTTAGATGGAGCAGAATATATAATGAACTTACAAACACGATCAAGGAAACTACAGCAGCTAACAGAGTCCGCCTCCTCAAAAAAACACCTCACTTACTAGTAGAAAGCTAACAAAACAAACCAGGAGATATCTATTCATTGAATAATAGCTTCAAGCAGAGAAACCAAATGAAAGCTCTCGATATGTAGGACGGAACGGTTTCCTTAGCACGTTAATGTTAATTTAGTTCTTTTTATCAAACTGGACTCCATTTAATTTTTCCGGAGAATTCACATACCACTCTGCTATGTAGCCACAGTTCGCACAAAATTGCGTTCGGACCGTGGAAAACTGATTTCCTTGATCCCCGGCCACTCCAATGGAATCCTTAATGTTTCCGTATTTCCAATCGCTGTTCTTACATTTAGGACATTTTTGATTAGATGGGCTTGGTTTATAGAGTTTGTATATGCCTTTTATACCTATGTACATCAACAGAAATGCCCCTGATAAAATAGCCAATACAATAAGGACGCCTGCTATATTTTCTAAAACAATCAATTTATTCCCTCCATTGGATGTCTCTTATTTCTCATGTAGTCCCACTTCCAAGGTTCAAGACCTGCAAATACAAATAAAATTAAATAACTGTTACTCCAATGATGATAAATGAAATACCCATAAGGATAACAACACTTTTAATCAGACCGTAGGGGAAACTATTAAACACTTTACATAAAAGCTCCCACTCCATATCTCCCCTGGCTCCAAACGGAATGTCATCCTTGTAGTCATCTTTTTTCTTCAATCTAAATAAAGCAGCGTACACGATCATTGCTCCCCATACAATAAACAGCCCGCCAATAAGAAGTTCCATCATCGAATCCCTCTCCAATTATGTTTCATTGGTTGTACTTATTCTACGTTCCACGTAGAAATAAGTTTCAAATATATCCCAATTTGTTTTTATGAGCTTAGAACCTGCACATAAATGGGTAATAAAAAAAGAAGGCCGCATCATGCGGCCTTCCCAGGCTGTCGAGAAAGGTCTCAGCAGCTTGATTTTTTGTTTCAATCAAGAAAAGCACGACAAAATGAAATGGAAATCGTAACGATTGAAGAACTTGTGTTAGAAAAAAAACTGTATGCGCTGCTTTATTGCTGTTTGCGTGGAAAAGAAAAAGTAAAGGAACAGGCGCTGATGACAGCTGCCTGTCAGAACATGAAAAAGATTGTCCTCCATCTAACTAGGGTGAGATAGGTGAAGGAAGTCTTTTTCTGTCTTTAAAGAATAGCAAGGAGCGAGGTCCCTTCCACTCCTGCGGAAGAACGAGTGAGCCGAGATCGCCGAGCGTGGGTTTCGCGAGGAAGCTCGGGCGCTCGTCCGCGGAAAGGGAAGGGACAATTGCTCCTCGCGGTAAGAAAACTTGTAGAAAACACGAGGTTTTTCTACAAGCTGAGAAGGCCGCATCATGCGGCCTTCCATTCCATCTTAGTGATGAATAACATCCACAAACTTTTCAGCATCTTCTTTCGAGAAATCACCTGCGATTTGTATTGAACCGCTATTGATGACCGTGTGAATGACCGGAGAAGCGATCTCCGTGTCTCCTAAATAAACATGAATCTTTTCATGCAAATGATCCTTAGTCATTTCTTTAGATGTTTTACCCTGTTTAAAATCTGCCGTGATCACGACTTGCTCTTCTTGCTGCTGGACACTGGCTTTTTCAAAGTCCGAAGCCGTAACGAGAACATCTCCGGCCTCGTCTTTAATGGAAACATGACTGTATTCGTTGTCAATCCTTTGCTGACAGCCTATAAGCAGAAACAGCGTACTCATTAAAACAACGATTACCCGCATTCTTTACCTCCCTTCTTTTTGTGGTGGGTGTGCTAGTAATGTTCCCATTTATATCAGTTTTTTAGAAATCAGAAACGAATTTTTATGTGAATTGCAAAGGATAGTATAGTAAAAAGAGACGGTTAGTCTCTTATATGAAAAGCCCTTGTATCCCAGATAGGAGGTAAACATATGTCCAAAAGGGTCAGCCCTCTGTTAATTCTGACATTATCATTAACTCTTACCTCTTGCTCTAGTCATGAAAAAGAAAGTTCCTCCACCTATGAATCTATGAATGAAGCCATAGATGCTTTTATTCATCATTATGGTTATGAAGACGATTCCGTGCTTCATGTAACCGTAAAAAATGATCATTCCTTCTTGTTAACTAAAGAAGGGAAAGCAATCATCAGCCTCGGTAAGATCGAAGAAACTCAGGGTGATTATTACTTTAGAAAGCTCATTCCAAATCTCGCAATTGATTCCCATGCCGTAAAGGAAAAGGCAGGAGAGCTTTCTTCTTCTAAATTCAAAGACAGCAATGATCGAGAGTATGAATTAATGATTGGAGATCAGAATGAATTCCCTTATCATCTGACAAAGGAAATAACCTTTCAAATTCTGAACTCAAAAAAGCAAAGCCAGGTGAAAAATGTGAGCAGGGTCACTCATGAGAGCTGAAAGAAATCAAGTGACTCATGAACTGCCTCCTATAGCAGGCTTGTTCAACCAGTACCCTCGAAAGGCATAAATAAACATAGATTGGAATTTTTTGAAAAGATTATTGGTTTGTAAGGCTGCTATGCTGTCATAGAATAGAATTCCTCAGCATCAGCTGGGCTGAGGAAGACGGGGGAGCGTACTCTTTTTTCTTCTATTCCATTCATCCATGAAGAAGAATAGGACGGCACAAATCGTGGAAAAAATGAAAACTCTAAAGTCCAGACCATCGAACAAACCAAAAATCGCTGTACAAAGTCCAAAGCCAACATAGATCATAGCAGACACCCCTTTACGTGAAGCAGGAAATCTGCTGGAGACGAGCTCTGCAATAATAGAAACCGGTAATCCGTAACAAAAAACGCCGAGGCAAGTCACGAAAAATACGAGAAGAAATTCTACAACATAGGTAAGATCAAACGAATGGATATCTTGCAAAACCGCCACTCCACTAAATCCAATGGAGAAAATAAGGGCCGTATAAAAAGCAGCTTTGGTTTTTCCATGATCGAACATGATTTTTCTTGCTGTAGGGATCAATAATGTAAGGACAAAAACAGAAAGTAACCCTTTACTAAATGGAAGTATAGGGGAAACAACTATCAGGAACACAACCAATGCCACGGTGAACGCAGGAATGATTGAGTTTTTTGTTAGTACCATTTATCTTCAGCTCTTCTCTTAAAAAAATGACAGTATGTTAACTGCGATATATGAACTCATCTGTTTTCAAATGGATGGTCTCCATCAGCATAAATAAAGCAGGTACACTTTATCATGTGAATAAATGGCACCTGCTTCAGACTAAAAAATGAACAGTCTTTTAACCTATGTAAATCTCGGTTGAATCAACATTCAAGGATGCTATGCAGATCAAAGCCTTTACCTTAAATTCCAAATAAATTTTCCCACCAGGACTTGTCATCTCCGACGCAAATCTTATCCTCGTGATTGGCGTTCCATAGGTTACAGCTCAAATCATAACCTGCTTTCCCTGTTTTAAAATCATTTGCAGAGACAGTGGAGGCTGCACTTACACAAAGAAGTCCTGTAAACACTAATGCGGCAATTTTTTTCTTCATCTGTTCTCTCCTTCCTTACCTTGAAACTTCAGTTCTTTATTTTAATCGTATTCCAACGATTAAACAAGGTAAGGTATCCTAATTACACTCAGCACTTTCTTTTAACTTGCCCTATAAATAAGCAGGTCAGGCGATCAAATGGATTACCGACCTGCTTTCAGCTTTTTTTATAGATGAATGGCTGAAGACATTTGCATTGTTTACTATTTTTATGACAAAAAAGAAGCCCCGAATCGTCTCTCCTTGATCTCCTTACTTGCGAACAACAGGAATCCACATTTCTCCATAAACGACGCCGTCCCGCTGCCCCATTTCAACCGTTGTATTAGGGCCGCCAACGTAAGCTACATCCGTTGCTTCTGGTAAGGCTTCGCCAAAAGCCATGCCCGTAAGCTTTACATTCAGTTCATCAGCCGTTTTGTCTTCCCCTTTCACAACAAGGTATTGCCCTTTAGGAAATTGAATCACCCGCGCTTCTTCTGGTGCTTGCGCTTCTGTCATCACACCAGCATAATGCATCATCTTGTTATTTACCGCTTCGTTCACGGCAAAAATGTAGTCATTGGAGGCCAGGGATTGTAAAGTGTCCAATCTGCCATCTTCACTGACTTCCCGCCAGAACTCTTCCTTTTCTTTGTTTATGCCGGCAAAGTCTCTGTAATCGCTCTTAAGCTCAGTGCCTAAACCGACTACAGTAAAGCTGTCTTTTTCTTCAAGCGTATAATTGGCCATTTCTAAAACCTTCCTTCTACTTTTTTCAAATGATTGTCTTTATCATTTGTTAGGTATATCATATCCTTAAACCATGTCAAAAAATGATACTGTTTAGGAGTCGTCATGAAAAAAGTTGAACGAATCAATATCATTATGCGTTATATCAACAACCGGGCGCACTTTACCATTTCTGAAATCATGCAGGAATTTAACATCTCGCGATCGACCGCGATTAGAGATATTAAAGAGATTGAATCCATGGGAATGCCCCTTGTCGCTGAAGTTGGAAGGGACGGCGGTTATTTCGTTATGCCCAACTCTCTCCTCCCTGACGTCCAGTTTACAGACAGCGAGGTTAAAGCTCTTTTTATAGCCTTTATGGCGACAAGAAACCAGCAGCTTCCTTATTTAAAAAGTCGTCAGTCTTTAGCGGAAAAATTACTTGGCCTGATCTCAGAAAACCAGCAGGATGACCTCGTGCTTTTAAATCAAATTTTGCTTTTTACCGGGACCAATCCCCACAACCCTGATCTTCTCGATCTAGCCGATCTCCCCCATCCGATGTTGGAGAAACTCATCCAAATGCTTCTTTCAGACAGCTATTTATGGATAACTATTAAAGAAGAACAGATCATAAAGTCTTATCCCATTTATCTCCTGCACCTTTATAATGAAAAAAGTTTCTGGCTGATTGAAGGGTTTGACTTAAAGGAGGAAAAGAAGCAGGTGATCCCTGTCAACCATCTTGTCGATGTTGAGCCATACCTGGAAAAAAAGCGATTAAATAAAAGCCAAATAACAGCAAAACTAAACAAGCAGGAAGAAGGGAGCAACCTCGTCCTTGAACTTGGGCCAAAAGCGATTACCCAGTTCAAGAAGTACCACCCCATCAAAGCTTCAATATCCTATACGAACCCTTATCAAACAACAGCTGTGCTAAAGGCCTATATGAATGTGCATCATCCAGAAGAATTGGCCGAAATGACAAATTGGCTGCTTTTTCTTGGAGAGGATATTAAGGTCAGGGAAGTGCCGGAAGAAGTGGCGGCAGGTTTACAACAAAGAATGGATGTATATCTTCAATAAGCAGAAGCAACCGTTTCCCGTAAGCTGCTTACACATTCTGCAGCAGTAGATGCAGCTATGAAACTGACTGCAACTCTTCCTACATTCCAGTTTAACAGACCATTTTATTTGTGCGGAGCTCCATTTTCCTAGGAGATTAAATCGAAAGCTCGTACTCCCACCAATCTATTTTTTCAAACGAAACGAAAACCACGCAGGAATGGAAATCCCTCGTGGTTTTCGTTTCAGCTATAGTGTAGTTGGCACGTCCATTTTTCAGTTTAATAATCCTCCAAATATCAGCGGGACAAAGAAGTAAACAATAATGACTGAAAAGACGATACTGCAAAGATTTAACCAAATGCCTGTCTTCGCCATTTGACTCATTTTTATATAGCCTGTTGCAAATACAATGGCATTAGGCGGGGCAGCCACCGGGAACATAAATGCAAATGTTGCCCCCATGCATGCAGCTACCATAAGTATAATGGGGTCAGTCCCTAATGCAGCAGCTCCTGCAGCAACAATGGGATAAACCATTGTTGAGGTAGCAGTATTCGAAGTAAACTCTGTCAACAGGGTTATGACCGCTATAATTAATCCCACCATGATAAAAAAAGGAATCTCACTAAAATTCACAAGTTGATGACCAATCCATTTATCCAAACCGGAACTTACAATCCCAGCCGCGAGCGCAAGCCCTCCTCCAAACAGCCACAATATCCCCCATGGCAGTTTTAACACGGTGTTCCAGTCTAAGATACTGTCCTTTCTGTTTTTAGATGGGATTAGAAACAAGGCGAACGCTCCAAACAAAGCGATGATGGTGTCATTAATTCCTGGAATGAAATTTTCAAGTACCAGGCTTCTCGTAATCCAAGCTAATGCCGTAATTGAAAATATCGTTAACACAACTTTTTCTTCATAACTCATCTTCCCGAGTTCCTTCAGCTCTTTTTTAATTATTTTTCTTCCTCCGGGAAGATGCTTTATTTCCATCGGGTAAGCGACTTTTACGAGATAAATCCACATGACAGGAATGAGCACGACAACCATAGGAATTCCAAATAACATCCACCGTGCAAAAGAAATGTCTATACCATACAAACGATCAACGGTAGCAGCTAAAATCGTGTTCGCCGGGGCACCAATCAGTGTTCCGAATCCCCCTATTGTTGCTGAATAGGCTGTTCCAAGCATGATGGCGGTACCGAAAGGAAAGTCTCCCGGAGAAAAATCAGCATTTGTAGTGTCCTTTAACAAATCTGCGACATGCTTCGTCACCGCTAAGCTGATCGGTACCATCATCATTGTTGTAGCGGTATTGGAAATCCACATCGACAAAAACCCGGTAGCTACCATGAATCCTAAAATGATCATATTCGGACTGCTTCCGATAAAGGCGATAATCGCGAGTGCAATACGTTTATGAAGGTTCCATTTCTCCATTGTCAGAGCAATCATAAAGCTGCCGGCAAAAAGAAAGATGAGCGGATCTCCGTAGGATGAAGAAACTTCCCCCATCTCCATCACTCCAGTGATAGGGAATAAAAGCAGTGGAAGTAAGGATGTGACTGGAATAGGTAAAGCTTCGGTTACCCACCAAGTAGCAATCCAGCAGATAAGCCCGAGCATCTGGACCGCTTCATTACTCATTCCCTCTGGATGAACAAGTAAAATAATAGAAAGATAGAGCAATGGACCGAGAAGCAAACCGATCCTTTGCACGATGGAGTAATTCCCTGGCTGCGGAGGCTTATCTTCAAATTTTTGTTCGGAGACATCGACTACTTTGCTGGCGGTCGCACTAGATGAGGCTTTCGCGAATAAAAAAGAGGCAGTCTTCTTAATGTCCTGTTTCCACTTATGATCCCAACGCCATAACTGCTCCCAAAATGAATAAAAGTACATTCTTTTTATCCCTTCCTTCCTCCATTTATTGATAACGCTTTCATATTTGAATCATACTTTGCGTATACATTAAAGTCAATATATTTTCGAAAATATCTGTAAAATGCAATAAAAACAAATAAATGTTGACAATAACGTATACATTAATTAATATTTTGAATAGAGGAACAATTTTACCATTTAGGAGGAATCAACGATGAAACATTTTCGCTTAGCAGTCATTCCTGGCGATGGGATTGGGAAAGAAGTCATTAACGAAGGACTTCGAGTTCTGGAACACCTTTCCCAAACATCAAACACGTTCACTTTTGAAAGCGATTACTTTCCGTGGGGCTGTGAATACTACCTGGAACATGGAAAAATGATGCATGAAGATGGTTTAAATAAAATAAAAAATCACGATGCGATTTACTTTGGGGCTGTCGGATACCCAACTGTCCCCGACCATATCAGTCTCTGGGGACTTCGCCTTGCGATTTGCCAAGGTTTTGACCAATGGGCTAATATCCGACCGGTTGAATTTCTGCCCGGAATTGAAGGAAAACTGAACCATCCTGATAAAGAAAAGCTGAATTGGGTACTGGTAAGAGAAAATACCGAAGGCGAGTACTCAGGGATAGGCGGCCGCAACTTCACTGGCAGAGGTCCAGGAAAAGAAGTCGCCGTCCAATCATCCATATTCACAGAAGAAGGCTGTGAGCGAGTCATTAGACATGCCTTTGAGTTAGCGTTGACAAGAGATAGAAAGAAAGTAACGAGCGTAACGAAAAGCAATGCCCAGCAATACGGAATGGTCTTATGGGATGAAGTGTTCCAAAGAGTAAGCAAAGAATACCCGGAAGTCGAAACAGATCAATGTCTTGTCGATGCAATGGCTGCAAACTTTGTGCTGCATCCTGAAGATTTGGAAGTCGTCGTTGCTTCAAATCTCCATGCAGATATCTTATCTGATCTTGGAAGTGCGCTGTCAGGAAGTCTCGGGCTTGCTCCAAGCGCAAACCTGCACCTTGATGGCCGCTTCCCTAGTATGTTTGAATCCGTACATGGCTCTGCCCCTGATATCGCCGGCCAGGGAATTGCTAATCCTATCGGAACGATCGGAAGTGCCGCTTTAATGCTCGAACACTTAGGATTACCTGAGGAAGCAAAGCTGATCAATGATTCAATTAGGGCTGCGACAAAAGATGGAATCTTAACCGCTGATATCGGCGGCAATAATTCAACGAAGGAAGTAACCGATTCAATTATTGCCCACATTTCAAAAATGTACGCCAGCGTGTAATACTCAGCACACTAAAAAGAGGGCGAGCCCTCTTTTTAGTTTCCCTACTTGTTATAATGGTTAGAAAGACAAAAGATGAAGTGGTGAATTATGAAAGATCAAACTACGAAAAATACAGCATCGTCGATTAACATCCAAAAAGTTCAGGAAGACTTGGAACCGATTATCATGAATGTCACTGAGAGAAAACTTCCTCTTCGCGCGTATCAAATACTCCGATTAGCCATTAGAAACTTAAAATTATTGCCGGGTAAAACCATTTTGGAAAGGGAAATAGCAGAGGTTCTCGGAATGAGCCGCACGCCTGTTCGAGAAGCTTTAATTCGTCTGCAGACCGAAGGCGTTGTGAACCTTATCCCGAGAAAAGGCTTTAAAATAGAACCGATCGAAGAGAGAGATTTGCGTGAAATTTATGAAGTGGTAGAAATGCTCGAAGGATTAGCTGCCAAGCTTGCAACAAATACCACGAGTGAAGAAGAGATCTTGAATTTAGAATGGCTGATCGAACAACAAGAAAAAGCAATCAATGAAAAAGACTTAGAAGAATGGGCAAGGCTGGATAATTTATTCCATTTTAAAATTATTGAGTTTGCTGAAAATAAAAGACTTTCTAACGTAATAGAAGTCCATGCTGATCAATTGTACAGAGCCCGCTTGCTGACTATCAACAAACGTCCTTTACCTTTTCAATCTATAGTCGAACATCGCGCTATTGTAGCCTGCATGAGAGCGAGGAATGGTGACGCGGCCCAAGCCTCTATGCAGTCACATAGAAAACGGGCAAGGACCGAAATTCTTACCGCTTTACAAGACCAATATGAATAATAGCAAAAGGTCTTTCTTACGCTAGTTGGAAGGACCTTTCTTATTTTTACCCTCTCACCCTATTACGTGAATTCCAGGCTGGCCAATAAGCAACGCATGAGTTTTGATCAACCCCCCCTCTCCGTTCATTTCTTTACCCCATTGATTCTCTCATTTACACCTATTACGAACGTTTTTCTCGATCATTTTACTCATCCTAATTACCCTTTCAATAACGACATCACAAATGTAGAAGGAAAAGAACTAATTTCTAAAGAAAAAGATTAGGTAAAAACTGTAACTTCCACTGCAGATGAAACGAGTTATCTATGAGAAAGTTAAAGAGGGGGAATGAAATGGAAAAGAAAAACAGTCACATTGAGGAAGTTGAAAAGTACTTCGATCTATACCACGTAGATGTTTTTCAATTCTTAATTACATTCACAGGCAATAAAAGCGATGCAGAAGACTTAACTCAGGAAACATTCATGCAGCTGATAAAAGCTGAGCGTACACTTCAGAACATAGAAAACCCAAAGACCTGGATATTGTCCATCGCGAAACACAAGGCCATTGATCAGTACCGGAAGAGAAAGTTTCTTATTTTCTTTCAGGAAAAATTGTTACATCAGATTCCGAGTCCCTTACCTTCTCCTGAAGAATTGAGCGGGAGAGAAGAAACCAAAGCAGAGCTCTTGAATAAAATCAATGCTTTGAAAGCTAATTACCGCTTAGTAGTTATTCTAAGAAGCATTAATGAACTTACCGTTGCTGAAACGGCTGCTGTTCTGAATTGGAGTGAAAGTAAAGTGAAAACAACCTACCACCGTGCGATTAAGCAATTAAAAGAAAGCCTGAAGAATTACTCGATTGAAAGGGGGATCTACCATGAAAATGCATGACGACCTTCAACAAAACTTGCAGGAATTAAAAGCATCAGACCCTTTAAAGCCAGATCCAGCTTTCATACAAGAAACGAAAACTATGTTAGCAAGCAAAAACTATTCAGGCAGAAGCAACAAAAGAATTCCTTTGGTGAGCTTTGCGTTATTCATTCCTATTTGTACTTTATTCCTTCTTTCCATTGATTTTTCAACGATTACGAATAACTCTTCATCATCTTCATGGTTCCAATCGTCCCTTGCTGATAAGAAAAATACTCACTTTTATATTTATCATACTCATTCTTCAGAATCTTTTTTACCAGAGTTAGATGAAACCGACCCTGCTAAGGCGTTTGATGAGAACTCAAATATAATAAAGGTTGGAGACTACTTAGCTTCATATTTAGAAAAGGAAAATTTTGAAGTGTTTCATGACGAGACTAACTTCATGGATATTGCGATCAAGAAAGATAAAAGTTTCCAGGAACTTTACGGACTATCCAGAAAAAACTTAACGAATTTCTTGGACAACACAGAGCTTAACAAGGAAAACATCATTTTTTTAGATATCCACAGGAATTCATTAGATAAAGAAACCACCACGTCTACCATGAATGGGAAAACTTCAGCTAAGATCACGTTTGTTGTCTCAAAACTAAGTTATTATTATGAAGACAATCACAGGTTAGCCAAGAATCTAAATGATAAAATAAATGATCAGTATCCTGGTTTATCAAGGATCATCACGAAGGAAAAGGCAATCACGGAAGCCGGTGCTTATAATCAGGATCTATCCCCTAACACATTGTTGATTAATATTGGGGGAGCAGAGAATACACTGAAAGAAGAAAAAAGAACAGTTAACATCCTGGCGAATGCACTAGACAGCTTAGTTGAATAAATACTCTTTAAAAACGCTCGGATTGTACTGGGCGTTTTTTTATGCATAAGAAATGGACCTTGTTTTTTAATTTTTACTCTAAGCCAGAATGGCGGATAGAGAGCAGACTTGTCACGCAACCTTTGACTAAAAGAATTACTTGTGATTAGCGGCAATCCACCGCTTGATTGCCCTGATTTGCCCGCGGTGATTGATTTCATCCTCTAAAACATGGAACCACAGATAGTAGTTATTGTATGGTGTGCCGTTATCCCAAACTCTTTCTTCAAATAACCACTCTTCTGTAAAGTGCTCGAATGTACGCAATGTTTGTTCTCTAACTTGGGCTAACTCATAAAGATAATACTCTACACCATTTTTTCTTATCTGTGTTCTAGCTTTTGAGCCAAGTTCTAAAGCCGTCTGCCATTTTTTTAGTTCCTCCTTATGTAGATCCCGATTTTCAAATGAAATGATCTGATGAACAAATTCGATAGAAGCTATATGCAGCAGCAGACTGCCGATTGTATTTGAACCCTCATCCACTAAATAATCCAACTCATAATCATTTAAATCTTTAACTTCTTCCAGCGTCACTGCCCTGGTGTGATCCAACATAGACGCAAGTTCCCCTATTCTCCCTGCAAACCTCTCGACGCTCTTTATTCTATAATCAATCATCCAATACCCTCCTGACTAGTTTATAATCAGGCTATCAGTATATGGATAATAAACCAGTCTGATAATGTACAAGAATACATGCTATAATGAAATCAGACATAGGAAAGAGGCAAACCAAGTACTTGGTTTGCCTCTTTTATGAGTTCTCCCGCTCATCGGTCGATATAAAATTCTACGTCTCCGAATGAATGACCGACTGGTTTGTCCATATCATAGACTTCAGATGACAAACTGCTGTAATACCCTAACAAACTTCCACCCCTTTTTTTGTGCAGTGTTTATTATTATTTTATTAAAAAATTGGCAGCAAGATTCACCTGCTCTTCTTGTGTGAAAAGAAAATATTGATTGAAGATACATGGAGTTTTCAGATCATCTGTTACGTGCCAGACAAATAAAAAAAGACGAAAGCTAAAGGTAGCTTCCGTCTTTCCTTGTCCTTTTAAAGATTCTTTGAGTTTTTAGGATCCGCCGCTTTGCTGCCAGCACCTTCAGATTTATACTTCTCTTTAATTGCGTTTTCGTCTTCAACAGAAGTTTTCTTCTTACGCTTCCGCTCGTAATAAACATTCAGGGCAACCAATCCACCGGCAATGATTAGTAACAATAACACCCACCACATCATAATAAAAACCTCCTGAAGGTTATTAGCCTATTATCCCTAAAATGCCCGAATTCGCGAATATTATTAACTTTATGGTAAATCAAATTCTTACCTAAATATTATCACAATTTTCTTTATTTTCATACAACTAATCACTTGTCATTAACTATTTTGCATTCATAGAATATACAAGGTTATCCGTCCACTCGTTGTACTCGTAAATAAATCCTTTCCGCGTACATTCATAAATCATGCCTGCCGCCTCTGCCAACCGAATGGAAGGCTTATTATCGACGTTGATGTGAGCCTCAATCCGGTGGTAATCAAGGTCGTCAAAGGCTATTTTCAGACCCGCTTGGACTGCCTCTTTACCATAACCCTGTCTCCAGAATTGGTTATGAATCCTGTAACCTAACAAACCCCACTGAAATTCTTCCCTTATAATCGTTGAAAGCTCAACTTTACCAATATGCTTCTCGTCCTCTTTTCGAAAGACCCCAAATACATAGACTTCATCCTGTGCAGCTAATGCTTGAAATTTAGTAACAACATCATCAAACTTTTTCTGCGTCCATTCGTTCACATCCAGACTGTCGCCGTCATATTTGTACTGCGATGAAAATCGGTCGCGAAACCCTTCTAGCCACCGCTCATAGTCGTCGTTCTGTAACGGTCTTAAAATCAATCGTTCAGTCTCTGATTGAAGGTGCATTTCTTTCGTTTTCAATGGGTTAGCTCCTCTGCGTGGAAAATTTTTTAATCCTCGTTTTTACTTGATTAGACTCATTGAGAATATATGCCATAAGCCTTCACACCTTCCAATATGTACTAAATGTATACTAACACAACGAGAACAGCTTTCAGTCAAGCTGCGAGCCTTTCTTAAGAAGTCGATCGGCCTGGAAAAAAAGAGAAGTTTCCCATATTTGGAAACTTCTCTTCACTAATAAACGCATCAGCATTTTTAGTAAGCTTTCGCCCAGTACACCATATCTTCCGCCTGTTTCCCGCAGCAGACACATGTCTCAGCGATCGATTCCTGCTCAAACGGGATGCACCGTGATGTAGCCCCGGTTTTTTCTTTGATCTCGTTTTCACAGTCTTTATTTCCGCACCACATCGCTTGGATCAAATAGTTATCTTCCCGCAGGAAGTTTTCCATGTCTGCTAATGTAAAGGCTATTAACGTCTTCTCTTTGAGATAGAGGCTTGCTTTTTTGTAAAGCTCGTCGTGGATGTCGGCCAGCAGCTTTTCAACTTCCGATTTTAAATCGTGAACAGATACTTGTCGTTTCTCACCCGTATCACGCCGCACGAACATGACCTGTTCCTTTTCGATATCTCTTGGTCCCACCTCTAACCTGAGTGGCACCCCTTGCATTTCGTACTCATTAAATTTCCAGCCAGGCTTTTTATCACTTGCATCAATCTCTACTCTCACTGAATCTTTCAAGCTGTTTTTAATTTCATAAGCATGATCCAACACGCCTTCCTTATGACTTGCGATCGGCACAATCATCACTTGGGTTGGAGCTGCTTTTGGTGGTAATACCAGCCCTCTGTTGTCGCTGTGGACCATGATCATCGCTCCGATGATCCTTGTGGTGAATCCCCACGACGTCTGCTGTACGGTTTGTAAATTGCCATCCCTGTTTAAAAATTCAATGCCAAAAGCTTTCGCAAACCCGTCTCCCAGGAAGTGTGAGGTAGCGGTTTGCAAGGCTTTGCCATCATGCATTAAGCTCTCAACCGTGTAGGTGAACGTAGCTCCTGCGAATTTTTCCTTCTCTGTTTTCTTCCCTTTAATCACTGGAATAGCCAGTAAGTCTTCGCAAAGAGACGCATAGACATTGAGCATTTTTTCCGTCTCTTCCACCGCTTCTTCTTCCGTTTCATGACAGGTGTGGCCCTCCTGCCATAAAAACTCGAGTGTTCTTAAAAATGGACGAGTCGTCTTTTCCCATCTGACTACGTTGGACCATTGGTTATACAACTTAGGCAGATCCCTGTAAGAGTGGATGACATTTTTATAATATTCTCCAAACAGAACTTCAGAGGTTGGTCTGATACAGAGCCTCTCCTGCAGCTCCTCTTCGCCTCCATGAGTCACCCACGCAACTTCAGGAGCAAACCCTGCGATGTGATCTTTTTCCTTTTGCAGCAGACTCTCTGGAATAAGCAGCGGCATGTAAACATTCTCATGACCGGTTTGTTTAATTTTCCTATCCAGCTCATCCCTGATGTTCTCCCATATTTTGTATCCATACGGATGAATGATCATACTCCCCCGCACACTGGAATAATCAGCAAGCTTGGCTTTTGTTACGATATCTGTGTACCACTGGGCAAAATCATCATCCATGCTCGTTATTTTTTCCACAAATTCTTTAGCCATCGTAGATCCCCTCCTTGAAAAATTACAAAAGCTGTCCTTTAAGTTAGGGACCATTCCTGGTGGTACCACCCTAATTTAAAGCACAGCTTTACACTTCCTATGATAACGGTATCGACCGCTGTATATTGAATACAGAACTCCCAGGCAGGTTCACTTGTTCATTCAATGGGAACTTTTCAGCAAATATTCCCTCTCTGTAAAAGTGGAATCCAAGTTACTATTCCTGATCAAGGCAGATGCGATTGTTAAGTTGAACTTATTTTATACATAATCTATTTCAGAAGCAAGGTGTATGTGCATTTTTTCCTGACTCAAAATCCTTTTCTCCTGTACTCTAAAATCAAGTCTTCCACCCTTAGTCAGCTGGAAGACTTAACTTCTGTATGTTTCCTCATTATGGCCAACATTTCCTATTTCTAAAATTACGTCAGCCGCTGCTCATTAATGGACAGTTTCACTCGCTGTGACTTCTTATAAAAACAGCAAGCCAAGCGAGATGATGACACCGCTTACAAAAAGAACAATTAAACAGAAGCCCATAATGTCTTTGGCCTTTAATCCTGCGATCGCAAGTGCAGGAAGGGCCCAAAAAGGCTGGATTAAGTTCGTCCACGCATCTCCCCAGGCGACAGCCATGGCGGTTTTCGGTATCGAGACGCCTAACTGCTGCGCCGCCTCAATCATGACCGGTGCCTGGACCGCCCACTGTCCCCCGCCGGAGGGTACAAAAAAGTTTACGATTCCAGCGCTGAGAAAAGCAAAGAATGGAAAAGTGAAATCGGTGGAAATCGACGCAAACCCTTCTGACATCATCGCAGCGAGACCGGAAGAAACCATCATTCCCATAATCCCTGCATAGAAAGGAAATTGAATAATAATCCCGCTCGCCCCTTTGACCGCGTCCGTCACAGAATTCAGGAAATTCCTTGGGGTTCCGTGAAAAAGAATGCCGAGAAATAGAAAAGCGAAATTGACGATATTCAAGTTCAATTTAAATCCCGTGGTCATGAAATAATAGATGAGAAACGAAATCCCTAATAAGGCTGTAATTCCTGATAAAATTCGGCTGTTTTCCATACGTACAGCCGGAGTCACAGCTTCTTCTTCAAGCGCGGCTGCTCCCGTCGACGACTCATCTTCCAGTAAAGCGGGATCAATGGTGACTCGATCTTTTTTTCCAGGTAGCATCTGCCGGGTTAAGATAGGCAGCACGATAAAAATCGCTGCCACAATGCCGAGGTTAAAGCCTGAAAAAATGGTTTGCGAAGTCGGAATGAGGCCGATCGAATCCTCAGAAAAGTGACCAGGTGTGGCGATTGTCAGCGGTATCGAGCCGGCTAACCCGCCGTGCCAAACAATAAATCCTGCGTAAGCGCTTGCAATTAAGAGCCTGTAATCGACGTTTTTTACTTGCTTAGCAAGCTCCCGGGCAAAGAGAGCCCCGATGACAAGACCGAATCCCCAGTTAATCCAGCTTGCCAGTAAAGAAATGAACGTCACATAAACGACAGCCTGCCCTGGGTTACGGGCAAAAGAAGCTAAACGGCCCAGCCCTTTTTTAAAGATCGGGCTGCTGGCCAGGACAAAGCCGGTGACGAGCACAAGAACCATCTGCATAGAGAAAGTCAACAGATTCCAAAAGCCTTCCCCCCAATATTGAACCATATGTACCGGGGAACTGCTTGTGAAAATCAACCCGAGACCGAATACAACAAAGGTCAAAAGAATAACGAATAAGAATGGATCGGGTAAGTAACGCTGCATGATTTTGTTTGATAAATGAATGGTGCGTTTTAACATAGCTGCCTCCTTACTTGTATTAAAAAACTGCTCCCCCTTCCTTATTCGTTACTCGTCAATAGATCCCTGTTCCCTTTCAGGAAATCGTTGATCTGGATTATATCAATCGCTTTATAAATGAGCCAAAATATTTACGAGTTTTCCAAATGGATCTCTTACGAAAAACCGCCGCACACCCCACGGCTCCTCTGCCGGTCCATACTCAATAGCAATGCCTGCCTCTTTAATCCTCGCGAGTACCTCCTCAAGATCATCCACTTCAATGGACAAATCAGGGACCGGTGTGCCGGAACCTCCCTCTGAAAGAAAACTGATTTGGGTAGTCATCTTCTCCTCCGTGCCGTACGTGGCAATAAATCCAAGATCCATTAACGTCTCAAGTCCTAATATGTCCTGATAAAAAGCACGGGCTTTAGAAATGTCTTGCGTTTCAATATTGGCAACAATCCGCTTTACTTTCATTCCTATACCTCCACGTTTCATTTTTAATGCTCCATGAGCTCCGGTTATCTACAGGGTTTGACAAATAGACGTTAACATACTTTTATCCATTCCTTTCGTTCTCCATACGATCAAGCAATTCCCCCACTGCCTCGATCACTTCGTCTGGAGCATCGGTATGAATCGTTGTATGTCCGGCATTCTTAAGCTTTCGATGCTCTCCCCTCGGTACTGAACCTGCTAATTTCGTGTAGACGTTATCCTTAATTTGATTGAAGGGCTCCATAGTTTCACGAAGAAAAGATTTACTGGTAAGCGGAGGCATGAATGGATCGATTCCCATCGTTGAAAACACGATCAAAGGAACATCTGGAATGCTCCCTCCTCTGCTTACTTCTTCATAGAGGCGGTCATTCAAATTTTTTCTTTCCGTCATGGTTTTTGGTAATGAACGAAGATGATAGTCAATCAATGGCTCACGGATCGAAGCTGGCCACTCTGTAAACATGTGATTAAATAACCGACGGAAGACTCGTTTGTAGGAGAGAAGCGTCCGGAGCAATGTAAAACCTTGCTCAGGAAGGTAGCGTTTTTTTAACTTAGGAGTTTGATTGACAAAATCTTCATGAGGCGGCTCGAGGAGAAGCATGCCTGCTGTCTCCTCAGGAAAGCGCTGGGCGTAATGGCACGCGTATAATCCACCCAGCGAGTGGCCGACGAACAAATAAGGGGGTGGGATCTCTGCCGTCTGAAGAAGGCTGCGCAATTCTTCAGTGATTTCGTATGCACTTCGTGGCAGTTGTGTATCATCACTCCATCCCGTGCCAGCTCGATCATAGATCACTGAAGTCGTCCGCTGGCTGATCTTTGTGTGGATATTTAGATAATCGAGCCCGACCATGCCCGCAGCAGGTAAAAAGACTACGGAAATACCCGCTGTGCCAGAACGATGAAGGAACATACGTCGTCCTTCCACCTTATAGAAACTTCCAAGCGGGAGATGACTTTCTAAGGATTTACTCTGCCGTTTCTTTATTGTTTCTTCTTTCATCAAATGGATCGTCCTCTCCATAGTATTGTTCGAAGGGGTTCAGCACCGAGGAAAAATAACGAGCCATCCCAGCAGCTTCTTCATGTTTCTGGCTCCATGTTAATCATCGTCGCTACTTATAGAAACTTTTTCTGAGTTCATTCAGGAACCCATCAAGTTCCTCCTGAACCTTGTCATAATCTAAATCCGAAGCTTCCGTATTTCTCATCTCATTCAGTAACTGGTTAGTAAAACCAATATTCGCCCAGTAAATGATTTGCTTGCACCTTTCAATGTTCATCCCGTCTCTGAATTTCGTTTCATCTACGACCTCAAACATAGTCTCCTGGCATAAAGTCTGGATCTTTGCGGCCTTTTGTTCCATTGCTTCATTGATTTCCTCTGCTTCGGCGGCGGCCGTCATCTGGATAAATTCAAAAATCCAAGGGTGCTTTTTCAATAATTCAATCTGAAGAGCATAGGATTGCTGCAGCCTCTCAAAAATATCTTTCTCGTTAAAATTCATATAAGCCAAATACTCTTCATGAATCATGTTCGTGCAATGTTCATAGAGAAATAAAAACAGCTCCTTTTTACTACTGACATAGTGGAACATTAACGCTTTTGAAATTCCCGACTCTTTGGCGATCACATTTGTCGAGGCTTTATCAAAGCCCTTTTCGGCAAATTCCTTTAGTGCCGCATTCATTAGTACGTCTCTTCGTTTGTTTTCCATATCCATTAGTTTTACAGCCAAGGGAAATCACCTTCAATCTTTCATTTACCTATCAGGTCAAAACCATTGTAACTTCATTTACCTGTAAGGTCAATATGAATTTTCTGAAATTTTTACTGCTTAGAGAATCCATCGTTACTCCCTTACATCTGCTCCTTAAAGATAACTGCACCTGCTGACAACTATGGAATTAAACATGACCGCAGACGTTCATGAATACAATAGGTACAAGTACTGCAGTTTTTTTGGAAAGGAGAAACCGTATGATTCAAGTATCAGGGAGGCCTTTTCAACCAAGTGACTCATGGAAAACGAATAAAGTGGACAGTGATATCATTGAAGCTTTGCAGAAGTCTCCGAACGTCTACGCCTATTATTCAGAGCAGGGTCTTTTGTTTGAAATAAAAGCGAGAAGAAACATTGTCGAGAGCGCAAAAGCGATGGATGCAGGGGAGTCGGTCTTTGCCACCTTCAAGAATGCCCGGTGCAACTCAGAGTATTGGAATTTAACTGAAGCTGGCGGGTTTCTATTAAAGCGTGATGCCCAACCCGGAAATGCAGTTCAGGATATTTTCACGAACAGCGATCTCTACCGGTTCGAATGCGCGACCGCTTGCGTCATCCTTTTATACGACGGCCTTTTACAGACGATAGGAAGCCCATCCTTTAACTACCTCTTCCCAAGCATTTATTTATACAGCTGGTACAGCGATGATGATCTAGGACTGCATACGTTTTATTCCGATCATTCTATCCCTGGGGATGTCGTCTATTTTATGAATCCGGACGTGGATGCCTCGACCCCATGGTTTAGAGGAGTCAATGCAATAGCCATGGGAAATGATCATTATTTTGGCCATGGATTCGGTATTCGAACAGATGACGAAATCATTGAAGTGCTCAATGAAAAAAGAAAAGCGGGCAGCCAGCAATCTGCCTATTTAACCAGTCTGATCACAAGACCATCCTTCCAGCAATTAGGTGCGTACACCGCACAAGGAAGAAGCGCTCAAAAAACGGCTCCACCGCTCGTTCACCATAACAGGAACTCCATCTCGTTCATGCATTATTTGTATGTGCTCCGTATTCAGTTCAAAATTTGAAAATGTTGATATTCGTTTTGTGACACTTACCCATTTTTAAGGTTGACGGGCTCAACTTTGGACGTAGGCGAGTACGATATAGAGACGAACACACAAAACGAAAGGAAGTTTTCAAATGGAAAATATGTATTCTCCGTATTCCATGGGTGCTAATGCGAATTCGCCATACATGGGTGCCAGCGAGAACGCGCCATATATGGGTGCCAATATGCCTTACATGCCTTATTACGCCCCTGCAAGACGCTGTTGTCCTCGCAGAAATAACTTTGTATTGATTGTTGTGTTGTTTATCTTACTAATCATTGTCGGCTGCAGCTTCCCTTGCTAATTTAATTGATTTAAGGCGAACACCTTCCTAGTTTGATTGATTTCATACAGTCCTGCCTGTCGGGCAGCAGATCGTTTTTGTGAAAGACCTATAGAAAAAAATGATGCCAGCTCCCTTTAAGGAAGCTGGCTTTTACTAATAAGTGGCTCTATAAAATGCTGCCATGTCAGCCAAAATGTTTTATCTTTTCCTTGCTTTTATAATCATTGTGGAAGGAAACTGCTGCGCTTTGTATAACGAATAATAACGATCAGAGAATTCCACTTCCTTATTTTTTTCACTGGATGGGACGTCACTCTCTATAACGGACTCAATGGTAAATCCTGCTTTGATTAATTCATTGATGTAAGTAGCCATTTTACGGCGATGGACTACCATTCTGGCTTCTTCTCCCTTGAAACGATCAAATACTGTACGTCCTTCATTCTGGTACGACCCCTCAAGAAAGATCTTACCGTTTTCACTATGTAAATGGGCATACAACGGATGGTCCCAGCTGAAAATAAATGTTCCTCCCTGCTTCAAATAAGCGTAAATTAAGTGAAAGGTTGCCGGCAGATCAGTCGTCCACCCGATGGCATAGATGGAATACACGTAATCAAAATACTGTTTCGGTAAATCGATATCCACTTCCATCGCTGCACAATAGAGGTGAGGATTGAACTCTTTAAGTAATTCTTCAGCAGTGTTCCGTTGGGAATCGGAAAGATCCACCCCCCATAATTCAGATGCGCCTTTGGACGCCATGTATTGCAGGGAATGTCCACTTCCATACCCAATATCAAGGACTTTTTTATTTTGTAAGTTACCAAACAACTGCAGCTCCTCTTCGGTTTGTGTAAAAGGGCCATAGCTGGGTAAAGCGTCAATCCCATTAAAATGATGGGCTACAGTGTTCCAGCTTTTCCTGTTTTGGTCTAAAATCTCATTTGAGTTCGTCATCGTCATTCCTTCTTTCGCTAAAGAGTTGCCGAAGTTTATTCATGAATCCGTTATTACCCGAGAAACAATTTGAACCCCACGATGAGAAAAAATTCCAATGGTTAATTATTGAATAGAATTTCTATTCTCACTTACTAACTTTTCCTTATTTGGTTTAGTATCATCCAATAGAAATTCAGCCCACGGAAGTCCAAGTTTATCGGTATGCTCCTGCCAGTAAAGAAGACGTTGATAGTAGTCCTCGATCCTTTCGTTTACTGGAGCTTGAAAGTTATCCTTTCCGTACCGGCGGACGAGCGCTGTCAGTTCATATATAGGTAGTCCAAACGCGTGCGTTTCTACATGGACCGTAGCTCCGGCATGACCAACAGCCTGACAGAAAAGGCCGTACACCTCGTCGTCAATTTCTTTGGCGACAGCATGGGAAGCTAAGATGGCCTTCCTTGCTTCAGGCATTTTGATTTTTCCACGCGCCCAATCTTCACAAAGCTCAAGACAAGTGCCGGGCCGTTGTTCTTCAGGATATTTTGCTTCAAATAATGTTAAGGGTTGTTTCGCACAATCTAATGCCCACATGACGAGTGTTCGATGATTCTGCTGTTGAATAAGTTCTCTTAATTCTTGTAAACTCTCACTGTCACGGGAAAACAGTAACTTATTTCTTTTTTTCAATTTGATCTCTACGTCTGCATACATAGAAATTATTCACTCCTCACTACTTTAAAGTTTACTACATGGACACACTTTTTATCAGCAGAACGAACTCCATCATTACCGGGGTCGACAAAACCGCAGCTCTATTAAATTATGGATATTACAAAGGGGGGCTATGATAAAATAGTAGAGTCAAAGAACAACCAGCTTAGGAGTGAACAATCATTGGATAAAAAAGATATAGCGGGCATCCGCAGACAGTTAAAAGTAGACAACGATTTACTAAAGATCTCTGATATCTTTAACGTGTATATTATGAAGGATACAACGGACATTTATCATTATCAGAGTCAGCCGTTCGAAATGCTGGATCAAGACCAGCAGGAGCTGTTTATGAACAATTTTAAAAAGGTATTAAGCGGGCAGCTGGATGAGAAATTATTCGAATTGAAATTTAAGCGGGACGCTGAGAACCACAGCCAGCTCCTATTACATAAAGGCCTGTTAAGCAGTGAGGTTGAGGACTGGAACGAGCAGATGCTTGCCATGACAGAAAAAATGATCAAAGACCATCCTTATGAAAAGGACATGGTTATCACCTTCATTCGTGCCGAATATTTAATCCCAACGAAGCGGAGGAATGAAGAGGCAGAAGAAAGTGAGCGGGACGCCGTTTATTCAAACCCGTTTATTTTCTGCAGTCTGAATAAAACGGAGGAACCTAAGAAAGAAATCCAGTTTGATTATATTGAAAAGGAATTTAAGTATAAAATCGAAGTCTCTCCCGTGATCGACCTGAAAAATCCGATGGGCGGGTTTCTTTTCCCAAGCATCACAGATGGTGCCTCAGATGTGAACCGTGTGCTCTACTCTGCAGGAAAAGCCAATGAACCAGACTACCGATTTATCGAAGAGGTATTAAACAGCGAAGAATTCATGACAGCGAAAGAAGATAAAGCCGTCTTTGAAGAAGTGATGAAAGAAGTTGTAGGAAACCAGCTCAATCCTTCCACCCTTGCGAATGTATATGGAGAAATCAACCGGGTGATCGAGGAAAATGAAGAAGATGAAGCGCCTAAGCTCGACTACCGGGACGTCGAACGGGTGCTCACTCAAAGCGGAGAACAGGTCGATTCAGAAAAAGTGAAAACCGCCTTCCACCGCATTACCGATAATGAAGGCTACGAACTGAAAGCAAGCAGCGTCGTCCCTAAATACAAATCAAAATCGATCAAAATTAATACGAAGATTGCAAATATCTCCATCAGCCCGCAGGATCTGGAGTTTGTCCGGCAAGTGAACTATAAAGGAAAACGCTGCATTATGATCGAGGTCGAAGAAGACGCGGAAATCGAAGGCTTCAAAATGCTCCCGGAAGCGTTTGGGGAGTAAGCCACTTCCCGCAAGCACAGCTCTACTTTCCTAGTTGGGGAGTGACTTTTTATGAACAGTCACTCCCCTTTTATTCTTCCCATTCAAATACTCAAAGATGAGATTTCCTTAGAATGCAGCCTCTACCTTTTATTCTCTAGTAAAAAATTTTCAACGATCCTATTAAACATCTCCGGTTGATCCATATTTGCTGTATGACCTGCACCTGGAATCAATCCAATCAGGGCATCATTTTTTACGTTTTTCACATAAGCCACCGCCTCTACTTCGTGCTGATCTACACTTCCATTGAGTAATAGCACTGGGACATTCAGCTGTTTAATCTTCTCTTCTGTGAGGGTGGGGTAATGAAAGGTTATGTTGTGAAGGACGTGTTGAAGCGTTTTCTTCCATTTATCACCGTGCAGTTGTTCAAAAGTCCGGGCAATAGTGATGTCGTTCTCTTCAATAGTTAAGAAATAATCATATTGCTTTTCCATAGCCTCTTTTAATCCCTCAGGTATGTATGGGGTGTATCCGGTTAGGATAATTCCATCAACGAGCTCGGGTTTTCTTAAAGCCATATGACCAGCGAGTGAAGCACCTAGCGATAGACCTAGTAAATAGCCAGCTCCGCTTTCTTCAATCTGAGCTTCCACGTAGTCCAGTGTACGATCAAAATAGTTTTCAGCAGCATCAACGGAGCTATCCCCATGCCCTGGTAAATCTATTGGTATAATTTCGTATTGCTCATTAAAATAAGAGATTTGGTTTGAGAAGTGCGCGTCAGCAGTCCCCATAAAACCGTGCAGCATATAGATTTTCTTCATTCTTTTCTCCCCTTTTCCTAGTCTTACAGTAACGTACCTTCCTTTATCTTTGCCAATTTAAAGTAAGGGCAATGATCTTGATAGAAACAACCCCTCTGTTTAACAGGATTATGCCTTTCCTAGAGAAAATCCTTCAAATAACCGTCCCCATAAGGCTCTAAAACCTTATCTACTAAGTGCACCACTTTTTCCTTGTCTCCAAATAAATAAAATCGGTCAAAAGCTTCGACAAATTCGCTCGTAAACGCTTCATCATATTGCTTCAGAGCACGGATAATCCATTTTGAAGAACCTATCCAATGCTGGTTGGTTCGTAAAACAAATTCATGAACAAGCTCTGCCAAGGTGTTAGCAATAAATAGATCTTCAGCGCGGTTATTCCTTCCCAAAAAATCTTCAAGAGCATCAGAAATAAAGTACCGCTTCGTATTAATCACTTCTTCTGACCATTTTTCAGGTCCTTTTTTTAATAGATCAGCGGCTTCTTTTTTTATAGATTCTAACATTCCCTCATCTTTTAAAATGATCCCCTCAGCGACCATTCTTGGCATAGAGGGCTTAGCAGCTTTGCAATCCATTTCGAAAAATTTTCTATAGGATGTTAAATGATGTACAAACACCTCTATCGGCCATCCATAATCAAACAGGGATTCTCGATAGGATGCAAGAATTTTTTTGTCAAAAATCACTAGATCAAGGTCAGACGTTTCTGTTGCCTCACCTCTTACCACACTTCCAGATAATAAAGCCCCCTGGCAGTTTGGAAAGTGTGTATCAATAAATTGTTTAGCTGCCTCAACCGGATCAAGTCTTATCATTCATTTCACCTCGACATGCACAGAATCACGTCTGCACTCTCTCTATTTACTCTCTATCCGCTTATTAAATAATGGAGTATAACTGCTTAAAGTCATGGATGATGTAATCACAATGCTCATTTCCCTCTGATTCATTAGTAAAATAGCAAGCACTTATTCCTGCATTTTTACCAGATATCAAATCTAAGTCTCTGTCACCAATCATGATTGCTTCTGTTTTTTCAATTTGATGCTCACTCATTAAGTGATGGATGGCTGCAGGGCTTGGCTTTCTTGCAAAACCTTCTTTAGAGGTAATACATTGGGAGAAATAACGTTCCAAATCATATTTCCGTAGTAACTCAATGGAAGACTCTCCTCTATGAGTGAGTAAATAATTTTTTCTACCGGTGGAAGCGATGTATTTACATAGGGCTTCGATTTCCGCAAATGGTTTTGACTGCTCCATTTCTGCTGCGAGTTTTTTCCTTTTATAATCTGCTATGAAGGCATCGTCGATCTTATATTTATCTTGATAATAACTTAAGGCATGAGAAGCAGAGATTCTCCATTGTTTCTCGATCGTTTCTACAGATTCTATCATTCCCTCGCTCTCTAGTAACTCTTTAAAGACTCCTGCCATAACGGGGTATGTGTCAAAAAGAGTGCCGTCAAAATCCCAAATGATGTGTCTATACATATGATTCCTCCTGCAAAATACCATTCTTTCATTCAAACTTTAGTTTACCATATGATTATGGTGATTTTAGCTGACGGTCCTCTTGATAAACGGAAGGATTCACATAAAAAAAGAGAGGGTTGATCCAAGCCCTCTCTCTTTCTTATTCACTGATCTATGCTGTTTTTTTCACGCGCACCATGCCAAAATAAAACACTGTTCCGAGCAGCGCACAAAGGGTGATTAAAATGCCCATCGGTACGGCCGTATCACTTCCGGCAATACCGACAAACGGAGCAACAATCCCTGCGCAGGCAAACCGGATGACACCAAGCAGTGCAGAAGCGCTCCCTGCATGCTGGGACTGGTCCTGCATCGCCAGCGAGAAGCCGGTCGTATTGACGACTCCCATACTGGAAACCACGAAGAACAGAAATACCAATACAGGCATCAGCCCGGTGCCAGCCAGAATGACTCCTAATAAACACAGACTGCTGACGACAGCGAGTCCGAGTCCGGCGACTAACAGCCGCGTATCACTCACACGCCCGGAAAGAAACCCAGTCACCTGGGTGGCGAGCACAATGCCGACCCCGTTGACGGCAAAAATAATACTGAACATTTGCGGTGATGCGCCAAACACGCCTTCGATTACAAAAGAACCGCCGGAGATATAGGAAAACATCATCGCAAAGATGAAGGACTGGGAAAGAACATAGCCCATGAAACTGCGATTGGCAAAAAGGCTGCCAAAGGTACGAACCGTTTCCCGAATTCCAAGGGTATTGCGCTTTTCCACGGCCAGTGTTTCGGGAAAGACAGTGGTAATCACAAAAAACAGGACAAGACCGACCGCTCCCAGCACAAAGAAAATGCCGTTCCAGCCGGTCACTCGTAAAATCTGGCCGCCAATAATCGGTGCAAACACCGGGGCTGCCCCGTTGACCAGCATCAGCATTGAGAAGAACTTGGTCATCTCAGAGCCATCAAACAAATCCCGGACGACTGCCCGCGAAATCACCACTCCTGCTGCTCCCATCATCCCCTGCAGGAAACGCATGACAATTAATATCCAGATGGAAGGCGAAAATCCGCTCAAAGCCGAGACTGCCGCATAACAGAAAAGCGTGTATACCAAAGGCATGCGTCGTCCTTTAGCATCACTGAGCGAACCGAAGATTACCTGACCGATGGCGAGTCCGAAAAGACACGCCGTCAAACTCGCCTGACCGAGAGAAGTGACCGTATGTAAATCGTTTGTCAATTTCGGCAGAGCAGGCAGATACATATCAATGGATAACGGACCGAGAGCGGTCAATGCTCCCAATAATAAAGCCATTCCGATACGTGCTGACTTTTTATCTAAATTTAAAGTTGTTGTTTGTTCCATACTCTTCGCTTGCATACCCGCACACCTTCATTTGTTCCCGATTGCCGTAAAAGCAAGGGAAATAGAATATGGAATTCAGTTTAAGCCAGCCGGCTTGATATTTCCAGAAATCTGCTTTTTTGTATTGCAGGGTTTAGATGAATGTCATCGCAAAAATTGGATCATGATCGTTTCTCTATCTGAAAAAAACCCTGTGGGAGCAACTCTCCACAGGGTTTTCCAGATCCCCTTATTCAATTTCTATATTACGGGAATTGTCGGGATTGTCTTCTTTAGCGACGGTGATTTTTAATAATCCATCTTCCAGTTTCGCAGATACATCGTCTGACTTAGCATCTTCCAGATAGAGGGAACGCTGCATGGAATCATAACGTCTCTCTTTATGAATATACGTATCATGATCCTTCTCTTCCACATTTTCTTCTTTGTGAACAGAAATGGTAAGCCGCCCATCATTTAGACGAAGATGAATATCCTCTTTTTTTACACCTGGAAGTTCTGCTTCAACGAAGTACTGATGCTCCGTTTCTTTGACATCCACCTTGAAGGTATCCAACATAGGATTTCTCGTTGGGAACCAAGAATCATTAAAGAAGTCGTCAATCATGTTGAAGAGATTGCCAGGTACATCCTTTCTAAGACTCCGATTTCTGTTGTTAAAAGGAATCAATCCAGCCATTCTTAACCACTCCTTATACTATTTTTTGTTTTAGCACTCTAACTGGCAGAGTGCTAATTTCTACTGAACTTATACCACGGTCTTTCGAAATTAAACCCCTTTTTTTATAATTTTTTTCACTTTATTTTTTACCGTTTTTTTATGATAGAATGGCTTGAAATAAGGGGTCTTTCATCATTCAGCATCCGCTTTCAACGCTTGAAGAATGACGATTTTTAGATAAGGGGTCATTTCTCTTAATTGCTCCACACTATAAACCCCGACATAGTACTGGATCACCAGACCGTCGACGAAAGCAACGAGTAAAGAAGCTCCATGCTTCGAGTGAAGCGCTGGATAATCATTGTTTTGATCCAGCTGCTCTAATTTCACTTGAAGATGATCCACCATTTCATTAAAGGCTCCGATAAACGTCCTCGGATAAATATCTCCACTGGTGTAACGCTCCAACACCCTCTTTAAATATTCTAAATTCTGATCATTGTAAGTCCAAGAATCATACAAAAACTGTTCGATGAAGTCTTCTACGGTTGTGCTTTCATTACTTTTCACCGCTTGAACATAATCATCTTCCAGCTGCTTTAAGGCTCCATCCATTTCCTTATGCGAAATCCGATGTTCCATCCTCCATGTCCTCCTTTACTGATTTCTCCTCTTCCCTATGGAAGACAGCATTAGAACTGTGAGTAATGTTTATCAATCTCTTTAACATGCCTATGGAGAGAAGACGGCCCCCTATTCGCTAATGTCGCAAGCTCCTCAATTCGGAGAGACTTATGGTAATTTTTCATGATAAATTCGATCACGTCACTGATTTGAGACGTAGAACTTCCCTCTACCGCCATTTGGGAAAGCGTGCTGCCATGCTCCCCTTGCAGGATCCGGTAAATGAACAAGCTTTAGTTTGTCACTTACATAATCGAAACAATGAAGAGGGAAATGAAAAGTTTAACTCTCCTCCTCGTCTTTTTTCTTTTGAATAAACTTCTCATATAAATCGGCCGCCTTGTTTTTCTCTAGATTGCTTTGATAAAAATCGATCTTCGTATTTAACAGCTCCAGATTTTTTTTGTAGGTTTCCAGCTTCTCCATCACGTTGACCCTGTGGTTAATAAGAATTTCCAGCATTCCGTTGATGCCTTCCTCGCCGGATTCCCATAATTGTGTATATTTCTTCAAGTCCTCTAAAGACATGCCCGTATTTTTCATATGCAAAATGAATTCTGCCCACAGCTTATTATCTTCAGTATAGGAGCGGATATTATTGCTGCCTCGTTCTGGTACCACTAAGCCTTCTTTTTCATAATATCTCAACGTATGTTCGCTTACACCAATCAATCTAGCTAATTCACCTATCCGATACGCCACATGATTTCACTCCCTTTGGTTTTTATTTCTTCTTCCATAATTCCCATCTATGTAAAATTGTAATACTTAAAGTTAACTCCAGGTCAAGCAGCTTTGCAAACCGATGAAATAATCTTTATAACTATAAAACTATCAGTGTACTCCTGGGTAACGCTTCCCTTCTTTTCTATTTTATCCGCTTGACTTCGAGTTACATCTAAGTGATAGACTTATTAAAATACAAAAGAGGGAATGGGAACAAAACAAGAGTCGCATCCCTTTCAGAAAGAAGGAATCCTATGAAGTTCACAAATTCTGCTTCTCCATCTTCAAATATAAAAAGTCGCATATGGCTCACCCTCCTTCTTGGTTCCCTTGCAGCCTATGGATCCCTTACGTTGGATATGTACCTGCCAGGGTTCCCTTCTATCGCTGAAGAGTTTCATACAAGCGCCTCTCTCGTGCAGTTGAGCTTAACAGCGGCTTTGTTTGGACTGGCCATTGGTCAAATCGTTATCGGCCCGTTAAGTGATGCCAAAGGAAGAAAACGTCCGTTACTCTTTTTTCTTTTGTTATATATAACAGCGTCTCTCTTATGTGTGCTGTCTCCTTCGATTTGGGTATTCATTGGCGCAAGGCTGCTCCAAGGATTTTCTGCTGCGGGTGGAGTCGTGATCTCGAGGGCCATCGTCCGTGATCTTTTCTCAGGGAAAGAATTGACGAAGTTTTTTGCGATGTTAATGTTAGTGCTTGGGGTTTCCCCTATCCTAGCTCCTATCTTAGGCGGGGCCGTGTTAAAGGTCACCACCTGGCACGGGGTGTTCGGCGTTCTTGCAGTAATTGCTCTTTTGATGGTGGCCGCTGTATCGATGACGCTTCCAGAAACGCTGCCTGAGGAGAGGCAGACAAAAAGTAATGTCCGTGAAACCTTTGGAATCTTCGGGACACTCATTAAAGATAAAACGTTTGCCGGCTATGTATTGATCCAAGGTCTGTTTATGGCCGGCACATTCGCCTACGTTTCCGGCACCCCATTTATTTATCAGGGGATTTATGGGATCAGCCCGCAAACGTTCAGCGTGCTCTTTTCCATGAATGGGATTGGCATTATAGCTGGCAGCCAATTAACAGGTCGGCTCTCTGGGAGATTTTCTGAAAGCAAAATTCTCTTAACGGGACTAATGATCTCAACATCAGCAAGCCTCTTTTTGATGATAATGATTCTGATTCAAGCTCCGCTTGTTTTGATCGTTCTTCCCATCTTTTTCATAGTTTCCTGTGTAGGAATTGTTACAACAGCAAGCTTTGCCTTAGCGATGCAGTCGAAAGGTGACACGGCAGGAAGTGCTGCGGCCCTTTTAGGTCTAATGCCTTACCTGCTTGGGGCATTTCCGTTCCGCTTGTCGGGATCGCTGGAGAAGACACAGCTGTACCGATGGGGCTTACAATTATGATGGCGGATCTGGGGGCATTAGCCAGTTACGTATTCCTCATCCACAGACCGTCTCAACTAAAAAAACCATTACCAAGCAAACAAAAGTTCAGTTAACGGTGTTTTCTAACCGTACTTAGAGACATTAATTAAATTAAAAAATAGGTGCTGGCATAAAAGATTTTCAGCCCATAGTAAATCCGAATGTTGCCATCTACATGGCTACTTTTCGAGTCTCTGTAGAAAAATGGCTGGAAAATGATAAAACCAGTGATTTAGTTTCATTGTTAACTGATCATTTAGACTGCATCTTAACCATGTCTCCGGGAAGCCACCGCTTATAACCTAAACTTTAAGGAAGAGGTTCCGTAGTACGAGCTACAGTTCTTTATTAATCATGCAGTAAGATATTTTAGTAAGGCTCTAGATAAAAAATCCCTTCCTGCTTCGAGGAAGGGATTTTTCAACAGAGATTAAGCGACATCTGGATTCTGCTCTTTCTCCTTCGCTTTTGACCTTGAACCAAGGAAAAACAAGAGAGCCAGCAGAATTAACAGCGCTGCAAAAACAATACCATTCGATTCAATGATTCGAATCAGGTTGCCAAGGATAATACCTACGACTCCAAAGTCGGCATCGCCAAACGTTGTCCCCTGGAATCCAAGTGATCCAAGAACAGGCAGCAATAACGCGGGCAGGAAGCTGATGATTAGCCCATTCGCCATGGAGCCGAAGATCGCCCCTTTTCTTCCACCGGTTGCATTCCCGAACACACCTGCGGCTGCGCCAGTGAAAAAATGAGGAACGAGTCCCGGCACAATGACTTTTAACCCTAGAAGCGGCAGGAACATCATACTCACAAGACCGGCAATAAAACTGAAAAAGAATCCGATAATTACGGCGTTTCCTGCAAATGGAAAAATAGCTGGACAGTCCAGTGCTGGTTTCGCATGAGGAACAATCTTATCCGCAATCCCTTTGAAGGCCGGTACAATTTCACCAAGCAGCATACGGACGCCGGCTAAAATGATGTAGACACCTGCTGCAAACGTAAGCCCTTGCATAAAAGCGAAGACGAGAAAATTCTGTCCGTCACTTAGCTGCCCCTCAACGAAGGCAGGTCCAGCCGCTCCTGCTACGACAAAGAAGAGGATCGTCATCGTTAAAGACACGGAAACGGACGTGTCTCGAAGAAAGCTGAGGGATTTAGGCACTTTAATTTCTTCGGTGGACTTGGAGTTTTTGCCGACGGCTTTTCCTACTAGGGCGGAAACAAAATAGCCGAAGGAACCGAAGTGCCCGATGGCAAAGTCGTCTGAACCCGTTACTTTACGAGTAAACGGCTGAAGCATGGCTGGGGATAGCACCATTAAGGAACCTAGGATAATGGAACCTAAAATAACCAGGGCTGCCCCGGAAAATCCGCCTGTCGTTAATATGACGGCGATTAAACAGGCCATGAACATCGTATGGTGCCCCGTAAGAAAGATATATTTAAAAGGGCTGAAGCGGGCAAGGAGAATATTGACGACCATACCGAACAGCATAATCATAGCCGTCTCTGTACCGAAGCTTTCCTGCGCCAGGGCTACGATGGCTTCATTGTTAGGAATGACGCCATCGACAGAAAAGGCTTCGCTGAACATGCTGCTGAACTGACCCAGGGACTGAACGAGTACATTCGCCCCTGCCCCGAGAATGACGAAGCCCATTACTGTTTTAAGGGTTCCTGAAACAATATCCCCCGAATTTTTTCGTTGCACAAGGAGCCCGATGAGTGCGAATAAACCGACTAGTATGGCTGGGGTTCCTAAAATATCCTTCATTATTAAGTCAATCATGTATAACGCTCCTTTGTTTTAATGTTGAATTACATGTGCTTTTCTAACGCTTCACGGAGCTCATTTTTATCCATTAAGTTTTTCAGTTTCACCACATTCTTATTTCCATCTTCCAGACTGCCCACGATGTCCTCGGATCCTAAGTAGATGTCCGCTTGTTCTGTCTTGGCAGTCGTCAAATCCGTGTGGGAAACTTCGCCTTCTTTTCCCATTTCGTTCAAGGCAGCTTTCACGTTCATTTCGACAATCATGCTGCTTCCTAACCCATTTCCACATACGACTAAGATTTTTTTCATTTCTAATTCCTCCTCGGTTTTTTATACTTCAACTGATTTATGAATCAATTCAATCACGCTTTCAGCTTCATTGGCTGAAATTAAATGCTCCACATTATTTTCATTGGATAACATTTCAGTGAGCTGGGCTAATGCGGTCAAGTGCGTTTGGTTATCGATCGCTGCTAGCACGATGACTAACTGAGCCCGATGTTTTTCCTGTTCTGAGAAATAAACAGGTTCTGTTACCCGTAAAAAACTCATTCCCAGTTTTTCGACTCCCGCTTCGGGCCGTGCATGGGGGATCGCAATGCGTGGCGCAATGACAATATAGGGCCCTAATTCATTCACATTATCGATCATCGCCTGAATATACTGCGGTCGGATCGATTGCTGCTTGACCAGCGGTTCGGCGGCGATTTCGATCGCCTCCTGCCAGCTGGAGACATGATCTTTGAATTGGATCGTTTGTTCGGTTAATAATTCATTGAGCATAGGCTTACGCAGCTCCTTTGTCAGCGGAGTATTTTCTTCTAAAAGATGAACCATTTCTCTTTTCAGTTCATCCTTCTGATGGATGGTCGCATATTTTTCGATGACATCGATCAACAGGTCCGTCGAATCCTTCTCCTGCTGCTTTGCATGAAAAAGATCATTCATCCGGCGTATGACCTGTTCCTTGTCCAGATTGGTCAGGATCGCTGGGACATGGATCACAGGAATATCCTTGGCCTTAATATAATTGGTAGAAAAGATCACGTCCGCGTTCGGTTCGATGGATTGATATTCCCTGATGGACATCGTTTGGATCACATTTAGACCGGCAATCATATTTTCGAGCTGAGTCCGTAACATGTTCGATGTTCCGATCCCATTTTCACAGACGATGAGGGCTCTGAACTTTGTTTCGACCCGCTTTTTCTCTTTCGTAAGCCACCCTCCAAAATGCAGGGTGATATAAGCTGCTTCCTTATCAGGGATCGGCTCACCAACATACAGCTCAAGGTGCTTCATCACACGTTTCGTTAAGTGAAAGAGATCCTGATAATTCTCCTGAATGCTTTCCGCTAGATCATTAGCGATTTTCACGCCGTACTTCAGACGGTAATACGTAGGCTTAATGTGAGAAATCAGGTTTTCCTCAAGCCCTGTCTTATCATCAAACACGACACAAGAATACAATTGAAAATCAGAAATCATCCGTTGAACAACTTCACGCAGTCCGGAAAGCTCACGCTCTGTATAACGACTGAAATCATCATGCTGGACTTTGGAGCCTAGCAGATTCATAGTAATGAAGCAGATCTCATCGTCTGGAAAGGAAACCTTCCATAAATCCTTGAGTTTATTCGTAATCAGCAAGGCCGCCTGGTAGGCCTCGGTTTGCTGCAGCACCTGCTTTTCTTCGGATTCAAGCACGATATATTTCTGTAATTGAATTCGCTTCATAACCATTAAAATCTGTAACGAAAGAATTTCCACCATTTCATCCGTTAACGTGAGCCCCAATTTTTGTTCAGCTTCAAAAAGAAGGTTTCTAACGAATAACCGTTGATCCGCGTCGCTGGACGAAGATCCGTCTCCCGGCTGGATCATGCGGTGAACCTTCTCCCGGACGTTGTGCCAATCCTGGTGGGAAAAGATCATCGCCAGGATATCAGAAAGCATCTTTCTTTTCGCTTCCTCCGGCCCGCTTAACCGGTAGCCCGAGCCTTTTTGATAGTACAGCTTCAGGCCTGCCTGCTTAAACTCGCCTTTAATGACTTTAAGAACCTTTGCGACTGTACCTCGACTCATACTCGTAAGATCCATGAAGCTCTGCATCGAAGCAGCCTGTTCATCTAACACGATTTTCACTTTAATGAGCACTTCTCGTTCCTGCTTGGACAATTGATACTGCCAATCGTCAAAGCCTTCATCCTTGTGGAAAGTTAATCTGGACCTGGAAGCGTCGGGAAGATAAAGTCCTTCTCCATGCTTGCTTTCTATAGGCTCTAAGTTCTGATCTGTTAACCAACTGTTGATTTGATCAAGGTCGTAATAGATCGTGCGCTGGGATACATTCATTTTTGCAACCAAATCTTTCGTTGGGACGGGACCAGTGGATTGTTGAATGATGGATAATAAGTGTGCACGTCTTTTATCCAATACCATGGGGATCCCCTTATTCAAGTTTGCAAACTAGTGAATTTTGCAGAATTATACGGTTGTGATTCATATGATCATCTTATGGATTAAGTATAGCGGCTGTTTATCAGTTTTGTAAGGGATTTCAGTGTACAGAGTTTGTAAGTCATAAATTTGCAAAAATAAACACATGGATCAATTGATTAAATCCTTCCATTATTAAGGGGGTAATGAAAAATAGGGATGGGACATGATTAAAAGCAATCCTGCTAAAGATAAACAATGAGAAACCGAATTCCGAAGCCATCGACGGGACTAAATAACCGCTTCGGAAATCCACTCCCCTTCCCTCCTATAGAACAAGAAATGACTTTTTTGACAATAAAAAACCGCTAACTAAAAAGTTAGCGGCTTATCGTTTACTTTTGTAATTGGTCCACAGCTTGATCGCTTACGGCATTCCGTCCTCCTAGAATATACAAATATTTAATCGGTAATCGGTTATAGGCCTGCTGCACCTCTTTAGGAACCGTGTCCTCTTTGACGAGAGTCATCGCTGCGTTTTGTTTTGCTGCAAGGACTGCACCAGTCAAGGCATCTGCGAATTCTTCGCCGGTACTGACAAAAGCGGTCTGACTTGTATCGTCTTCTAATTCATTCATCACGACCGCTGCCGTTTTATAACGAGTCGTTCCACTGTAGCGGGTCGGATTCGGAAGCTGCTTGTATACATCTCCCCCAACAACACCTTCCCCGCCAACAACGATTGACTCATTTATGCCTTCAAGCGCCCACTTCGTGCTTTGCGGCAGACTTCCTTGCTTGGCAAGCAAAATCGGGTAGCCTTGCTTCGCTGCAAACGGGGCGGCAGCTAAGGCATCCGGAAACTTCGAACCATTAACGACGATGGCTTTTTCCGGATTTCCATCTAATCGGGCTGCAATATTCGTTGCTGTTTTATAACGCGTCTTTCCATACACCCGTTCCACGTGAAGACCAAGTCCTTGTAATTGATACTTCACGAATTCGTCCAAAGCATTCGGCCCGCCGAGCATAATGGCGTTCTTAGCACCGAGCCGCGAGATTTCCTTTCGAACCTTTTGATTTAAATAATCGGTATGGCTTAACAAAATCGGCGCATTTTCTTTATAGGCAAGCGGTGCGCCGGCCAGTGCATCGGCAAACTCATCGCCGCGGGCAATGACGACGGTATCCGCCTTCTTAAATCCTTGTTTGGACACTTCGATCGCTGTTTCATAGCGGTCTTTTCCAGCCAGCCGGACAGGAGCAAACTGGACCTTAAGGAAATCGCCGGTCAGGATCTCTCCTTGCTCCTCTCGTTCAAACGGAAGGTTCGGATCCAAGCTCACAAAATCATTTTCCGTAAGCGTCCGTCCTGACTTGTTCCGGCTTACTTGGCCGTTAAAGAAAAAGTTCTCATTTGAGGCTAATTCATCAGGATAAATATCTTTAGCATCGTAGTCTTTTTGATAGGATACAAATCCATCAATCTTAAAGTCTTCTTCAATGTTGGAATACGTAGAGAAATCAAGATTTCCTCCCGCGTTGTTGTAGGATTTGTTATTTTCCGCGATAATCCCAGGGTTGCTGTTGCTCGTTATTCCCACGGCTCCATTATTGAAAGCGATGCTGTTACGGATGACGTGATGAACATTAATGCCTTCTCCACCTAATTTAAATCCGTTTTTGTCACCATCGCCAACGGTACCATCGGTCAGTTTCCCATTTTCATAGGCAATACTGTCTTCAATCAAGACGGGACCAATCGCACCACTTCCCGCCTTCGTGTATAGATCCCAGCCATCGTCAATGTTATTGTGGGAAATACAGCCGCGGAACACATTCCCGGTGCCTGCGGTTAATTTGGCTGCAAAGCCGTCCCCGTTATTATCGGAAGGATCACGGTTATCAAACGACTCCGAATTAAGAATGAAGTTATCGGACGGCCAGTCCTCGATCGATTCACTATTGTCCGTACGGCTGATCTGCAGTCCGGTATCCCCGTTTTCATAAAAGCGGCTCTGCTCCACAATATTGTGGCTGCCCCCTACTACAAATCCTTTCGTGTTCCCTGCGGTTCTGGCAAAATCTATGCCTTTCACATGCCAGTAATCTCCGCTTAAGATGACTCCTTCGGTCTGCTTGTCAAAATCAATGACTGGCCGTGCACCTTTTTCAGCGACTAAAGATTTCATGGCGTCTTTTTTACCGTCATTGTATTTGGCAATTTCCAGCTTGCCGTTTCTTACGTACGTCCCGTCTTTCACGATGATTTTCTGGCCAGGCTGAACGAATTCGACCGCTGTATCCAGATCAAGCGGGGAAGACTCCGTTCCATCTCCGGAATCCTGCCCGGATGGGGACACGTGAATCGCTTCTCCGTTGGCAAACGTTTTCATCGCTACGGTCACGTTTTTAACCTGCTTTGTGTAAGAGGTCAAGTTCTGGGTATCGTCGGGTAGGAAAGTGACGCTGAAATTAGTATCCTTGTTTTCGTCTAACTGAGCGGGTACGGATTTTATTTCTCCTTTTTTAACCGGCTCATCCCGCGCTATAATTTCCTGGCCTTTTTTTACTTTGACGACACCATCGGCGTTCGCTTTTAGTAAAAGCTCATAATCAGAATCCGAGGTTTTTGTCCGGGAAACCACATCGAATTCAGGTTCAACCGGCGATTCTGGTGGTGTAACTTTTGGCGGGTCCGTTGCTTCAGCTGTCACGTTAAAATCCATGTTGCTGACTTCAATGTCCGCTAGCCGTGCCGTATAAAAGCCGACATAAACTTTATCATCCTGGACTTGAAGAAGCTCCGGGGTAAAGAACATGGGCTGATCTCCGTCATTGAACTGCCCGGAAAAGCCGCTGTTTGTTTTGCTTAAAGTCAGGTGATAGTTTTTCGCAGGATACGTATTGGAAGTCGTCGGCTTTTCGTCATTCAGCATGACTTTTTCAATGCCATTGCTTCCTGCTCCGTCCGGTGAGCTGACGCCGGAGCGGATAAAGAACTGCGTGCCATTAGGATCCTGCGTGCCGCCGCTAAAACCACCAACAGCTGCAATGTTGGAAGCGAACACATTTGAATTTCCTTCTGTCCCTATGGCGTCTCGTGCCATCATTCCAAAAGACTCCTGCCCGTCATGATGAGGGCTTTTGGCATACTCATTCACTTGAATATCTGCAGAGAGTGTGAAGTTATCTTGGTCCGCATCGATTTCCGTATAGTAAAAAGTGATCCCATCATGGTCGCCGGTAATTTTTCCGGCCCCCGGTTCGGCAACGATATGGACGCTTCCATCCTCCAATTTTTCCACGTAGTTCGTTTCCGGGTCAGTGGATTGGCCAAATTCAATCGTTTTCCATTGATAATTCTGCTTCTCTCTTACGGTTACATCAAAGGAAATGGAGGAAAGTGTACTGCTTGAAGGATTGATCTGAATCGGGTAAACACCCATTGTAGACGCATCATAATCAGCAGTAGACACCTCGTACTCCGACTCATTTAACATCTCTTTATCTCCGTTATCATAAACCTTTGAAACGACTAAACCATCTTGGTTAAAGGATTCCCCTTTTTGATAAGTGGTTTGTGGATATTCACTGACCTCCAGTCCTTGTAATTCCTTTTTCTTCACATGAACGGTAAAGCTTGCCTGCTTGTCTTTATAAGTCATTTCCACCTTCTTATCTCCCGTAGTACTGGAATCAAAAGATGAGGTTTTCAATTGATCTTTAGGAACGCGTTCGCTCACCCCATCCGTGTAATGGGCTTCGACGATCAGACCATCCAGATCTAATGGATCCCCTAAGAAATACAGCTGCTTCGTCGGGGCATGCTTGATTTCCAGCGAGTCCAGCTGCTCATTTTTCACTTGGACTGAGAACGTCGTTTTCACATCAGGGTTCTGTTTCGATTGCAGGGTTACCGTTTGCTTTCCAGGCTGCTCGAATATGTACCCTGAATCACTGATTTCTTCACCATTAATAAAAATGGAGTACTGTTCCTTTGTCAGCTCATTCGTCTGGTAGCCATCCTCGTAGTTTCCCGTGACCACAAGGCCGAGCGGGTCAAAGGTGTCTTGTAAATAGTAGTTCGTTTTCGCGGGGTAGTATTTCACTTCCATCCCTGTTAATTGCAGTTCTTTGATTGATAAGTCAACGGTTTCCTCAGCACCGTTGTAATGGATGGTTATCGTATTGGTACCAGGCTTACTGCTGTCAAAACCGGTCACAATGTAATCGTCGTCTGTGAGCTTCTCCTCGCTGTTATCCTCATAAACAGCGGTCACTTCAAGCCCGCTTATATCGAGCGGTTCATCCACTAAGTATTCCTTTTTCATTTGACTGGCATCTACCTGAAGAGATTTGACCTGTTTGTCAGCGACATTTAAAGACACATCACTAAACGTCACCGTTCCATTACGAGCGACGAACAGTCCGGCATAAATGTCGTCAGAAAACGGTTGATCGAGCTCAATGGTCTCACTCTCTCCGTTTGACGTCATGACAAACGTATCGCCCGATTTGCGAAGCGTAAGCTCATACGTTCCATCCGTCGCAGGTGCAGGGCTGTCCTCGAAAGGAGCAAGTTTATTTAAATCACCCGTGCTTGTAAAGCCTCTCATCGCATCATCAAGCGCACCGACGGCAGCATAGTTGGAGGAATGCTTACTCGAATCGCCGTTCTCACCGACTTGATCACGAATCATCAATCCGAAGGCACGCTGACTGTCGGGACTGTAATGGTCGGCATGAACAGTGGCATGCAGTTCAAAGTTATCCCCTGCAGACAACTTCGTAAAATAATAAGACAGACCTTCCTCACTGCTCGCAATTTTTCCACCCGAAGCATCGATCGTGACAGAGCCATCCTGATTCACGACCGCCGGCGGATTTTTATCCGTACCTGTGTTAGACCCGAAGGCACTGAAGCTCCAATCTGATACATCCGCTGCTGCTTTTGGGCTTGTCATAGCAAAAACGGAATTAGAAAAGCTTGAAAAAATTAAGAGCAGCACTAAACTAACGACCGCTATCCTCGTTCCACTTTTTTTCATTCAGTCATCTCCTTCTTCTTCTCTAAGCGAACAGCGACAATCCTGACTCCAACCCTCCTGTCAAATAATTTTATTGTCATCGGAATGACTATGCTGGCCATCCGGAACAAGCGGGAATCTCAAATGATGTAAGCGGATTCATTTTAAAATAACAACGTTGTTATTTAGGATAGTTGGTTTTTGGTGATCTGTCAATTTCCTTTCATTCTCTTGTGTTCAATTGAACTAGCATGATAAATCCAGGAAAAATTGCTGTTATGAGGGCTGAGTCTCCTAAAGCTCCTTATCCCCAAATTTCAAAATCATTTCGTTTTTCAGCAGGAGCGGGATGAAGTTTTTCTTTACATCGCAAATAATCTAAATGAATCATTATTGAATAAAACCTTTCACTAAGGGTAAAGGAAATACTAGGCACGATTAATAAGTGGAGGGAAATCAAATGCAGAACATGAACAGAGGAATAATTACTGCCCTATCAGCGATCGGGCTTGCTCAAGCACTCAAAATCGTAACCCATAAACGGTTAACCGGAAAATGGGACGTCAAGCAGGTAGCAACGACCGGCGGCATGCCAAGCTCTCATTCGGCGGGAGTATCAGCGCTCGCTGCTTACATTGGTGCGAATAGAGGCTCAAGACACACAGAAACGGCGCTGGCAGCAGTCTTCGGTGTTATTGTTATGTACGACGCGCAGGGCATCAGGCGTCACACAGGAGAAATCGCCAGGCTTGTAAACGATTTGGAAGATAATTTCGTTACGATTGCACAGGACTTTCCCGCCTTGCAATTTCAAGAAAGGGAAAAAGAATTAAAGGAGCTTTTAGGCCACCAGCCACTGGAAGTTCTCGGAGGCGCCATATTCGGAACCATTTTAGGTTTGATTTCCGCCAAGTTTGAAAATAAATGAAGCGTGAACCGTTCATGTGTGAGAATAACGTTAAGATTTATTATAATGAAGGTAACTAAAAATCATAGGCGAGCTATGATTTTTTGCTTTTTGCAGCAAACTAAGCTTGGAGAATGATCATGTCACAATTAGTAAAGGAGATAAAATGGCTACAGAAAAAGAAGGAATTCTTACAGGCTGGAACTTAGAAAACAGTTATGCCCGTCTTCCAGAAAGATTCTATTCAAAAACAGCTCCAACTCCTGTACGGGCACCGGAACTGTTCATTTTTAATAGAGCCTTGGCAGCAGAACTCGGCCTGGATGCTGATGGCCTGGAAAGTGAAGAAGGAGCAGCGATATTGGCCGGGAATCAGGTTCCAGAAGGCGCCTTGCCGATCGCTCAGGCTTATGCAGGGCATCAGTTCGGTAATTTTACGATGTTAGGAGATGGCCGGGCAGTTTTGCTTGGCGAGCAGATGACTCCTTCAGAAAATCGGTTGGATATCCAGTTGAAAGGTTCAGGACGAACGCCCTTTTCCCGTGGTGGTGATGGCCGGGCGACACTTGGACCGATGCTGCGGGAATATATCATCAGCGAGGCGATGCACGGACTAGGAATTCCCACCAGCCGCAGTTTAGCGGTCACCACGACAGGAGAACAAGTGATGCGGGAAACGGCACTTCCTGGTGCTGTGCTGACACGTGTCGCATCCAGTCATCTACGCTTCGGTACGTTTGAATATACGGCTAGATGGGGAAAGGAAGGCGATCTGAAGGTTCTGACAGATTATGCGATCGACCGTCATTATCCTGAAATCAAAGACGATGAAAATCCTTATCTTTCCCTGTTTAAAGAAGTCATGAAACGCCATGCCGAACTCGTCGCCAAATGGCAATTGGTCGGCTTTATTCACGGAGTGATGAACACGGATAATATGACCATCAGCGGAGAAACGATCGACTATGGTCCATGTGCTTTTATGGATCAGTATGATCCGAAAACTGTATTCAGCTCCATTGATGTGCAAGGGAGATACGCTTATCGAAACCAGCCGGCCATTACTGGCTGGAACCTGACCCGATTTGCAGAAACCCTGCTGCCCTTAATCAATGACGACCAGGACAAAGCCGTAGAACAAGCTGAGGAAGCTCTTTCTGAATTCGAGGCCCAGTATAAAGCCCATTATCTTGCTGGTATGCGGGCAAAGCTTGGGCTGTTTAACGAAGAAGAGCAGGATGAAGCGCTCATTGATGAACTTCTTCGTGTGATGCAGGAGCATCAAGCGGATTATACGAATACTTTCCGGGCTTTATCTTTAGAGAAACCTGAAGACACACCGATGTATGACAACCATGTGTTTACAGAGTGGTATGAAAAATGGAAGCAAAGATTGAGCAGACAAGATGAATCCACAGATGCCGCATGCGAGTTGATGCGCAAATCCAATCCTGCTGTCATTCCGCGGAATCACCGGGTGGAAGAAGCCCTTGAAGCAGCTGTTGAACAAGGCGATTGCAAGGTAATGGAGCGGTTTATGAATGCATTAGCAGATCCTTATGCGTATTCTAAAGACCAGGAAGAATATGCTGAACTGCCGGAACCCTCCCATCTTCCTTACCGGACGTACTGCGGGACGTAATGAAAACAAAAAGCAAGCGGTCACTTATATAGGACCGCTTGCTTTTTTATGCTCTTCTAAACTCCAGGTGCTTCATTCCAGCGAAGATCGATTATTCTATTGTTTTCAGCAAGTCATAAGCTTCCCTTTTCGTTTTTGCTTCCAGCAATTTTTCTCTAAAGGTCTCGTCCATCAATTTTCTTGAAAGCATTTGCAGAATCTTTAGATGGTCGTCTCCTTTTCTTTCTTTCGGAACAGCAATCATAAATATGAGTTTCGCATCAGAACCGTCCATACTGCTCCAATCGACGCCGTCACGTTTAATGCCGAAGACTACAGCCGGCTTCGTCACCGCTTCTGATTTTCCGTGCGGAATCGCAATTCCCATCCCTAAACCAGTTGTGCTTTCTTTTTCCCGGTTAAGAATCGCCTGTTTATATTCGTCTGGAGAAGACAAGATGTCATGTTCATCTAATTTTTGAATCAATTCATCAATCACAGTATCGCGAGTGTCACCGGCTAAATCGATATCAATCAATTCCGGTGTCGTAATATCCGTCAATTTTGTAATCGTCTGCTCAGCTTTCGTTGGTTCTTCCTTGGAGTGATGCGGCTCTTGAGCAGGGAGTGATTCTTCCTGTTCCTTAATTGAATCTTCCGTTGATAAAGGAACCGATCCCCCTTCTGGAACAGCCACTTGTACATCCTTCTTCAAAGCGTTGACCATGAAAGCAGTGACTACGATGCCAACCGCAGCCGCGATGAAGAACATCAGTACGTTATCTACAGCGCCAAGCACAGCTACAATCGGACCTCCATGTGCAACACGATCGCCGACACTGCTCAGCATTGCGATTACCGAACCTGTCATCGATCCAACGACTATACTAGGAATAACCCGGAGCGGATCCTGGGCAGCAAAAGGAATGGCTCCTTCTGTAATCCCAAAGAGTCCCATCGTGAAGGAGGCTTTTCCTGTTTCCCGTTCAGCCTGCTGGTATTTCTTCTTATTGATAAACGTTGCTAAGCCCATTCCAAGCGGAGGGATACAAATCGCAACAGCGATCGGACCCATAATTTCATAGTTTCCTTCAGCGATCATCGCCGCGCCGAATAGAAAGGCTACTTTGTTGAAAGGTCCTCCCATATCGACAGCAATCATCGCGCCTAAAATAATGGCCAGCAGAATAGAGCTTGCTCCTTGCATCCCTTCCAGCCACGTAGTCAAACCTTCAAAAATTCCAGCGACCGGCGCACCGATAATGAAAATAAACAAAAGACCAACAATGAGAGAAGCGATCACTGGAATAAAGATGATCGGCATCACCGGCTGAATCGCTTGAGGGACTTTGATTTTTTTGATTCCTAAAACGACGTATCCTGCTAAAAAGCCGGCAATAATGCCTCCGATAAAACCAGCCCCTGCTTCACTTCCATAAAAGCTGCCATTCGCCGCAATATAGCCTCCGATCATTCCCGGCGCAAGACCCGGACGGTCGGCAATACTCACGGCAATGAAGCCTGCTAAAATAGGGACCATAAAGCTGAACGAAGCGGCTCCTAAGTTTTCGATCTGTTTCCAAAAGGACGTGTCAGGGATTTTGAGTCCACCAGGAGTCTGTTCTCCTCCAACAGCTAAAGCGATCGCAATCAACAGCCCGCCGATGACGATGAAGGGAATCATGTACGAGACCCCGTTCATTAAGTGGCGGTATATCGGATTTTCCTTCTCTTTCTTTTGTTTCTTGACTGTTTCTGCGGATGGCATCGCGCCCTTGTAAACGGATACATTCCCATCCACAATTTTTTGAATCAATTCTTTAGGATGACGGATCCCTTCCTGAACACCGACCACGATGAGCGGCTTCCCGCCAAAACGCTCTTTTGACACGTCTTTATCGCTGGCAATAATGATGCCATCCGCTTCTGCTATGTCCTCGTCGGTCAAGGGATTTTCTACACCGATGGAGCCTTGGGTTTCTACTTTCATCTCGACATCCATCTCGTCCGCTGCTTTTTGCAGGTTTTCAGCGGCCATGTACGTATGCGCAATGCCTACAGGACAGGCCGTTACGGCTAAGATTTTCATGATTTTTCCTCCCTCGCACATTTTCTACCTCTATCATAAAAGGAAACCGCTGCAAAAAAATCATTCATTTTTACCGCAGCTCCGGTAAAAATGAATGATTATCTTAATACTTGCTCCAACTCTTGCACACTTCTTGCCTCTATAATTTTCTGTACTGCCTCAGGCTGAGTACTTAATCGAGAAATGGTATGCATCAGCGGGCGGATCTTGGCTTGATCTTGTTTGGAAATAGCTAATAGGAATACGACAGAGACAAGCTCACTTCCCCATTCAACCGGTTCGTTCAATACCGCCAGGGCGACTGCCGATTCGTTTACATCCTCTGGAGGTGCGTGCGGAATCGCGACTCCGCCGCCGATGGCTGTTCCTGACGTTCTTTCCCTTACAACGGCGTGCTTTGGAAAGGATGCATTCACCAGTCCTTTTTCGGCCAGTTCATTGCCAAGCATTTCAATGACCTCATACCGGTGCAATGGCTTCACATCAAAACGGGCGGTCCCTCTTTTCAGCCATTGGACTAAATGATCGGAAAAGACAGCTTTTTCACTCGACTGCTGCAAAAATTGATCCAGTTTCGTGCGATCCTCAGACTTTAGTAACGGAGAAATTACAAGGGAGGGCGGATCTTTAACCTCCAGTTCTCTCGTCGACAGGATGAAATCCACACGCTCCTTGTTAAGCGTCTCCTCTAAATCTCGTACTCCAATGCAGCCTGTAATATCCATTCCTTTATAGGACTTCTCGAGCTTTGCTTGCAATAAATGAGACATCCCTACCCCAAGTTCACAGACGATTAGCACTTTTTTCTTCGTCTCTCTTTTCTTTTGCAGCCGTTCAATAGAGGCTTGAAAGTGAAGGACTAAATAGGCCGCCTCGTCTTCAGGAATATGGATGGAGTAGTTCTGATTCACTTCTTCCAAGGCCATTACGACCATACTGAACATATAAGGGTACATCTTTTTTATTTCATGGAGCATCGGGTTGCGAATGGACAATCCATGCCTGCACCGATGGAGCGTCGATGGAAGGTGAACGCTCAACCCTTCCATTAAAATCAGATCATTTCTAAAATTCGTCATCGTCATGATCTGCAGTTGGGTCGTCAGCTGCTCCAGCACCTTATCCATCAACTGATGTGCGGGATCATTGTCCTGTTGAGGCAGTTTTGATGGATTACAGCTCATTAAATGCCAGGTGAAGTAAACCTTTTCAGATTCAGGGAGGGTTACACGCAGCACCTGTTGAGCGTGGTCAAATACCGCTTCTGTCATCCGGTATTCTTCAGATTGCTGAGCGGGGATGACCTCTTCCTTCTTAACGATAATCGGCGAGTTCTGCCGGGTCCGTTTCAGCATGACTAAAGCATGAATCACTAAGCTGTCGATTTTTTCTTCCGATAACTGCCATTTGTATTTGTTCAATACCTTTACGAGCGACTGTCTGACAAGGTCAATCTCATAGTCCGGGAACAATTGCAGGACGTACGAATTCGAGTGTGCTTCTTTGGCGGTAAGTTCTGATAAATGAGCAAGCGCATTCCGTTTATCGATTTCTTCCCCATGATCGTACTGCCCAGCCGCTGTTTAGATACGACAGCTAAGTCAAACGACTGCACCCACTTGTTAATAGCCACCAGGTCATTTCTAATTTCCGATAGGGTCGCATAATATTGCCCGGCCATTGCTTGTAAAGTCATGGGCTTGTTTTCTACCAGCAGTTGATAGGCGATTTCGAGAATCCGGTCCTGCTCTGTACCCGCTTCCGAACGATTCAATAAGTTAAATAACTGTTTCTTTTCTTCCTCTTCAATGACAAGCTGCAGCCCAACGCCAGGCCTACGGTTAATGGACGCATGGGAATTCAAGTCCAGGAACTCTTGAATGATTTTCAAGTCATTACGGACCGTTTTCTCGGAACAGTGAAGGTCATCTGCCAGTTGTTGGACACGATGAGCCTCGTTGGAATTCAGCAGTAACGTCCGGATTATTTTTGTTTGTCTCTCATTCACGACATACACCCTCTAGCTTCGTTAACGAACAGCGGAATCATTTCACGTATTGTTCTCCTTCATCATTGTAAGCGTTGTACCCATGCTGCGCAAATGGCAGGATATTTTCTCTTCTCTCCTACCTCTCTCTATGAACGAGCTTATGAGGATTCATGATCCCTTTCGAATCCAGGGCGGATTTGATCGCTTTCATCACAGGCAGTGCATTTCCGTGTTCCTGCTCCTGGTACTTCATTTTTCCACGTCCGACGCCATGTTCACCTGTACACGTTCCTCCGCAGGCTAATGCATAATGAACGATTTCTTCATTAAATTGTTCCGCTCTTTTCACTTCATCCGGATCGTTTGGATTGATCATCAGCAAGGCATGGTAGTTGCCGTCGCCGACGTGGCCGAGAATGCCTGAGACTAGATTCAACGCTTCGATCTTTTCCCGCGCATGCTTAATCGCACCGGCTAGTTCTGTAATCGGCACACAGACATCCGTAACCATAAGCTTCCGGCCCGGGTTATCGTGGATAAAGGCGTAAGCCAGGTTATGACGCGCATCCCACAGCTTCACTCGTGCGGCATTATCCTTTTCAAACTGGATGTCCTGACAGAAATAGTCCGCTACAATTTCCTTCGTAAAGGCAACATCTGCCTTCAGACCCGGTTCATTTCCGTGAAACTCGAGAAATAACGTGACGTTCTCCTGGTAATTCGTTTCGCTGAACCGGTTGACCTGTCTGATGGATTCCTCGTCCACTAATTCCACTCGCGCAATCGGCACGCCTGCCTGCAAAATCGAAACGACTGCATTTACAGCATGATCAAGGGTTGGAAAAGAAGCTCGTCCCGCCATGATGTGTTCCGGAATTCCGTAGACGCGGAGCGTCAGTTCCGTTATACAGCCTAAAGTGCCTTCAGAACCTACCATCAAGCTCGTTAAATCGTATCCAGACACCGATTTCTTTGCCAGATTGCCTGTGCGAATCACTTCTCCATCGGCCATTACGACTTCCAAGCCCTGCACTTGATCGCTCATTACCCCGTACTTCACCGAGGTCGTCCCACTGGCGTTTGTTGCGGCCATACCTCCGAGTGTCGCATCCGCGCCGGGATCAACAGAGAAAAAGAGGCCGTGCTTTTTCAATTCTTTTTCCAGCTGCGACCGTGTAACTCCAGGCTGTACTTTTACGAGAAAGTCATTTTCCCGCACTTCGATCACTTTATTCATGGAAGAAAAGTCGATCGTAATGCCTTTTTCGTACGGAATCGCATGCCCTTCCAAGCTGGTTCCCAGTCCAAAAGGAGTAATCGGAGTGTCAGTGGCATGCGCTGTTTGAACGATGTGACTGACATCTTCCGTAGTTTCCGGAAAAACGACAATGTCCGGCTCGCTCCACTCGTGATAGGATTCATCTTTGCTGTGGTGTTCGAGAATCGTTTCGTTCATTGAGACTTGGTAGTCTTTCAAGTGAGTCTTTAATTGGTCTGCTAAACTTTGTACGGTGTGACTCATATTTATCGCCCCTCTCCTTTTTCTTCCATTATAAATAATTGTCTAATGAGAATAAAACTTGCGAAGTTATGTATTCCAACACGATGGCTCTGTTTACCTGCACGTAAAGGCACAAATCCCTGTAACATGTTGGATACTTTAATTAGGGACTGGGACATGATTCAAAGCTTTCCCTCTAAAGACGTACAATAATGAATCGGGTAATTCCGAAGCCATCAATGGTTCTGAGCGACCGCTTCGGACATACACTTCGCTTTTCACGGGCGGCTGGCGAGCCTCCTCGTGCTGCGCCCTGCGGGGTCTCCCCGCTGCCTTCCTCCCGCAGAAGTCTGCGTGTATGTCCTATGCTGGCATAGTCCCATGCTTCGTTTTCATCAGTGTAAATTGCTCACCAGCAGGAACAGCACATCTTGACTCAAGCAAGCTTTGCTTACCAAGGATTTAATAGTTTGGTAATACCGGCAAGGCCTCTGCCAACATAGAACGGATTTGGGTCTTGTAGAATTCCTTAAAAAGAAACCTTCTATCGGAGCGATTATGCTCCCATTATTTAAGACGAATTTCATATGTAATGACGAGACGTAGATTTGAAGTTCATCTACCTAAAAAATCCGAATGATGGTGAATCCTTTACGAAAAAAATTCACCTTCATTCGGATTTTATAATGGCTAAAACACTTTTATCCCGGCCCCTTTAAAAACAATGCATAAAAGAAAACACTTGGTTCTTCCTATGCTAAAACAATCACGTCAAAGGGTTTTAAGGTATGTTTATTCGTAACAGGACGGCCCGTGATTAAATCAGTAAATTCTTTTTTAAACGTAACCTCCTGGGGAACCTCGGAATAATTAAGCAGGAAAACATAGTCCGTTCCTTCTTTATGGCGAATGGATAACTCCACTTGTTCAGGCAGATCAAATAGATCCTGATAATCATTCAGCTCAAACTCATCAATTAATAAACTAGCTAAATCCAGATTGAATACGCCTCCAAAATAGTAGCTGCTCCCCTGCCCATAATTCCGCTTGACTAGTGCAGGCTTCCCTTCAAAGTGAGCATTTGTAAATGTTCCCAGCACTTCTACATCTTCTTTTAGTTGCAAAACTTCATTAAAATCATTTGCTTCCACTTCTTGAAGGTTTTTAAATTTCACGCCTGGTGTTTCTTCAAATGGTGCTTCTCTAGTAAACTCTTCAACATTCACCCCTACTAAATCTGCAAGGTATCCAGGAAAGGCTTTCATATAGGGTTGACCTGTTTCATCCTTGTAACCCGACCGGCAGCCGAAGATCATTTTCCCGCCTTGTTTGACGTACGAATTAAATAGTTCTGCTTGTTCTTTCGTGATGATTGCCGCATGAGGATAGACTAAGACTTTATACGACTTCAAATCTTCTAAAGAAGTTTCAGCATTTAAATGAAACGCATCAACGGGGACGTGGTTATATTGTAAAGCCTTAAACCAGGCATCTTTACTCTTCGCTTCATACGGTCCCACCCATTTATCAAATTCTGCATCCCATTCATTATCATAATTTGTAACATAAGCAATTTCTGCCTGATAGGAAGAGCCGGCAATTTGCCCAAGCTTATGAAGCTCTTGACTAACTGCTTCCACTTCTTTCACACGTCGGTTGGGCTGATTGTGATAATCATTGATTCCGTGCCAATAAATTTCGGTACCTTTTGTAGCCGTTCTCCATCGAAAATACATAATCATATCTGCCCCGTGAGCGATCGATTGATACGTCCATAAGCGAAGTTGACCTGGTTTTGGCGAAGGCTGCTCGATTCTGGTCACCCATCCACCTGGACCTGACTGCTGTTCAAAGATTGCAAAATTAGGAGAAATGCTCCTCACCACACTCAAATTCCAACTCCACTTTCGGTCACGCAAAGGTTTTACAGAATGATCCTCTATGATTCTGCCGAAGTTTGGATAAGAATCATAGGCATAGAAATCCAGCAAATCATCGGTCAGCTTATGATTATCTAAATGGCCGAACATCCCATTAGTCGTCACCCACTGCTTTGGTGCATATTCTCGTAAAATGTCTGCCTGCAGCTTTGCATACGAAATGGCACTGTCAGAGAAAAACCTCTTTTCATCTAAAGCGTGGTGCGGATTCGGCGAATTAGGAACGGTTTTACGAGTTAAATAGACTTGATCCCAGCTCGTATAGGTTTGATTCCAAAATACTGCTCCCCATGCTGCGTTCAAATTCTCAAGCGTGTGGTATTTTTTCTTCGCCCATTCCCTAAACGCATCATGGTCTGCCTCGGAATAAAAGACATCTGTTTCACAATTCAGTTCATTATCAATCTGCCATCCTACCACATCAGGGTGATCGTGATAATGTTCAGCCATTTTCTTCACAATAATCGATGACAATCTGCGGTAGTTCTCCGAGTTGTAGTTATAATGACGCCGTGCCCCGTGCTGATAAGGGATTCCATCCTGGGTCACATTTAATGAATCAGGATATTTCTTGGTTAACCATGTAGGAGGCGTTGCTGTTGGTGTGCCCATAATGACTTTCAGACCAAACTCACCCGCCTTCGCTACTGCCCGGTCAAACAAGTCAAAAGAGAATTTTCCTTCTTCCGGTTCAAATATCGACCACGCAAATTCCCCCATCCGAACGTACGTAATCCCTAACTCTTTCATTCTCCTATAATCATCTTCCCACATGTCCTCCGGCCAGTGCTCCGGATAATAGCAGATGCCTAGGGTTAGTTTCTCTTCGTTTAATTTTTTTACCATTCTGAACGACTCCTCATCCATTTTCATAGTATTTAAACCTTTATTATTCTTTTACAGCTCCGCCCAAAATACCAGAGACGAAGTGTTTCTGCAGGATTAAGAACACCGCCATTACCGGGATAACGGAAATGGATGTCCCCAGCATCAACTGTCCATAATCGATAGAATTCAGACCTGCCAGTGTAGATAACGCGACCGGTAACGTATAATTATCCTGGGTAGTCATGACAATCAACGGCCACATAAAATTGTTCCATTGGAATGTAAATAGAAAAATCCCGACTGCTGCCAGTGCAGGTTTCATCGTTGGTAAGGCGATCTTAAAGAAAATAAATAATTCCCCAGCTCCGTCGATTCTCGCTGCTTCCAGCAAAGAATCCGGCAGCCCTCTCATATTTTGCCTGATTAAAAATATGGCAAAAGGATAGCAAAGCTGCGGCAGTAAGACTGCCCGGTAGGTGTTGATCCAGTCCAAGCTCCCAAATAACTGGAACAAAGGAATAATCGTTGCTTGGTAAGGAACCATCATCGCCAAAAGGAATGAAGCAAAGATGAGGTTGTTCCCTTTAAATTTGTATTTCGCAAAAGCAAACCCAGCAGCTGAACAAATGAGCAGGCTTATGACCACAAACAAGATCGCAATGATTGCCGAATTAAATAAAGCTTTTATAATATCGATGGATTCATTCAGTCCTTTGAAGTTCTCCATCAAATAAGTACCCGGAATTAATTTAGGCGGAAATGATAAGATATCACCAGATGGATTAGTAGCTCCTACAACCATCCAATAAAAGGGGGCCAGGGAAATAACAACCCCGATGAGTAAGAACGTATGCAGCAATATTTTTTGCAACTTTTTTTTATGTCTCATGAATCATCCCTCACCACTCTGAATTGAAGCCATGATAGTACGGCAATAAAGAATACAATCACATAAGCAATGGCAGATGCATAACCAAAGTCGAAGTATTCAAATCCTTGATTGTACAAGTAATACGTAATAGTCAAGGTTGCATTATTCGGTCCGCCGCCTGTTAAGTTATAAGGCTCATCAAACAACTGAAAAGACCCAATTGTTGAAAGGATAAATGTAAACAGTAACACCGGTTTAAGCTGTGGAATGGTAATGGAAAAAAACTTTCGAACGGAGCTTGCTCCATCAATACTAGCCGCCTCATAGAGGCTATGCGGAATACTCTGTAAACCAGCCAGGATGATGACCATATTGTAGCCCGTCCATCTCCAGGTGGTTACAGCGATTAAAGATACCCTTGCCCACGTCGAATTCGTTAACCAGCCGACTTTATCAAATCCCAACAAGCTCAACAGATAATTAATCAACCCATAATCTTTATTAAGCAAAAGCACAAAAATGACGGAGGCAGCTACTAAAGAGGTAACCGCCGGTGTAAAGAACGCGACCCGGTAAAATCCCCTCATCGATAATAAGGTTGAATTTAGGAAAACGGCTAATACAACAGCCAAAAAAAGCATAATAGGAACCTGTACTAACAGGATAATAAACGTATTCCCTAAAGATTTGTAAAAGAGTGGATCACTGAACAGCCTCGTATAATTATCCAAGCCTGAAAAGGTGTATACCCCGCCGACTTTTGTCTGGAAGCTTAATAACAATGAGGCCAGGATCGGATATACCATAAACCCCAAAAATAAGAGAACGGCCGGGGCAACAAATATATAAGGAGCCGTTTTTGGTGTGATGAACTGTCTTCTCTCTTTCTTTTTCACAGCACTGGACTTAGTCCCAGTTCTAAGGCTCTGATTTGTAAGCACAATAATACCTCCTTTAAAGAAAAGGACTGGACCTGCGACTCTATCCAGTCCTGTGCCTTCGACCTGCTTATTCTGAGACTTCCAATCCAGTTTGTTGTTGTGCTTGGTCCTGCCCATCCTTTAACACTTTTTCAGCTGATTTATTTTCTAATAAGAATGATTCAAACTCGCTTTGCATAATCGACCTGACCTCAAGCTCTGCAGGGGCATGATTGACAGGTTGTATGTCAGGAACTGTATCAGCAAACTTTTGGAAGAATGGTTCATTATTGAAATACTTTTGATCCTCAGTGAAAGCCGGCTCCTCGTAAGCTTTTAACAGAGAAGGAAAAAGACCTCGGTTCGTGAGCGCTTTGATTTGGGAATCAAGATCAGTGGTGGCAAATTCAACAAATGCGTAAGCAGCCACTTTTTTATCAGAAGAACTTGGAATAGCTAAAGCAGATCCGCCATCATTAGCCGCTCGTACTCCTCCCTTTTCAAAAGCAGGAAGCCTGAACATGTCCCACTTGCCTGCCAATTCAGGCATTTGTTCAATCATCGTTCCACTCCACCAAACAGCACCTGGGTGTGTAGCAACTTCCCCGTTTTTCATCGCAGCTACCTGGCCATCCCAATTATTTGTGTACGTAATTAATCCGGCATCTCTCATTTTCTCAATTACTCCTGCCGCCTTTTCCGCCTCTTTAGAGGTCAGGTCTAACTTCCCATCTTCCGTAAAGAAGTAAGCCCCCTGCTGTTGAAGCATAATACGAAAGAGCCCTTCATTATCCATCCCGAGAAACGCTTTCCCGGTTTGTTCCGTTACTTTCTTTCCTGCTGCAATATAGTCATCCCATGTTTCAATACTCTCAGGATCAACCCCTGCCTCTTTAAAGATATCTGTTCGATAGATTACCCCTACCGGCCCTAAATCTCTAGGTGCAGCCATCAGATTTCCCTTACTATCCTGTAATCCTTCCACTTTGGAAGCAGAAAATTCATCGACATGGTCGTCATAACCCATCTCACTAAGGTTCACTAATCCATCCGGAAATTCACTTGTAAAAGAATGAATGCGGTTATTTTCAACTTGAAATACATCCGGCAGCCCACTTCCACCACTTGAAAGACCAGCACTTACTTTTTGATACACTTGATCGACCCCAATGTGTTCAACGGTAACGTTTATATTGGGATACTTCTTGTTAAATGCCGGGAGTACATCTTTCTCTAAATAATTAGCTTCCAATGCCCATGCCCAAACCGTAATATCTGCCTTGATATCTTCGGGGTTATCCGGCATCGTCAAGTCTTCTGCACCACTGGACGAATTACTACAAGCGCTTAGAACAATCAATAACAGGACTGCAAAACTAACAATCGATAAATTTCTCACTAATCGTACACCCCTTTTTAGTAACTATTTGAAAGCGATTTCAGGAATAATTATAATATTTAGAAGAATTGTTTTATGGTATAATTTCTATAAAAATAGCACCCTGTCATCTTTTTCAAAAAACTTGGAGGTTAGTCGATGCAAACCCATGATCGTGAGGAAGACTTGGAGTATGGCTGTAAATTAGTGAATGAAACCACCAATATTCCGATTTACGTCGTAGACATTTATGGAAAGGTAAACGTGGATTATACCTCTGATCTCCCACTTAATCCCATGTTTTCTACGAGAAAAGAACAATTAAAAACCTTAAACATTTCTACAACAAACACTACGTTTCCTCAGCTTTATACGAGTCCATTCCAGGAACATTTTGTCATTATCTCTATGGTCAATCATGGAGCATGCTGTGGCTCTATCATTTTAGGACCTACAGTGTCTCCGAAACCTTCGACTAATTTTATCGAAAACATCCTTACTTCCCATGAAGGAGAAGAAATAGCCCTCGAGATTAAAGATTATTTCACTACCTTGCCTGTTATTAGCAGCTGGAAGTTATTACAAGCGAGCATTCTTCTGTTTTATCTAATCTATAGAGAGAAACTTGATATGCAAGAGATCATTAACAAAAATTCGCTCAGTGTGGCTAAATCCCGGGACGATGTAGTATCAGATAGGAACATCTCCGAATTAAGGCAAAATGCAGCCTTTCACCAGGACCCTGTAGCTGAAAAGAAACTCTATCAATTTGTTCAGGATGGAAATAAAGAGGATTTGTTACTGTACAATAAGGCCTTTCATCATAATAAGGGCATCGTTTTCGGGAAGTTGTCCAGAAAGAGTGAACTTAGAAATCAAAAAAATTTAAAAATAGCAACGATTACCCTCGCCACTCGAGCAGCGATCGAGGGGGGACTTCATCCGGAAATCGCTTATACGTTAGGGGATACCTTTATTCAGGAAATGGAGGAACTTCGTACGGTCAATGATGTTGAAATCTTTATTGAGAATGCCCTTTGCGAATTTGCTGACAGAGTTCAGAAGAGTAATAAACAGCAGTATTCAAAACCCATAGGAAATTGCATGAATTATATTTTCACTCATATTTATGAAAGCATTCCACTTCCTGTCCTTGCTGAATATGTAGAGATGAATCCAAAATATCTCTCCAATTTATTTAAAAAAGAGGTAGGGGTGTCGATTACAGAGTACACCCAGCAGACCAAAATTGAGGAAGCATTAAAGTTAATGACATTTTCCAATTATTCTTTGGCGGAAATCTATACCTTGCTTAATTTCAGCGATCAAAGTTATTTTATTAAAGTGTTTAAGAAATATATGGGGATGACTCCGAAGCAATACATGCGGCAGCAAATTAGATAAAACAAAAAACCCGTTTGGTTTTCTTCTCTCGAAAACCAAACGGGTCTTTGCTGACTACTCTCCAAAAAACGTCTCCACCACTTCAGCCGTCTGCTTCAGCAAAAGCTCATAGTGATGCTTGTGAGGAGGAATTTCCGGTGCAACATATCCTCTGTAGCCTGCCTTCTTAAGGCTGGCTGCTGTTTTCTGCCAGTCCACATCCCCTGCTAGGAGAGGGACAAAACCTGCACTATCCCCGACTGCTTCTTTAAAATCTTTCAAATGCACTTGAACCAGCTGATCGCCGAGAGATTCGATCCAATGCTCCGGGTAGCCGTCGCGGACGACGTTGCCGATATCCAAGTACATCCCTACGTGCGAAGAATCGACATCCTCAAGAAAACGCCGGAACTCCAGCGGACTGTACAAAAATTTATTCCAGACGTTTTCGACACCGATTTTAATACCAAGCTGTTCCGCTTTAGCGGCTGCTTCCCTAACGGCTGCGACAGCCCGCTCATAAGCAGCAGCATAACTGACGTCTTCTGTAACAAGACCCGGGACAACGAGGACCGATTGTGCGCCACACAGCCTGGCGAACTCAAGCATTGTGTTTACGATAGCTTTTCCTTGTAAGCGCGTGTGTTCATCATTTGCTGTAAGTGGATATTTCCATAAGAGATCAGTAGAAATGCTGTAAATGCTCATTCCATGCCTATCCGCAATACTTTTGACGTTGAGAATCTCTTCTTCGCTCGTTTCCATCGTGAAAATCCCGGGAGCTTTATCCTCCAGGTTCAATTCGACTCCGTCGTACTTAAGCTTTTCAGCCAGTGAAAAAATTCCTTCTGCATCAAGCTCAGGCGGAAAGCACCAGGCATTGATTCCTTTTTTCATTTTACACGCCCCTCATTTGCTTTTTTCTCGTGCTTCAATGGCGGCTTTAAAGCAGCGGTTCCACCTCTCTGTGGTGATGATCACACCTCCTCGTTAGTAACGGACCGTCGCTTTATCCGCTGCGGATTGGTATGCGGCCAGCGCCACTTCAAGCGCCTTCAATCCGTCGCGGCCCGTGATAAACGGCTCCCGCTCGTCTTGAACGGCTTCCAAGAAATCAGCGACCAGGCTCTCGTCCATATCATCACCCCAGAATTCCCAGTTCACACCGTCTCGATTGCTGTAGACGTCAATCTTCTGGTCAAACGCATGGACAGATAAGGTGCCTTTGGTGCCAACGATTTCAAGCGTGACATCGCCCCACGTCGGATACGCATCATTACGAGACCAGCTGCAGTCAAGCGTTGCTGAGACTCCGTTCGTAAATGACATGGATAGAATCCCGCTGTCATCAATGGCTTCTGTCGTAAAATGGGTACCGATTTCAGCATAAACTTCATTCACTTCCTCACCCATAAACCAGCGAAGAAGATCGACAACGTGAACGGTGTGATCAAGCACCGCACCGCCTCCAGAGAGTTCAGGCTGAATAAACCAGCCGCCAGGATTCGTTCCTCGGTTCGTTGCTTTTACCGCTAAAAGATCTCCGAGTTCGCCAGCGGCAATCAACTCTTTTGCCCGCAGCACTGGTGTGCTGAACCGTACCGGGAAGGCAATTTGTAAAATCACTTCATTTTCCCTGCATACTTCAATCATCTTCTCAGCATCTTCCACGCTAGTGGCCATTGGTTTTTCACATAAAATATGTTTTTTCGCCTTCGCTGCTTCGCTTACGTGCTCAAGGTGCTTCGCGTTTTCAGATGTTACGATAACCGCTGTTACGTCCGTTTCAAGCAGCGCATCCAAACGGTCGTAATAGATCGCGCCAAACTGTTCCGCAGCATTCTTTCCTCTTGAAGCATCTTCATCAAACACGCCCGCAAGCTCTACATTCGGACGATTGTTTAGCGCTTCAGCATAGCTGTAGGCATGTCCGTGGGCAAAACTAATGATTCCGATCTTCATTCTTCCTCACCCTTTCGCTATCCGTTGTTTGTTTAATTCCACAGGCTCCCCTGTATCACAGGACGTCTGGGCAGCTGTGGCGATTTCGATGGCACGATAGGCATCTTCAGCTGTGACGAGCGGTTCCTCCCCAGTCTTAATGCAATGGATAAAATGCGCGAGTTCATTTTGGTAAGGGGAGGCCTTGAGCGGACTTTCCGGTACTTCCACGCCGGCGCCGCTGGTTTCCGCGTCTTTTTTAACAAGATGGAGAGGGCTGCTCTTCGCGCTGTTGTAATCGATGATGCCTTCGTCTCCTGCTACTTCAATCGCAGATGAAAAGCCCTGGTGCGCCCACGTTCCTTCGAGATGGGCAATGACGCCGTTTTGGAATCGTAACGTAACGAGCGCATACTCCCGCTGCTCAGCTAACGGAATCTTTTTCGCAAAAACCCGTTTCACTTCGCCGAAACAGCCCCTCAGGTAATCAAAATCATGGAGAAGCAAATCAAGAACCAGTCCGCCGCTTTTTTCAAAATCGGCATACCAATTTTCCGAGCCTACCGGGAACACGCCGCCGCGGGAGGTACGGACGACACCTGGCTTGCCGACTTTTCCTGCAGCAACAAGTTCCTTAATCCGCGTATATTCTTGAAAAAACCGGACAACATGGCCGACAAACAGTCGTTTCCCTTTTGTTTTACAAGCATCGATGATCTCCCGTGCTTCTTCCAAGCTTCTTGCGAGCGGCTTTTCACAAATGATGGAGTCCGCGTGCTCGGCTGCTTTAATCACAAATTCCTTATGCAGGTACGTCGGCAGACAGATATCAATCACATCCACTTCCCCTGCTAGTTCCATTGCTTCTTCAAATGAGCTGAATGCTTGGGCTCCGGTTTCCTCTGCCAGCGCCTTTGCTTTTTCCGTACTGAAATCGGCAATCCCGACAAGCTCTGCGTCTTTAATAGTTGAATAGGATGCCGCATGGACGGCCCCCATCGTTCCAGCGCCAATTAATAAAACTTTCATTCGTATGAACTCCTCTCTATTCCTTAATCGCTCCTGACATAAAGCCTTTAATAAAGTACTTCTGAACAAAACTGAACATGACAGCAATAGGAAAAGTGGAAATGACACTGGCGGCCATCATCTGATGCCAGTACACGATGTTTTGCCCGGCGAAATCCGTCAGTGCCAGGCTGATCGGGCGTAAATTCGAGTCCGAAATAAAGATTAACGGAATCAATAGATCGTTCCAGGCCATGATGAACGCATAAATCCCTGCCATGGCAATGCCGGAAGCGGACAGTGGAACGACAATTTTTATGATGCCTTTTATTCGCGAGCAGCCATCCATGGCCGCCGCCTGCTCCAATGTTTCGGGCACACTTTTTAAATACCCGTGCAGGAGCCACACCGCCATGGGAAGCGTTAAGGCACAGTTCGTAATGATGACGCCGACGAGCGAGTTTAATAGATTGTAGCTTTGTGCCAGCTGGTACAATCCAACAATCAGTACGATCGGTGAAAACATCTGCGTGACTAATACGATAAACAGCATGCTGTTTCGTCCAAAAAAGGAAAACCGGGAGATTCCATACGCAGCCGGAAAAGCGAGTAGAATCGTAATAATCGCTGTAGATGAAGCAATGATTAAGCTGTTAAAGAAAGGCGCCTTAAACTGATAATCCCCGCCCCAAACGTCTGCATAGTTTTGCCACTGAGGAATCGATGGAAACCAATCCGGCGGCCAATTGAAAATCCCATCATACGTCTGCAGCGACGTCGCCACCATAATCCAGATCGGGAACAGCATAATGATAAAGATGACCCAAAGCGCGATGTGCGTAGGCAGATTTCGCAGTTTGCCAGTCAATTCCGTTCACCTCTTTACTTAAAGTTCTTCCTGTCTCATTAATAACCGCTTATACAAAATGGTCGTAATCGTTAAAATAATGAAAATTACAACGGCAATCGCAGCTCCCATCCCGAGATTAAATGAACCGAAGGACTGTTTATATGCTTGAACGATCAACGTCTGCGTTGCATCTACAGGACCGCCGCTCGTCATCGGCCAAATGACTCCAAACGAGTTGAATGTCCAAATGCCGGACATTGTCGTTGCGACGAGAATAATCGGCTTCATGACAGGCAGGGTAACGTGAAAAAGCTTTTGGAAACGGTTGGCCCCGTCCATGTTTGCCGATTCGTGCAGTTCAACGGGAATCGACTGCAGTCCTGCTAAGAACATCATGGCCAGAAACGGAATCCCGAGCCACATGTCGGTAATGGCCGTCGCCACAAACGCCGACCACTTTTCACCGAGAAACACATATGGCTCCTGTAAAATATGAACCTGCGTTAATATATAATTCAGCATGCCGAACTGTCCGTCATAAATCCAGCGCCACGTTACCGCCGCAACAACCATCGGCGTCACCCATGGCAGCATCAGCAAGATAAGGTAGAACCGTTTAAAAGCAATATCCTTCGCAAGGAGCAGCGCAATGCCAAAGGCAATCAGCGTTTTGCCGCCAACGGACAATGCGGTCCATAACCCCGTGCGTCCGACCGTCTCCCAAAAGGCCTGCGAGGAAAACAGCTTCCAGTAGTTTTCGAGTCCGATGAACTGGATGCCAAGATCCGGCCGCGTTAGTATATTTGAGGTCAGCGACAGGTAAAGAATTCTTCCAATCGGATACGCGACCATGATGAGCATGAACACAACCATCGGCAGCAAATAGATAAAGGCCGATTTTTCAGGAGAGAAAAACCTGCGCATGCTCCTCTTCTTCTTTTTCATGACCAAGGTGTTATCGATGTGAACCAGTCCTTTCTCATAGTGACAAGAGGAGGCAAAGTGCACCTCCTCTCCCTTCACTATTTATTTAGGCTCGAGCTGCTGATCCTTGATTTGCTTGGCAGCCTCATCTAATACCGCTTGCGGATCTTCCCCGTCAAGCGCACGTTGTACCGACTGGGTAATGATCTCCTGGAACGGTTCCCATACGGCCGGAGCCGGCTGTGGTTCGCCGTACTCAATCATATCGACAAACGTGGAAAAGTAAGGATCTTCTTTAAAGAAAGGATCTTTCGCTTCTTCTTTCAGCATAGGAAGTGATCCATTCGCTTTATCAAATTTTGTCTGCTCTTCAAGCGAAGCCATGAATTCAAGGAACTTATACGCCTCTTTTGGGTGCTCTGTTTTCGCAGAAATGTAGTTCGAATCGGAAACGAGTACGTTCGCCATCTTTTTGCCCTTCGGAAGCGGAGCCGTTTTATAAGGAGTTTCTTTGTTGTCGGGATCCACACCCATCAGGGATTTGCCCCAAGGGCCGATCACGTACATCGCGATCTTGCCTTCTTTAAATAGGACAGGCAGCAATTCGCGGTTGTATTCCACTGGATTAGGCACCACTTTTTCTTTTGTATAAAAATCGCGGTAATACTCAAGTGCTTCGACAGCTTCAGGGGAATTGATCGCAACATTCCCGTCTTCATCAAATACCTGTCCGCCATTTTGCAGCAGATAATTAAAGTACTGCGTTGTCGTCGAGACGTGCGCCGCACCGGAAATCGCGAATCCGTACATGCCTGAATTCTCTTCCTGTACCTTTTTCGCAGTCGCAACCAGCTCGTCCCATGTCTTTGGCGGCTCTTTAATTAAATCGGAGCGATAGATTAAGGCACGCGCTGAAAAGGCCTGCGGCAATGCATAAATCTCACCCTTATATTGAGAAGACTTTTGTAACGCTTCCGGGTACTCCTTCAGTTTGTCTGACGCCATATCCGTGATGGGAAGAATACCATCCATATCAGCAAATGCCGTCAACCAGCGCGTCCCGCCGGAAAACACATCCGGAGATGAGCCGCCGTTAAAGCCGGTCACAAGCTTCTGGTACGCGTTATCCCAGCCAACAGCTTCAAGCTTCACCTTAATAGTTGGATTCTCTTTCTCAAAACGGTCAATAATTCCCTGGACACGCTCTCTCGTATCCGGAGTATCCGCCCCCGGCTTCAAGTACGTAATTTCGACCGGGCCATCGCTTTCTCCTTCACCAGATGAGCCAGAATTTGAATCGCCCGAACAGGCAGCCAGCATGAAAACGAGTAACCCAACCATGATCCATAGAAGTTTTTTCACTTTACTCCACCCCTCTATAAGTTTAGAAAATAGGAATAAGACCAGTAATTAGACAGGGACTTCAAAGTATTCCTTCAGCGCCACAGACGCTGCGCCTTTCAGCTGAAAATCACCTCCTAAAGTCGTTGCCTGGATCTCAAGGTTTTCTGTGAAAATCGCAAACGACAGGTCGTTGACTCTTTCTCTCAATCGTTTAATGAAATACGAATCACTCGTAATCGAACCCCATCCGACGAGTACGACTTCGGGATTAAACAGATTCACGAGCGTAACGATCCCATTTCCCATATATTGAATGGGATCTTCAATGACAGCCTGGGCCAGCTCATCTTCTTGTTGAAGCGCTTTCAAAAAATCTTCTTGAGTTAGCTCGTCCACTGCCTTCCCTTTAGCAAGCATCGATGTCGATTCACCCTGTTCCAGCCTTTCTTTTATGCGTTCGAGCAATGCCGGCCAGTTGACATAGTTTTCGAGACAGCCGCGGTTGCCGCACTCACATTGAATCCCTTCCTTATCAATAGAGATATGGCCGAACTCGCCCGCTCCTCCCTGCGCCCCTCGAAAGATGACGTCTTCAATAACGATGCCTGAACCAATTCCGTCCCCCATCTGAATATAAACGAGGTTCTTTTTATCTTCATAGCTGCCAAAATTAGTTTCCGCGAGCGCAATCGCATTGGCATCATTATCAATCCATGTCTCCAAGCCAAACTCTTTTTCAATCATTTCCTTAAGCGCAATGTCCTTTAAATTAAGCTTCGCATTGTTGCGGATGATCCCGCGCTTGGAATCGACAATCCCGGGTACGATGAGTGAAATGCCGATGCAGTTCGATAAATCATCGATCCCGCTTAAATAACGGCGAATTAACCGAAGCGTCTCTTCGATCACTTGATTATTTACTTGAAAGTCGTCTTCGTACGTCAGCTTGTCCTGCACTTCTGCTTCTAAATTTAACGTGCCGATTTCAATATGGGAGTTGGTAATCGATACGCCAATCAGAAACTTACTGTCCGGCGCAAACTGTAAGTAGGTCGGTTTCCTGCCTCCGCTGGACTCTCCCGTTCCTCCTGTCACGACGATCCCTTCCTGCAGCAGTTCACTCACCGCTGAAGTTACTGTCGTCGGACTCAGCTTCGTCTTCTTTGCGATTTCGCTTCTTGAAATCGGTCCCTCCTCTCGAATGGTCCGCAGCACGATGTACTGGTTGATCTCCTGCATTAACTTCAAACCGCCTGTCTTCAGCATCGTGTCCTCCTAACTTCAACCCATATTCTATGATCGAAAAACTTACTTTTTCCAATGACTTTATTAAGTTCTTATGTTTACTATAGCACCGCCTCCATTAAAAAGGAACACAATATTCAGAAAAATAAAAATAACAGGAAAATAATCCTCTGTTATTGTCTTTATTTGTAAAAGGATATAAATCATGGTTAGTTGCTTTATCCTTCTATTAACAAATTTAACTGCCACAGCTCTGTTCATGAGCTGTGGCAGTTCTGGTCATTGATTGGAAATGATAGATTTCTGGTACCACTGTCTAAAGGCTAAAGTTCACGATCATGCGTTTCACGTTTGATTGACTTCCTTTTTCATGGGAGTCAATCATCCAGCCGCTTTCTTAGAAAACTGGCTGTTGTACAGTTCAAAATAAAAACCTTCTTGGGCTAACAGCTCTTCATGAGTTCCCTGCTCGATCACAGAACCCTCATCCATGACGAGAATTAAATCCGCATCACGAATGGTCGATAAACGGTGGGCGATGACGAAGCTGGTACGTCCGGCCATTAAGTGGTTCATGGCCTGCTGGATCAGTACTTCTGTCCGGGTATCTACGCTTGAGGTCGCCTCATCCAGGATCATAACTGGAGGGTCGGCTAAAATGGCCCGGGCAATGGTGATCAGCTGTTTTTGTCCTTGAGATATGTTGGATGCTTCTTCATTTAAGATCGTCTCATATCCTTCCGGCAAAGTGCGGATGAAGTGGTCAGCATGAGCCATCTCTGCTGCCCTGATGATGGCCTCCTCTGAAGCCTCATTTTTTCCGTACGCTATGTTTTCTTTAATCGTTCCATTAAAGAGCCACGTATCCTGCAGGACCATTCCAAAGTTTTGCCGCAGTTCGCTCCTTGATAGGTCTCTCGTGTCGATCCCATCAATTTTTATGCTGCCGCCATTCAGCTCATAGAACCGCATTAATAGATTGATAAGCGTCGTTTTCCCTGCTCCTGTAGGTCCTACAATTGCCACGGTCTGGCCCTGTTTCACAGAGATGTTCATATCCTGGATGAGTAAATCGTTGTCGTAACCAAAGTCTACGTGCTCGAAAGTGACCGCTCCGGCTTTTTTTCCTAAATGCAGCGAAGGTTTTTCTTTTTCTTCTTCTTTTTCATCCAGCAGTTCAAATACTCTTTCAGCTGCGGCCACCGTAGATTGAATAATATTGGCGATGTTGGCCGTTTGGGTAATGGGCTGAGTGAACTGGCGGGTATAAGTAATGAATGCTTGAATATCTCCAATGGAGATGGCGCGCTGGGTTACAAGAATGCCGCCGATGACACTGATGAGGACATAACTGATATTCCCTATAAAGGACATCATCGGCATGATGATGCCTGAAATAAATTGAGCCTTGCTGCCTGCTTGATATAAGTCTTCATTCACTTCATCGAAGTCTTCGCCGGCGGTCTTTTCATAACCGAAGGCTTTAACGACTTGATGACCCGTGAACATTTCTTCGATGTGTCCATTTAATTGACCCAGCGTACGCTGCTGATCGGCAAAATACGTTTGCGACTTTTTCAAAATCGGACGAATCACAAAAATAGACAGCGGTAAGCTCACGATCGAAATTATCGTCAGCAATGGGCTGATCGATAACATCATGATGACAATTCCAATGATCGTGACAATCGAAGTAATGAATTGGGTCATGCTTTGCTGGAGCGTACTGCTGATCGTATCGATATCATTGGTCATCCGGCTCAGGATTTCGCCGTTCGGGCGGCTGTCAAAATAGCGGAGAGGCAGCTTTTCCAGCTTTTGATTCACATCTTCTCTAAGATCGTAAGCTGTCTTTTGGGCAACACTGGACATGATATATTGTTGAATAAAATTGAAAATGCTGCTGACTACATAAAGTCCTGCTAATAGGAACAGGATTTGGGCAATCCGCTGAAAGTCGATTCCTCCGCCCTGTACGCCCTCCAGTTTTTCATAAGCGCCTTCAAATAATTCGGTAATGGCCGTACCCATGATTTTTGGACCAATAATCGAAAAGACCGTACTCAATATGGCCGCAATGAAAACCGCAATGAATTGTTTGCGGCGAGACTTCAAGTAACCGAGCAGCCTTTTTAATGTCGCCTTGAAGTTTTTTGGCTTCTGCCCCATCATCATCATATTGCCGCCACCCGGACCAAATCCCATCGGTCCTCCTCGTTGAGGTTTTCTTTCTTTGGTCATGCGGATTCCTCCTCTGTGAGCTGGGATTTGACAATTTCCTGGTAAACCGGGCTTGATTCAAGCAGGTCCTCATGGGTGCCCGTTCCTGACACCCGGCCTTCTTCTAAAACGATAATTTGATCCGCATCCATCACGGTGCTGACGCGCTGGGCTACGATGACAACGGTCGATTCTTTTGTCTCTTCCTTCAGCGCGTAACGGAGGCTGGCGTCGGTTTTATAATCCAGAGCAGAGAAGCTGTCATCAAAAATGTAAAGGTCAGGTTTCCTTACGAGCGCTCTTGCAATCGATAACCGCTGTTTCTGTCCCCCGGATAGATTCGATCCGCCTTGTTCTATTTCGGACTCATAGCCCTGAGGCAATTTATTAATAAATTCTTCTGCCTGCGCGATACGAGCCGCATGGACGATTTCTTCCTGGGAAGCATGTTCTTTACCAAATCGGATATTATCGGCAATGGTTCCTGTAAACAGTGTGGCTTTTTGCGGGACAAGGCCGATTTTCGACCGGATCTCCTTTTGAGCAGCCTCCTGGATATCTACTCCATTCACGCGGATGGATCCATTCGAAATTTCATAAAACCGGGGAATTAATTGCACGAGGGTGGACTTTCCGGACCCCGTCCCCCCGATAATGGCAGTCACTTCTCCGGGTTTTGCTGTGAAGCTGATATCGGATAATGCCGGTTCTTCAGCTCCAGGGTAATGAAAGGTCACACGGTCAAACTCGAGGGTCCCTTTTGTAAGATCCGCTGATTTAGAACCGTGATCCTTAAAAGCAGGCTCCATTTCCAACACCTTGTTTATTCTTTTCGCTGAGACGTCTGCACGCGGCACCATGACAAACATCATCGAAGCCATCACTAACGCGAACATGATCTGCATCACGTATTGAATAAAAGCCATCAGGTCACCAATCTGCATCCCGCCGTGATCAATCCGCAGACCGCCAAACCAAATCACTAAGACTACAGTTACATTCATCACTAACATCATGACCGGCATCATAAGAGCCATAATTTTATTTACTTTTATGGAAACGTCTGTTAACTCTTTATTGGTATGTCGGAGCCGTTCTTTCTCCTCTTTCTCCCGGCTGAACGCACGAATCACTCGTATGCCTGTAAGGTTTTCCCTGAAGATCAGGTTTAAGCGGTCCAATTTTTTCTGCACCGTTCGAAATAAGGGAATTCCTTTATAAAGAATCAGCAGAATGGAGCCTATGAGTACCGGCATAATTAGAACAATCACTAAAGCGAGCTTGGCATCTTTTAAGACCGCCATAATGATTCCACCGACCAACATCATTGGTGCCCCGATAATCATCCTCAGCATCATAATTGTCACTTGCTGAACTTGCGTAATGTCATTGGTGGAGCGTGTGATCAAAGAGGAGGTGCCTACTTCATCAAATTCCTGCAAAGAGAAATTTTCAATATGGTAAAAAAGCTTCTTTCGAACATCACGTCCTAAGCCGACCGCTGCTTTGGAGGAGTAGTAGCTGGCAATAACTGAAGCAATAGCTCCAAGTAAAGATACCGCAAGCATAACCCCTCCAATTTTCCATATATAAGGAATGTTTCCTACGACAACTCCCTTATCCACGATGTCTGACATCAGCGTCGGAAGATAGAGGTTGGCTATCGATTGGAGGAAAATGAGGACAAATACGGACACAATCATCCATTTGTAAAGCGTTAAATGTTTTAATAATTTAATCATCCAGGACCTTACCTCCTTATTCCGTGGGTTGGTCTTCGAAAAAGACAGCCATCTGCTGAAGCGTTGCCATGAAGTCTTCAAACTGCTGCTCTGAAAGTGATTGGACCGCAGATTCCGCGACTTGATGAATGCTTCCTTCCTGCCTGTGGATATTCGAAAGCAGTTCTTCTCCATGATTACTTAAAGAAAGAAGCATTTCCCTGCGATTTTCTTCCACTTGCTTCCGGTAGAGAAGCCCTGCTTGAACAAGGCCGTCCACAGCCTGGCTCAACGTACTTTTCGGTAAAAAAGTTTTTTCACCGACTACTTTTTGAGTCATTTCTTTTTGTGGAGCAATCGTTATTAAAATGATGTACTGAGGGACTGACAAATCGTTCATACTTGCTGTTTTCTGCGCAAACCGCGTCAGGTTATTATTCAATCTTGCGAATCCCCTCAGCAGCTGAATGCCCCGGGGAAGATGATCTTTATTCTGCATGTTCAAGCCTCGCTTTTTATCATTTAATTTCTATTACGAACAGTTCGTAATGGAACTATTCAATTCTAGACCTATTTTACAAAAGAGTCAAAGGGAATAGTACCCATTAATGATTCATAATGAAAGTCCGGATAATCACCATTGGAAAAGGGCTTATTCACCCTCTCTACAAGGAGGACAGGTTCATGTGTAAAAATTTGAAGCAAGCTTTAGAGAGTAGTCAGGAAAGGGAGGAGTAAACCACAGTTGAAGAAGCATCTTTTTTGACGAGGCAGAGGGAAGATCGTTTTAGGAGCAAATTGAAAGGGTGCATAGAAACAAATCGGCACCTCCACGGATACGCTCCGTAAAGGTGCCTCTATTTTCAATGATTGAAACGATAATGGTCCAGAGTACCTGACCATTATCCCAAAAACTTCACACAAACCGGTTCCGGAACAGAAACGTCCGATTGAATTAAAGACAGCTTCCCTGTCGCTTGATCTCTCTCAAACAACGTCATCGTATTGGACTTCTGGTTCGTCGCGATGAGGAAATCTTCAGAAGGATCCAAGACAAAATCACGCGGCCAGTTTCCTTCTGTGGACGTCCATTCGATAAACGTTAATTGACCAGAGTCTTGATCGACCTTGTACACGGCAAGGCTGTTATGGCCGCGATTTCCGGCGTACACAAACCGGCCGTCAGACGAAATATGAATAGCACTTCCATCATTGGTTTCCTTAAAGTCTTCTGGAAGAGTTGGAATGGATTGCTGCTGAGTAAAGCTTCCGTCATTCTCGTCGTAACGCAGCACTAGAACCTCTGAGCTCAGCTCCGTCATCACATACGCGAACTTTTTATTCGGATGAAACGTCAGATGTCTGGGACCTGACCCCGGCTTCGCCGTAAAGACTTGGACTTCCGTTAATTTTCCATTGTCAACAGCGTAAGAAGTAACACGATCTGTTCCCAGGTCAACGGCAACGACGTACTTTTCATCAGGCGTAAAGCCGGCAAAATGCATGTGCGGTTTTTCCTGTCTCTCATGCGGGCCGGAGCCTTCGTTTTCAATCACAGAAACGGCAGGATGAAGCGATCCATCTTCATTGGTTAAATAGGATACAACTTCCGTGGAATGATAATTGGCTGTCACTACCGTACTTTTCTGATGATCGACACTCACGTGGCACGGAGGAGATCCTGCTCTCGTCTGCCGGTTTAATTCCGTCAACCCGCCGGTCTCACCATGGATCGAAAAAGCAGTTAGACCGCCATTGTCTCCATCTTTCGTTACCGCATAAAGATTCTTTCCATCGTCACTCACCGTCACATATGTAGGATTCCCTAATTCAGCAGCTACCTTCACGTCACTGAGGGCTTTCTTTTCGGTATCAAGCGTGAACTGATAGACGCCTTTACTTTGCTGTTTCGTGTAGGTTCCGATATAACCTGTATACTTTGTCATGATAAAACTCCTTTGTATCGTAGTTTGAAAATCTTTCATCTGATCCAACAAATCATTTAGTTTCTATTATCTTATCAAAAAAGAAAAAAACCAAACACTTTAAGTGCTTGGATCTTCTTTGGATGCACCGCTCTCGCTCGCCCCGAAATAAAAAGAAATTTTCCTCGTATTCGGCATCGCAGCCGTGACCTTTACCACCTGATCTTCCAAACCATCCGGTAGGAGATAAGGATGGTCGTCAGTCGGACAGCCTTTGTTCCCTCCGCTTTTCCAGCAGGAGTTTGTTTTCTTCCCTACGATTCTTCTGTAAAATTGGAAGTTCACCCAGCGTTATTTCTTCCGCACCGCCCGCTCTTTCCCGATTTTAATAATCTTTTTTATACGACGGCTGATCCGCCAAAAAGGGAGGAGCCGTTTTTCTGTTCTCATTTGTGCCTTCAGCCGTTCCAATTCTTCAAATTCTACCTGCGTGAGCAAAATTTCCTCTTCCGTATCCTTTCGTGGAAATGGGATCAAGTCTCCCATAATGCCTGCTCCTTCCTAACGAACCCGTATCATCACCATCAGGTCACTCGTAAACATGCTGATTCAGCATTGTATGATGCTCCCGCCATTTTGATGAGCCTATTGTTCCGCACGGAATCGATCAAGAGAACAAAAAGAGCCTAGCTTCTGCTAGACTCCTCCTTTTATCTCACAATTGAAACCGTCTGCGACTGGTTCACTTTCAGTGGTATGCTGACTGCACCAGCCGTAAAATCAAGCGCCTCCTGCCTTACTTCATTCATATTTGTCCGGTACACTGCTTTCCCGTCTACTTCAAAACGGGCTTCTGTTTCCCGGTCCCGCCCGTTAAAGAATCGTAGAATGAGAGAATCATCCTTCTCTGATTTCTTTAATGTACTTAAGACTGCGTCTTTATCCGCCTGCTCAAGCAGCTGATACGTGAGTGGAGTTGATACATCCGGATGGTTCAGCTTCATCGCGTTGTGCGGGATTTTGTTGTACGTATGGACAGGCGTCAAGTAATCCTTGGCAATCCGCGCAAGATTCATATCGTCATCGTGGGAAACGAGAGCGAAATCGAGCGCAAGCTTCCCTTTCATCTGTGAATCCGGGGTCGGGAGCTTAATCCCGGACGGGCGGCCGGGGCGGCGCACCATGTCGGATTTGCCTAAATAACCGACGCTGCGGAACAGCGTAATGGCGATCGTGTCATCACCGACAATCTCGTATTCTCTCGTACTGTTCGTTAAGACAGCCATGCCGGAATAGCTCACGTAGCTGAGCATTGGGTAGATCGCATCCGGACGCTCACTCCAGTTCTCCTCCTGCCACACGTCCATCGCCGGATCCCTGACCTCGCGCTGAATGTGGCCAAACTGGTTATCGGCAACAGAAACGGCAGACTGTAAACCGGTCGGAATATACGCGCGCAGCCGGTGGTCTTCTGCTTTGTTGTCCAGTTCACACGATATGTGCATCACCGGCTTATCATTCGGAATTTCAATGCTGAATCGCACGTCCAACTGGCTGTTACGCTCTCCATTTTTCCGGGCATCGATATCTTTTGGCACAGCGAGAGACAGCTGAATATCAATGGCCCCGCCGAACTGGTTTTCCTTAATCGACGTTTTTGCTTCTAAGTTACTAGAAAAAATCTTCGTTTCTCCAGCAAGCGGTGAATAGTCGTATTCATCGCCGTCGTCCCCGCCGTTTTCCAAGAGCAGCACGTCATTAAACAAACGCTCCCGCTGCTTATCCCAAATTCGGAGCGTGCCGTTTTGGTTTACTCGAACCGTATAATAATCGGTTTCCACCTGCTGCTTTTCTTCACTTGACTGATTCCCTGTTTCCTCGGCTTCTTTTACAAAAAGGGTGCGATAGCCCATCGCAGGCAGCTGTTCCTTCAGCTGGATCGTGTACTTAATAAACGGATCGTAATTGCCGTAATGGACGATCTGCCTGTCGATTAAGCCGGGGTCGATTTCTTCCGCGGAAACAAGCTCATATTCAACCGGCTCGCCCGCCTCTGTTTCTAAAGTAAACGCCTTAAACTTACTGATGACTTCGGTCGTGACCACTTCTTCGCGCTCATACGGCAGGAAGTTAAACAGCGTTAAGCGGTCGTTCTCGTCCTTCGTATCGATCGCATCAACGATTTTTCGTTTGTAAAATTCGATCAGCTGATCACACTTTTCCTCGGCAATAAATAAGCGCCCGGCAATTTCCTTGTGCACTTTATCCGAACAGCAGCAGCCGATGCTGTCATGGGCGTGGTTTTTCATGATTTCCTTCCAGATCAGCTCGATTAAGCCGTGGTGGTAGTCAAAGCCGAGATCATACGCGATGGCCGCGAGCGGCTCGAGTTCATTGGTCAGCTTATTCTCCACTCTAGTATTGGCTGCTTTAATGTCCATCCGGGTGGAATAAATGCTGCGGTGAACGCGCATATATTTGCCGTCTAAAAACTCGCCGGAAATCGTATCAAGCTCCGCTTCTTTTTCAAGGGCTGCAAAAACATTTTCGTATTTGCTCAAGAAAAATTCACGGTCAGGATAGAGCACTTCAAGCTTCTGCATCACTTCAAAAATATCCTTCTGAATCGGCATTTGGTCGTGGCCGTTCGGCAGCAGCTGATGCGCGGTCGTCGCTCCTTTATCCAGCACCGGAAAATACTTGTCCATGCGCTTCGTAAGAGCATCCTCTTCGTGCGGCAAATATTTGCCGATCGCATAACCGAGCGGCAGCAGCTGGACGAGGACGCTTGAGTCGTCTTTCGTTTCCCAGTAAAATTCGGTTTTATCCGTGCCATGGCGTTCAGACGTGCCCCGCCAGAAAATCGTGTAGTAAATGTCAAAGCCATTTAATAAATGCGGCAGCTGGGCCGACTGGCCGAAGGAATCCGGCAGGTAGCCGATCATCATCGGGCTGCCGAATTCCTCGCTGTCTTTGATCCCGTACAATAGATTGCGGACGATTGACTCGCTGCCGACGACCATTTCATCGGTCTGGGTGTACCATGGCCCGATGATCAGCTTACCCGCCTGGACAAGCTTCCGGACGCGTTCTTTTTCCTCCGGTTTTACCGCGAAGTAATCCTCTAAGATTGACGTCTGGCCGTCCAGCACATAGTAAGGATAATCCGGATCGTTCTCAAGACGATCCATAATTTCTTCCATATTATTAACGAGTAGAATCCTTGACTCCTCTGTGGAAAAATACCACTCGCGATCCCAGTGCATATGCGGTACTACGTGCATCTGCTTCATCGTTATCCCTTCCCTTGTCTCTGTTTAGTTCACAGCTGTTTTCATTTGTGGTGCTTCGTCCCGCTCTTCAGTGGTCTGCGGTTTTTTTTTCAATCGATTCTTTCTCGTAATGATCAGCAGTACCATGGATATGAATGCCCCAAGCAGAGCGGCACCTAGCCAGATGCTCGCTGCTGTAAATAGGGCTGGACCTTTTAACAACGCCAGGGAGAAAATTCCCGCACCCGGCACATCTAAGCCGACATCAAAGTAAGCGACGATGCCACCGGTCACGGCAGAACCCGCGATTAACGACGGGATAACGCGCAGTGGATCGTTGATCATAAACGGAATTGCCCCTTCTGTAATCCCGGCAAGCCCCAGCAGCCACGTCTGCTTGCCGACTTCCTGTTCAGGCTTGGTGAAATACTGCTTCCCGACAATGGTGGCGCCGGTCACGGCAAAGGCTGAGACCATTTTCACCGAAGCAAAAGCCGCGTACGGCATAATGTTACCGCTCGCCATCGCCCCGATACAGAACGTGTAAGCTGCTTTATTGACCGGTCCGCCGAGGTCAAAGGAGACCATCGCGCCTAAAATCACGCCGAGAAGGATCGCATTCCCGCCGGATAAGCCTTCCAGCCAGTGGATCAAGCCGTTGTTTAACGCCGCCAGCGGCTCGCCGACGACAAACATCATAATCGCACCGACCGAGAGCGTCCCGGCCACTGGATAGAGCCAGAAGCTGACGAAGCCGGAGAATGTGCCTGAAGTCTGGACATTTTTCTTTAAAAACTTGATGATGTACCCTGCAAGAAAACCACCGAGCATCCCGCCTAAGAAGCCGCTGCCGATTAAGTTCGCAGCAATCCCGGCAGCAAAACCAGGTCCAAGCGCCGGTTTATCAGCAATCGAGTACGCCATGTAGGCAGACAGGACGGGAACCATAATCGTTCCGAGCATCGTGCCGCCAAGCTGGCGGTACAGCCACAGCCACGAGCCTTCTTCTGCATACACATCCTGCAGGCCAAAGGCTTGGGAGATGAGGACGGCAAATGCAAGCGTCATCCCGCCGGCGACGATAATCGGGATGATGTAGGAAATCCCGGTCATAATCGAATCTTTGATTTCTGCTTTAAACGGTTTTTCGTCCGGTTCATCATCGAAGTCGTCTTCCACATGTACGTCTTCCGTATGAGGAGCGGTCTGTTTCGATTTCTCCAATGCTTCCTCGATGATTTTTCCGGCATTTTTTAACGGGGCCGCAACAGAAGTCGTCACGCGCGGCAGCCGGACGTAGCGGTCCGGATTTTTCACGGCCACGTCTGCGGCGAAAATGACCGCATCGGCATTCGCAATGTCTGCTTTCTTATGGCGGTCTTCAATGCCGTTTGCGCCTTGCTTTTCAACGAGCACTTTGGCATTGTATTCCCGGCCGGCACGGACGAGCGCTTCTGCTGCCATATATGTGTGTGCGATCCCTGCCGGACAAGCGGTGACCGCTAAAATGAGTTTGCTCGGTTCCTCTGTTTCTTCCTTTTCAGGCTCTTCTTCTGCATCAAGCGCAGCAAAGAACGCTTCACTCGTTTTCGCTTCCAGTAGACGGGCTTTGTAATCAGGATCGGCCAGCCGCGTCATCATTTCCGCCAGCAGATTCAAGTGCGTGGATCCCGCTTCATTTTCAGGAATCGCAAGCAGCATCACGAGCTCAACGCGATTATTTTCGTCCACACTTTCCCAATCGTCGATCGGTGTTTTAAGGGAAGCCACCGCAAAAGCGGCTTCCTTGACGGCGGTTGATTTGCCGTGCGGGATCGCCAGCCCGCCTTCAAGTCCTGTTGGCGACAGGTCTTCTCGTTCCATAACGGCTTGGTAAAACTCTTCCTTCGAATGAAGCTTGTTCTTTTCATCAAGCTGATCGACTAAATAACGAATCGCTTCCTGCTTCGAAGGAAACGTATGATTCGTACTGATCAGCTCAGGTGAGGTCAAACTTTGTAAGTGCATCGCTCTGTCCTCCTCTATGTCATCCTAACTTGCACTTAGCTTACCATAGGGGACGAAAGCGTTTGCCTAAATTCATATATGTACACGAAGACAATAAAAGAAACCGTTTACATGTGTATAAATACACATCAAACGGTTTCCCATAACCGGTTCGATAAGACTTGCAGCGCAAGCATCACCGGCGTCTTATCTGAAATGTTGTAATTCTCAAGCATCCGCTTCGGGGAGTAAAAGAAGAATTTGTAATCCGCGGTCTGCTGCAGCGAATTTTCAGAGAAATGGGTTAACGAAATAATCGTAATCCCCCGCTCACGCGCAAGCTCCACCATCTCCAAAATCTGCTTCGTCTCCCCTGACATGCTGATTAAAAACAGCACGTCCTGCTTACTTGCGTGATTGAGCGCATACACCGCATCATGCCGGTGCAGGAAATACTCCGCCTGCTTTCCGCCAATTTTCAAGTGCGTGGAAAACAGCTCGCAAAACGGCACCGTATCCCCGACTCCAAATACATACACGTGCTGCGCCTGATGAATCCGCTTCGCAATCTTCGCAAGCATCTCCTCATCCAACAGCTCAAGTGTCCGCTTCAAATTGTAGGAGCTGCTATCCTCCCGGTCGAGATTCACCGACTCGAGCTCTTCCTTTAAGCTGTTCTTCAATTGAGAAAACCCGTCATAGCCAAGCTTCTTCGATAAACGCGTAATCGTGTTGGGAACGGTGTAGAGAGATTTGGCTAACGACTGAATCGAGTTTTCGATGACCAGGGATTTATGACTCACGATGTAGTCGATAATCTGGTCATCATTGTCGTTCAGTTTATATTCGTATTTGCGTGCGCGTTCTTCCAGGTTCATGGCGTCACCTCATGGTTTAGGTTGTTCTGTGTTGTTTATTGTACCACGGGTGCTTAGGGAGGGTGTTTGAATAAACGAAAAGCTATGAATAGCTAATTCTCCAAATTCCAAAACGGCCGGATCTCAATGACGCCATTGGCCCGGGCACACGGCGTGTTCGCGACAAGGTCGATCACTTCCTCCACATTCTCTGCCTCAATGATAGAAAACCCTGCAAGCGGAAGACCGTGGTGCTCATCCGTCCCTTCGGTCACCTTCAGGTTTTTATCCCAATTCCTTACAGCTGTTACTTGCGGCTTTACGGCGGTTACCAGGTTCCCACGGTCGCGGATCACGCGATCGTTAGCCAGCAATTCCTGCTTTTCATTATCGTTCAACGCATTCCAACCCGCTTCATCTCCATACGCCAGGCAAAGATATTTCATCCTTCAATCTCTCCTTTTTAAATGGATAGGAACTTTTTCGCCTTAACTACAAAGAATCCTGCAAGCACGCACGTATATTCCGGCAAAAAAAAGCCCGGAAAATTTTCGAATTCAGAAAACCTTCCAGGCCGGCGCTCCGTTTATTTTTTCATGTACCGCAGCTTAAAATCACTTTCTTCTAAGCTGGACTCCTTCTCATACTCTTTTAATTCCTCATTCACCGTCACAATTCTTCCTTCAAATTCATCAAGCCTTCCTTCGCCGAAAGCATGGACAAACATGGGCGCCCGCTCCGGCGGCACATCGACGCCTTCTTCGAACAGTTCTTCGATTTTCGGCAGGTATTTCTGGCCGATGTCTGTATCGCGCTGGTAGCGGGTCATATCGGTGTCGTTCAAGCCCGGATCTAAGGCAAAGGCTTTGACGTCGGTGTCCGCAAGTTCAGCAGCTAAGTTCTCCGTCAAGCGGGCGATAGCGGTCTTGGACGTCCCGTAGCCGTTGCCGTATGGAAACGCGCTGAAGGTGCCGCCGCCCACGATGTTGACGATTCGTCCGCTGCCCTGCTTTAACAGCTGCGGAACGATCGCCTGCACGCAGTAAAAGGTGCCGATGAGATTAGTGGTGACGTCGGTTACCCAGTTTTCTGCGTCCACTTCCCACGTCGGGCCGATCGCTTTAAAAGAGCCCGCGTTGTTCACCCAGACATCGATTCTGCCGAATGCATCGGCAACTTCCTGCACGACCTGTTGACTGCTTTCCGGCTTCGTAACGTCGAGTTTCCATGCTTTATTCTCAATGGAAAATTCACTGAGCTCGGTTTGCAGCTCATCAAGCTTCGCTTCATCTCTTCCGGTGCCAATGACGGTATAGTCCTTTTTCGCAAAATAAAGGGCTGTATTTCTGCCGATCCCTCTCGTTGCTCCTGTCACGACGACGACTTTTCTTGCCATTGCTGCATTCCTCCTTTAGTATTCCTTCATCCAGACGACCATCGCTCCATCCTCGCGGTTATCCCAGGCGAAGTATGGAATCGCTTTGATGGCCGTTTCTTTGAACGACTTGTCGGTCTGGTATAACTCTTCACTCGCACTCGTTCGTGCGTAAGCTTTTGCCTCAATAGCTGCAATTCCGTTTAATACATCTTCTTCAAACACGACTTGAAAATCGCTTGATTCAGGGAGCTCCACCGCAAACACCGATGCCTCATGATCGGCCTGCTCAAGGCAGTAAATCAACGGACCGCGCTGTAGAGCCACTTTTCCGACGGCATCTTTCACGGCTGGATGAGCGTAGTTGCGGAAGACCGGCATGTCCATCGTTAACGAAACCGTATCGCCATCTTGCCAGTCTCTTTCGATGCGTACATACCCATGTTCAAGCGTCACCCCTTCGTCTGTTTCCTCCCCGTTTACCTCCAGCCGGTAACGGGACGTCCAGTTCGGGATGCGGAGCTTTAATCCAAACCGGGCTTTTTCCTGCAATTGGATGGCGAAGTCCACCTGCGGCTCCCACGGATAGTTGGACGTTTGCTCAATGGTTACCTTTTTCCCTGCGAGCTCGGTTTGTAATCGGGATTGCACGTACAAATGGACAATAAGATCGTGGTCAGACTCGGAGTAAATGTACTCTTCCAACGACGCAAGCAGCCGTGATAGATTCGGCGGGCAGCAAGCGACATCAAACCATTCACTGCGGTGCTTATCGCCTTTACTTTCCAGCGGATTCGCGTAAAAGAATTTTTCCCCGTCGAGTGAAACGCCGGCAAGTACCGCATTGTATAACGCTCTTTCCAGTAAATCCGTATATTTCGAATCACACTCGTACTGCACCATCCGGTGGTTCCAGAACACGAGTCCAATCGCAGCACACGTTTCTGCGTACGACGTTTCGTTCGGCAGGTCGTAATCAGAGGTGAACCCTTCGTTTTTTTCCGACGAGCCGATGCCGCCGGTAATGTACATCCGTTTATGTACGAGGTGGCTCCACAGCCGCTTACACGTGTTAAAAAGGTTTTCATCACCGATTTCATAGGCTAAATCGGCCATTGCGCTGTAGAGATACATCGCGCGGACCGAGTGGCCTTCCGCATGCTCCTGCTCTCTGACCGGGAGGTGCGACTGGTGGTATTTATTAACGTCCTCCCCTTCTAAATGACCCACCACCGGCTTTAAGTGGCCTTCGTGATTTCTCGCTTGCCTCTCCATATCAAAGTAATGCGGCGACGTTCCGCGCTCGTCAACAAAATACCGGCTCAGCTCCAGGTACTTTTCATTTTGCGTAACCCGGTACAGCTTGATCAATGCGAGTTCAATTTCTTCATGGCCGGGATAGCCCTTCATCTTTCCTTCCTCCGTCCCGAACACAGACGCGATGTAATCGGCATAGCGGCAGACGGCATCGAGAAGCTTTCTTTTACCGGTGACTTCATAGTAAGCAACCGCGCCTTCGATCATATGGCCGGCGCAGTATAATTCATGGCCGCCTTCAAGGTCGGTCCACCTTTTTTCCGGTTCGACAGCCGTGTAGTAAATGTTCAAGTAGCCGTCGTCCTGCTGGGCACTGACGATTAGATCAATGACGTCATCGACTAACACCTCAAGCTCGGAATCGGGATGATGCGTTAAGCTGTAGCTGGCCGCTTCGATCCATTTCGCCGCATCGGAATCCCAGAAGATGTGCGGCTTCTTCTTACCAGGCGTCCAGTCTAAATGAAACGCATCAATCCTTCCCGTCCGTTTGCACTGCCGGTATTGATACGGAATCGTTTTCGTGCGGTTGATTTCCTGTCGCGGTGCCCAAAACGCATCATGAATGGTCACCTTTTCGCGGGAAAGCGGGTAGATACGGTTCAAATGTTTCGTTGTCATGTAAAAATTCCCCCTATTGAATAGTTATCCTTTAACGGATCCACTTGTCAGTCCAGCGGACACATAGCGCTGGGAAATGACGAGTAATATTGCGGCCGGGATCGAAGCAAGCACAGATGTCGCCATCATTTCGCCCCACGACTGCGAATACTGCGTAATGTAGCCGTAAATGCTGACGGTAATTGGCGTGATGCTGCCTTTCGTGGACAGCGTGACGGCGAATAAAAAGTCGCCCCAGCCAAACAGAAAGGCAAATAAACTGGCTGTAATTAACGCCGATTTACTAATCGGCAGAATGATGCTGATAAACGTCCGCCAGTCCCCGGCCCCGTCGACTAAAGCCGCTTCCGGCAGCTCTTTAGGTATCGAGTTCATAAACGCCCGCAGAATTAAGATGTCAAACGGAATCGAGAACGTGCAGTCCGCGAGAATCAGTCCTAAGTAGCTGTCGAGTAAGCCTGTCTTTTGATAGATCATAAACAACCCGTTTGCAAGCGACACGCCGGGTATCATTTGTGAAATCAGCAGGGCAATGATAAAAATCGTCGTGCCTTTAAACTTAAAATGCGTCGTCGCATAAGCCGCCGGTACAGCGATAATCATCGATAAAAAAGTGACACCAAGTGCGATCACTAAGCTCGTCAGTAAATGAGGCAGCTGCGTTGAAAAAGCACTCACGTACGACTCAAGCGTCGGAGTCGGCGGAATTAAATAAGGCGGATTCCTGAAAATCTGATCCGGCGTTTCCAAGGAGACAATCACGATCCAATAAAGCGGAAACAGCATGACCGCAAGGATGATGAGCCCGATCGTGAAATGCATTCCTTTTTTTACGGTTGCATTCATTGTTACACCTCCATCGTTACTCTTTAGTCGCTTTCACATAGAAAAAACAGAAGACGAGAGAAATCAGGATCATGATGTTCGAGACCGCTGCCCCTTCGCCGAACGACAGCTGCTGGAAGGATAGATCGTACGACCACGTCGATAAAATCTGCGACGAATTCGCCGGTCCGCCTCCGGTTAAGATCATGACGATATCAAACACCTTCAATGTGTAAATCAGCGCCAGCGTCAACACAATCGCAAGCACCGGCTTTAAGGACGGCAAGGTGATATACCAAAATTTCTGCCATGCACTGCAGCCATCGATCGCCCCTGCTTCGTACAATTCATTCGGAATATCCTTTAAGCCGCTGTAAAGGATCACCATGCTGAACGGAATCCCGACCCAGATGTTCGTAATGATCGTCGATAACAGCGACGTATCCGGTGACACGAGCCAGCCAATCGGCTCGCTGATGAAGTGAAGCTTCATTAATACCCAGTTCAAAACGCCGTGCGACTGATCAAGAATCCACCGGAACGCGGTCCCTGAGACAATCAGCGGCAAAAGCCACGGCACTAACAATAAGCCGCGGATCAGACTGTTTAACGGAAATTTTTTCGTAAAAAAGACCGCAAGCGCCATGCCGATCGTCACTTGAAAAACAATCGAGCCGAGCACGAAATAGAGCGTATTCATAAACACCTGCCACATGAGCGGCTGGGTAAACAGGTGGATATAATTTTCAAGCCCGATAAACGGCGAGCTTCCCGAGCCAATGGAGGAGATCGAATAATCCTGAAACCCCATCATGATCGTGCGGTAGATGGGGTAGAGGAAAATTGCGATCAAATAAATCATCGCCGGCAGCACGAAAAGCACGCGGCTGCTGAACCAAAAGGACTTCCGTTTCTTCCTCTGCTTTTTTTCCACGATGCTGCTCCTTCTTGATAAAGGCTGATCCATGTCGTTCACTCCTGCCTTTAGAAAATGGTTGGAAAAGGTCCGGATGAAGCCCCGAACCTTGGCTTTTTACTTGTCCATCGTTTCTTCGATCTTCTGTTGATTTTCCTTGGCTGCTTTTTCTGCATCTGCAGAACCGGACAACACTTGCTGAATCGTTTGCGAAATGTGGTCACTCACTTCAGGGAATTTTGCCCCGGCATCTTCTGTAAGCGCTTTCGCTGATTTCAGCTCTTCAGCAAACACGTCGAATTCGGGATACTTTTCGACAAACACGTCATACGCCGGTTTGTAAGCCGGAATGTAACCAAAGGTCTTCGTCACTTCAGGCAGCCGGTCTTCATCCTGAATCCATTCAATAAACGTCCACGCTGCTTCCTTCTCTGCTTTTGTAGCGGAGGACGTAATCGTTAAATCCTCTCCGCCAATCGGGCTGATCGGCTTCTCGCCTGCTTTTTCTGTCGGCAGCGGGACAATGCCGTAATCAATGTCGGTGCCTTCAAGCGATGGAATCATCCACGGCCCCATCACCATCATCGCCGCCCGTTTAGCCGCGAATTCGTTGTACACCTGCGTCTGGCTGAAGTTGACGACAGATTTTGACGCGCCGCCTTCCTCGACCAGCGTCTGCCACACTTTTAACGCGTCCACTGACTCATCAGAAGCAATATCAAGTAAGCTTCCGCCTTTTCCCCACAGGAACGGAGCGAACTGCCACGTCGCCTGCTGGTTACTCGGCGCTGAAAAAGCAATGCCATATGTACTTCCCTGGTGCAGCTTTTTCGATGCCGTAATCAGCTCATCAAACGTCTTCGGCGGCTCGACGCCTGCTTTTTTCAACAGATCCTTGTTATAAAAAATCGCTAAATCATTGCTTCCGAACGGGAGCCCGTACAATTTATCGTTGTAGGTAACGGTGCTGATCGGGCCTTCTAAATACTTGGAGGTGTCGATATCGGCGATATCACTGAGCGGGGTCAATGCGCCAGCCTCGACCATAGCCGGAATGTTTAAGTTATCGACTAATAAAACGGTCGGGAGTGAATCGGTTTTTGCCTGACGGAGGGTCGTTGGTAAAAATTGATCATAAGGAACAGTTGTGCGGTCAACTTTAATGTCCGGATGGCTCTCTTCAAATTGGCTGATCAAGTCGGTTAACGCCTTGTTCGGCTGTTCATTCGTAAAGTAGTCGGACATCGTAATATGGACAGGTCCTGACTTTCCTTCTGAAGATGAGTTTTCCGAACAAGCGGTGGCGATAAGCATCAATGCAGTGATAAGGAACAAACTTGCGATTTTTTTCACGTCATTACCTCCTCATAATAGTCGTGCTCTTTTTGGACTTAAGGGACATGCATCGTTCTTTTCCTGGAGCAGCTGTTACCTATTTTTGGTTAATCGTTTTATCATTCTACAAAAAATAAAAGAGAACAACCAAGAGAGCTAAAATTTGATTAAACGATTAACCAATCTTCAAAAATTTTACCTCGCTTTTACACTTTCTCTTTTTACGAGTGTACAAGAAAGCTGAACGTTGCCATTCGGCTGCTCGGAAGAACCGGTTTTATGGATGAATTGAAACAGCACGTCCATCGCCTTTTCCCCCATTTCATGGAGAGGAATCGCCATCGTCGTAATGGACGGGCTGTAGAAGGCCGTGAATTCCCGGTTATCAAACCCAATAACAGAGACATCCTCCGGAACACTCATCCCCATTTCCTGGATCGCCTTAATCGCACCAGCTGCCATTAAGTCGTTCAGTGCGACAATAGCTGTTGGCGGATCCGGGTGGGTAAATAACTCCTTCGTCATTTCGTAGCCGGAATCAATCTTCCAATCTCCGGTTCTAATATAGCCGGGATCAAACAGAACTTCATTTTCTGCAAGAGCGGTCTGGTAGCCATAAAACCGGTCATGGGAAGGGATGGAATTAATCAGTCCGCTGATGAGGCCGATCTTTTCATGACCCAGATCAATTAAGTATTTCGTCGCTTCATAGGCGGCAGACTTATCGTCATAATTGACAGAGCAGTCATCCTCGCGTGTGGTATAGCAGTAAGTATACACGATCGGAACGGACACAGGCGGAATATCCTCGGTCACATCTCTCGGGTGGTTCCCGATATAAATAATCCCTTCCACCTGGTTCTCCATCAGCTGGTCAATGACCTTCGGAATCATCTCCTTTAAAACATCCGTTTTCGTAAAATCAGTGCCGATTCGTTTAAACAGCCGGAGATTGACTAAGGAAATTGAATAGCCCTTCTCTTCCGCGAATTCATTAATCCCGTCACAGATTTCCGGCGTGTTAAACACCGTCAGATCCTCCACGATCACACCGATGACGTAGGATCTCTGCGTCTTCAAGCTTTTCGCGATCTTGTTCGTCTTATAATTCAGTTCTGCAGCGACTTTGAGTACTTTCTCGCGGGTTTCGACGCCTACTCTACCGGTGTTATTTAACACGTGGGAGACGGTGGCGGTGGAAACTCCTGATTGGGTTGCTATGTCTTTGATTCTAGCCATGTCATCTACATCCTTACTTGAACGATTAATCGATTAACCACATTTAAAAAGTAACATAGAAGTTAAACATAAGTCAACGAAATATTCAGAAATCTTTCTAGTTCGATTTGATAGTATTGGGCTAGATACTGTCCCTCTAGTAGAAAAACTGGAACGAGCACTAAAAAAAACTGTTCCATTGCTATTCGGAACAGTTTTTTTCTATTTCAATATATACCTGTACTCAAGCCTGCTATTTCGCCACCGCATGACGAGTCTCTGAAACTACTTTCTTTCTTGAGAACACGAGCTGTCTTAAATATTTAGACATTGGCTTTTCGACTACAAGATAAACCAGGCAGGAAGAGAGCGTGGACATGACAATCACTACTGCCATAGATACAAAGAACCCAGCAGCATCAATAAAGTTTACCTTATCCAAAAGGATGATATAGAAATGAAGAAATGGTCCATGAGCAATATAAATAGAATAGGAGGCATCCCCAAGGAAAGAAAGAGATTTAGGAACGTGACGTTCCTTTTTATCCTTTTCGGCAATACCAAGCATCATGATCATTGCGGATAGACAATAAAAACTTGGATTGTGAATATGAACCAGTCCATAGACCATATTTATCCAAATGAACAAGTACCCAAGTAAACCAACAGCAATGAATGAGGATGAAAATTTAAACGCATAATTCATAGATACATAGGCAACTAGAGAACCGAGTAGGATTTCTAAGGTGCTAAAGCTAAATAAAAAGGTCTGAAAGGGGATAATGTTCAATTCTAAGAGAACCGTTAAGACCACCCAGCCTAAAATCATGGGTTTCAATACTTTGGGCTTGAAGATATAGAAAGCAAACATGCAGTAGAAGAACATCACATGGCTCAATGACCACGTCGAACTTAACACGGGCTGGGTAGGTAAAATAAAGATAGATTTCATAATGACTTCCAGCGAGTAACGATCATCTAATGCTGGAAAGACTAAAGAAATAAGGATGGCTGAGCCAGTGAATATCCAGTAAAGAGGATAGATCCGAATTAATCTTTTTAACATGAACTTGGAAGCTTCCCCTTTGGTCCCGGCCCGCTTATGATACAGATAATAGATCATGAATCCACTGACGATAAAGAAGAAATCCACCCCGCCTGTCCTTTCCCAACTACCCATATGAAACCAGTCATAACCAAATCCTGAGTAAAATAAAATATTTACATGACCAAGGAGTACAAACAGAATTGCTATCGCTCTTGAAATTTGGATAATGGACAATCTTCTTCTTTGTGCCATTATTAAACCCCATTCCTGTCTTTTAGGACGTTTTGGTATGCTTATAAAATGCGTGATAAGTATAATTGACAAAATACCAAAGGGCTGATGGAATATTTACTTTCCCTACCTTTCTATAAGTGTTCCAGGTTTTCTTTGCAGAATTAAATTTATTACTCGAAAGAGAATGGCCGCATTTTCTATAATAGGCAAGCTCTTCATTTAATCCATAGGCATGAATGTCTTTTGATAGAATGGACATCCAAAGTCCATAATCCTCAGAGCAGTCTCTAAAAAGCGGCATTTGTACTTCTCCGACTACTTCTTTATCCAGGACAACAGTTAGAGTTCCAATAATGGTATTTTTCAATAATTCCTTATACTCCATTTTTTCCGGGACTCGAATTACACGATCCGATTTCTCCCCTGCTTCATTCATCATTCGATAATCGGTGTAGGAGAAACCAATCTTATTCTTCCTCATAAAGGTAATTTGGTTGGATAATTTTTTCGGATGCCACAAATCATCACTATCTAAAAATGCGAGATACTTTCCTTTTGAAGCTTTTATCGCAGTATTTCTGGCATGAGCAGGTCCATGGTTGGCTGCTGAAGGAATGACTTTAATCCTTGCGTCCAACATCATTTCTTTGGTTACAAGCTCTTTCGTTTGATCGGTTGAGCAATCATCAACGATAATCATTTCCCAATTCGTGTACGTCTGGAATTTTACAGACTGAATCGTTTCACAAATAAACCTTGAAGCATTATAGGTTGGAGTAATTATGGAGACAAGATCCTCTTTTGCATCCATCATTAGGTGAACCTCCTTCGTTTAGAAACTCTTAATTGATTTTTTCTAAAGGTTTCAATGACTTCCGGGTTTGAGATTGACTCTTAATTCCCTGGGACTGTTCTCTTTGCAGGACTACACGTATCGTTTGCATAAAGATCTGTAAATCCATTAGGAACGTATAGTTTTTCACGTAGATCAAATCATACCTCAGCTTGTCTTCAGCAGAAGTAGAGTAATTAGCCAGCACTTGAGCCAGACCTGTAAGACCAGGCTTCACATTTAACCTGTGTAAATAGTCAGGTAATTCTTCTGCATATTGATTAATGAAATGTTCTCTTTCAGGTCTTGGGCCGATCAAACTCATATCACCTTTAATTACATTGATGAATTGGGGTAATTCGTCTAGACGCAGTGTCCGCATAATAGAACCCAGCTTGGTAATTCTCGGATCTTTCTCTTTAGCAAGCACAGGACCTGTACTATTTTCAGCACCGTCAACCATACTTCGAAATTTATAGACTAAATAGGGGTGCCCATTTAACCCCAGCCGCTCCTGTTTATAAAGGGCTGGCCCTTTTGACGTTAGAGGAACTAAAGCAAATAAAAGAAAAAATACAGGACTTATAACTAACAAGAGTGTTGTGGAAATCACTACATCAAACAACCGCTTGCCAATTTCCTCACTCCTCGTTAATCCAGGAGGCTTTACCGAATATACAAGAAGATCATCTACTTGTTGAACTTTTACATTACCTGCAAACAAATCAACCGATTGAGGAACCAAAAGGACTTCTTTCCTGTGATGGATACACGATCTTATAATTTGATCGATAAATTTGCGTTCCAGATGTGGACTTACTACAAATACATCAATCTCGTTGTATTTCTCGATAGATTCCATTTCCTCGATAGGAAGAAAACCATTAAATTCAAACCATCCTTTAGAATGCTTCCTGAATTTCCGGGCAATCGATTCTTCAACAGCAGAACCATTCCCGATAAGTATGACCCGCTTCCTGCCATATAATTTCATGTAAAGCGTCCATTGACTTAATCGCACAGCTAGAATAAGCAAAGTTTGTACCAGGAAAGAACTAAGTAAAAAGGCTTTAGTGAAATGAGTGTTAGAAAGGAAGATGGAAAGGATGAAAGTCATAAACAAGAAGCAGATCATGGCTAAGGGAACGTTATAAAGCACTTGTTTGGCACTGGTTCTCTTAACATCTCCATACAGGTTAAACAAGTAAAAACTCAGCAAACAACTTAACGATGATATGGATAACCAGCCAGGATGGAATGGATGTACATGATTGAAAGGAAACAGGATCTTAACGATTTGCAAGACTATGAAGTATCCAGATTGAACTACCCCAACGTCGACTAGAGCCATCATTATCTTTTCAACGTGCCCTTGAGAATTCTCGTACATACTCACTTCACTCCTTTTAATCAAATCTCAACCCTTCTATACTTCAAAAAGAAACAAATATACTATATAACGAATACACAATTAAAAAATTATATCCCTTTTACCTCTTTGGAATGTGCAGGTACCTTCTTTTTATTCATCAATGGTTTATATTTATAGATTTTTTTAAACAGGTTAGTAAAATGGTAATCCAAGCGTTTTCCGTCAAGAATTGTCTTGCCATAGGCCATCGAAACCGTGTGCAGCCCATCTGGGTATAAGCTGTCCGGTTTTGGCTCAAGACAACTTACGGGCGTTTCCTTAAATTCTGTCAGCGATAGAGTCTCTATCTTATTCATAACAATCCTTCCTCCGTATGTTTCCGAACAATCCTGAGCCGGCCTGTAGAGTTCATTGTCATGAAAAAACGGGGTTCCTGCCGGTCTTGAGGAACGTACGTCTATTTTCACCGGATTTAATGAATGAGGGGTCCATTCTCCCAGCAAATCCTCCGCATAATAAATATGCAATTCATTATTATGGCTGTCTGAATCAGAAGAACCTTTGGTGCAAAACAACCACCAACAGCCTCTCCATTTAAATAAAGTAGAATCAACGCCAGGGAAATTACTTATTAAAGATGTGATTTTTTCCCACTGCCTGTTCACTTGATTTAATTGGTAAAGACTGACTTCATTGGCTTCGGAGGTTTCAGGAACACAATAGGTATGCTCTCCCTCCTCTATAATAAAAGGATAGGACATGTGGGTCGGCAGCTTGATCGTTTCCCTTACTCCAGCAGAATCAACGGCGTTTCCTAACTCTGCTTCACTGATAAACCCTTTAACTTTTCTATAGTCCAGCTCTTCCATAATGATTTTGATCCCTTGATCCGTCTTATAAGCAAAAGGATCTGCAAAATAAAGGTTCTTCTTAGGAATGATCCATTGGATTTCCGGCTCCGTGGACGTTAGTAATTCATCAATCGGAACATCCACTGTACCTATATTCCAATATTCATAACAGAATAACTTTGAGTAAAGAGACTGACATTGGTTCAAGAAAAGTTTACCGGAAAAGATAAGGGCTTCTCGATAGGTTGGATGTCGCTCAGGGTCTAACGCCTTATTCACTTTTGGGACTGCTGGTGGATCACTCGTATCATTTTCACTCAGCATTTCTTTACACACATAGGCCGGCCATCTGGAAATCGCTCGTTTGATCTTACACTTTTGTGTACGATAGGAAGGGAAATGAGTAGCAAAATAACCCGTCTTTAATGCTGTGCATTTTCCTCCTCTCTCCAGTTTAAGGAGTGCCGCTTCAGTCACTGCATTTCCATCATAGATTTCCCGCCAGTATGGCTTTTTCTTTAGGCAATGATCGAATGTCCACACGTCATGAGTCGGCAGAACGATCATTTCATCCGGGATATTTTTGGAGCTGATGCTTAGAATAAAATCCAATTGATAGCTCTTTATCTCTTCGACATCCATTTTCGACAACTGAACCCTCTTGTGTTCATTTTCCTTTAATTCCAGCACCGGTACTTGAAGGGACAGGCTCGGAATAGATGCTCTGCGCTTATTCCTTCTTAAATGCTCCTCAGTGGTCACTTGCATGAGTAGGGAGCATTCCACTTGTTCCAGAGATGTTAAATAATCAATCGTTTGCTTTTGCCATTCCTTAAGTTCTAATTGATCACACAGTATTCCAAACTTCAGCACACTCTCTCACCTCCTCAATAAATTTATCCTGTTTGAATGAATGACTTGTCACAAGAGAGATACTCTTGCAGCGTGGAATGGATCATTCGCTCTAATGAGAATTCTTTTAAAGCTCTTTTCCTGGCATTCTCTGCTAATTCCATTCCCTTTTCGCGATTGGCTTCTAACAAAAGGACCTTCTCTGCAAAACCCTTCACTGAATGTTCCGGAAGGAGAAAACCGGTACTCCCTGCTTTAACAGCTTCATGAATTCCCCCGCGATCAATAGAAAGAACAGGAGTTCCAACAGCCATGGCTTCAATGATAACCATAGGAAACACTTCTCTATGTGAAGTGAGGAGCAAGAGATCCATGTCTGCGGTAAATTTTTCTGGATGATGGATCTTTCCCAATAAGACTACTTTATCGGCCAGACCGTGGTCGTGAATCTTCTCTCTTATCTTCTCTTCCTCTGGCCCCTCCCCTCCGATGAAAAAAGTAAGGTTAGGCATTTGTTTAAGTTCATTGGCTACTTCGATGAAAAATTTGTGATTCTTCTCCTCCGATAACCTTGCTAACATGCCAACCTTAAATTCCTTATCGATTTCTTTTGGCTGATATGTGAATTGGTCCATATCCACACCATTGTAGATGGTCTTAATTTTGTTTGGGTTTACTCCGGCAGTTACTAAGCTGGTCCTTTCAAATTCACTTACTGTAATCACACGATGAACAAATTTGTTTAATAAAGCTGTAAATAATTTTCGGTTTTTCAACTCGAGAATCGTAATATTATGCTTCGTGTAAATAATCTTGAAATCAGTCTTGTTCATTATCTTTAATAAAATGCAGTAAAGCACCATTCTCAGACTGTTTGCATGGATGATATCGATTCCTTTTTCACGAACGAGATTGCCTATTACTTTTAAATTTGAGTAATGGCTGGTTCTGCTCAGTTCAAAGAAGTTTTCTTTACGCTTAATATTCCTGGAGAGATCTCCGCTCCCTGCAGCATAGTAGAAGGAAATCTGCTGGTGACGTAAAAAGTTCTCCAGCTTACAGAAATACATTTCAGCTCCTCCAAATATGAGTTTATCGGTTAATACAAGAACATTCATAGGATGTAGCCTCCTTTATTTTAGAGAGGAAGACAGTGATAAAGGCATACGTGCACTTCTGTTATCTTTTAAACTTAGAGGTGCTTGTTTATTTATATAAGCGGATAGGATTGCGATATATAGAAAAAACATGTCATTGATCACAACGGACAAAAATCCCATTTGTAAAATCAACCCGATAAAGGTTAGAAACAAATAAGGATGATGCTTATGCATTCGGTTTTGAAGCAGCTGATAGAGTACACAACCGATAAATAATAAAAAGAAAAAGATGCCGACCAGTCCCGAGTCAGATAAAATATCGAGAAACGTGTTATGAACCGTCAACGTATCTCCATAATCGTGTAAGTTATAATCAGAGAAGTTAAATGCCCCCACTCCCACATACATATGATTTTCAAAATAATGCCAAGCTCTCCCCCACAGGGCTAGTCTTCCACTTCCTCCATCATCTGTTGTATCTGCTATTCTCTCCATCATGATTCCAATAAAGTTGAAATTAAATTTCACGATCGCTATATAGGCAACGAGGAAAACGGAAAGAAATAGACCTGAGATTAATCTTATTTTTTTCAAAGGATTATTTAATAAAATGTAGAGAAACAGCAGAAGCAGCATAACTAACATTCCGCCTCTGGAAAAGGTTAATAGATTCGTTAAAATGCAGAGAATTAGACCAACTTTATTTTTGATAGACTTTGAGTTACATAGGAAATAAGCAAAAAATACAGTGTTATAAAAAACATAAAAATTAGGATCCTGCATCAATCCAATCAGTCGCGGGTAGTTGCGATCAAGCATCATCCCAAATTTACTAATTCGATCGCCTTCGAATATAAAATGCACACGATGCAAACCTAAAAAATATAAAAGCAGGCTAGCGGAATTAAAGAGAATCCCAACACTTGATAGTGCTTTTTCTATCAAGGACTCCTTTGTCTCGCCAATGATCGCCTTCATAATAAAGTAACAGCCAAGATAAAGAAAAATCCCTAACATAATTCTTATACTTGATACCGGGTAAAGTGCGAACGCTCCTGTAAAGCAATAAACTAAGTAAAAAAGCAGCATGATGATTTCGAACAGCTGCAGCCTGTGGAAATAAAATGCATTCAGATTAATGACCAAATAAAGAATGGTAAATATCATAAATGGCTTTAATGCAAATCCCATGTAGATGTTATATTTGGCTAAGATAACTAATAAAAAGAGACAGAAAATGGCTAAATAGCGATTGTTTGTAGCTTCAGTTGTTTTATAGTCCATTTTCAGCCTCCTTAGCCCTTTGGCTTAACTTACGAGATACTTTGAATTTTTTAAGGATGGTTTTTCCTTTTTTATTTAACTCTGGATCAAGGATAAGTACCAATACCAGAATAATTAAATGGCATACCGCAGCAAGCATGGGGACCGAATGCAATAAATAATTGATACTAAGAAAGCTTAAAGTAAGAAAAAGGGTATAAGGGACGATCACTTTCTTAGCTAACACCCAGCGATCCGGGTTACATGCCCAAAATCCAATTAATGAAACCGCTTCTATAGTTACCCCTGCAACGGCTGCGCCAGTTACTCCAAACGATTTACTTAAATAAACATAAAGGAAAATACCAATAATGATGGAGACGGCTTGGACGCTTGTTCTGAAAATTTGTAAGGATTTGGTCGTTAAACCATCTGCTAAAGCGATGTTAATGGCCTGAAGCGTTAACATTAAAGATAGGATTTTAAGCGGGAGGGCAGCAGCTAACCATTCTGCTCCAAATAGTAGTTTGATGATAAACTCGGATAGATAGAAAAACGGAATGGTCATCGTCATCCCTACTAATGCCATTAGTTTAATTAAAGTCAGATTATACTTTAAATGGTCACGCAATCGATTGCTATTAAACGCTTTAAAAAGAACTGGATAATAAGCTCCTGCTACGATGAATGGAACTTGCTGTAATGCTTGAGGAATTCTATAGGCTACCGCGAACAGTCCCACACCCGTAAAATTTATTGTCTTCTCCAAAATAAGGGGCCCCAAATGAGGCAGCATAACAAATAATAAGCCACCTATTGTAAAAGAACCTAGATTTTGCAGCAGCCCTTTATGAAACGGGGTTTTCCACCTTATTGGAACGTTCTTCGCCACAAGATAAATCGCAAGTGCTCCTGCAGCAAAATAAGAAGCTCCATATAAGAAGCAAACGAGCACCGGTTGGAAATTCAGAAGCATGCCGAGTACGATCGTGATGACGAGACAGCCTGCAGACACGATTCGGATAAGCCCAACGAACTGCATTTTTTCTTTTAACTGAAAGAATGTGATTCCTACACTTTGCATTGCGATCCCAGTGACCATAGGAATGATCAGACAATAGGCAATCTGGACAAGTTGAATATGATCTGCATAAAGAAGTTGAATGACTATAAACCCAATAAGAAAAGTAGCTGCTAATAATCCTGTTCTCATTTTTATGTAAGACGAAATAAGAATGGACGTATCTACTTTCTTTGAACCTTCCCTCAGCACAATTTCACTTAATCCTGCATCAGTAAAATAACCCATGATCATTGCAAAAGCTAACGAAACACTGAACATCCCGTAATGAAAAGACTGCAAATAATAGGCGAGTGTTATTAAAGCCGTCGCATTTAAAGCACTCGATACGGCGGTACTATAAAACAAATGAAAAATGTTTCTCGCAATCGAATTTTTCTCTTTCTTTCCCATAGCAGAGGCTGCCTCCTTTATTCATAAAAGGTTAGGCTGTTTGATGAATAACTCCTAAAACTTTTTTATTGGTTTTTTCTAACGCTTCTTTTGTCCTTAAGACATCTGTTTTTTTAGTTTTATTTGATCTTAGCACCAGAATCACTCCATCACAGTGGTTAGCCAGAACTTGTGAATCTGAAACAGATAAATAATCACAAGCTTCAAAAAGAATGACATCGTAGTTTCTCTTGCATGTCAGAACAAAATCTTGAATTTTATCAGCATTCCATATACCAGAAAGGCTGTGCGGTATTGGACCTGTTGGTAAAATAAAAAGCCCCGGCAAGTAAGATGGACTATGATGTTGATTGACATTTCCATGATGCAAAATCACATCTGTGAGCCCGCTGCGGTTCTCAATCTGAAACCAATGATGCAAGGAAGGATTCCTTAAATCAGCATCCACCAGCATCACCTTTTTTCCCTGCTCTGCAAAGGTCATCGCTAGTTTTGCTGTTATGAGAGATTTTTGTGGCTGATAGGTTGGTGAACTTACCATAATACTTACTGGCTTATCCCTAGAGACGTGTTCTAAATTCGTCCGAATCATCCGAATTTGTTCCGTGCTTATTAATTCTTCTCTTAATTTCATAGGACTCACGTTTTTCTTACCCTGTGGTTTTCTCAACACTCAACCCCTCCCTCTTTCTCTTACTCTTTTCCAGCTTGTTCTGCTTGGGTAATCTTTTTCTAAATGAGCGCGGCTGCTTATGCTTCAAGTCTATTTCCCCTAAAACAGTTAGCCCCAATACCCCTCAATATCGCTATCTGAATGAATAGAATCATCAAGGTGTTCTCTTACCATCGCTCCACCTATGCCTAGCAGGAACCCAACCGTAATCCCTATGGCCAAATTCAGTTCGATACTTCCAACTTTCTCAAGCGTCGGACCATCATTATTTCCTCCCAAGACGTCGATATCGGTAACACCGAAAAGCTCGTTCATCTTATCGACGGTTGTCATGGCAATGGTATGCGCGATAAGCTTTGCTTTATCAGGATCATGATCTCTAATTAAAACATTTACGATCTGTGAATTTTTAGAATTTTGAACCGTCAGCTTTTCATTTAACTTCTGATCTCCGATATTGATTTGGGCTTTCACAGAATTCAAAACGGTGGGACTTTTAATAAAATCAATGGTCGAGGATAGGAGCATATTCAGCTCCTGAGACTCTCCATAAGAATTATTGTCCTTCTTCAACTTGCCCACCACTATATTTTCAGAAGCTTCATAGGCAGGCTTCATCACATATAAACTAATCACCCCTGTAATTAGAAAACAGCCCAGAGTGACGAGAACAATCGTCATCCATCTCTTCTTTATGATTCGAAAGAACTTTTTAAGATCGATTCTCTCTTCCATAGTGACCTCCAAAAATGTATTTAAGATATATTTGTAATTTCCGCTTTGTTTTGATAGAAATGAACCGTCTCTTTTAATCCTTCTGCGAAACTATAGCGAGGGGTCCAATTAAATTTCTCTTTTGCTAATTCGTTCGATAGATAGCTATGGCGGATATCTCCCTTTCTCTCAGGTTCAAAATTGGGGGAGACATTGATTTTTAGGATTTCACTTAATTGCGTAATAATATCTAAGATGGATATTTGCGTTTCCGTGCTGATATTTAAAATTTCACTTTCCAGAGAGTTCAGGGCCGCAACATTTGCCCTGGCTACATCCTTAACAAACACGAAATCTCTCGTCTGTGTACCATCGCCAAATATGGTTGGGGTAAGATGATTCATTAGTTGATCAATAAATATAGCGACCACACCTGCTTCACCTTTTGCATTTTGTCTCATGCCATAAACATTTGCATATCTTAAAATGGTAAAAGCCAGCCCGTATAGCTTTGAAAACATTTGAATATAGGCTTCCGCATTTAATTTTGATAACCCATAGAAGGAGACTGGAGAAAGTGGATGTTTTTCATCGATCGATAGATATGACGGTGCCCCATAGAGTGCAGCAGACGAGGCAAAGATAAACTTCTTCACCTTATACGTGACGCAAGCTTGCAAAAGGTTGATAGTTCCTAAAATATTTTCGTCTCCGTCATAGAGAGGCTCCTCCATAGAACTAGATACGGAGACTTGGGCCGCTTGGTGAATAACATAATCAGGCTGTTCTTTCAGGAAAATAAGATCTAACTCTTCACGAATATCCACTTTATAAAGCTTGGCCCCTTGAGGAACATTGGTTAGATTCCCTGTTATTAAATTGTCGACAATGACAACATCGTAATCTGCTTCCAAAAGCTGCTCTGCGATGTGTGAACCAATAAAACCAGCTCCACCCGTGAGAAGAACTTTCATATTACCTTCACCTGACCTTTCTTATTAAGAACAAATGATCATTACATGAAAGATTCAATGACTATTAATCCGCATTTTAGTTCTTTAAATAGAACGTTATCTCATTATAGTTCATTTACCATAATTTGAAAATCACTGAAATCACTATTATTTTCTTATTAAGAACAAATTCCGCATAATTACTCTTAAAATCTTTAGTTTTCTCTTATTTTGTTTTTTATTAAGAACAATAAACAAAAAACCACTCTCTAGAAGTGGTTTTTTAGATGTTCACTATTTTTTTGATTCTTCTACCGGTGAGCTGTGGTAATTATTTTTCCCCTGATCGCTTATTGAACTGGATAATACATTTGAATAAAGTTGGTTTCCATAAGAATTTTTGGTAAAAAGCACTAAATCAGGATTGTGCTGATCAGGCAGATCCCAAATCATTCCTTCAAACATGTTATCAGAGCCCGTAATGGTCAATATTTTCTGAGTGGCTGAAGAGGGCTGTATTTGAAGTCCAAGGAATTGGTTGCCAGTAGCTTCATGAGGTACAGTAACTGAGCTTTTCATTTCTATGAATTTCAAACAATCATCAAGAGTAATGTTGATAAACCGATTCCCATTAATAAAACTATATCCACTTTCGGGTTTGACTGATTCAAGCTTGATTCCTGTTCTAAAGCCTACAATTCTAAGATCACTAAAATTAACGAAACAGATAAAGTGCCCGGGGCCATTCGCATAAAGCGATAACCCTGTACCTTTGTGAGAGGGAGTGGAATTAATGATACTTACATTATTGACCTGCGTTCTTTCCCATGACCAAAACCTCTCCTGACCATTTAAATAAATTACTTCTGAATTAAAAGACGAACCAGTAACCTCAATGATTCCATTCGTGATGGAAGCATTCTTCAGTAATTCAATGGCTCTAAAATTTCCTTGCACGTACAGCTTTGTATTTTGATCAAAATAGAGCTCTACGCCTCTCTTTATTATGATCCCTTTTTTAATAACAAAATGTTTATTTCCTGAAAGAATAACTTTAGAGATACCTTTATCGTAGCTGTAATCGATCGCTTGTTGTATGGCCGCAGAGTCATCCTTTAAATCTGTCCCAACAGCACCAAACTGTTCTACATTTACCGCTTCCAGAGGAGCCTGAGGAAGCGAATCATCCGATGAAACGGTGTCTTTTAAAAACATGTGACTCAATCCCTGCCTGGAATCATTTTGCAGGTAACCCAGTGAAAGAGCTAGTACCGCTAACAGAGGCAAAATGAATAGAAACATTTTCTTTTTGGACAACTTATTTCCCCACTTTTTCAGCTTTTAATTGTGATGGGATAGCTAGTTGAATACTTTCGTTTCATGGAACTTATTTCCTTTTTTACGTATTCATTTAAAATATGAACCTAACTAATTATATGTTCCTCAATCTAAAAAATATGGTTGGGGATTGCTGTTTTGTAAAAAATCATCCATTTCCGATAAACTGCACACAAGGGGATGGGATATAAAACCACTTTCATGGAGGTAACATCATAACAATGGTGGGTACATGCCCCGCCGTTTGCTCCTGAGAATGTGTGATACGAACAATTCAATCTAATCCGGTAACAAGATAGTTGAATTCCAGATCTTTTAAGTTTAAATCTAAAAGACAACTAGTCTGTTTTACACGTAGGAAACGGCAGGTTTAGAAGTTCCGTGTTTGGTTGGGATGTCTTTGATTACGTCCATGTCATTTACAACCTCTTCATACCCCAACAAATATGCCAAACTCCTTCTGAAACCTCATCCCGATCGTCCCTATCGGACCATTCCGCTGCTTACTGAGCAACAGCTCCACTCGCTCGTCTTCACTTTCATTTTGTGAATAATAATCCTCTCGGTACAAAAATCCAATTACATCGGCATCCTGTTCAATGTTTCCTGATTCCCGTAAATCAGACATCATCGGACGTTTGTCCTTCCGCTGCTCGACACCTCTGGAAAGCTGGGACAAAATAATGATCGGGACATTTAGTTCGCGTGCTATCTTTTTGAGCTCTCGAGTGATGGCGCCAACTTCAAGGTCTCTTCGTTCGTAGCGTCCTTTAGACGTAATAAGCTGCAAGTAGTCGATGACCACTAGATCGCGTGACTTTGAGCCAGCTTGAATTTTCTGGCGCAAACTCGTTCGTATGTCATGGATCGTGTAAGATTGTTCATAAATGTTAAGCGGCCAACGTGCAATTTCACCGATGGCTTTCATGCCATAATGGTAATCTTCTTCAGAAAATTTCATGGTGCGCCACTTTTGGCCATTTATCGTTGCTTCAGAAGAAATGATCCGCTGAAGCAGGGATTTCTTATTCATTTCCAAGCTGATCAAGTGGACATTTCCTTCTTGTCTGCAATGGTTGGCGGCAATGTTGAGAGCGAAGGCGGTCTTCCCCATCGACGGACGGGCGGCTAAGATAATAAGGTCGCCCCGCTGGGTGCCACCAGTCATTTGGTCAAGTTTGGCGTATCCGGTTGAAAAACCTGTCATTTGATCACACGGGGACTCGCCCATCTCCTGCGCAATGGCAATAAGAGTTTCATAGGTAGAAGCCTCTTCCGTACGATCCTCTACAGTTTTATACTGCTCGATTTTTTCAAGCATGGTTTCGAGTGCCTGGACGCTCGGCTCTTTTACATACTGCGCAGCTGCTTCCTTCGTCTTCCGGTTGCAGTAAGCTTCCAGGATCAACTTTTGGTCGTACTGAACCGTTCTCGTTGTGGCCACGGAGGAGGCGAGTTTTGTTAAATAACTGACTCCGCCCACCTCTTGGATTTTACTCTTCAGCTCTGTCGTTACACTTACTAGACTGAGAGGATGACCTGCATGCTCTACCGTCTGCATCGCTTCAAAAAGTAACTGATGATGGGAATTGGCAAAATGCTCTGGGTGGAGGTGAATCTCCTTCATCACCGCTCCGTCGTAAAGGATTGCCCCGAGCACTGCTTGTTCAGCCTGTATGTTTTCAATCATTGGAAAATCCCTCCATCAACTGTTCGAGCTTTATATGAAACGCTCGCTTCGTCTCTTCAGACACAGCGTCTGCTTCCTTTTCCCAAGCCTTCATTCTCTCTAAATAGTAATTTTCTTCAGGAGGGAAAACTGCAATTTGTGAAAGTGTGGGAGGGAAAGGAGCGGCGGCCGTAAACGCAGCAAGCTTGTTCATAACTCCGGCAAAATCCATTTCCTCAAGCTGAGGAATCAGCAGGTTTGCTTTTCTCTTCGTCACTTGGAATTTGTCAGGGTAAAATTCATGAATCGTTTCCAGCACCTCAAGCGCTTCTTCATACGTCATGATTGTCTCTCCTTTCTAAGAGATGCTAGCACAGCGTGTGTATCATCCTTTTGTTTTATCTGAGGCGGTCGAAAAGCGATGAGTTTGGTATCATTGGGACTCTTTACGCCAAGCGACTGCCAGCGCTTCAAGACTCCTTCACAATAGTTAAAAAAGCGCTTATTATTCTGAAGAGCAAGCTTCATCGACTCAATTACTAATTCGTCTGACAGGTCGCTGCACCATTTCATAATCTTTTCAGCAATAAAAGGGGTAAGCATGCCTATGTTCTGTTCATAAAACGTACAAGCATTCGTAGATGTAGGTAGTGGTTTTATTTCTTCTTTTTTACTTTTCTCTTGTTTAAATAATGGCTCCAAGTATCCCACCGTTTGCTCCTCCAAAAGGTCCTCAGAGTGCCCTTCTACTTGGCACTCCAGATCGTACCCTACTTCTCTACTTGTTTGCTTCTCCGTCTTCTCGTTTGTCTGCTCCGCCATGCTTTTACTAAAGAGCGCTTCTCTTGAAATCATTTGATAAACCGCCGCCTGATTTCTACCCGCCGATTTGTATGTAAGAAAGCCTTTTTCCTTAAGCTCTTTTCGTGCCCGCTGAAACGATCCCTCTGATAAACCAGCCTTTAGCTTCAATGCCGAAGCCGGAACAGAAAACTTTTCCTTCCATCCGGACTTGTTATGATACTGCAGCAGGATAAACCACAGACTCACCGATGAACTGGACAACTGATTTAATTCTAGCTGGTCAAAAAATTGATTGCATTCTCGTATGTAATTCATTAAAGTTCCTCCTCTTAAATAAAAAAGACTTCTTCCCTACCATAATCGTAGGAAAGAAGGAAAAGGTGTCTTCAAATTTTATTAAAAATATGTTGGACTCTATCATTACCATTCAATGGCTGGTCAAAGGATCCATTATTAATTTTATTAAGCAATGGAATTAAATAAGCTTTTAGCACAGAGTCTCTTATATGAAAAATTTCACTTGTGTAAAACAATAAAATTCTCCCTTCTCTAAAGCTTTTAATATGCATAATCCTTTCTCCATCATCTTCAACCTGGGTATAAAGCAGTCTGTACATAACTTCACTCCTTAGTAACTGTTATGTATTTATTAAATGAAATGACGGGTCAAAAAATCTATTCTTATTAAGTGAAAAATTGTAAATTTTTCGTTGTTTTCTTTAAAAACAGGGAATTTCATACCGTTGTTGTCACCACTTAGTGTTGTGCTGTAACTGCTAGACTAAATTCAACAGTTTCCACTTGATAAAATTGAACACTTTTTCATCAATTAAACATTCTAATCAGTTAAACTTATCGAGTACATAAGTTTCTGATTGGAGGTTTCAAGGAGTGGAAAGGTTGGAAAAGCATGTTTACGTTCATCAGTTAAAAAGAACAGATATTGGAGAAAGTACGGTTCGTACTTATGTGAGAGAACTTCGGGAGAAGTATCATATTCCAAAAGTGCTTCATACCAGAACTTACGAAGCTCTAAAGGAATTACCCATGGGGAAACAAATGCAAGTTGACTTTGGAGAATTGAAAGTCAAGACCTCTCAAGGTAGATTCATTAAACTGTATGCCATCGCATTTGTTCTCTCCCACTCCCGGTTCAAATTTATAGAATGGCAGGTTCACCCTTTTACTACTAGAGATGTATTAAGGTGTCATGAAAATGCCTTTGACTATTATGGTGGGATTACAGAAGAGATTGTCTATGATCAGGATAAGTTGATTGCGGTTAGTGAAAATGGAGGGGACGTTATATTCACCGAGGAGTTCCAAGCATATAAAGCAAACCGTAACTTCAGCGTGTACCTTTGTAAGAAAGCAGATCCTGAATCCAAAGGAAAGATCGAAAGCGTTGTGAAATTTGCGAAACGAAATTTTGGAAAGAACAGGGTCTTTCACGACATTGAAAACTGGAATGAACAGTGCCTTGACTGGTTAAAACGAAAAGGGAATTTCCAGATACATAACAATACAAAAAAGAGACCTGTCGAAGTGTTTGCCCTGGAAAAGCCACACTTACGAAAAGTCTCCTTACCGCTCTCTTTCGAGAGCAACCTTGATACAAGTATAGCAAGAATGGTTCATAAGGATAATGTCATTAAGTATAAGTCAAACCGATACTCCGTTCCGTTAGGAACCTACCGCCCAGGAGAAAGCAATACTGTCTATGTACAAGAAGAGAATGAAAAGCTTGTCATTAAGAAAACAAAAGATGGAACGCCTATAGCTACTCATGTGATTAACACTGGAAAAGGAAAGCTTATTAAGAAGAAAGATCATTCAAGAGATCGTTCCAAAGGTATCGATGCATATATGGAGACGATCAAGAAACCCTTTGAAAATGATGATAAGATTCAGACCTTCCTAAGTGAAATCCATCTGAGGTATCCAAAGGTACATACGCGATCAACTCCAAATTCTACAACGTACGGTGAAGAGTTATGAATCCTTTATTAATCAGGCTATTAACATTTGTGTTCAAGAGAATTTATGGAGTGCCAATGACTTTCACGATGTAGCCAAGCACCTTTCTAGAATTGAGCGAAAAAGCGATACCATCTTGGGATACGAAGATATTCCTGCCCAAGTTCCTACGGAACTAATAAAACAAAAAGCAACTTTAAGGGAAATGGATGGATACCTTAAAATTCTAGGAGGTGCTTAATATGGGAGGATCAGTCGAACGACTGCAAGATCAATTTCATCAATGTTAGAGCAGTTATTTAATTTGATATTCCTTGGTCCTCCCGGTGTAGGTAAAACCCATTTGGCCATTGGATTAGGATTAGAGGCGATTCAACGATGCCTTCGAGTTTCATTCATATCTATGGGAGAATTAGTCCCATTATTAAAGACAGAAGAATACATCCGCAAAGCGCAGCTACGCCTTAAGCGTATAAGAGAATCTGATTTAGTTATCATTGATGACCTGATGTATATGGCAATGGATCAGCATGAAGCCAATTTGTTTTTTCATTTAATCAACCATTTATATGAAAGAAGTTCAATTATACTGACATCAAATAAAGGACCTGAGGAGTGGGGAGAGTTACTAGGTGACCAAGGCATTACCACAGCTATTTTGGATCGTTTACTGCATCGATCTGAAGTGGTTCATTTAAATGGCGATAGCCATCGAATAAAACATCGTCAATCTCTATTTGAATCGAAAGTGTTCAAAATTAATGAGCAAAAAGTGTTCAAAACTACTTGACGGTTACAACTACTCTAAGCTCGATAGAACGGGGAGAAAAAATCCCCACATTATACACCTTTCACGACCTTTCCACGGTTTTAGAGGTTGATGTTCGTCGGTTAATACTTTCAACTGAAGAAACTATTGACCATGAATAATTAAAAAAAGAAGAAAGGAAGCGAAAGATACCGTTAGACAAAACTTGAATGGAAATGAGGTGAATGAGTTGAAATTGTACTGCCGGCATTGCCAGAAATACTTTCAAGCGGATGATCAGGTGGCGTTGAATGAAATGAATACAGTTTTACATATGGATTGTCCTGATGAGGAAGGATTGCTAATTAAGGATGAGGGGACTTTTAGAGAGATTATGGAGAAATATCAGTTTTTTGATAACGTGTTAATTCAATAAGGATTAATAACATAGAATGCCCTGTTTCTTTCATTGAAAGAAACAGGGCATTCTTAAAGCTAGATAGGAGACCAACTAAGGTTTTAGCTTAGATAATCATTACTTAGTATTTAATACATCTTTTACTTTGTAATATTTCACATACCAATCTGCAAAGTTCTGCAAACCTTCTTCAATGCTCGTTTCAGGTTTAAAATCTACAGCTAGCTTCAATAATTCTGTAGAAGCATAAGTAGCAGGCACATCCCCTGGTTTAATTGGTTCATATACCTTATTAAACTCAATATCTTCACCTAGAGCATTACTAAGCGCCTTTTCAAGTGCCCCAATAAAGGTCATGAGTTTTTCAGGATTATTGTTTCCAATATTAAATATCTTGTGCTTAGGCTTTTCATTAGAAGGATTATTAAGCAACCGTTCAACCCCTGTGACAATGTCATCAATATAAGTAAAATCACGGTAAAGATCGTTTTCAAAATCTCCATTATTAAAAATTTTAATGCTGTCTCCATTGAAATACTTATCTGTAAATCCAAAATAAGCCATATCTGGTCGTCCCATTGGACCATAAACTGTAAAGAAACGAAGTCCGGTTGCAGGGATATCATACAGATGGCTATATGTATGGGCCATTAATTCATTTGATTTCTTAGTAGAGGCATAAAGTGAGACAGGGTGATCGACAAAATCTGATTCTTCAAAAGGAACTTTTTTGTTTGCACCATATACAGAACTAGACGATGCATAAACTAAGTGATCGACGGGATTGAAGCGGCAAGCTTCTAAAATATTGTAAAACCCAATAACATTGCTCTCCATATAAGCATCTGGATTTTCAATTGAATAGCGAACCCCAGCCTGCGCAGCTAAATTCACAACAATATTAGGTTTATACGTCTCAAATATATCCTGTATCATGGATTTATCTGAAATATCAGCTTTTATAAAGGTGAATTTTTCGTATGGATCCAACATTTCCAACCGATTATTCTTAAGCTGAACATCATAATAGTCATTTAAATTATCTAAACCAATGACTTCACAGCCTTCTTCGAGAAGCCTTTTTGATAGAAAACTACCAATAAAACCAGCAGCACCAGTTATTAGATATTTCTTATTAAGATCTAGTTGATTGTAATTCATTTAATTTCTCCTCTCTTACATTAACAGTTTCTGTTTTCCGACCAATAGAATGATACTCCACACCTTCTTGAGCCATACTGATAGTAGGATAGATATTTCTTCCATCAAAAACTAAAGGTGTTCTCATTAGTTTTTTATATTGCTGAGGAGTTAACTGTTTTATTTCGTTCCATTCAGTAAAAATAAAACAAACATTTGCATTCAATAAAGCTTCCTCCACAGATTTCACATATTTAATGCTCCCTTGAGAAAAGTCTCCTTCAGAATAAATATCGGCAAAATTTTTGACGCCTACCGGGTCATAAGCATATATATCTGCTCCTTGATCTAAAAGTAATGGAATATTATCTAGTGAAGGAGATTCTCTTAAATCATCTGTTCCAGGTTTAAAAGTTAGACCAAGAATCGCAACCTTTAAGCCACTAAAAGTAATTAATCGATTTCTAGCTTTCTTAAACAAGGCTGTCTTCTGTACATTGTTGACATCAATAGCAGCTTTTACAGTCTTAAGATCATAATGATGCTCTCTTGCTAAGTGCTCAAGTGCTTTAGTATCTTTAGGAAAGCAGGAGCCTCCATATCCTATACCTGCATTTAAAAATTTTGCTCCAATGCGTTTATCATAACTCATGCCACTAGCGACATCCTGAACATCTGCTCCAACAAGTTCACACAAGTTTGCGATATCATTCATATAAGAGATTTTTAAAGCCAAGAAATCGTTAGAAGCATATTTTATCATTTCAGCTGATCTTCTATTAACAGAAACAATTGGAAGATCAAATGGTGCATAGATTTTTTTAAGTAAATTCTCTGCCCACTCGCTTTCCGTACCAATAATTACTCTCTCAGCATGTAATGTATCTTCTACCGCTGACCCTTGAGCTAGAAACTCTGGATTTGAAGCTACCTCGACATGTACATCGTTAACTAAAAAATCTTGTATAAATCGGTCTACTTTATCGTTTGTACCAACTGGAACTGTAGACTTAACGACTACTAAGCAATCTTTTTCAACAGATTCTGCGACTTGTCTAGCAACCGTTGCTATGTATGAAAGATTAGCCGATCCATCGGGAAGCTCCGGAGTACCTACGCCTAAAAATACCGCATTTGCTTCTTGGTAAGCTAATTGGTAATCCGTGGTGTAATCAATTCTTCCAGCTTCATAGTTTTTCTTCATCAGTTCTTCTAATCCAGTTTCATAGATAGGGGAGATACCCGATTTCATAACTTTAATTTTATTTTCATCAATATCTACACAAGTTACTTTGTGTCCCATTTCCGCAAAGCAAACTCCGGCAACTAAACCAACATACCCTGTACCTGCTACAGCTATTTTGTACACACTATCAATCCTTTCAAATTATCATATCTCTTATTTTCACCTACATTGTTGGATATGAATTACTTTAATAAAATTTTATTTTCTTCTAGTAGCAAGAAACCATGGGTTTCGTAAGTTTATTTTATTGTAAAATAATGGTCTTCCATCATATGCCACCTCAACTTTTCCTCCAGAGAGCTCAACAATCGCCTGTCCAGCGCCAGTATCCCATTCCATAGTAGGAGCATAGCGAGGATAATAATCTGCTTTCCCTTCAGCTACTAAACATAATTTTAATGAACTTCCAGCTGAAATGGTTTCTACTTCATCATATTGTTCTTTCAACTCATTGATAAATACTTCTGTTTCTGGAGACATGTGAGAACGACTGGCTACGACTGTTGCTACTGTGTCATTCTTTTGTGCTAATGGCAGTTTCACAGCATTTAAGGACAAATGATCAGACGTTTGTAAGACAGAAGATACTTTAAAAGCTCCCTTTTCCTTATCAGCTACATATAAATCATCAAGAGCTGGAGCATAAACGACTCCTAGAACGGGTTTTCCGTCTCGTATTAAAGCGATGTTTACAGTAAATTCACCGTTTTTCTTAATAAACTCTTTTGTTCCGTCGATCGGATCTACCAGCCAGATTTCCTTCCATGCTTTTCTCTCTTCATACGGAAGATGTGAGCCTTCCTCACTCAAGATTGGAATTTCAGGGAAGTTTTTTTGTAACGCTTCTTTAATAATTTCATGAGACCTTTGATCCGCAATTGTTAAGGGAGATTCATCTTCCTTGTACTCCACATCAAAATCGGTTTCGTAAATCTTCATAATTTCTTTTCCTGCTTCAATGGCGGCCGCTACTACTTTTTGCTGCATCTTTATTCCTCCTCATTTAGTTCATAGTGAAAATCGCCAGCCTAAAGCTGACGATTCTTTTAAGTTAAATATATTGGTTGAATTTCAAGTAATCAATGACCTCTCTCACTGAATCTTCAAGGGAGAGCTTGTCCGTTTCAACTGTAATTTCTGCGTCTTTTGGCTCTTCATATGGTGCATCAATTCCCGTAAATCCTTTGATTTCCCCGGCGCGTGCCTTTTTATACAATCCTTTTGGATCACGATTTTCTGCTTCATCCAGGGAGCATTTTGTATAGACTTCAATAAAATCGCCATCTTCAAATAGCTTACGTGCCTGATCGCGATCTTCACGATAGGGGGAAATAAATGCTGTTAGGGTAACTAGTCCAGCATCGTTCATGAGCTTGCCCACTTCTCCAATACGACGAATATTCTCTGTGCGATCTTCAGGGCTAAAGCCTAAGTTTTTATTTAAGCCATGACGTACATTGTCCCCATCTAGACGATACGTATGGATTCCTAATTCATATAAAGCCTTTTCTACTTCTACTGATAACGTAGACTTTCCAGATCCTGATAATCCAGTAAACCATAGAACCGGACTTTTATGATCTTTTAACTTCTGACGCTCTGCTTTGGCAACTTTAGAGTCATGCCAGACTACATTAGTAGATTTCATATCAATTCCTCCTAGACATATCGAAAATATATAATCGAAACAGTAATGAACATGACCATAATCGTTAGAGGTAACCCCGTCTTAATGTAATCTTTAAAACGATAACCTCCAGGACCATATACAATTAAATTGGTTTGGTAGCCAATCGGAGATAAAAAGCTTGCAGACGCAGCGATTGCGACAAGAATAGCCATTCCCATGGGATCAATCCCAGAATCAGCTGCGACTTCATAAGCAATCGGAAACATAATCACTGCTGCTGCATTGTTAGTGATCAATTCTGTAAATAGATTAGTAAGTATATAGATGGTAATTAATATAGCCAGTACACCAAGGGGTTCTAAACTAGTTACTAGATGATTGGCGATCCAATCTGCTGTACCTGTCTTAATGATCACATTCCCTATTCCAAGAGCACTGGCTATAAGTAATAGTACTTGAAACTGAACAGCCGTCTTTGCTTCTCTAGGAGAAATCATCTTAGTGATTAATAAGACACCAACCGTGATCACCATCGCTTTGAAAATAGACAGCCACTGAAGCGTAACTAGAGATATCATAAGCAACAGCAATCCTAGAGAAAACCACCCCTTCGATTCATTATCGTAAAAAGATGGATGATCTACGGCAGAAGTAAGATAAAAATCCTTCTGTTCCGTACTTTTCCGTTCAAATTCTTTACCAGCTACTACAAGAAGCAGGTCTCCTGCTTTCGGAACAATATCTCCAATTTTTCCTTGAACTCTTTCGTCATTTCGATGAACAGCCATTACAGCAGCATCATAACTCTCACGAAAGCGGCTTTTCTTAATGGATTTCCCTAGCAGTGAGGATTGATGAGAAACGACAATTTCCTGTAGGGTTGTATTGCCATTTTTAAGATCATCCAGCGAAAGATCTGTTCCTGTATCTAACTGCAGCCCTTTCCTTTTCTGCAAATCTGCAATGGTAGAAATCATACCAGTAAAAATTAACCGATCCCCATTCTGAATCACAGTATCACGAGTGACCGGAGAAATCTTTTTGGGTCCACGAATGATTTCTATCAAGTATAGTCCTTTAAGATTCCTTAATGAGGCATCTTCTACGGTTTGATTGAGATACGGAAATGCCTCAGTTACGAGCATTTCACTTAAATAATCTTTCGTGTTTTCATTTATCCTTTCAATCAAGCTGCGGTGATCTGGTAAGATCTTAGGACCGAAGAGTATTAAATAAACAACACCCGCTAAAGTAATCGGAATCCCTACAATAGCTAATTGAAAAAAAGAAAAACCTTTTTCCCCAAAACCCAGCAGTAATCCATGAATCACTAAGTTAGTAGAAGTCCCCATTAAAGTCATGGTGCCACCCATAATCGCGGCATAAGATAAGGGCAATAAGAATTTAGAGGGTGAGACTTTATGCTCGGAAGCCCATCTGCGAATAATTGGAGTTAGGGTCACTACGATAGGAGTATTATTTAAAAAGGCAGAGAAAGCAGAAATCGGAATAACCAAACGCGCAAGAGCTCCTCTGTGTGTTTGAGATTTTGCAAGGAAGTTAGACATTAACCGATCCACTAAGCCACTCTTTTCAAAGACACCAGCCACAATAAATAATAAGGCAATCGTTAGCATACCCTGGTTGGAAAATCCAATCAGCGCTTGGTCAGGCGTAACAAAACCTAGCATAAGAAATAAAAATAAAGTCGAAAATACAAGAAGATCAGGCCGGGCTAATTCAAAAAATAACCCGAGCAGCATCAAGAGTATCGCGGAAACCACGATAACCATTTGGATTGTCATGAATTACATCCTCTAGTTTTGCTGCATTCCTTTAATCAATACGTCGGCAACTTCAGGGCGTGAGAATTCTTTTGGAGGACGCTCTCCGTTACGTAACAGTTCACGAACCTTTGTACCACTAAGGTGGATATGGTGCTCTTTATCATGCGGGCACGTCTTTGCAGAAGCCATATTTTCACACACTGAACAATAGAATGCATGCTCGAACTTGAAGATGCTGATCCCTAATTCATCTTCAACGCTAGTGATAAGGTCTTGGGCATCATATGTTCCATAATAATCACCTACACCAGCGTGGTCACGGCCAACGATAAAGTGTGTACACCCGTAGTTTCTGCGAACGATCGCATGAAGAATAGCTTCACGCGGTCCAGCATAACGCATCGCTGCTGGATAAATAACAAGGCGTACGCGGTCTTCTGGATAATAGTTTTTTAGAATAGTTTGATAGCTCTCCATGCGAACATCAGCAGGGATATCATCTGATTTCGTTTCACCTACAAGAGGATTCAGTAATAGACCATCCACTGCTTCAAGTGCTGTCTTTTGAATATGCTCATGAGCTCTGTGTACTGGATTACGGGTCTGGAAACCAACTACTGTCCTCCAGCCTAAGTCAGCAAATAGCTGGCGAGTTTCAGATGGGTCTAGGTAAAAGTCTTCAAAGTCGCCATGATCTGGACGATTTAATAAAGTGATAGGACCGCCAAGATAAATGTTTCCTTTCTCATATACCTTTTTCACTCCAGGGTGTGCTTCATCAATAGTACCATATACTTTTTCTGCTTCTTCTTTTTCATCGTATGTATATTTATCTTTAACAACTATGGTACCGTAAGTCACATCATCTTCACCTACAAGAGCAATTTCTTCTCCAATATTAATCTCTTCTGCTTCATCTTCACTTACTGGGAGTGTAATTGGAATACTCCATATCGTTCCATCAGCAAGACGCATATTCTGCACGACATTTTCATAATCATCTTTTATCATAAAGCCAGTAAGTGGACTGAAACCACCTATACCAACTAGTTCGAGATCAGATATTGTCCATTGGGATATTTTTATCCTTTTAAAATCATTTTCTTCTAAAATTTTTAATTTTCTTTTATTACTTAACTCCCTGTTTACTAGGGTGTTAACATTTTCATTACTTGCAGACATAGTATCACCAGTCTTCCCTTTTTTATTATAAGAATTTTAAATTATTTCATTTTGCTAATACATCGAGTGAATTTGTTTTTTAATACCTTCTTCGAAGGATATGGGGCTAAAGTTAAATTGAGTTTCAGCATTTGAATAGTCAAAAATTTTATCTTCACTAATTCTCTTTACCTGCTCTAATTTTAATTTGGGTTTTTTGGAGAGCTTATTATAAATAGAAACTAATAATATAGAAATTGGTAATGGAATTTTAATAATAAGTACTTTCTTTTTCAATTGATTTGCAGTAACTATAAGTAAGTCTTCATATTTAAGTTGGTTTTTTCCAGCTAAATTAAAGGCATTATTAACTATAGATTGATCATTATATACTGAATAAATAGCATTTGATAAATCTTGATAATAAATGGGTTGCATCTTACCTTTACCATCACCAAAAACAGGAAAGAATCTATACTTATTCATGAATTCCACAAGTTTATGAACATTTTTATCTTTTTTACTTCCGTAGATCATAGTTGGTCTTAAAATAACATAAGGAACCTTACTATGACTTTTAATATATTCCTCACACTCCTTGTATTCTTCTGAATACATTTTGTATTTAGAAAACACCCCTGTAGTGCCTATAATAATAATTCTTTTCACATTATTTTCATTAGCAACATCTACTACCTTAGGTGAATACCTCATTTGTACAATATGAATAATTACATCTACATCTTTAGTTGCTTTTAATAATGAGTCTTTATTATCTATATCTCCATAGAATAATTCAAAACCCATCTTCTTCAAATTAGTTACATCACTGGTTTCTCTTACAAATAACCGAAAATTTTGATTTTCTAGTTGACCATTTCCATATAATAAATTGAGTAAGTCTCTACCAATTAATCCTGTTGCTCCTGTTATTAAAGTAGTCAAGTATTATCATCCTCTTATATTTTGAGTATTAAAAACAGTTATAAAGGTATTAATAAGAATTTTGATATCTAAAAAGAGTGATGAATTGTTTTTATATTTTTCATCCCAATACACTTTATCTTTATCTTGGAGATTATCTCTCCCATTAATTTGAGCTAAACCAGTTAAACCAGGTCTTAATTCTTCGATTCCCGCTTTTTTCCTTTTATCTATGAGATTGTACTGATTATAAAGGGCAGGTCTGGGACCTACAAGACTCATCTCTCCATTAATTATATTTAATAACTGAGGAATTTCGTCTAAACTTGTCTTCCTCAGAATATTGCCTGATTTAGTAATATATTTTCTATGATCAATTAAATCAGAAGCTAAGTTTGGCGTGTCTACCCTCATGGTTCTGAATTTATAAATCGTAAAATAATTACCATATTGACCTACTCTCTTTTGTCTGAAGAGAACTGGCCCTTTAGAGTCTATTTTAATCCAGATTACAAAAATTATAACTATAGGGGTAAAGATGATAATTAAAAATAGTGACACAATAAAATCTATTACTCTTTTCACATCTATCACCCTTTCATTATTTCCTTATATAAATTGTCGATACGCTCTGCTACTTTAGCTTCAGTAAAATATTCTTCTAATCTTTTCCTTCCATTTTCTCCATATCTATTTAATTGTTCAACAAATTCTAAAGAAGACCAATTTTCTATTTTTTTTGTTAGATTATTATAGTCGTTTAATTCTACCAACTCACCAGTTGCATAATCTTCTACTAATTCTCTAGTCCCTAAAACATCAGTAGCTAATATGGGTTTTCGAAAAGCCATCGACTCCATTAAAATTCTTGGTAATCCCTCCTTTTCAGATGTTAAAATTACAGCATCTGAGATTTGAATAAGATTGGGGATATCCTCTCTGTAACCCAAAAATAATAAATAATTTGAGACCCCTAAGTGCTTTGAATAATTTTTTATCCTTTCGAACAACGGCCCATTCCCTGCAAAAATTATTTTAATTTTACTGTTTTTTAAATTTAGTAAGCTTTTTATTAACATTACGTGGTTCTTAACCGATTCAAACCTTGCCCCCATAAAAAAGACGAAATAATCCTGAGGAATACCCAAAATTTTTTTAAACTTCTCTATTTCAATATTGGTTAAACAATCTTGTTCATCTAGTTTTTTTAGAGGAATTCCATTCCCTTCATAACCTGTAATAATATGTTTAGGTACAAACTTTTTAATAATTTCAAGATCTTCATAATTTTGAGAGAAATACCCCTTGGATAATTTACTACACATTTTCTCCAAAAATCTGTAAAGTACATTTTTAATTTTAGATTGGCCCTCATAAAAAGGCAATCCATGACTAGTATGTACAATTATTGGTTGCTTAGCTAGCCAAGCAGACACTCTACCTATAAAACCAGCTTTGGCGGTATGAGTATGTATGATTTCAAAAGAATTTGATTTAAAAAATTTATACATTCTATAAACACTTAAAATATCATTAAAAGGGGAGATAGTTCTCTTCATTTCTAGAGCATGATGTTTAAATCCAGCATTCTTTATTGTCTCCAAATAATTAGTATTATCTGACATGAATTTAGTAGTATCAGACATAAATTCTACTTCATACTCGAATTTTTCTAATTCTTTCATTTTATCAAGTAGCATTTTACTAATTGTGAAATCAATTGTCGCAACATGTAAAATTTTTCTTGTCATTAGTAACCTCCATACTAATTATTTGCCTATTCCATTGAGCTTTCTTTCGTCTATGACACCCTGAGAATATTTTCTAAATTCACTCCAAAAATTGTATCTTTTTTCCTCAATTAATTTCGACCTATATTTATTTGCCTCTCTAAAGTTAATTTTGGCTTGCTCTGATAATATATTTTTATTATTAGTGAAAAGTTCTAATAACTTTGATAATTTTTTATGATTTTTAGGTTTATGAAGGTACTCATTTTTTATCAATTCTGGAATTCCAGCGGTAGTCGATGCTATAACTGGACACCCTCTACTCATAGCTTCAATTACAGCTCTTGGAAGACCTTCTTGTCTACTTGGGTGAATATAGATATCAACTTTATCTAACCATTGGAATACATCATTTTTCGGTAATGTACCATCGAAAATGATTCTATCCGATACTCCATGTTTAACAGCCATTTTTCTCCACCTGGCAGGATTTCCATCACCCAAAATGTGCAATTTAAAATTGATTTTGTCTCCTATCTCACTTAAAGCTTTTATTGCTGTATCTATTCCTTTATATCCAGAAGATAGAGAACCAATTAGCCCTAAACTAATTTCATTATTTGTTTTTTTAATTTTTTCAAGTCTTCTATTAAGGATTCTCTCATCAGTGTCAGCTAATTCCACATTTGATGCATTCGTAGAATACCCTCGATTAGGGTATCTGGTTTGTAAAAAATTTTTAGTCACATAGATTGCGAAAGGAGCATTATTAATTGACTTTCGAGTACTAAAATAAGAAATTGGTGCAAAAAGTTTACCTTTCACATTCCCATAATTCCATAGCTCATCCCATGCATCTGCAACAACTTCTACAGCATATGGTTTACCTAAGTCTTTAGCTATAGAAATTGCTAGCCTACCAAACATGCTCGGGACTCTTGCAATAATAACATCTGTTTCATTTATTATTTCCGTAAGCTCCTTTTTGATCTTTTTTCTATCAAATATTAATCCCTTAACACTAGAAATAGATTCTAAAGGAATAAACCTAACTCCTTCCCTATTTGAATTAGATAACTTTTGAATTTCATCATCATTATTCAAATTTCTGGCCCTAGCCACAACTGAAAGTTCATTAAACACATCTAGATACCTTTTCCAACTTTGGGAGGTTAGTTTTCCATAAGAATAAAAATTATCTTTTTCGTCAATTATAAATTTATGGTCATGAACAAAAATCGCTTTCAATCTATCTCCACCTTTATCCATCACTAATATCTTTAATCTTTTTAGCAGGTACTCCTCCTACAATGGTTTGAGACTCTACTTTTGAATTTATTACCGCTCCAGCTGCAACTATAGAGCGAGTTTCTATATTACTACCTGCTAAGATTCTGACTCCACAACCTACCCAAACATCCTCTTCGATAAGGACTTGAGATTTAGTTAAAGCATTGTATTTAATAGGAATATCTGAATTAGACCAACTGTGTTCAAAAGTTAATATTGATGAGTTATGTGCAATAGAAGTATTATCACCTATAGTTAATCCGCCATAACCATCGATATAACAATTGTTATGGATACTTACATTATCCCCTATTTCAATATTCCCCCAATTTTTCACTTCCACAAAAGGACCCACATAAATATTATGGCCACATTTACTAGTTAATCTTTTAATTATGATGTATCTGAATCCTACACCAACTATTCCAGGACACAAATCTAATAATCTCCAAGAATACTCTAGGGATTTCTTAGGGAAAATCAAAGATAAAGAATATAAGATATTCAATAACCACTGATATTTTATAAACTTACTACGTCCTGTGTCTATCATATAATCTCCCCCTTTTAATGTAATAAAACTATCGTAAATCCCATTCATAGTCTTTTGAAATTAATTTAAATAATTGTGTATTAGGAATTGTGTAGTAATCTTTCAATCTATTAAATATTTCACTTGGAATTTCTTCATAATTATTCCCTTTATTAAAAACCTTAAATTCTTTAGGTTCCCAATTGTCAATTTCTAAGAAGTCAGTTACTTGATTAAAGCTTGTAGAGGGAGAATTGTAAAATTCTTCACTATTTAACACACAAATTTGCTCTTCCGGAAAAAATTCAAGCCACCTTTTTAATTGTTCGTAATAAAGTCCGCGAGAAAGGTAAGAATAATGTTGATGAAAGTAACTTGAGCTTTTTCTATTCTTTAGTAGCTTTTTTTCTTCACTTTCTATGATTGATTGTTCATCATTAATTGCCTTTTCAAAGGGCCTATCTTCTCTTCCATTTTTAATATTATGATTATAATGAGAATAAGCCCTTTTTATAGGATCTCTTAATAACACTATAATCTTCATATCGGGTGAACTTTCGTAAACTCTTTGTGGAACTAAAGGGTGATAAAAGTAATAAGGGCTAGCATCGCCAGTTATAACGTTGCCAGATTTATCACATGTTGGAAAATGGGCTTTATACCAAGATTCTCCTTTTGAAAAATTATTGTCAAAATAATGTACTTCTTTTCTATTTGACGACATCACTTGTGGATGCTGGACAAGATAATTGTATAAAGAAGTTGTTCCTCCTTTTTGAACCCCTACAATTAAGAAGTTAGGTAGCATTCTTTGTTTAGAAGTAATTAATCTATATGGGAATTTTAACCTTTTAATAACCTCACTTAAATTCAACATTCATCACCTAAATCCTTAATTAATTTTAATATTTTTATTTCGTCTAATTTGATAATGTATTCTATTATAAAAATATCTGCTTAACTCTTTTATATTTAAAAATATAAGTTCTCTTCTATTAATATCACTATAACTTCCTTCGTATAACCTTGAATAACCCATACACTCAAGTAGATCTGCTGTTAAACATTCAAAAATCTCTATCTCTCTACTATCTAATTTATGTTTCCACGCTTCGGTTCTACTTTTATTGGGTTTTGTACCTACCAAATCATGTTGTTTTGTTGTATATTTAGGTGGCGAAAATCCATTTCCATCAATCATTGATTTCTGAAACACAATCCCTAAAAATTCACAAATCTCTTTTAACGTTTTTTCTGGATCTATCACAAGTTCTTCATATTTCACTCTGAAAATGTCATCTTTATTTACAAACTGTTCAGCTGCCAGACCATAAGATAGCTTTGTTTTCCATAAATTAGCAGCGCTTTTAACAGTATTTGGTCCCCAATCAAGAGGTATGATTGAAGATGCTACACCCCGGCCATCTCTGACTAAATGTATAAACTTGGCCTGTGGATATATTTCTTTAAGTTGTTTGACATATTCTAAATTATTAGGGGTATGATCTATCCACATTTTGAAGTTACTTCTACTAACTTTTTTTGAATATTCATTAATAAAGAACTCTAGAACATCACCATAACTGTTAATGTTTTCAATCGAAATTGTATTAATGTCTAAATTCCACAATCTAAATCTGACATTGTTTTTTATAGAAATAACGAGTTCATTAATATTATTTTTATCAAATTCATTTATCATATCAGTTTTAAATTGTGATTCTGGTATACATAAACAATCTTTATGTGCTCCTAACATAGAGCCAAGCAGTGTAGTTCCACTTCTACCACAACCACCTATGAAAATCGGGAGATTTGTATTTTTCATAAAAAGGATCCTCTCAAACATTATTTAACTTTACTTAAATTTAGTCTTTTGGTTTGCTTATTAAAAACTGATAGAAACTGTATGGCAGTGTCTTTATATAATGAAAACATTCCTAATGGATTTAAAATTAATATAAATAGATACCAAATTAGAGTTACAATTAATGAGAAGACTAAAGTTAATATAGAAGAAAAATGTTCTCTAAATAAATCTGTCATAATATTAATCTCTACGTACACTAAGGTTGAAAGTACTACTGAAGGTAAGTGAGCAAGTAAAAATGACCTCCACTTATATTTCACTATTTTTATACAAAGGTGTGCCATCATAAAATAATTAATTTTAAGTGCGATTAAAACACCAATGCTTACACCCAGGATACCCCAGTGACTACCTATATAAGCACCGAAAATAATACAGGTTGCATAAATAATCTGTCTCCATGCCCTTTTGTATACTGCTCCTTTAGCCTTTGCTAATGAGTCACTTATTTTATAACTTGATCTAAAGAGCATCCCCATTGAAAGTACAATGAAGGGCCCTTCTAACGAGACCCATTTTTCTCCAAATAAAACCAATATGATTTCTTTGGCTAGTACAATAAATACTACTGTTAATGGTAAAACTAGAATTGAAATCACAGAAATACCTTTTTCATATATCCCTTTCAATCTGTCATTATCAGATTGTAGCTTTGACATTGACGGGAATAAAACTTTATTTAGTACTTGGCCAAATAAATTTGCAGGCATTACCATCAATTGATACGCTCTTCCGTATAAACCAAGTGCCCCCGCTCCTAGGAATCTACCAACTATTAGATTATCTCCTTGCAACGCTATTTGATTACTCAACTTTGCTAATGATAGACCACCACCAAAATACAACAACTCTTTTAATGCAGAAATATTTATTTTTATTTTTTTTGAATGTGGCTGTTTAATGATTGAAATAAGGCTTTTAAAAGTTATTTGTAATACACTTGCCAAAACTAACGACCAATAGCCATACGAAAATGCTGCTAACAATAAGCCCGAAAAACCATATACTAAAAATGAGGCCATTTGTATTTTAGCAATTAATTTAAACTCCAATTTCCTCTGTAGCAAAGATTCGGCAACCGTAGAAACCCCTTGTATTACGAAAGTTACAGACAAAATTTCTAACACATTTCCTAATTTCGGGGTATCAAAAAAAGTTGCTATTGAATTTGAAAAGAAAAATATTCCCACTGCAAGAATAGTATTAATTACAATTGATATAGTAAAAGCAGTATTAATGTGGGCATCATTCAAAACTTTTCTTTGTATTAGTGCCTGACCAACCCCAACCATAGAAACTATAGTTGAAAATGATATAACAATTGTAGCCATACCAGCAATCCCAAATTCTGAGGGAGTTAAAAGTCTTGCTAAAAATATATTCACAAGAAACTGAAGAAATATTTGGACACTTGACCCAGAGAACATCCAGACTAATCCACTAACAGTTTTTTTATTTCCTGAATTTTGCTTGATGTTTTCTTCTTTTTTTATTTTCATAAGACTTACTCCTCAAGAACCCTACTGTATTTGTAGAACCCTCTTCTTCTCTCTAATATTATTTTAACTAAATACAGAACTACTAAAGGTAGAATTATTTGCTTAAAAACACCGGATAATAAGTTTGCAAAATCTGCCCTAGTCACGTAAATAAACATAGGCATTGATAAAATATATATATTCAACCAAATTATGTTAAGGGTGCTGTTTAAATAAAGAACTCTAACTATGAAAGAAATAATTAGAAACCAAATTATGACACCTATCACACCTAAATTAACATATCCCTCTCCTACAATTGTAAATCCCTGTCCATGTACACTATCGAGATAAAAGGTTTCATTAAACCACTGAGTGGTAGATTCACCCATGTAAAAAAATACTCTTTTAAAGTCCCAGATTAAACTACGGCCTAACAAAAAATTGTCCCAATTAAAATTACTAATAACAAGGTTTAAATTATCCCCAGCAGAATTAAACTCTGATCTTAAGAAATCAATAATAAAACTACTACTTGAAAAACCTCTAGTCTCACCCGTTAAACCGAAATTTTTAAAATTCTGCAATATAGGAATGATTGATACTCCCAAAAAACCCATTATTACGATTTTATATTTAGATATGCTTTGAACCAAGAAGTAAAGTAAAGATATACACCAAATGAATTTTAATAATATATCTCTTTCCCCACTGATTAGAAAAGTAACCAATGTCCATGCCACAGTAATTATCGTAAGCATCTTAGGAATTTTATTATTTTTAATTAACTCATAAGAATATAATAAACCAAAGCTCATGTAAGCTAATGAAGCAAAAGAATTTAGATTATTAGACGCTACGCCTTGAGTAATATCTACTTTTACTTTTGCACCACTCCCGATAATAGAAATTAAATAAAAAGAAATCATTATTAATGAAATTGTGTACACTATTTTTGTAATTGGGATAAGGTTATGTGCTTTTCTTATTTTTTCATTATATTTATTGAGATTATATTTTCTTTTTTTAGGAGTAATAACAATAATAAATACACTCATCGCTACCCACTGCATTATCAATGCTGAATTCATTATTTCTTCATTATATATAGACCAACCTAAAATAACCAAAAGTGGCTGTGATATTGAATAAAGCAAAAAGAATGGGAGATACCATGTATATGGGTGCATTATATCAAATTTAATTACAATAATTGAAGAAAATACTAAAAAGATTAAACTACATATATCTATAATTACGGAAGAAGTAAATAATATAAAAACTCCAGTTATGACTATTAATAGAATTAATACAATAAAGTTATAAAAATAGGTTCTTTCAAATTGATAGTCTCCCATCTAAAACACCTTCACTTTGAATATCTTCATAAATAAGTCCTTTCGTAATTTCACTAATTTAAAATATTATTAACTTAGTATTATTTTTCTACTGAATATAAACTAACTGAATTATTATTAGCAATATTAACAACCATTTCTTTTACAAATTCTGTATTTAGGTTTTCAAATTCTTGGAGTAACGGATTAATACTCTTTTCCTCAAAAAACAATTGTTTACCAATGAAAATTTTTGGGAATATAGGTTCACTGTGAACTTCACCTTCTTTTAATAGTTCTTCAAACATCTTTTCACCAGGACGAACACCACTAAACCTAATTGAAATATCATCATCTGTAAATCCAGATAAATGAATCAAATTACGGGCTAAGTCAACAATTTTAACAGGTTCCCCCATATCAAGAACAAAGATTTCCCCACCATGTGCTAATGCTCCGGCTTGGAGTACTAGCCTAGATGCTTCTGGAATTGTCATAAAGTAACGTGTCATTTCAGGATGCGTGACTGTAACTGGTCCACCGTTTGCGATTTGTTTTTTGAATAAAGGAATTACACTCCCTCGACTACCAAGTACATTTCCAAACCGTACAGCAACAAACTTTGTTTTACTTTCTTTGTTCAATGACTGAATTACCATTTCAGCAATTCGTTTGGTCGATCCCATAACATTAGGGGGATTGACAGCCTTATCAGTCGATACTAAAACGAACGTTTTAACTCCAGAATCGTTAGCAGCCTCCGAAACATTCTTTGTACCTATGATGTTATTCTTTACAGCTTCCTTAGGGTTCGCTTCCATTAAAGGCACATGTTTATGTGCTGCAGCATGGTACACATATGTTGGTTGAAAATCGTTCATTATTTGGAACATGCGACCACGGTCTTGTACATCAGCTATGACTGGAATAAGTTCCGTCTTTATGTTTAGTTGTAATAATTCCATATGAATAGTATAAATGCTGTTTTCTCCATGACCTACTAATACGAGACGGTCCGGAGAGAAATTGACCAGCTGGCGGCATATTTCAGAACCAATTGATCCACCAGCTCCTGTTACAAGAACCGTATTACCTTGAATTTCACTTGAGATTGAATTAATATCAAGTTCTACTGGCTCACGCCCTAAAAGATCTTCAATGGATACGTCCCGAATGTGTTTTACGGAAACATTTCCTAACGCAATGTCTTCAATCATTGGTAAGGTTTGAACGTTTTTAGTTACTTTTTGAGCTTCTAAAATGACTTCTTTTGCTCGGGCTTTTTCAATCGAAGGCATTGCAATCACTATATGGTTTACGTTATGTAGGTCTACGATGTGTTTTAAGTTCTTAATGTTTCCTAAAACGGGAAGTCCACTTATCGTTAAATGATGCATAGTAAAATCATCGTCAATGAAACCAACCAAGTCAGTATTAGTTTCATATTGATTTTTCATTTGACGGGCTAACATTTGTCCAGCAGATCCAGCTCCAATAATTAGGGTTCTTTTGGTGTCTGGGTTATCTTTAACTAATTTAGCTTTCTTACCTTTCGGATTAAAGGTGAACCCGTAAGTTTTATAATATTTCCATGTAAAACGGACACCACCAATTAGTACGATATGAAGCATCCATGCTATAATTAAGGCTCGTTCATAAATACTTCCAAACCCTACAAGTTGAATTAAGGCTGCAGATGCTATAGACATCGTAACTACAGTAATGATACCGATTAATTCTTCCATACTTGCATAACGCCATTTTCTGCGGTACATCCCCGAAACACTAGAAAAAACATGGTGAGTAAGTAAAAGCGTTATGGATGAAGCAATTATCATGCCATTGAAATCAGTTACATATGGATTTAAGAAGTAATGAGACATATAAATGGAAAAGGAAACGATTATTGAGTCAATCAACATTAACAATAACAATCTTCTTCTGAAAGCAGTTGTCATATTCTCCACCAGCTCCTTTACAGTTGTTTCTTTGTGTTATTACACTTTAATTTGCTTTTTTGATATCATAAAGCTTACTCTCATGTGCATGGTACTTAATTTAACGGATTGTTTTGTTATATGTTTTTGATAACTTTACTTTCTCTGCCATTATCCAAACACCCCTAAAAACTTTTTCTTTTTTATTTCTAAAGGAGATTCAGAGACTACCACCTCACCGTTAACTAGATAACCCGCATTTTCCGCAAATAAATAAACCATGGACGACCCATAGTTTTCCTCTAGTTCCGCGAATGCATCCTTCATACAAAAGCCTCTCGTTGTTGTGTTATGAGCATCCGATGCAATCAGGTGGGTCAGGTTCGCTTCAATTAATTGATGGGTAAACCTCTTAATCTTTTTACCAAATTTACCGACTAGACTGGCAGCAGTAATTTGCGTAAGCGATCCTTTTTCGACCATTTCAAATAGAATGTTTGGATGTTGGATTATAGTTGAATTTCGCTCGGGGTGAACGATGACTGGTTTGTATCCGGCGACCTGGATATCGAATAGGAGTCTTTTAGAGTATCTCGGCACATGATCAGAGGGAAATTCGACAAAAACATAACCGCTGTCTTCATTAATAGGAAGGATTTTGTTATGCTCTAGTCCTTCGATCATATCCCCTTGAATACGTGTTTCCTGACCTGGCAGGACGGTGAGCGGGATGTTGTGGTTCTCTAGCTGCTGATTAAATTCTTTCACTCTGGTAAGGATATCAGTTTTATAGTTATCATATTTCCCATTACGGTGATGAGGCGTTGCGATAATTGTATGTATGCCGTCTTCCACAGCAGCTCTAGCCATGTCGAGGCTGTCTTCGGTTGTTTGCGCACCGTCATCCACGCCAGGGAGGATGTGACTGTGTATATCAATCAAAAGTCCTGCTCCTTTCTATTTAACAAGGAAACTTTTATTTGGTTACTTTCGTACATTAACGCGAACGTAATTTCAATAGTTCTTAGTATAACAGGTTTATTATGTCAATTGAAGAGTCTTTATTGGTTTTTTTTGCTAAATTTACACGAAATTAATAGAAAGTGTTGGTTTATGGGGGTTTCATCCGCATTATTTTTATGGAAAATGCTGTAGTTCTTTTGTCAGGAGATAATGAATTTTCATAAAATTAATAATAGTTTACATTTACTGTCATTTACATTGTTAATACTTGTGTATATCTATTGTTATGAATTCATATATATTACCTGGTTCGTAAGGGTTAAACTTTTGTAAAATTATTCTTTATTATGATAAAAAATCCTGCTGGAGTTCAGCAGGATGGGCAGTTCATTTATTCTGATGTATTCGCCACTTGTTGAACTCTAGAAACTCCCGGAACTGTTCCTTCGATACGCCTGAATTCATCGCTTGCTGGACAAGCTCAAGCCAGTCATCATCAAGGGCACCTTCGATCTCCACATTATCCCCGTGAAGCAGATAATTCATGGATACATCAAGCTCTTTTGCGATTTTCTCCAGGAACTGAATCGAAGGATTCGATTGGATATTACGCTCAATGGAGCTCAAATAGGATTTAGCTACCCCCGCTCTTTCAGCGAGCTCTGATAGCGACATATGTCGGTCTTTGCGGATCTTTTGAATGCGGTCACCGATCATAGTAACACCTACTTTCTTATGATATGAGTATAGCATATTTATATCAATCGTTCTATTTAAAGCACGAAAATCCGAACTGAGACCTAGCTGTCTTGCTTTGTTCAATGCATGAATAATCATTAATTACCTTTTATTAGAAATAAATTAGTTCAAAAGTATGGCTCTTGTTTTTTGGGGCAGCTACGGTTTTTGGAAGTGCGATCTCTATGTACTCAGATAGATAGTTCTAACTCCTTTCTTTCTATTGATCGTCTTCGTCTTAGAGGTGTGAAATTGGAGTACAGCTTCCCCTACGCTTTAGTATCGGCGTGTAGATGAGAAACTAAAGAAGGTCGTTTATTTTTCGACATTTTTCCTATACTTCAAAATATTATCTGAAGTAGAGGAAAAAGTAAATAGGACAATTGAGATTCCTTCTCATATTAATAGGCGTTAGGAAGTGTGAGTTGCGGCTGGTTTAGCTATACTAGAAGAAAAGAGAATAAAGCAGGTGAGTTTTTGATGAATGATTTAGTGGAACGGTTTGAGATCGTCTTTAACCAGATCCACCAGCGGCTAAAGGAATTCAATGGCTTCCCGAAGAATGATAACTTTGTTGAGCTCTTGCAGCGATCGAAGCTTAAGAACAGCGTCATTCGTGTTCATTTCGACGAATTGAAGCAGTATGCGAAGCTTAGAAATGCTATTGTGCACGAGCGGATCCGTGATGATTATTATATAGCCACTCCTCATGAAGAAGTCGTGGAAAAGATGGAACTGATCCAGCGTACGCTTGAACAGCCTCCGGAAGCGATTGCGTTTTCAACGAAACCGGTGCTCTTTTATAAGGAAGAAACGGAACTCACGAAAATTGTCGAAGCGTTTTGCAAGTACGGGATTTCCCAGTTTCCCATCTATGATGATTCACACACGTTTATGGGACTGCTGACGAATGAAGGGATTGTCCGCTGGCTGTCGGAGGCAATGGACGATGGTCATGCGACGGTCAGTGGAGTCACAGCCCGTGACGTGCTGCATGCGGAAAAGGATTTAGTTGTGGAGTTTTTAGCAGCGAGGAGCACCGTGTTTGCGTTAGAGGAAATGTTTGAAACAAGTCTTGAGGCAGAAAGGAAGCTGAAAGCTGTGATTTTAACGGAGACCGGGGATCCGAATGAAAAGCCGCTTGGGATTGTGACGACGTGGGACTTGATAAAAGTGGATCGCCGGCCGGTGGATGAGTGAAACAAAGTCTTGAATATACCTTCATTTCAGGCTTAGCGACAGCATTTTACACCTTACGACAGCTCACAATTTAAAAACTGGAAGAATTTTATAAAAAAACGGAAAAATCGCCGATTGGATATTGAACTAGGACTATGGTAGGTATATGATTAAGATAACTTATTTTGGCAAAGGAGAACGAGTATGGTGAAGGAAAGAAGGAACGAACCATTCCGCTATTCGTTTGATGCCCCCCTCCATGGTTACTACAACAAAAAGTTTAGCCGACATGTGTCAGGTCCTTTGCAAATCGTTGATATGAGCTTAAACGGTCTCCGCTTCTCGAGCGAGGCTCACCCGGGGTTATTCTTGGAAGACGAAGTGTTCGTGTCCTTTATCCTCGATTCAGAGACGTTCACAGCGGAAGGCCGCGTGATTTGGAAGCAGGAGGAGAACGGCCGGATGACGTGCGGCATGTATGTAAGCTGTTCTCCTGAACGTCTGCGTGAGCGGCTGCGGGGTCTCTATAAGGAAAGTAAACGGAAGGGTTCAGCCGAGGTGGTTGGATAAGGAAAAGCTTGAGCGATTGGTGCTCAAGCTTTTTTAGTGGGGTAAACATCCATGAATTATTTGTAAGACTTTCTAAGGGAATTATGAACTAACACACTAAACTCTAAAGCTTATAAAACCAATAACTATCCAAATTATCCGCCAGTCCTGTACAATAGAGTGAACTATTTCCAGGAGTGACCTAATGAAGTATTCTGTTGATTATTCTATTTCAGTCTTGTTCATTTTCGCTTTAACCATTTTTCCTAACCACAGTTATGTAGTAGCACAGCCAAATTTTCTACCATTTGCAGAGATATGGGAATTACTAACACAAAAACCCTTCGGTGATTTTTTGTACAACTTTTTTGGCAATATCATTCTATTTGTCCCTTTTGGATTTTTCTATCCTCTACGTTTTCCAAAGAGGAACCGAATGGCTCAGGTAGTGACTGCCGGGCTGCTATTATCAGTTACAGTAGAGTGCATTCAAACCATGCAGCCTGCAAGAATGACTGATATTGATGATGTGATATTGAATACAGCGGGAACGTGGGCTGGTTACAAGTTATCCTACTTTTACTCTACAATAATTAAAGGAAGGAACTGAAGAACTATTCCTTCCTTTTTATAATGCTGAATAGATTAAAGCAATTAGTGCTCAAGCTTTTTTGTGAAAGTTACTACTGACGACGTCTGTTACCCGTTCTTGCTTTTCCACACCTTACACATCTTTCAGTATAGTAATCAAATTTGTGATAACCTTTCACCCAACAAATCATCCTTTTTAATATCATTAGTAACACCACTCCGGAGTAATTAGAATTTCTTCAGATTAAAGAGAAGGTTATAGAGCAACTATAATCGCTTTCTTTAGTTAGAAGCTAACTACTTTACCTTTCCATTTCTTTTTTCTGCTGAAACAACCAATTTAAGGTAACTAATTTGTTATTTGGCTCATGTTTTCCATGAGCCTTTTTTATTTTGTATATGATTAATCAATCTTTATTTACTTCAACTTGAACATTACTTCTAGTAGGTTCATTAAATTTTACCCCTTGCGAAACTTGCGGTCTACCACTTCCACTTTTCAACAACTTTCTCCCCCTCCTATGCTACACTCCATTCACAAGGAGGGAGATTATATGAACTTTGAGCGCTTTCTCGACCTGACTCTCGGTCCACGCTACGTGCTTCATGTCATCGAATGCAGCGTCTGCAGCTTCGATGAAGTCTATTATTCTCATCCTGTTACCCACAAGACGATCGGCAGAGCCTGTTCCAACTGCCAATTTCTACAAGTCTTTGAGCCTAGTAATCCTGCTAAATTCCACGTGCCCCAGGCGTTTTCAATTCATAAACAAAACTCTGAGACCTGGGACGTAGTTTGATTCTCCCTTGAGAAAATCGAATATACCCGTTACACTATCGAAAAGTCTGGATCCACGCTGATCTAGGCTTTTTTCATTGGATTGCTATAGGAGTGGCTGCGATGGATTCGACAAAACGACAGGATTGGCTCGATATTGCCAAAGGGATCCTGATCATCTGTGTCATGATGGGACATTACGGTACGGTGGATGATCCGCCTGCTATTGATCAATATTTATACTGGTTTCATATGCCTGCTTTTTTTATTATCAGCGGGTACTTGCTGAAGAAGCCGGAGAATTGGGAGTCGTTTCTTCAATTTACGAAAAAACGTGCCTACCGCCTGCTCGTTCCCTATTTTTCCTTTTTGTTTGTGATTACAGGCGTGCGGTATATCATAGAAGCAGGGGAACACTCGCTTTTCTTTATGGCGAAGGATCTAGCGAAACTGCTGTACGGCGGCCAGTTGTTAAGTGGGCTGTATGCCCCGTTCTGGTTCATTACGTGCTTATTTTTTGCCCAGGTGTTTTTTGCGTTTTTAGTGATGAAAGTGAAAAAAGACCGCTACGTGATCGGTCTGCTGGCGATTTTTTACATCTTCTCTTTTGCAGAATCGGCGTGGTTTGGAAAGTCAGGTGTACCGATGCCGTTCAATGTCGATGTGAGCCTGATTGCGATGGCTTACGTCGGATTTGGCTACTACGGCCGCTCCTTCATTAATAAACTGCAGGCGAAGCACAGCATCGTTCTCGGCCTGATTTGCCTGGCGATGGTGCTGGATAACATTCACGGCAGGTTTAATTATGAGCTTGATTTAAAATACAACATCTATCATACGTTTGGCGCCGATTTAATCGTTCCGATCGTGTTTTCGCTGTTTGTCCTCACGCTAAGCAAAGCCATCAGCAAGCTCGATGACCACGGCATTCTCGTCACGCTCGGATCCGCTTCGCTGACGATAATGTACTTGCACGTGCCGCTCAATATAATCGCATATCACTACGTCCATTACGGCCTGCTGACGTTTGTCGTCATCGGTCTCGCCGCTTCCCTCCTCGTATCCAAAGGGCTGCTTAAGCCGTTTACGGTGACGGAGCGTGTGTTTATGGGCGTAAGAAAATAAGCACCTCTGGGCTTTTGCCGTTAGAGGTGCTCTTCATTATACGTAGAGGATTTATATTCCTTAATTTTGTAGGCTTCATAGGAAATCGCACTGAGAACCCAAATATTGACGACAAGAGTGAACAGCAGGAGAACCAGATGACTGGACTCCGGCCACCTAAAATAATCCCACACGGCTCCGAACAAGAAAGCTCCAATGATATTGATGACTCGGTTTGTCATTTCATTCTTAAAGATATTCTTATACATAGAACTCTCCTTTTCGTAAGGGGATACACTAATTTTAACATTCATTTCCATGATGAAAAGAGAACCTTCCACTGCTCAGGGAAGGTTCTCTTCATTTATTTCGCACTCACTTTTTTTGAAGGGTCTGATTCGCTGCCGTCTTGATCGACAGAGGTGACGTAATAGGTGTATTCCGATGCGTGGGGATCGGTGTAATTCTTGCGCTCGTAAGAAGAGACGCTGGCGACTTTTTCAAAATTCTCGCCGTCCTTGCTGCGGTAGACGCGGTAGCCGATGACCTGCTTGTCGCGAACCGCGTGCCAGGTGACGAACGTGCCGCTCACTTCTACGTGATCTGGTGCCTTCAGTTTCTCCGGCTGGTTTTGTTCATCTTTAATTTCGGCCTGCTGCTTGTCCTCTTTCGGTTCTTTGAGCTCCGTGAACACGACGAGGCGTTCGAGGTGGTTGTCGGTGTCATGGTCAAAGGTGCCGGTACAGGTAATCAAGTTCAGGCGTTTTTTATCGGTGTGGCCGAAGATGTCCTTGATGGGAGCGTTGTCGTACGGGTAGCTTTCCAGTGCCTTGACGACATACGTGAGCTTTTTGCCTTCTTTCCCGGTAACGTGGACTTCGTCGCCTTTTTTCAAGTTTTTCAAGTAAAAGAAGACGGCGGGCCCTTCGTAGCTGTCGACGTGGCCGGCAATGACCGCGTTGCCGGTGCTGCCAGGCTTCGTGCCCGGCTCGAACCATCCTACGTTAACGGTATCGTCCGGAACCCCCATCTGCCCGTTATCGAGGATGCCTACTTTATGAACATTCGTATCGACGTCGATCGCCGGGATCTTTATATGGGCAGGCACGATGCCGGTGTCCTTCTTCTGCTTCTCGACGTTGTCCGAGTTCATGTCTTCAGATTTATTAATGACCGTGAACTCTTTATCCAGCTTTTCTTCTTTCGTCTGCTTCTTTCTCGTTGCTTTAGAAGCATTTAAATAGCTGGACTGCTCCTTGCTCTCCAGGTGCTCCACTTCCGTGTCGCCCTGGGTGAGCTTCGCCCAGATGTCGGTTTGGTAGCCGATGAGCAGGAGCGCTACGATCCCCACGACCGTAAAATAAATTTTCCATTTCATCCCCTATCACCTTTTCCAGCGAAATTTTCCGTTTGTTCAGTGAGTGGTAGCTTTGTTCTCTTCTTATTCATGCAGCGGGTTTGCCGAGAATTCGAGCAGAAAGGCGTTTGATCCAGCGGGTTCTGGCGCGAATCCGGCGGTAATTTTGGTTCATTCAGCGACTTTTTCATTATTTCATCGAAATCGAGATTATTCCGGCGATTTCTGAGATAATTGAGCGAAATTGAGATTTTTTCAGCGATTTCTGCAATAATTCGGCGGAAACGCGGATAATTCAGCGATCTCAGCTAATTCAGCGGAAACGCAATTCATTCAGCGACTTTTGTGATAATTCAGCGAAAATGAGATTATATCAGCGATTCCTGCGATTATTCAGCGGAAATCAGATTATATCAGCGATTCCCATGATAATTCAGCGAAAGCTCAATAAATTCGGCGAGCCTGGCAAATCGGCGCACCGCAGCGTTACTGCTGTTTTCTTGTCGCCAGAGCTCCGCCGGACAATACGACTAGGGATCCGAAGACTACCCAGATCCAGGTGGACAGCTGGTGATCGGTGCCGCCGAGACCGGTATCGGGCATTTCGGAAGGCATCATTTCGAATTCGTTCGGCATTTGGTGGATGATCGCGTCGCTGAGCATCATGCCGACGCCGTACATATAAGCGAAGCCTTTGTCGAACGATTCATATGTGGCCTGGTAGTCGCCGTCTTTGTAATTGTCGAAGGTTTCGAGCACACTTGCTTCGTGTTTCCAGATGGCATTTTGCGCGCCACCTTCATCCAGTTTACCATCGGTTGCTTTCGATAAAAACATGCCCATTTCTTTGGAAAAGTCCTTCAGACGCATCTCGGCTTTGTCGCGGGCGTCCATGTTATCTTCAAGCCCGGCGATAAACACTTTGGACTGGGCATCGAGGTGGTCCTGCTGCCACAGTTTTTCAAATTGGTCGGCGGCTTTCTGGCCATAAAGGCTGTTGATCGCCGCTTTAAAGTCGGCAGTGTGCTGGTCTTCGGCCCACGTGACAAAGTCATAGTCGACGGCCTGGTCGAAGCCTTTTTGCATTTCTAGCGTTGCGAGCGCAAAGTGTTCAGAAAGAAGGCTGTTTAAGTTCGCACGCAGGTCGGCAGCTTTTGTATCAGCTTTCGTGTGATCAAATTTTTCCGGCATTTGCGTGACAATCGCGCTGGACAGGGCTTTGCTGATGTCTGACATGCGGTGGAAGCCTTCGCGGAACGATTGATACGCTTTTTTAAAGTCGCCGTTGGCATAGTTGTAAAATACATCCTGTACGTCCTGCTCATGCTGTCGGAGCACGGCTTCGGCTTTATCGGCTGGCATTTTTCCATCGGTTGCTTTACTTAAGAACGTGCCCAGCTCCTTAGGAAATTCCTGCAGCAGCTGCTGTTTCATTTTTTTCTCGGCCTGCTTGTCCCCGCTTTTTACGGCTTCCGCAAGACCCGGGCTTTCTTCATACTGGGAATTGAAGATTTTCTCAAACTGAGCGGCCCCTTCTTTTCCGTAGATCGATTCGATGGCTTTCGAGATGTCGTTGGCGTTACGCTCCAGGGCTTCGTTGACAGCGTCTGCGTCTTTCGCGCCGTCATACGTTTTGGTCATCGATAACACCTGGTAGACGAAGTGGTTGGAGAGCAGCTGGTTCAAGTTCGCTCTCAAGTCTGCGGCTGGCGTTTTACTCGTCGGGGCTCCTTCGTGGGCCATCGCCATCGACGGCACGAGCAGCATAAGGGTCATCAGTAAGGCAAATGCTTTTTTAATCATGGATCGGTTCCTCTCCTCTTTCGTGAATTTTTATTGTACGACTTGTATTCACTAAGCTATCGGGAGAAGAACGCGTTTGGATCACTTTTTTCTGGAAAAAATAAAGCGGGTGCCAGGAATGGGAAACCTGACGCCCGCTTCATTTCAACTTCTACCGATCGTTCGTATCGAAGCGAATGATCGACAGCGTGGAATTCGGATCCACTTTTTTCACGACTGGAGGGCCGTTCACATCGTCGTCGATCACGTGATCGCCGTTGAAGTTAAACGTAAGCACGTAATCATTGTAGTAATAAATGTATAAGACCCCTTTCCACAAGTCGTTGTTCTCGACTTTGTCCGGCTGACCGAGAGCCTGGGTAACATCGCCGGGATGCACGTCAACGCCGTTCGTATTTCTCCACTCGGCACCGGCAAACTTGCCGCCAGCCGGATTTGACTTCGAAGAATCAAGGAACATTTGGCCGTAGCGCTCGACCGGTCCTTCGATCCACGTCGACTCATCAGGCTCACCGTACTCCGCCGTTACTTCAGACCACGGCATGCCGATGGTCAGGTCAGTGGAATACAGCTTGCCTTGTCCGGCTTGCAGGGCGATCTGCTGACCGCCCTGCAGAAAGGCAGATGGCGTGAACTGCTGCAAGTCGTCGGACGTCTGCAGCTTCGGTTCTTCCTTCTTGACCGGCTTCTCTGTCTCCTCTTTTTTCACATCAGTCTTCGGCTTGTCAGACTTCGCTGGAACACCTTTTTTCTGCTGCACGGCATTTTCTTTTTTGTCGGCCGCTTCACTGGATTTCTTTAATTGTTCGCTGGACTGCTTATTTTTTGTTTTTGTTGCAGCCGGCTCTGCATTGGCATCGGCTTCTTTGTTATAGCTCATCGCTTCCACATCGATGTCGTCCGTCTTGAGTTCGATGTCTGCCGCTTTTTCCGCCTTGTCGCCAAGCTTCGTTTCCTGAGCCTTCACAGCCTGCTCCCCGTTCTGCATACTCGTGCCGCATGCAGAAAGAAGCAGGACGGAAGCTGAGAAAACGCCGAACAATAATCCTTTTTTGTTCATATAATTGACCCCCATTTTTAAAATTTTCTTACTACACTCATTAGACGTTATAGTTTTAAATAGGTTTCACATTTTTCCAATTTCTTACCACTCTTTTCTATTAATAAAATACCCGCTGCAGGTAGAGGCGAAACGGCGGGGTGCTCTGTGCGTCGGAACGTGGAAGAAGCTTGGGGATTGGTGGAACTTTTAGCGGGAATGGAGAGTATTCGTCGATAATGAGATTATTTCCTCGGAAATATAGATGATTCAGCGACAATCTGATTTTTTCACCGAAACGGAAATTAATTCAGCGAGAATCCGGAAAATTCAGCGATGATATAGCGAAGTGTAAGATGATCTATCGGGAATAAAATTTTTTCAGCGAAACGAGAAATAATTCAGCGGAAATGAGATTTTTTCAGCTAAAAATGAAATTTATCAGCGAGAATAAGATTAATTCAGCGGAACTGGAAATGTATCAGCGAAAAGCAGAATTATTCAGCGATCGCTGAATCCCCTCCGATTAGTTTTTGCCTAGAAACGAGTAATTATTTTTTTCAAATGAAAAAAGCCCTCACCAGCACGGGTGAGGGCTCATTTTAATCAACTCTTTTTCTAAAAAAAGAAGTAATCTTATTAGACAGGTCATCGAAATACGTGTAGACGACTGGAATTAAAAGCAGCGTGAAAAAGCTGGATACTGATAAGCCGAAGATGATCGTGATCGCGAGTGGCTGCTGGGCTTCTGCGCCGCGGCCGATGCCGATCGCAAGCGGCACCATGCCGAGTACGGTCGTGAGCGTTGTCATCAATATCGGCCGCAGGCGGCTCGGTCCCGCATCAAGGATCGCTTCGTAGCGGTCGTAGCCTTTGCGCCGCAGAATATTAATGTAATCAACGAGCACGATGGCGTTGTTGACGACAATACCCGCAAGCATAATAATCCCGACAAACGCGGGCAGGCTGAACGGCAGCCTAGTTACAAATAGGCCGCCGGTAATACCGACTACGGTCGCAGGGAGCGAGAACATAATAATGAATGGAAACAGAAAGTTCTCAAACTGGATCGCCATCACGGCATAGACAAGAAAGATCGAAAAAACGAGCGCAAGCGATAAATCGCTGAACGCATCGCGCATATCCTCGGCCTGGCCGCCGATATCATACGTATAGCCATCAGGAAAATTCAAGTGGTCGAGCTCGGCCTTCACGTCATCGGTGACGCTGCCGAGGTCACGCCCGACGACTTCCGCTTCAACGTTTACTTGCGGCTGCTGGTCTTCCCGGAGCAGCGTCTGCGGTCCCTGCACTTGATTGAGATCAGCGATCGTTGCGAGCGGGATCAGATTGCCAGTCGGCGTCTGTACCGACATGCCTTCGAGATCGGATATCGTCTGGCGATCTTCCTCGGGCAGGATCAGCCGGACGTCGATTTCGTCGCCGCCCTGCTTGTATCGGGTAGCGATTTGTCCGTTAAACGCGAGCTGCACCTGGCTGATCACCTGCTGGTAGCTGAGCCCGTACTGCGCTGCCTTTTCGCGGTTAACGTTGATGTTCATCTCCGGGCGTCCTTCATCGGTAGACGACGAAGGGTTGCTGATGCCGTCGACGTCTTTAATCATATACGATACTTGGCTTGACAGCTGCTCGAGCACTTCGTAATCCGGCCCGTTCAGCTTCACTTGAATCGGCGCCCCGGTTCCGAGCCCGGCGTCAAGCTCACTCACCTGGATATCGGCACCCGGTACGTCGCTCAGCGTATCGTCCAGTTTTTCGACGGCTTCCTGAGTCGATACGTCACGGTCGCCGGGATCGACGAGCTGAATCGTATAAGAGGCAAAATCAGACGAGCCGCTGCCGATATCAAACTGGCCGCCGCCTACCTTTAAATTGGTCACTTTAATGATCTTTTTGTATTCTTCGATTTTCTTCGTCACGCGGTTCGTGAATTCCTGTGTTTTTTCAATCGCCGTTCCTTCGGGCATATTGACGCTCACTTGAATCTGCCCTTGATCCGACGGCGGGATGAATTCCGTGCCGATCGTCGGAATCAGTGCACAGCTGCCAGCGATACAGGCGAGCGTCGCCGCTATCGCTGTTTTTCTAAATTTGAGCACCCAGCGTAGCGCCCGGCGATACGCATCATTCACCTTATCCATAAAGCGGTCAAACCAGTAGCGGCGGCCGCTGTTTGTAAATGCTTTTGTTAAGAGCTTTGAGGACAGCATCGGAATCAGCGTCACCGATACAGCAAGCGATGCGATCAGCGCAAACGATATGGTGAGCGCGAGCGGCGTGAACAGCTGTGAGGCGATCCCGTTTGTAAAAATGATTGGCAAAAATACAACGAGCGTCGTCGTCGCAGATGCAATCACGGCTGGCGCGAGTTCACTGGCACCGATTTTGGCCGATTCGACCATCGAGTAGCCCTGCTCGCGGTAGAGCACGATATTTTCTAAAATAACGATCGAGCTGTCGACCATCATCCCGATTCCGAGCGCAAGTCCGCCCATCGTCAGAACGTTCAGCGTTTCGCCGGTAAAATACATGAGCGTAAACGTAGAAATGATCGCAATCGGAATCGACAGTCCGATGACAAGCGTCGCGCGCACACTTCGTAAAAACAGCATAAGCACAAGAATGGAAAACACACCGCCGAGAATGATGTTCCAGAATACACTGCGGATCGAGATTTTAATAAACTCCGACGTATCGAGCACGGTTTCCATACTGACGCCGTTCGGCAGCTCATCAAAATCCTTCATCGCGCTGGAAATATTGTTAGCGGTCTGTACGGTGTTCGCATCGGTTTTTTTCAAAAATGACAGAACGACAGCCGGTTTCCCGTCAACTTCTGCAATCGAATTCGTCGTCCGGTACGTTTCTTTTACATTGGCGATTTGGTCAAGCGTAATCCGCGCGCCGTTTTCCGACTGCAGGATCGTCTTTTTAACGTCATCGACCGATTTGTACTCGCCGGTGACGCGGATTTGCAAATCCTTCTGGCCTTTGTTGATCTGGCCGGCGGAGGCGGACTGATTGGAGGAGCTTAACGCCTGGATGACGCTCTGTGAATTGAGGCCGTATTCCGCCATTTTTGCCCGGTTAACCTCGACCTGCACCTCACGCTTCTTGCCGCCTTCAATGCTGACGGATGCGACGCCTTCCTGCCGTTCAAAATAAGGCACGAGCCGGTTTTCAGCGATCTTCTGAAGCTCTTCCGGAGAATCGCCGGACAACCCTACCGTCATGATCGGCAGCTGCTGCGGATCAAAGCGCAGTACGCTCGGGTCCCCCGCCCCTTCCGGCAGAGCATCGCCGATCTGGTCGATGTTTTCCCGAACCTGCAGGAGCGTGCTATCGAGATCGACACCATTTTGAAACTGCATAAGTACGAGCGAAGAACCTGACTGGGACTGCGACTGCAGCACCTTCAGATTCTCGATTGTTGAAACGGACGATTCAATCGGCCGGCTGACGAGCTTTTCGACTTCCTGAGGAGCCGCTCCTTCATAGCTCGTCGACACAACCGCAATCGGCAGATCTATGTCTGGATACAAATCAAGCGTTAAGTTTTTCAGCGACACGAACCCGAGGGCAAGAATGGCGGCGACGACCATAATGACGCCGACGGGACGTTTCACTGATAAGTTGACGAGCTTCAATTATGCTTCCTCTTTCATAATGCTGACTTTCCCGCCATCGGTTAACGTCAGCTGCCCACTCGTAATGACTTGATCCTTCGTCGTAATATCGCCCGTCACAGCCGTCCGGTCCGTCTGTGATTCCTGCACGTCGACCGTCACCTTCACCGCTTTATCATCGACGACTTTATACACGTAAGGCTTCGCCCCGTCTTGAATGACGGCATCAGTTGGAACGATGAGCGTATCCTTCACGACTGTTTCCGGCAGCAAAAACTTCGCCATCATGCCCGGCTTAATTTTTTCCTTATCATTATTGACCGTTGCTTCCACGGGATAAAGGCCGGTATCGTTCGGCACGGATGATACATAGGTCACCTTCGACTTCCGGTTGTCCTTCAACGTATCGATATCGACGTCCATTTCTTTTCCTTTTGAAAACAAATGCAGTTGATCCGGCGTCAGCATCGCGGTAATCGTCATCGGATTTAAGCCGACAATCGTCGCAAACGGCTGCTGGTTCGTCACCATATCGCCTTCACCGGCTTCAAGTGTCGACACTTCTCCTGATGAAGGTGCGGTTACCGTTTGGTTCGCCGATTGGTCTTTGGCGGAATTAAGCTGCACTTGTGCCTGCTCGACCTGGATCTCGGCTTGGTCGACCCCGACCTCTGCCTGCTCCAGCTGCTGCTGGGCGGCGTCCACCTGAGCTTCAGCCTGTGCGACCGTTGAGGAGGGCGGGCTTTCCTGGCCTTTCAGCTTTTTATACTGGGCATAAGCTTGATCCGCGCGGCTTTGCGCCTGCTCGTACAACACTTTTGGCACCGTGCCTTCATCGACGAGTTTTTTCGTCTGCTCTGCAAGGTCCTTGGCCTGCTTGTACTGATCGTAAGCGGCTTTAGCGGCTGCTTCCGTCTGGCTCGCCTGCGCCTGGACGCCCTGCTCGGCTACTTCGACCTGCTTTTTGGCGTTATCGATGCCTTCCTGGGCCTGCTGTTTTGCAAGCTTCGCATTTTCCAGCTGCTTCTGGGCTTGTTCCAGCGAGAGCTGCTGCATCTCGACCTGGCTGTTTGTATCCCCCGGGTCGACGACAGCGATGACATCGCCTTTTTCCACACGGTCCCCTTTAGACACCTTCATCGATACAACCTCCCCAGGGACTTTGGAAACGACCGGGGACGAATCAGCAGTGGACGCGCGGCCGACAATTTCTCTATTCACAACAAAATCCCCTTTCGTGATCGGCGCGGTCTCGACAGGGGTAATGCGTTCCTCCGGCTCCTCTGCATTGTTACTGCTCGAGCAGGCGGCCAACATAGCTAGCAGGAAGACAAAGGTGACAACTCGTTTCATGCGGGACTTCCTCTCCTTATCCGTAAACGTTTTCTTTTTATTTTGTGATCAGAGCTTCAAAGCTACTCCTCTGGAATTTCCGACCAGTCATAATTATGAATAATGTTACTAAATCGCGGGAGGATTGCAATGTGCGGAAAGCTGTAAATGTGTGACGAAACGATGAATTTTCTGCCACAAAAAACCACCGTATCGTGTACGACCGGTGGCTATGTACGTTCCTGTTATAAGAGTAAGTGGCCCAGCTGGCAGACCATCAAATCGAGCTTCTTTATCTTAGGAAGATCGTAATCGAGGAAGCGTTCGTCGAAATGATTGAAAAGAGGTTCCAGCGCTTCATCGTCCAGAAGCTCGCTATACGTGTTGAAAAGATGCCGGTATTGCCCGATGTAACGTCGCATTTTTTTCTCAAAGCCGTTAAGATGATAGGTGGAGGAAAAATCAAACGCTTTTGCCACGTCACTATCATAGGTTGGAAATTCCGGGTTGATCGTGTGCAGCATAGCCGCAGCCAGCGGAAACTGCATCGTTGGATTCCCTTTGTGGTTTTTAATGTCGTACAAATGTTTTGTCACAAGCACAATGTTCGGCCGCTCCTGCGTACGAAGTTCCTCCAGCAATTTAAAATATTCCTCTTCAAACTCCTGAGTCAGGCTCGGATTGTCCAGTCGGAAAAAGTAGCGATAAATGAATTTGTAAAGTGTATCATCTGGTACGTAAGTATCCTTGAAAGCGTCGTGCAGATAAATGAACACATCTACTTTTTCGCGTGGGATCTGGTTGACTACTCTTTCCTGGTCTTCAAGTAATAGTTGTTTTAAGTCAGTTGCAGTACGGTATTTCATCAGTTATCACCCCTGTATCCCTATTCCACAACGCATAATCCTGAAACCTAAATATCCTGAATATTTAATATTTTTCGGAAAAATGGTTTGTGTCCCTTATTTTATCGAAGCAAAACGGGTTGTACAATGATTTAATCTGTTTGTAATAGGAAAGTCTTTCCTTCAAGGACGGGCTTGTTGTGCCGATATAGGAAGAAATGGAAGGAAGGAGGGATCCCTTTTGGATATCGCTGCCCTATCCATGGCAATGAGCACGACTCAGCTTAAGCAGCAGTCAAGTCTTGCCATTATGGATAAAGCTATGACGAATGCCGAAGACCGCGGAAACCAGATGGTGGAAATGCTCGAAAAATCCATTCCCCATCCAAATCTCGGCAACCAGATCGATCTCCACGGCTAACTGAAAGCAGGGATGCATGTGAAATCGAGTAAACTCGCAAAAAGGCTCTCTCTCATCGGATTTGGAGCCTTTTTCGTTGGAATTGGGATCATGCTTCTAGACTACTTAGAGCCCCTGCACTTTCTCGTGCCTGTGTTAACGACCGGGGGCGTATGCCTGATGATTATCGCAACGATTCTGTCTTATGAAAAAAGCCGCTGAGGCGGCTTTTTCATGTTTGACAGGCAACGGTCAATAACGCCTGTTCCCGAACATTTTCCTGTCTGCGCAAATCGCAATAGCGCAGTCCATGCCGTTCTTTTGAATCTGCGAAGCTGCGCTCCACTTTCTCTATTCCTCATTCTATAAATCCACATTTCATTTTGGCGTGCTTTTCTTGTTTGAAACAAAAAACAGCCTAAAACCATAGGCTGTTTCCTCACTTTATGGATTGTTGCTGTCCCGGTCACGATCGTTGTTCATCGTGTCTTCGTTCGTCATATCATTTTTGGATCCGTCAGAGTCCTGCATATTGTCGTCGTTCTGATCGCCTTTTTTGACTCTGTTTTCATCGTAGGTGTTATTGTCCATGTCATTCATGTCGTTATTGTTCATGTCATTTTCGTACATGTCATCGTTGCGGTTGAGGTCATTGTTGTTCATGTTCTCATCGTTGTAGTTCATGTTTTCTGTATCGTTGTTTGTGCCGTTATTCTTTTCCTTTTCAGTGGCACATGCCTGCAATACAGAAAAAGTTAAAAGTACGACGATTAATTTGACTAAGATGCCTTTCATGTTGAATCTCTCCTTTAGTTGGTGATTACGGAAGGTAGTATGCCCCCGATTTTGGAGATTTATGACATGAATAGCAGAAAAAAAGCTGGCGCAGAGACTGCGGCAGCTTTTCTTTTCCTTTTATTTCAGAGCAAACATGATCTCGGCTTCGCAGGCGACTTCGCCGTCAACGCTTGCGACGGCTTTGCCTTTGCCCATTGGGCCTTTGACGCGGACGATTTCGACTTCGAGCTTGAGACGGTCGCCGGGCTTCACCTGGCGCTTAAAGCGGCATTTGTCGATGCCGGTGAAAAAGGCGAGTTTGCCTTGATTTTCTTCCTTTTTCAGCATGGCGACAGCGCCCATCTGTGCGAGCGCTTCGGTGATCAACACGCCCGGCATCACCGGATAATCCGGGAAGTGGCCTTGGAAGAAGGGTTCATTGGCAGTGACGTTTTTATAGCCGACGGCTTTTTCACCTTCAATGATTTCTTCGACCTGGTCGATCAGTAAAAATGGGTAGCGGTGTGGAATAATTTCTTTGATTTGCTGGATGTCTAACATAATTTGGCTCCCTTCGTACATACTAACCTTATTATAAGATACTCATGAGCATCAGCCAAAAAATATTTCTGTTTTGGTTTGAAGTTCACTTATTTGAGGAATTTGTAGAATGTGCTTATTTTTCTACTATAAAAAACAAAAGGAGGAGACGGGCATGCTTTGGACTATTATCATAATCTTAATAGTGCTCTGGCTGCTAGGACTGATCGGCGGCATCGCAGGTAATTTAATTCACATACTTCTTGTCATTGCCTTAATTGTCCTAATTATACGCCTTGTAACAGGGCGCGGACCCAGGTAGCTATAAATAAGGAAGAAACCCGCTGCACACAGCAGCGGGTTTCTTATATTGGTAAAGTTAATCCGTTTTGTTGACGATGTCCCATATGTGCTGCCAGGTTGACCAGTCGAGGGCATCTGTGGGATTTCCGTTGCCGATGACGCCATAACCGACCATTAACCCGACGAGCAGGGCAACCGCGCTGAGCAGAACGACAATAATGATGCGCAGCCAAATCGGAAGAATCCGTCGGCGGGGCTTTTTGCCCTCTTTGCGGGTTTCTTTTTTGGCTTTTTGCTTCGCCTCTGCTTTATGCTCGCTCCGTCTCTGCTTGTTTTCGTTCTCTTTTGGTTGTGTCGGCATGGTTTCTAACTCCTTATCCTTATGTTCGCAGCTGATTGACCAGCCCCATCATCTGGTCGCTCGTTGAGATCGAGCGGGCATTGAATTGATAGGCGCGCTGAGCCATCAGCAGATCCGTCATTTGTTGAGAGATATCTACATTAGAATCTTCGAGTGTCCGGCTCTTTATTTGGGTGTCATTCTGGTTAACCGCTTCGAGAATTCCAGCAGCTGGTGTGCCTTCAGGAAGACGGAAGCGGTTCGCTCCATCTGCTTCAAGCATCCGCGGACGAATGGCCTGCACGATGCCAAGACGGCCTTCTACCGTCTGCTGTCTGCCACGGGTCACAAGAACGGCCCCGTCTTCCCGAATCGTGATTCCGTCCATATCACCGTCAAAGACGATCGGCTCTCCGTCCGCTCCAAGCACCCTGAAGCCGTCTGCATTCGTCAGCTCCATCTGACCGTTTTCCGCGGGGTTCAAATAAAAATTGCCCGCTCGGGTGTACTGCGTCTGTCCGTCGACCTCCAGTTGAAACAGGTCGTTGTCACGCATGAGAGCAACGTCCAGCTCACGTCCGGTTTGCTTCAGGCTCCCATGGGATAAATCGAGATTGGTGTGGGCGAGCTTCGCGCCTGTCCCAACCCGAATACCGTCCGGCGTCAGGCGGCCTGTCTCTGCCTTTTCATCATCAAGGTTGTCCATCTGCTGAACGAGCAGGGAAGCAAAGTTCGCTTGTCTGCTTTTATAGCCGGTTGTATTCGTATTGGCCAGGTTATTACCTATTAAGTCGAGCTTGTTTTGCAGCTGCCCCATCGTGACTGAGGCTTGAATCATCGAACGATTAATCATACGGCTTCCCCCCTCTTAGCGGACTCTCGCTATTTCTGTCACCGCTTTTTCCAGGCTCTGGTCATACGCTTTTAAAACGCGCTGGTTCATTTCAAACGAGCGGTATGTATTCATCATTTCAGTCATCGTTTTCGCAGGATCGACATTCGAGCCTTCCAGGGCTCCCTGCTGCACTTTAACATTTGTAGTTGTGCGGGCATTCACTAAAGCATCCGCGTCTTCACCCGGCTCAAACAATCCGCTGCCATTCTTGATCAGCTGATTGGCATTTGCGGTGTAGGAAAGCCCTAGAGGAATGGCCCGGCCGGCAACGGTTAACGTACCGTCTTCCGCGACGTTGAAATCCATGCCACCGGTCTGCACAGGATTTCCATTGGCGTCAAGAACATAATACCCTTGGTTCGTCGTCAAAAAACCTTCCCCGTCAACGGTGAAGTTGCCATTTCGCGTATAGCGGAGCTCGCCGTTTTCATTCTGAACGTTAAAAAAGACCGCTCCATTTTCATCCGGCAACGGACCGTTAATGAGAGCAAGATCGGTTCCTATTCCTGTTTCCCTGACATCGCCCTGGGAAAAGTCAGGAACCGTTTCCTGCATGTAGACACCGGTGTTAAGGGATCCTACCGTCTTGTTAATCGGCAGGTTGAGACCGTTTGCGGTCGGGATCTGTTTGGACCCGATTTCCTTCAAAAGCATTTCCGGAAAAGCCCTCATCGTACCCTGATCCGCTTTATAGCCTGGAGTATAAGCATTGGACATATTGTTCGACAACGTTTCCTGTCTGCGCTGATTGGCCATCATACCTGACGCAGCGGTATAGAACCCTCTTAACAATGGTATCGCTCCTTTATACGATCTTGTTCTTTGCGACTTTATCGATATTTTCAAGCATGATGCCGGTTCCGGCAGCGACGCAGTCCATCGGCGATTCCGCTTTGAAAACGGGAACCTTTAATTCTTCCGCTAACAGCTGATCAATGCCGTGCAGCAAAGCTCCTCCGCCGGTCATGATGATGCCGCGGTCAATAATATCTGCGGACAATTCAGGAGGCGTGCGCTCAAGCACAGACTTCGCTGCCTGAACGATGACCTGTACGGACTCCCGCAGCGCTTTTTGAATTTCATCAGAATTGACAGCAATCGTACGCGGAAGGCCGGATACCATGTCACGGCCGCGGATTTCAATTTCTTCTTTTCGTGACCCAGGGAACACGGTCGCGATCGAAATTTTTATTTCCTCCGCTGTCCGCTCACCGATCAATAATTTGTACTGCTTTTTAATATATTGCAGAATTTCATGGTCAAACTTGTCACCAGCCATTTTAATAGAGGAAGCCGTGACGATGTCTCCCATGGACAATACGGCAACGTCCGTCGTTCCGCCGCCGATATCGACAACCATATTACCGCTCGGCTGGAAAATATCCATGCCTGCGCCAATCGCTGCCACCTTCGGCTCTTCTTCTAAATAAATTCTCTTGCCGCCGGACTTCTCAGCCGCTTCACGGATTGCTTTCTGCTCAACCTTCGTAATATTCGTCGGGCAGCAGATCAGCATACGCGGTTTAGAAAGAAAGCCACGGACGTTCGTCTTTTGAATAAAGTGTCGAAGCATCGCTTCCGTTACGTCAAAATCCGCAATCACGCCGTCTTTTAGTGGACGGATCGCTTCGATGTTTCCAGGCGTACGGCCGACCATACGGCGGGCTTCTTCTCCTACCTCAAGCACTTTGCCTGTATTGCGGTCCATCGCTACAACAGACGGTTCATTTAACACGATTCCTTTACCTTTTACATGAATCAGAACGTTCGCTGTTCCGAGGTCAATTCCAATATCTCTTGCAAACATGTCCAGTTGATCCTCCCTAATAGTAGAAAAGCTAAGTGCGCCCATATTGAAGGATGTTTCATGTGGGCACATCAGCCTGCACAAAACGACGACCATCAGCCCCAAGCCAATCGACCTTGCAGAGAGTAACATTCTCTGCAAAAGCGATTGGCTCAGGAGTAGGCGCTGAAGCTTGAAGCTCCATTTTATTCTTTTCTTCCTCAATAAGTATTATGGCGTGTTTATCCGAAAACATAGCGCATCTAATTCTATATTCTATCACAAGATCACGACATTCGTCGCATTTAGAAAGAAAAAATTTACCATAGTTCGAGGAATTGTGACAAAGGGAGGATACAGGAACCATTAATGCAGGGGCTGAACCGGTTTTTCCTTAACGAGCTGCGTTTGATATTTCAGGCGTGTCGCTTCCCCGCCCCGCAGATGCCTGATTTCTTTGTGGTAATCCAAAATCTTTTTGACTTGTTTCGCAAGCTCTGGATTGATTTCTGGCAGTCGTTCCGTTAGGTCCTTGTGCACCGTACTTTTAGATACGCCAAATTCCTTGGCGATAACTCTCACCGTTTTTTTCGTTTCGATAATGTGCTCACCGATCTTGATAGTCCTCTCTTTGATGTAATCATGCACTCCCACTCGCCTCCTGTGATTGACTATCCTAGGGGTCTCTTGAGACAAGTCCTGTAAAATTTACTGGGTGGTTATCTTATGATGGTATTCATGCTGGATCACCCTGGATGTTACCGAGTGCTCGGTTATCCTCATTGTATTAATAAAAGGCGCGAGATATGCCACAGGATGCAGGATGGGGCAGATTAGTCCTCAAACCACACTTAGTATTTGTAGCTTTACTGAAATTACAAAAAATTCGAGGGATTTTCCCAGCGGTGTAAAAATGGCTGCATCACCGAAGATTAGCTTCCTGATTTTTACTCCTCCTTTTCCTTCGTATTCTTTTTTTCATCTTCCCGTTTTTCGCATCTCCATTTATAGAACAATAATCCAGCGGCCGCGGCAAAGGATACGATCCATCCCGTTAATGAAAATGGGTCAAGAGGCTGCTGGGAAATCCAGTGCATCCATCTAAATTGCCACGTTGAAAAAAGAAAGATGCCGGCGAAGGATAGATAAACAGCGGTCCACCACCACTTTTTCATATCATTCCTCCTATTGCATGGTAATTTAATCCAATTGTAACAGGAGACAGCTGACGGGTCAGGCCCCCCCTTATGATTTTTTGAAGTGGATTCATTCGCTTGTCCCTGTTTCTTTGTCCCGCTTGCCAGGGTTATGTGACAGGGACAAAATAAAAAAGCACAAAAAAATGGAGGTACGAGACCTCCATTTTTTAAGCTTGTGTGGAAGGCAGTGATGAAGCACTGTCTTCACTAGGTGCTTGCTGTTCGTCATCAGGAGCAAGTTCATCGTCAGTGGACTGGCCATCTTCCTCGCCAGGCTCTGATTCATTCCCTGCATCTGCATCTTCATCAGCACTGTTTGTACCTTGAGCTGGATCGTCAGTAATCTGTTGATCCTGGGTTGGCTGTTCTTCGGTCGTCGCATTAGGAGCTGCTTCTTCTTTCACAGCTTCATCCTGTTTAGCTGCTTCTTCTTTGATTTTGCTGATAGGCTGACCAAAGAATTTCTCAGGGTTGACAGGTTTTCCTTCATTGCGGACTTCGAAGTGTACGTGAACGCCGCTCGCTTGTCCAAAAGAGTTCGTGCCGGCTTTTCCTAGTACATCGCCTTGAATAACTTCAGAACCTGCTTCAACAGAAACTTCGTCCAGACTTGCGTAAACCGTCGTTACATCATCATCGTGAGTGATTTCTACTACATTTCCATAAAGTGGATCCTCTTTCACTTCTGTGACCGTTCCGGATAGAGCAGCCGCGACATCAAATGTGCTTCCGTCTTCCTTCGTGTAATCGACGCCTTCACTTTGGTAGTACTTATTGTTGTATAGGACCAGTGCACTTTCTTGATCTTCTTTGGATGCGCCGTAATCATAGAACTTGGTAACAATCGATGCAGCTTGTTCATCTGCTACAGGCAAGTCCAAGTTTTCATTTTGGTTCATAACGACCTGTGAATCGTGATCTTGAGTAACTACATCATCTTGTACATCTGATTGTGGCTGTTCAGCAATTTTATTTCCAACGTCATTGGAGCTTTGCTGATACCAGAACACCCCTACAAGAACTAAAGCAGCAACTGTCAAATACAAAGCAGGATACAACCATTTCTTTCGCATTAAGCGTTTAAATTTTAATTTAGTCACGCTTTTCTTACCTTCCTCTCTCATTGTACATCACCTCAAAAATCAGTCTGATCAGATTCTGAGAAATATATACATGAAGAGGAAAATTTTTCTTTTACTAGAGAAATAAGAGAGCCGTGAACAGCTCTCTATTTTCGATCGGCAAGTGCTGTCTGCTTGCTGAGTGGTGAGATTTTCGTTTCCTGATAATAATGGTGAATAATTTCTTTATAATCCTTGCCGGCTTTCGCCATGCCGTTTGCCCCGTATTGGCTCATGCCGACTCCGTGACCGTAGCCCTTTGTCGTGAATATAATATGGTTGCCTTTTTGCTGCAGGGTGAAGTCGCTTGAGCGCAGGTTGAACGTTTCACGGATTTCTCTCCCGGAAAAGCTTTTGCCGCCGATCGTCACGTGATCGACGCGTTTTCCAGCAGTCTTTGTAATTTTGGCACCTTGTATGGTAGCAGTAGGAGCTACACCAAGCGCTTCATCGAGGGCGTCTGTCGTTATAATTTTTTGATCCTTAAATTTAGGTGACTCGAGATCCCAGGGACTTGCGACACTCTTTAAATAAGGAATGTCATCGCTCCAGTAGTCTTCTGAGTTTTCTGTGTAGCCGTTACTTGTTGAGAAAAAAGCTGAATAAATCGGCTGGCCGTCATAGGTGATGATTTCACCGGAGGTTTCATGTACGGCTTTGTTAATCTTAGCCATGTTGGCGGCATAGGCATCCTTCCACTGACTTCTGAGCTCCTGGTCGTTTTTGTACACTTGATCTCCCGTCGTATCCGTCACGTCTGCGTGGTTGGACACGGGTTTTCCTTCAATCATATCGCGGGTAATGTACGTTCTTGCAGCGAGCGCCTGTGCCTTTAAGGCTTCGAGCTCGAAGTTGACCGGCATCTCGGAAGCCACAACACGAGCGACGTACGTCTCCAGAGGAACTTCCTCCACCTTATTCGTCTTGCTTCTTAACACTTTTACGGAGAAGGGTGAAATCTTAGAGGGAAGCTCAGCTTTCTTCTCCACAGCTTGCGTCTCTGTCGCCTGGTTGACTTCGTTCGATCCTGTAAATGGTACCACGATGAGTGTTGGAATCATGAGTATGAGCAGTAATAGACCGCCCGCTGTGATCAGTCCTAACCATCTTTGTCTTAACATTCGCCATCCTCCCGACACATATAGTAGATCCCTCTACTAAAATGTATCCATAAACAGGAAATGCTAGAACTAAAAATGCTTGCCCATTTCAACAATTTTGAAATGAGCAAGCAGTTAAGATGGTATATTATAAGGTCGAAACGGATTCGTTCGGTTCTACTTCTTCCATATAAACAGCTTCGTCTTCTGTGACCCGTTCGATGTCCGCGCCCAGCTCGGCAAGCTTTTCCGCAAAGTCTACGTAACCGCGGTCCAGATGCTTAAGCTCTGTCACACGTGTGTAACCGTCAGCAACAAGGCCAGCCAGGATCAGTGCTGCTCCGGCACGCAGGTCTGTTGCGGCCACTTCTGCTCCCTGTAAGGAGGAAGGTCCTTCTACAATGACGCTGCGTCCTTCAATTTTCAAGTTCGCGTTCATGCGGCGGAATTCTTCCACATGCATGAAGCGGTTTTCAAAAACGGTTTCTGTAATTACGCTGGTGCCGCGGGCATTCAGCATCAACGCCATCATTTGCGACTGCATATCTGTCGGGAAGCCGGGATGCGGCATCGTCTTGATGTCTGTCGCTTTTAAGAAATCAGGACCAATGACTCGAAGTCCGTCGTCTTCTTCTTCAATGATGACACCCATCTCTTCCATTTTTGCGACTAAAGAGCGTAAGTGCTCATGCATCGCTCCTTGTATGAGAACGTTCCCTCCCGTGATCGCAGCAGCTACCATAAAGGTTCCTGCTTCAATCCGGTCCGGAATGATGGTATGTGTTGCGCCAGTGAGTTTATCCACTCCTTCAATACGAATGGTTTCTGTACCAGCACCGACTACGTTTGCACCCATTTTATTTAAGTAATTCGCTAGATCGACGATTTCCGGCTCTTTTGCACAGTTCTCAAGGATGGTTTTTCCTTCCGCAAGCGCTGCAGCCATCATAACGTTCTCGGTAGCCCCTACACTAGGGACATCAAAATAAATCTTCGCGCCTGTAAGACGTCCTTTTACTTCAGCTTCTATATAGCCATTTCCAACGGTAACCTCGGCACCCATGGCTTCAAAGCCTTTGAGATGCTGGTCAATGGGACGTGAACCAATCGCACATCCGCCTGGAAGGGCAACCTTCGCGTGTCCATACCGGGCCAAAAGTGGTCCCAGCACGAGAACAGAGGCTCTCATTTTTCTAACATATTCTATTGGTGCTTCTGTAGTTAATTCGCCTGAAGCGTCGATCGATACCGTATTTCCTTCTACATCTACTACGGCATTCATATGTCGAATCACTTCATTAATTGTAGAAACATCAGCTAAAGCAGGGACATCGTGTAGTACGCTTTTTCCTTCACTTGCAATAATACTTGCTGCGATGACAGGCAGTACGGCATTCTTGGCGCCTTCCGCTTTCACGGTGCCATTCAGCTGCCTCCCACCACGGACGATGATTTTTTCCAAGGTTCATTCTCCTCCGCGTCCATATTCATTATTATTAATATTCAGCAGAGATAATGGGTGTGCCAATAGTGATGTTTGTCTTACCGCCCAAAGTTCGGGTGGCAAACTGCACATTCATCTGATCCTTCGCTAATGGCAACGCATTTCCCCACTGCTCCGTGTAGCCGGACCTGCTCGTCCAGCTATTCTCAATCACTTCTTCGATCGTTGCTATGTTGAATGCATTTTTGAATTTTTGATAGACTAAAACATCATTTATCATATCACTAGCATTTGCCTTAAGACAAGAGAAAATGGTGACATTTTTCGTAAAATAACGACGTTTCATCAAATTGACATATTTGTCGAGATTGATCGCCGTTAAAGAAGCTGTTCCCTCAGAACTGAGCGTGTAAACCATTTCAGGCAGATCATTAGAATTTCTTGGAAGGATCAATACAAAGGATTCGTCGAAATTCCCGGATTTATGACGGTTCAGTATCCATTTTCTCGCCTTCAATCCGTTCTGTTCTGTAAGTGTTCCCTGTGGCAAATCCGCGCGCAGCTGCTGCTGTAAGTGTGCGGCTCTCTCTTTGCTCACATTTTCCTTCATCGTTACCGACCAGCTGGTGATCTTCAGATGTTCACCCTCAGCAAACGACACAAATTCATCAAGTGGAAGACCTGATGGATCCTTTCCCGCCGTTTCCTGCGGATCAACACCTGCACCGACAATCAATAGTGACAAAACGCTCAAAATAATGCTTTTCATCTTCATGCCTCCCCAAGCACGTTTCTTACTTTCAGTTTGGCCTGGGAAGACCTCTTTCATACGATACAAATCCTTACAAAATTCTTGCCCGTCTCAAGGAGTTGACAACAGGGTACACTTCATTAGACGACACAAGGTGCTGCAGGGTTTCTGAAATGTCCAAAATGGGTCTTTTGCCATTATTGAAACAAATACACTAAACTGTTGGACCAGGAAATCAGATCTAGAAAAAAGTTACTGACCGTGGTCGCAATGGCGATCGTTAAAAAGATCATCAGCACTCGTGCTTCAAATACACGATGCTTTCTAAACAATCCGTCAAAGTTCAAGGATTGCAGCACGCGCCACGTAATGATGATAAAAATAATATGAGAGATCATGCTTAACACTGCGTCTTGAGCAAAATATTGATCCATGGTAACACCTCTTCCATTTCAAAACACTTTACCAAACGTGCCACGTTCAGCCCCATTTGTCAAATTCGTTATTTCTCTATACCTTCTTCTTGAGAGGTTGAAACTAATGGCCGTAAACTGACATTTCCTGCCTGCTATTTCCCGGGCAATATTGACAAATCACACTCGTTTTGACGGCAAGTAACATCATCTGCTGTATTTTCCGGGAAATAATTGCCGGAAAAGTCGATGGAACGTACGGTTCTCATGTCTCTCACGTCGAATTATTGGTTGATAGAGCTCTCATCTTCCGATTGCTGGAAGCTTACATAAAAAAACTGCTCTCAAAATGAAAGCAGTTTAAAATTTATTCTCGAAAACCTCCAAACGGTTGATTGCCCGTTTAAGAGCCATTTCAGCCCGTTTGAAATCAATGTTGTCTTGTTTATTCTGCATGCGTCTTTCTGCTCTTTCTTTTGCCATGCGAGCACGGTCGACGTCTATGTCGGAAGGCCGCTCAGCTGTTTGGGCAAGAATCGTCACTTTCTTTGGACGAACTTCAAGAAATCCTCCGCTTACCGCCACGCGATTGGAGTCTCCTTCGCCTTTCAGACGAATCGCGCTGATCGTAAGAGGGGCCACCATTGGAATGTGGCCGGGAAGAATCCCAAGCTCCCCCGCTTCAGCTTTACAGCTTACCATCTCATAGTCGCCTTCTAGGACCGGGCCATCAGGAGTGACAACACTCACCGTTAGTGTGCTCATACAATTTCCTCCTTAGGCTGTAAGTCAAACAGGAAGGCGTTCAACGTGGAACGCCTGCTGTTTCCTTAGCTGCTTATTGCATTTGCTTTGATTTTTCAACGACTTCTTCAATGCGTCCTACTAGACGGAAAGCATCTTCAGGTACATCGTCATATTTTCCATCAAGGATTTCTTTGAAGCCTTTCACGGTTTCAGAAACTGGCACGTAAGAACCAGGCTGGCCGGTAAACTGCTCCGCTACGTGGAAGTTTTGGGACAGGAAGAACTGTACGCGGCGGGCACGGGCAACTGTAAGCTTATCTTCATCAGACAGCTCGTCCATACCAAGGATCGCGATGATATCCTGCAATTCTTTGTAGCGCTGCAGCGTCCGCTGAACTTCACGAGCCACTTCATAATGTTCTTTCCCAACGATATCCGGGTCAAGCGCACGGGAAGTTGATGCCAGCGGATCCACCGCTGGGTAAATCCCTTGCTCAGACAGCTTACGCTCAAGGTTCGTTGTCGCATCCAAGTGGGCGAAGGTTGTCGCTGGCGCCGGATCCGTATAGTCATCGGCAGGTACGTAAATCGCCTGGATGGAAGTTACGGAACCTTTGTCAGTGGACGTAATCCGCTCCTGAAGCTGACCCATTTCAGTTGCAAGCGTCGGCTGGTAACCAACGGCAGATGGCATACGGCCAAGCAGGGCAGATACTTCAAGTCCACCTTGGGTAAAGCGGAAGATGTTGTCGATGAAGAACAATACGTCCTGGCCTTCTTCGTCACGGAAGTATTCCGCCATCGTCAAACCTGTTAAAGCTACACGCATACGTGCTCCAGGCGGCTCGTTCATCTGACCGAACACCATCGCTGTTTTAGAAATAACGCCGGAATCCTTCATTTCGTAATAAAGGTCATTTCCTTCACGAGTACGCTCTCCAACACCGGCAAACACGGAAATCCCGCCGTGCTCCTGGGCGATGTTGTTAATGAGCTCCTGAATCAATACGGTTTTCCCTACACCGGCTCCACCGAAGAGGCCGATTTTCCCACCTTTTACATAAGGGGCGAGCAGGTCAACAACTTTGATCCCTGTCTCAAGAATTTCGGTTTCTGTCGCCAGGTTTTCAAAGGATGGCGCCTGTCTGTGAATCGGGTCACGGCGGACGTCGGTGCTCAGTGGTTCATCCAGGTCGATCTTTTCACCTAATACGTTAAATACGCGTCCCAGCGTAACGTCACCTACGGGAACGGAAATAGGTCCTCCGAGGTCGGTCACCTCTGTACCGCGCATGACTCCATCGGTGGAGGCCATGGCTACTGTACGGACGGAGTTGTCACCCAGGTGAAGGGCCACTTCTAGTGTAAGATCGACGCTTTTTTCATTTTCAGTTTTCGCGTCATATTTGACGTGCAAGGCGTTGTTAATCTCTGGGAGGTGTCCGTCGTCAAACGCAACGTCGACAACCGGTCCCATGATTTGAGTTACGCGTCCTTTACTCATCGATTTCCCTCCTCTTACTGATAAAAAATCAAGACGTGACTACTCGAGGGCAGCGGCGCCGCCGACAATCTCGGTAATCTCTTGGGTAATGGCTGCTTGACGGGCACGGTTGTAGGAAAGTGTAAGATCTCCGATCAAATCTTCAGCGTTATCCGTAGCACTCTTCATCGCTGTCATTCGAGCGGCGTGCTCACTCGCTTTCCCGTCCAGTAAAGCTCCATAAATCAAACTCTCCGCATATTGCGGCAGCAGTACTTCCAGAATCTCGTCTTCTCCTGGTTCATACTCATAGGAGCTTGAGGAAACTTTTTTCGAATCACTAAAATCGGTTAGTGGCAGCACTTTTCTCTCGGTTACTTCTTGAGTCATCGCACTTACATAGTGGTTGTAATAGAGATAGAGCTCATCGATCTCTTCGTCGATAAACAACTGCACAGTATCTTGAGCAATATCCTTAATATCGGCAAAATTCGGCTGGTCGGCAAGACCGGTAATGTCCATATCCACAGGCATGTTGCGTTTGCGGAAGAAATCACGGCCGATCCGTCCTAGCGTGATGATTTTGTATTCTTCGGCTGATGTGTGGTGATTATGAATCTGGCTGTACACCTTACGAAGAATACTGCTGTTGTACGCTCCTGCAAGCCCGCGGTCCGAAGTGATGACCAAGTACCCCGTCCGTTTGACTTCACGGTTTTGGAGCATTGGGTGCCGGCTTGATGTACCAGAAGCGATATTTGCCACAACCTCTTGGATTTTGTCGCTATATGGAACAAAAGACTTCGCATTCTGCTCCGCACGATTCAGCTTGGACGCAGATACCATTTCCATGGCTTTTGTAATCTGCTTCGTCTTTTTTGTAGAATTAATCCGTCCTTTAATGTCTCTAAGGGATGCCACGCTGTTTCACCACCCTTTCTCGCAGCAAATTCGATTATTCGGAAATAACAAAGGTCTTCTTGAACGCTTGTACAGCTCCGCCCATTTCATCGTCATCAGCGAGCTTCCCTGTTTCACGGATTTTCTCAAGCATTTCAGAGCGGTTGTTATCAAGCCAAGTATGGAATTCAGATTCAAAGCGAGTGATATCCTCGACAGGAATTTCATCCAAATATCCTTTTGTCAGGGCATAAATAATCATAACCTGCTTTTCAACGGCAAGTGGCTGGTGAAGCCCCTGCTTCAGTACTTCTACTGTGCGGGCACCACGGTTCAGCTTCGCCTGAGTTGATTTATCAAGGTCGGAACCAAACTGGGCGAAGGCTTCCAATTCACGGTAGGATGCAAGATCCAGACGCAGCGTACCGGCAACTTTCTTCATTGCTTTAATCTGCGCGGAGCCCCCTACACGGGATACAGAAAGACCGGCGTTGATCGCAGGGCGGACCCCTGAGAAGAACAAGTCAGACTGCAGGAAGATCTGTCCATCGGTGATCGAGATCACGTTGGTTGGAATGTAGGCGGAAATATCTCCAGCCTGGGTTTCTACGAATGGAAGCGCAGTAAGCGATCCTCCACCTTTAGCGTCACTCAATTTCGCAGCACGCTCGAGTAGACGGGAGTGTAAGTAGAATACATCCCCGGGAAGGCTTCACGGCCTGGCGGACGACGTAACAGCAGGGAAAGCTCACGATAAGCAGCTGCCTGCTTGGAAAGGTCATCATACACGACGAGCACGTGCTTGCCGTTGTACATGAAGTCTTCCCCAAGTGATACACCGGCATATGGAGCCAGGTAAAGCAATGGAGCCGGCTGGGATGCACTTGCTGTTACGACGATGGTGTAGTCAAGAGCTCCGTGGCGGCGCAGCGTTTCAACTGTTCCGCGAACGGTAGATTCCTTCTGGCCGATCGCCACATAAATACAAATCATATCCTGGTCGTGCTGGTTTAAGATCGAATCGATCGCTACAGACGTTTTCCCTGTCTGGCGGTCCCCGATGATCAATTCACGCTGTCCGCGTCCAATTGGTACTAAAGCATCGATCGCTTTAATCCCTGTTTGAAGCGGCTCATCTACAGATTTACGATCCATAACCCCAGGTGCAGGGGATTCAATCGGACGGGTTCTTGACGTTTCGATCGGGCCAAGACCATCAACCGGCTGTCCAAGCGGGTTGACAACGCGTCCCAGCATGTTTTCCCCTACAGGTACTTGCATGATTCGTCCAGTACGGCGGACTTCATCGCCTTCTTTAATGTCCGTAAAAGGTCCAAGGATTACGAGACCCACGTTACTTTCTTCCAAGTTCTGTGCCAATCCCATGACACCATTTGAGAATTCAACTAGCTCTCCGGCCATGACATTATCAAGACCATGAGCACGTGCGATCCCGTCACCAACTTCAATAACAGTACCCACATCATTGACTTCTATATCTGATTCATAGTTTTCAATTTGCTGCTTAATCAGCGCACTGATTTCTTCAGCTTTGATGCTCATGCCATTTCACCCCTATCCTCAATATTTCGATACTAGTTCACGTTCGATGCGGTTAAGCTTGCCGCGGACAGAACCATCGAAAATACGGTTCCCGATTCTTACGCGGAGTCCTCCGAGCAAGTTCGGTTCAGTAATATTAGTTATGTTCAATGACTGCTTGCCGACTTTAGCCGCAAACGTCTGGGAAATCTTCTGTTTTTCATCGTCAGACAAAGCGCGGACGGAATAAACCGTTGCATCGGCAATGCCTTTTTTCTCATTCATTAAAGCGATAAACTGACCGGCCATCTCAGGGATAATCCCTTCGCGGTGGCGCTCCAGTAACAGCTTCGACGTGTTGACGAGTTCACTGGAAAAAGCGCCGAACGATTCGTCGATCACTTTTTTCTTCTGATCCAATGAAACCTTCGGATGCTTTAGAAAAGTGAAAAGCTTGTCGTTGCTGCTTAAAACTTCGCGCATCGTTCTTAATTCTGTTTCAAACTGTTCGAGCTTGGAACGTTCCTGAGCGAGTTGAAAAAGAGCTTGCGCATACCGTTTCGCTAAAATAGGTACACTCATCGATCTTCGCCTGCTTCTGTGATATATTCATCAATCAGCTTCTGCTGATCCTGTTCAGACAATTCTTTCTCGATCACCTTCGAAGCGATCATCACGGACATCGTTGCCACTTGGTCCTTCAGCTGCTGAACAGCCTTGTCGCGCTCCTGCTCGATCTCCTGACGAGCCGCTTCTTTCATGCGGTCCGACTCTTTACGAGCGGTTTCAATGATCGATTTTTCCTGCTGTGCTGCCGTGTTACGGGCTTCTTCAATAATGCTCTGCGCATCCTGTCTTGTCTTCTTCAACTCTTCTGTAGCTTCACGCTGTAAGCGCTGGGCTTCTTCGCGGCTCTTTTCAGCCGTATCTATTTCGTTAGAGATGTAGTCTTCTCTTTCTTTCATCATGTTCATGAAAGGTCCCCAGGCAAACTTTCCTAATAAAGCCAGTAATACTAGGAAAATAATCAGCTGAACGAGCATATCGCCGATGTTCAGGCCGCCAGCCTCGGCACCGAGAATCAAAAATCCTGTCAAACTTTGCACTGTTGCACACTCCTTTCAACACAGTCCTGTCATGGGCTTTACATGAGAAAAACCCGGCTTAAAAGATTAAGTCGAAGTTTTTCCATTAAACACAAAGGGTATAACTGTTTTGTTCCGTCTAAAGGAATGGCGAAGCCTGTCCTGCAACCTTCGCCATCCCTCTTCATTATCTGCCCAATACGATAAATGCGATTACGACACCGATGATTGGAAGTGCCTCAACTAGTGCAACACCAATGAACATAGTTGTTTGAAGGACACCGCGCAATTCAGGCTGACGGGCAATCCCTTCTACTGTTCTTCCTACGATCAAACCGTTACCAATCCCTGCACCTACTGCTGCAAGACCTACTGCAATTGCCGCTGCAATTAGACCCATGTTAAATTCCTCCTCATTTATTGTAAAATTGATTTTTTATTAATGGTCAGAACTCACTTTGTGAGACATGTACACCATTGTTAACATAGTGAAAATAAAGGCTTGGATAAACCCTACAAATGTACTGAATGCCTGCCATGCAAGCAATGGGATTACTCCTCCAAAGAAGCCAAGGACACTACTGGTGGCTAGACCTGCCAACAGGCCAAGCAAAATTTCCCCGGCATAAATGTTACCGTACAGACGAAGACCAAGCGTCAATGTGTTCGAAAACTCCTCGATGATTTTGAAAGGAGCCAAGAACGGCAGTGGACGAACAAAGTCCTTTCCATATTCGGATGTGCCTCTTAACTTAATGCCGTAATAGTGAGTTAACACTACGACCATAACAGCTAATGTTAAGGTGATGCCCGGGTCTGACGTTGGTGATTTCCACCAAAGAGTGTGGTGCGGTGCCCAAAGCGTTACTACCCCTAACATGTTGGAGACAAAAATGTATGTGAATAAGGTCAGCCCTAAGGGTAAGAATTTTCTACCGACTTGCCAGTCCATGTTGGAGCCGACGATGCCTTTGATAAAATCAATGAGCCATTCCATGAAGTTCTGGAAGCCTCTCGGTCTGCGCTGCAAACCTCTTGTTGCTGCCACACATACGATGAACACTATTATGGAAGAAACCAGCATCATTAGCACGTTTGCTAAATTAAAGTCTAGCCAGGCTATTCCAAATGCGTCGTTCCACATCGGTGCTTCGTGATTCAATCTGTTCACCTCTCTTCCATCATGCTATTGTGTTGATTTGTTGAACAGGTAATCTATAAAAATGACAAAATAGGCTGTCATTAGGCCCAATACTACAGAAATTAAATGGAAATATTCTTCAAATTGAAGGGCTACAACGGCGGCCAATGCGCCTGTAGCTAATCGCGAAAGTGTGCCTAGTGCAGGCTTTCGCTCTTTGGTATTCGGTTTTTTTGCGGAATGTTTACCTAATTTGTGGATTTTTCTTTGCATCGTCCAAAGATTGTAGAAACTTAAGACACTCCCTAACAGAAGGCCGAGGAAAATCGTTTTCCAGGGTGTAAAACCCCACCCAAGAACGAATAATGCTAGAAGGTAGAACATCCATTTGCGTTGACGGGCCATCATTCGGTTGTAAGATTGCATAAAATTACTCTTCTCCCATGTTGCTCGCGTACTAAATGAATGATTCCAGGACGTGCGTTTTCAGGCTGGAGGGGGCGGTTTTCAGGTATGTATACGATTCATATAACAAGACATTCTATACCATTTCCCCAAAATTATACCAATTAACGGCACAACCTATGAATGCAGGGAGCTTGCGCAGAGGCGCTGAGCCGGACCTGGCATCCTATGACGAAGGACAGATAAAAAAGGTAATGAAATCCAGCGATATCACTGATGTAAACCTTATCATTCTATCCTCTGTAAGAATACAATAGGGGTACTTCTATGTCAATGAGTTTGTGATATAAAATACAAATGAATGACACACTTCGATCACAATTTTGTCACAATTGGTCTAAACAATTTTGATTATCCTTAATCATGGAGGAAATGTAAATAAAAAAGCATTAATTTGTATATATTGAACTACAAAAAAATGGAGAATTATCTAAAGATGCAGGATCGTTCGATGCCGGCAAAAAGATGTGTCAGCATCGAACTGATCTTACCTGTAAGCGAGCCGCTTTCAGCATAATCAAATCCTGCTAGATGTTCTTCTCTTTTCCTATACTCTTACTCAGGGTTCAGATTTAAATCGAACCGGAAAAGGATAGCTCGTTTTCTTATGGTCTTTTTCAACCGTTACGACGACGACGTATGGACCGGCAAGTTCAGGGAGTCGGATGTCTGCTTCTCCTTTGACCATGCCTGCTTTAGGATTTTCGAGCGTGAATAACCGACCTTGATTCAGCATCGTTCCTGAGCGGTAAAGCTCCACGGTGACCCGGTCAACATCTTCGGCTAAATAGAAGCGGTAGGCTAAATCCTTCGTTGTCTCCCAGTCCTGATAGAGCTCGAAACCGGAAATCTTTGCGTAATCGTCGTCCTTTTTCATAAACAAATATGGAACATGATAGGTTTTTCCGTCACTTACAAGCGTCAGATACCCCTGGTGAATGCCGTCTTTTAAAAAGGCTTTTGAAAGGTCGGCTTCAAATGGGAGTGCTTTCGACTGACCCGGGCTAAGCGTGACCGAGCGCGGCAGATTCCAGGACAGACCGTTGACTTTTTTAGGCGTATCGATCGTCACGCGCTGCGAATGATTGGCCGTATTAGTTATCGTAATGTTCGTCTTTTTATGAAGGAAGCTGTCTTTTTCCATCCGGCCAAACTGCAATCCGCCTGGCTCTATAATGAGAGAAGGCTCTATCGCTTCCTCGGGATCAATATATCCAGCCCCTGCTCAGTCGGAATAGCCTTCCCTTGACTGTTGTGAATCAAGTCAGCGCTCGACATGAGGGCTGCTTTTATTTTTTCCGGCGTCCAATTTGGATGTGCTTCCAGCATCAAAGCCGCTAAAGCCGCTACATGGGGGGAAGCCATGCTCGTGCCGTTCAAAGCTTTGTATCCGCCTGGCACTGTACTTAAAATATCTACGCCTGGTGCGACGATGTCCGGCTTAATAGCCCAGCTCGTTGTTACCGGGCCTCTTGAGCTGAAGGAAGCCAGCGTCTCATCAGCTGTCTGCCGGTTGGTTTCAACCCACTGCCGGGATTCGACCGCATACTTCTTCAACCACTCCCCTGCTTCTTTCGTAATCGCTGCGACAGGGATCGGCAGTTCTGTTCCTTTAATAGAACCTTGGAAGCTTCCGTCCTGATTGTTATAAATAATGACGGCTTCCGCTCCTCCTCGGTAGGCATTCAACGCCTTAGCGGCAAATGAAATTCTATCGCCGCGCTGCATTAAGACAATTTTTCCGGAGACGCCGTGGAGAGTGCTTCTTCCTGTGCCTCCTTCAACAATCGGATACGATTTCGTGATGTCCCATTTGACCGAGCCTTGAAGTGGAAGAAGCGGAATTTTTGCTTTTTCACCACGGACTGTTAAAAAAGGAATTTGTGAGGAAAGTGAAGCGGCCCCTACCGTAATCGCTTCGGGAGAAGTCGCCGGGGAACCGACCGTCCATTTGTCTGGACCTGAGTTTCCCGCTGCTACAATCACGGTCGTTCCGAGTTCAATGGCTTTATTCACAGCTTTCGTCGTCGGCCAGTCCGGTCCGTTCACGTCATTTCCAAGCGACAGGTTAATGACGTCCATCCCGTCCTCCACTGCTTCTTCGATGGCAGCAATGACTTGGACAGAGCTTCCTGCACCGCCAGGGCCGAGGGCACGGTAAGCATAGAGCTCGGCATCCGGAGCAATGCCTTTCATTTTTCCATTGGCAGCAATGATGCCGGCCACATGTGTCCCATGCTCGGTAGCGCCCTTGTCCTCTGTTTCCATGGGGTCGTCGTCAAAATCAACGACGTCAAAGCCGCCTTTATAATTTTTCTTTAAATCGGGATGCTTATAATCGATCCCTGTATCAATGACCCCTACTTTTACTCCTTTGCCTGTGTAGGGAAGGTCCATTCTTTGTCTGATTGCATCGGTCGAATACGAAGGAGCTGATTCAGCTAAGGCGCGGTACGTATGGACAGGATAGCTGTTGATGACCGTATCAAGACGAGAGATTTTATCCAATTCCTTAGGGGTACCTTTAATCGCGACACCTTGAAAAATCGTGTTGTATTCGGCAACAACTTCAAGTCTTGGAAGCCGGAGTTCTGCAGCTTCGATGAATTTGTCCGGATTTTCGTCGAGTTCAATGATAATTGTTTTCTCGTCGGCCTGATCGAAACCGCATACTAAGAGGAATAAAGCTGTGAGTAGAATGAGGAAGTGCAGTCGCCGCATTTCAGAAGCTCCTTTTTGCTATAGTGTGTTTCTTTTAAGGCTTCCTATGCAAAAAAGGGCGGCTGCTTGCAAGCACAAATGGTTGTAAAATTTTTCTATCGATTTCAGGGAGTTTTGCAAAATGTCCAAGAGTTGTTCGTTTATGGTAAAATTAAGATCACTACATGTTCTGCTATTGGAGGCATCGTGATGTGGATAATGATTATCATAACAGTGTGTACATTGTTATTGGCATTACAATTGGTTAATAGCAACCCCAAAACAGCCTTATTAGTTTCAGCACTTGTTCCTTGTACCCTCTTTTATTATTTGGGCAAAGAGGGATATAAGGAAGCCTTTCTATTTACATTCATTCTGTATTTTGCAGCTGTAAATATCATGTTCATCAGACAAAATATAAACAATGGTTAGAGAATCTCGTGTTTAGGCGGAGATTCTTTTTTTGTGCTGATTTCTCACATCAACATACAATGTGAACAGAGCAAAAAAAGCCTGCAGAACATGGAGCTTTCTCTGCAGACTTACTTGAGCTTTATTTAGTTCCGAATAAACGGTCGCCAGCGTCCCCTAGACCAGGAACGATGTAGCCTTTTTCATTTAACTTCTCATCCAGAGCCGCGAGGTAAATATCCACTTCCGGGTGCTGTTTTTGGACTGCTTCCACCCCTTCAGGTGCAGCCACTAAACACATTAAGCGGATTTGACGTGCTCCGCGTTTTTTCAGCGATTCAATGGCTTCATTGGCAGAGCCGCCTGTGGCGAGCATCGGATCAATGACAATGAGCTCACGTTCTTCGATATCGCTTGGAAGCTTCACGTAGTATTCCACGGGCTTAAGCGTCTCGGGATCACGATAGAGGCCGACATGTCCGACTTTCGCAGCTGGGATCAGCTGGATAATGCCGTCGACCATACCGAGGCCTGCGCGCAGGATCGGCACCAGCCCAATTTTCTTTCCGGTTAATACCTTTGCTTTAGCATTAGAAACTACAGGAGTATTTATTTCTACTTCCTCCAGCGGTAAATCACGGGTAATTTCGAATGCCATCAAAGTGGCTACTTCGTCTACTAGCTCACGGAAGTCCTTTGTGCCTGTTTCATTTCTACGTATGTAAGTCAATTTGTGTTGAATTAACGGATGATCCAATACGTACACTTTTCCCATTGCCGATCACTCCTCCTCGTAAGTTTACATCCTTTAAATTGTACTGAAAAATAGACTTCGGCACAACCCTATTTTCTTACCATTAACTGGTTGGTCCATAGTTAATGAAAGAATACAGACCTTTGGGCACGGAAATAGCGAAGGGTGTGGAGAAAGCAGCTTCTCCCTGTATCCTTAAAACGAAAATCCGAACCACTATCAGGAAGTGGCCGGATTTTCGTTTTGATTATAGATTCTTTAGTTGATTACAACGTAAATGTTGGTGACTGGTAGAGCGGGAAGCGGGATGTGAGTTTCTGCACGCGTTCTTTCGCTTCCTTGAATTTTTCTTCATCTTCATGATGCTTTAAGGTGAAGGCGATGAGTTCACCGATTTCGTCCATTTCCGCTTCTTTAAAGCCGCGGGACGTTACAGCTGCTGTACCAATACGGATGCCGCTTGTTGTGAATGGTCCTTCCGGATCGAATGGAATCGTGTTTTTATTCGTAGTCAGACCGATGGAATCCAGGGCTTTTTCGGCTACTTTACCGGTTAAGCCGGATTCTCTTAAATCTAATAGAAGCAGGTGATTGTCTGTACCGCCGGATACGACACGGACGCCGTTTTTCACAAGAGCTTCGCCAAGGCGTTTCGCATTCGTGATGATCTGACGGGAATACTGCTTGAATTCAGGCTGCAGTGCTTCTTTAAAGGAAACAGCTTTTGCTGCGATGATGTGCATTAACGGACCGCCCTGCATGCCAGGGAATACAGATTTGTCAATTTTCTTCGCGAATTGTTCCTCGCAGAGAATCATGCCGCCACGCGGACCACGCAATGTTTTGTGAGTCGTTGTTGTTACAAACTGCGCGTGCGGGACAGGATTTGGATGCAGTCCAGTAGCTACTAATCCAGCAATATGAGCCATATCCACCATCAAGTAAGCTCCGACTTCGTCTGCGATTTCACGGAAGCGGGCAAAATCGATTTCACGCGGATAAGCACTCGCACCAGCAACAATCAGCTTCGGCTTTACTTCTTTTGCTTTTTCTAAAATCGCATCATAATCGATCGTTTCAGTCTTTTCATCGACTCCGTATTCTTCAAAATCATAAAGGGTACCGCTGAAGTTGACCGGGCTGCCATGAGTTAAGTGGCCGCCGTGGTTCAAGTTCATGCCCAGCACCTTGTCGCCAGGCTCAAGGACGGTAAAATAAACGGCCATGTTCGCCTGGGCGCCGGAGTGCGGCTGGACATTGACGTGCTCTGCCCCGAACAATTCTTTCGCACGGTCGCGGGCAAGATTTTCAACAACATCGACATGCTCACAGCCTCCGTAATAACGGCGGCCTGGATAGCCTTCTGCATATTTATTCGTCAACACAGAACCCATCGCTTCCATGACTGCTTCGGAAACGAAGTTTTCTGAGGCAATCAGCTCAATATTGTTTTGCTGGCGTTTTCTTTCATCTTGAATCGCTGCATAAATTTCCTGGTCTGAATTTTTCACATGCTCCATGTTCAGTTCCCCTTTCGATTCCTAATCACAAGACTCTTCCAATTTACTATTTTCATACACAGCCCGCACCCCGCCAATCAGCGGAGGACGTGTGGTGGCGCAAGTGACGTGAGCTTTACCAATCGACTTCTGTGCAACGCGGAGCGGGACGGCTACACGTTTTAAATGCATCCCGATAAACGTGTCTCCGATGTCGATGCCTGCATCCGCCTCAACGGATTCCACGAGCACAGGATCCTTAAATTGCTTGTATACATAGGAAGCCATCGATCCGCCTGCTTTCGGGACGGGAATGGCTGAAACCTCGGTGAATCCAAACTTTTGCTGCACAGTACGTTCCACCACAAGGGAACGGTTTAAATGTTCACAGCATTGAAATGCGATATCCGCTTTCAAGTGATTTTTCAGTTTTCCAATCGCTTCATAAAGGACTTCTGCGATTGATTCACTGCCTGATGTGCCGATTTTCTCCCCTGCGACTTCACTCGTTGAACAGCCGATGACGAGCAGTCCGCTCTTCATCGAACCGTTCTCTATGAGCTGCTCCACAATAGCTTCCACATCGGCCTGTACGGCCTCGATATTTGCTGCCATTGTAACACCTCTTTGGACTATATTTTTTTAAAAAAAGAGAAGCTGGTGACCAAAGCTTCTCTTTTTCATTTCTTAACGCCTAAAATCCGAACATTCAAAACAAATAATCTCTTGTACGTTCGATTCTAACCTCTTCTTATTCATTTGTCTAGTTCTAAATCAGGTTAAATGGCTTTCCTTTATTGTTGTTCATATTCGGTAACTTTATTAACCCGGCGCGCGTGACGGCCGCCCTCAAATTCAGTCTGAACCCATGTTTTTGCGATTTCGCGGGCAAGCCCAGGGCCGATGACCCGTTCGCCCATGCATAACACATTGGAATCATTGTGTTCACGGGTTACTTTGGCCGTAAAAAGATCATGCACAAGCGCAGCACGGATTCCTTTAACCTTGTTGGCTGAAATCGACATGCCGATGCCTGTGCCGCAAATGAAAATGCCTTTATCAAATTCGCCGCTGGCCACGCGCTCAGCAGCCGGGATAGCGTAATCGGAATAATCCACAGATCCTTCACAATCACAGCCGGTATCTTCAAATTCCACATTTAATTCCGTCAAAACTTCCATTACTTCCTTACGAAGGTTCACACCGCCGTGATCTGAAGCCAGTATTACTTTCATTAGTTTCACACCTTCTTTGTCATCACTTTTATTCATAATAGTGACACCTCGTGTGAACCCTGTCAAACATTATGTAAGAGAAGCTGAACTCAGCCTTTCAAATCGGCTTCCAGCTTTTTTATTAATAGATCGAGCAGCTCGTTCAATTCATCTCTTGTTCTTCTGTATACTTCGATATCCATGCCGTATGGGTCAAGAATGTTCATATTCGGCATTTGTTCTTCCAGCTTTTGAATGGCTTGAATGTCCTCTTTCAATTCTTCCTGCAGCTTTTCCTCTAACTCCTCGTCACTCACGTCTTCCGGTGTGTTCGTTAAAATCGCAAGTCGTTTTTCTTCCAAATTCGAGTAGAGGAACTTCAACTGTTTCCAGTCCTCGTCTTTAATGAGGACAAATTCCTTTAACGTGAACACTTTGTCTTCATAGTGAGGGTACTGCATCGCCAGGGCTTCTTTGTGCCTGTCGGTCATCGTAAACACGAGATCCGCCCATTGCAGAAGTTCTTCATTTAATGCCACCGACGAGTGATCACAGGTTAAATCCATTTCTTTTAATACGGCTGCGGAATTTTTTGACAACGGCTGGCCGTCTCCAGCAAAAATACCTGCCGATTTTACATTGAATTCATCATTTTTGGCTTTCAACAGGGCTTCTGCCATCGGACTGCGACAGGTATTCCCCGTGCAAATAAATAGTATATTCATTCCAAATCCCCCCTTGCAGCAACCTTTTCCCATATCATACCACAGGTGGTTTATCTATCGAAATCATTGTCAAAAGATGGCGTATAATCCGAGACCGCAGAGAATGCTGCCTCCGAGGATTTCACTATAGGTACCGAGCAGGCTGCTTGTCCTCCTTCCAACAATAAAGCCGGCCCAGGTGAGTACCATGCTCATTATTCCGAAAGCCATAATTGAAATCAGCATGGCCGAGTGACGCAGTCCGAGGGTAAAGCCTACCGGAAAACTGTCGATGCTGACACTGAGAGCAAACAACCACAATCCGGCACCCGAAAGTGTATAGGCGGTGGAATGCTTTTCTGCCAGGCAGGCAAAAATGGTGTAGCTGCCTAAACAAAACAGCAGGAATCCCCCGGCGAATGAAGCCCACTGGCTGACATTATTGGAAAGCCATTGGCCGAGGGCAATCCCGAGGCCTGGCATAATCATATGAAAAACACCGACCGTAATCCCTGCATAAAAAGCATATTTTAAACGTACCGCCTGCATTCCCATGCCCAGCGCTACAGAAAAAGCATCCATACCTAAGGCAAAAGATAAGAGAATGATTGGAGTAATCTCTTCTAATAACAGATGTGCCAATGTTACGTTCCCTCCCTGGACATGCTCTATATAGGTATGCCTGGAGGGGAAATTGTATGCTACTGCTCGCTTACTTTTTGAGAGGCGGCCTTCGTCAGCCGGTTCATAATGGCAGCCCCGACTCCTGCTTCCGGAAACGATTCACAAAGAATGATGTCCACATCGGCTTTTTTAAATTCGCGCAGCGTACTGTAGAGCCGGCTGGCTACCTCTGTTAAATGTGTCCGTGAACCGCAGGAAATCATCGGTTCATACTCAAGCTTTGCCGCAAGCTCTTCACTCGCGATGACGCCGACGCGCTGACGGGCGTCTGTCAGCTCACGCAAGGTCGCTTGGAAAAAGGTATCACTCCCCTCAACTAACCAGAGAGGGGCTTCCGGCGCGTAGTGGGTATATTTCATACCCGGTGATTTCGGCTTGTCCTCTGCCCCTGCGAGCGCGGGGTCCACCATTACACGCGGGATGACTTGTTCAAGGTCTTCCTTTGCTATTCCTCCGGGTCTTAAAATGACAGGAATCTCGGTTGTACAGTCAAGCACCGTCGATTCCACTCCCACCCCTGTTGCTCCTCCGTCGAGGATGGCCGCAATTCTACCTGTTAGATCCTGGGCTACATGCGCAGCTGATGTCGGGCTCGGCCGCCCGGAACGGTTGGCGCTCGGAGCTGCCAGCGGTCTATCGGCAGCTTTTATTAATGCAAGGGCAAGTGGATGATCCGGCATGCGGATACCGATCGTTGACAGTCCTGCAGTTACCGGCTCAGCAGCTCTTCCGCTGCTCTCCATGACGAGCGTAAGCGGCCCCGGCCAAAAGGCATCCATCAGTTTCTCTGCGACCGGCGGAATCGTGGTGACGAGCTCGCGGACTTGTTCACGCGTTGCCACATGGACAATCAGCGGGTTGTCAGACGGACGGCCTTTCGCCTGGAATATCCGCTTCACGGCTGTTTCATTAGTCGCATCTGCTCCAAGACCGTACACCGTTTCAGTAGGAAATGCGACTACTTGCTGTTCCGTTAACAGCCGGGCAGCTTGTTCAATCAGGGGATCTTGTTCGTTGATAGGAAGCTCCGGCTTCCAAACATCCGTTTCGTGCTTCATAACTACGTACTCCTTTGCTCTCTACGAGTCTGAATTCCTTCTTAATTATCTTAAATTCTACAATATCTAGCAAATTCCGACATTATTCACAGCTTATCCTCAAGTTACACACAACTTTATACACATATCCATAGGGTTATCCGCGATTTTTCCGTTGTCGAAAATAAAATACCCACATCCTATCCACAAAAATCCTGTTTTTTGTGAATAAGTATGTGGGTTATAAACAATCACCTGTGAGTAACTTTATATATCCACAGCCTCCGCTCCGAGTCGTGGAGCTGAAACCGCTGATGCTTCAGAAGATGATCCAAGGTGGACGAATGGCTTTCCACATGAAGTTCATTAAATTTCTCGGTTTGGGCATACGTCTGGATCAGTTCAAATATCCGTAGTATATCGCCGGGCGATATGCCGTTTACAACCTCGAGCTGCTTGATTTTGCCGATGCCGTGCCCCACCTGCATGATTTTAAAGGTTCCGACTTGTCGATCTTCGCTCTGTAACTCGTATTTTTCCTTGCCTGCTTTTTTTATGAACATCCGCATCACACCTTTCTTCTATCACTCTATGAAAAAAGGTAGGCGGTTTATGCTAAGAAAATAGTTTGTCCCACAGCTTCACGACGAAAAATTCTACTTCTTTTTCTTCTTCTTGCTCATCGGCCTGCTGTTCTTGTTCAGGCTGATCCTCTTCAGCTTTCGCTACGCTCGTCCCATTGGAAAAATCAAGGAAGCAAAGCGGCGGAAACAACACGCACCACCAGTTATCACCTTCGCCTTTGCCAATCGTAATCAGGATCGCTTCATACTCACCGGCCGGATAAATATAATTGCCGTACAGCTTTGTTGGAAAATCTACGCGCTTATTGTATTCCACTGTGTAGTCTTGCTCTATGCCCTGCTCCTTCATCGTATCACCGACGATATGGTCGATCTCGCCTATCCGGCTTTTGATTAACGTGCGGGCCTCTTCAATGGAAGTTAAGTCTTCGACCCAAGTGGTAATTTCCTGATTGACTTCATCACGGACTTCGCGTTTTAACTGCTGGGCCTCATCTGCATTGCTGTCTGCTAAAATGCGCAATCGGATCGCTTCATCGGGAATGACTTGATACGATTGTTGTCCTGGTGTAGAAAAAGCAGCACTTCTCTGTCCCCAAGGTAAAACACTTACGACGATCATTAAAGCGGCTAATAGCAGCCACGTGTTTTTTATCGGTCTCATTTCATTTCCCCCGTGTCTCTCTCGTAGTTGCTAGTATGGACAGGGGGAAAATGTTTTAAACGTCCAATCTATTAATCTTTTACCGCCAGCACCATGCGGTCTTTTTGATTGATATCCTGGCGTATCGCCGCCCGATATCCGATTTCCTTCTCAATTAGCTCTTTCACAGCCTGTCCCTGCTGGAATCCGATTTCAAATGCCACTATGGACGGTGTAAGCTCATATCGCTTCATCTGTTTCAGAATGATTTTGTATGCCGCCAGACCCTCATCTTCAGCAAACAGTGCCAGCTCTGGATCAAAGTTTTTAACGGTATCAGAAAGACTGTCTGCCTCGCTCCTTGCGATATAAGGAGGATTCGATACGATACAGTCAAGCTTTTGATTGCGCAGCGGTTCGAGAAAATGGCCTTGAAAAAATCCCACATCCGCTTCAAGTGCCCGGCTGTTCTTTTCTGCAACGTGAAGGGCAGCCGCTGAAATATCGGAGGCAAACACCTCAGCACCCGGAAGCTCAAGGGCGAGCGTAATGGCAATGACTCCGCTTCCGGTGCCGAGATCTGCCATATGCGGCGCTTGAAGTTCGAGTCGCCTGCACTCTTCTATCACCCCGGCGACGAGCTCTTCGGTTTCCGGACGCGGGATTAAAACGTCCCTACTGACCGAAAAGTCGCGCCCGTAAAACGAAGCGCTCCCGGTTAAGTGCTGAACAGGCGTCCCGTAATACGCATGCGCCTCGATCTGCTCGATGAAACGCCGCTTCTTATCTATGGGGAATTCCTCGTGCTCATAAGCGAGGAGCATCGCAAACGACCGGTTAAGCTCATGCTCAAGTAAAAGATCTGCGACGCGGGGTTCGCGATGATGCTGTTGTAAAAAAAGAGAAGCCCACCTGCGGGCTTCCTGAATTGTCGTCCATGTCGGCTGCATGTTATTCACCAATCTGCTCAAGCTTTTTCGTTTGTTCTTCGATCAACAGCGCATCGATGATTTCGCCCAGATTCCCTTGAAGAATTTGGTCCAGCTTTTGCAGCGTCAAGCCGATCCGGTGATCGGTTACGCGGGTTTGCGGAAAATTGTAAGTACGAATTCGTTCTGAGCGGTCGCCGGTCCCGACGGCTGATTTACGACTTTCATCATATTCAGCCTGGGCTTCCTGCTGGTATTTATCATAGATACGGGCCCGAAGAACCTTCATGGCTTTTTCCTTGTTCTTAATCTGGGACTTTTCATCCTGACAGGATACAACGATTCCGGTAGGCTCGTGCGTTAACCGCACAGCAGACATCGTCGTATTCACGCTCTGTCCTCCTGGTCCGCTGGACGCGAACGTATCGACGCGGATATCCTTGTCGTGAACTTCCACTTCCACTTCTTCTGCTTCCGGCATTACAACAACCGTAGCAGTTGAAGTATGGATCCGTCCGCCAGATTCGGTTTCGGGTACACGCTGCACGCGGTGGGCGCCGTTTTCAAACTTCAGCTTGGAGTAAGCACGGTCGCCGCTGACGATGAAAATAATCTCCTTGTATCCACCCACATCATTGGCATTTGCTTCAATCACTTCGGTTTTCCAGCCTTGTGATTCTGCATAACGGGCATACATCCGGTACAAATCACCGGCGAATAAAGCAGCTTCGTCGCCTCCGGCTGCGCCTCTGACTTCCATGATGACGTTCTTATCATCGTTCGGATCCTTCGGCAGCATCAATACTTTAAGGCGCTCTTCAAGCTCCTTTTTTCTTTCACTGAGCTCCTGAATTTCTTCCTTAACCATGTCTTCCATTTCATCATCGTCCAAGCCATCGTCAAGCATGGCCTTGGCATCATCCAATTCGCTCGTCACTTCTTTATATTCGCGATAAGCGGTTACCGTTTCCTGAAGCCCTGACTGCTCCTTCGAATACTCCCGCAATTTATTCGTATCAGAAATGACCTCAGGGTCGCTGAGCAGTTCGTTCAGCTTTTCATATCGGTCTTCAAGTGTTTGCAAACGTTCAATCATTGGTATACACCTCTTTCTCCATAACATTCTAATTATATTATAGTGGTGGGGATGATACAACCAAATGTCGTGCAACGGAGCCGCAAGCTTCGTTATAATGAAAGGATAGGACAGGAAAGGAGAGGATCGGACATGAATAGATGGGTAAGGCGCTCTTTCATTGGCACAATCGCAGGCATCGTTACGCTCTGCTTAGCCGCTTGGCTTTATTTAAAGCCGTACGAACCGAACGATAAGGCGCGGGCTTCCCTGCATGATACAGCAAAAGTAGAAGTAACCCGCGGCAAGGAGTGGACATCCTTTGAGCCCCAGTACAGGACGAGAGAAAGTATTATCTTCTATCCAGGCGGGTTAGTGGAAGCAAACAGCTATGCTCCGCTTGCCAAAATGCTTGCTCATCGCGGGTCGCCTGTCTACATCGTCGATATGCCGCTCGATCTTGCTGTGTTCTCCCGAAACCGGGCTGAAAAGATCATTCAAAAGTATCCGAGTCGTTCCTTTGTCATCGGCGGCCATTCGCTTGGCGGTGCCATGGCAGCCCGTTTTGCTAATGAACATCCAGAACAGATAGAAGGAGTTTTTTTACTGGGGGCCTATGCAGATAAAAAGGGGCGTCTTGATGAGGAGAAGATCGAAACGCTTTTGATCACCGGATCAAAGGATCGTGTATTAAACCGGGAGGCTTTTCAAAAAGGGAAAGCTTATGTACCTGAAGACGCGGTTTATCACGTCCTTCAGGGGGGAAATCACGCTCAGTTCGGAAGCTACGGTTCTCAGAAAGGCGATGGCAGCCCTTCTATCCCTGCTGAAGAGCAGTGGGATGAGACGACCAAATGGATCATTGATTGGTTGAAAACCCTTAATTAGTCGTTTACTTTCACGTGTATATCATAACGAGGAACAGCGTTGTACACCTTTTTCTGTACTTCTTTTCTCACTTGCTGCACTTCATTGTCTGAAAGATTCTTTCCTGCTGAAACGGTCACCCAAGCCGTACCTGATTCAATAATGACCCGTTTTACGGAGACACCTTTCACCTCTTCAGCAGCTTCCTTCATCATATTCCGGTCCTGCTTCAGTCCCCACGTATACCCTACATTATCAATCATCCGCGGGTTTTCAGTTTGGGAGGTAATCTTGTGGTTGGCTCCCATGTCCTCCACGTCCTGACGGTTGGTCATGCCCTGGTATTTGTCAACATCACGATTATACCCACAGGCGGCGAGCACGGTAACAGCAAGCATTCCTGCCCCGATTATTCGCAGCATCCTATTCACCTCTTCTCTTTTTACGTTATTGTTTCCGAGAAGGATATGAATATGTACGAATGAGGGCAATTGTTGGACGGTTTACGTTTCCGCAGCAAACGGCGGCGGATTATTAGGATCTTCCTCAGCTTCAACTTCCAGGACTTCTTGAATTTTCAGCTGATATTTTTCAGGGATTACGTTTTCCTGTTGGATCCTCTGTAAATACTCTTCTGCTTCTTCATAGCTGTGAAAAAGGATTTCTGCATTGTTTTTTCTAAATTCGATCACGATATGGTGATGATCGACACCTATGATTCGATAAATCATAAAAACTCCTTCCTTATTGTCCAGCTGTCAGGCTTTTCCAACCAAAAAAGTCGAAAAGGTCCCGTGTAAACCTTTTCGACTTGATGTCCAGCTCTATTGTCTAGTTCATTTTGTCGGAATTACCTGTCATCATTTTTTATAAAAGTTCATTGGAATGAGCAGCGAATCAGGATAAATCTTCGATGGACTTATCCCCGTTCACTCATTATAGTACAATAATGAACAATGATAAAGGGGTGGCGCTTAATCTTGTCTGTTAAGCGGCAGCGTGCAGCACCGGAAGGAGCCTCCGGACTTAATAATTTCCGATAAGTCCGCTTCAATCACATGAAATCCATTTTCCATAAGCTTTTCGTTTATTTCCTTGTTCTGCGGCAGGCTGATCACCTTACGATTGCCAATCGACAGCACGTTTGTCCCCATCGTAAACTGCTCTTCTGTGCTTACAGGAATCAGGGAAAATTCCTTGGAAAGTCGTTCTACGTCTTGTTTGTTAAAGGCTTCTGGATAAATAACCGCCTCCGTGCTGCTCAAAATGTTGAAGGCACAGTCCAGATGAAGAATGTCGTCTTTCAAAGGCAGGGGGATGATTTCATAATCAGGGAGCATTTTGTTCAAATAAGAAATGGCCCGTTCTTCCGTCCGATTGCTTAAACCGACCCAGAGCCTGTGGCCATCCACAAGGACATCTCCCCCTTCAATGTGGGGATCGTACAGTCTCGTATAAGGAATTTCCTCGTCTTTCAAGTATTCCACAAGCGGCTGGACTTCTTCCCGGCGAATCGGGCTCGCTAAAGAGGAAACATACACCCGTTCTCCGATGCAAAACCCGATATCCCGGGTAAAAACCTGTTCGTTCAGACGCGGCAGAGCCTCAATATGAACAACTTCCACCCCATTGTCTTCCAGCACAGCAACGAATTGTTCATGCTGCTGGATGGCTTTTGGAATGTCGATATTTTCATCTGCAAAATGCTTCTGGGTTTCATTAATGATTTCAGTAATCTTCATATGCTGCGGCGAACTGACAATCACCTTTTGCAACGTAGAATATTCGTCCTCACAGCCACATGAATGGTTTTTTTCATTGGCAAGCTTCATTTGATCAGCCTCCATCTCATCATTCAGCTTGATTCTTTTAAAGGGGGCAAAGGCATTTTTTTTTGAAAAGCGATTATCCCCTCGCATAGCTTAGCGTAGTCCAAACACATCAGATACAACGGATCTTGAAATTCATCGTTCTCGATTTGCAGGCATTCATCTGCACAGTCTTTGCACAATTCGGCACACGATTTACATATGGATTCTGCGTCCCCCGCATTCTTTTGCACCATTTCTACAGCATATTGAAATGCTTCCTGGCATTGGTGCAGAAGCTGAGTGCGTTTCAGCAGGGAATTCATAAAATTATCAGGCATCAAGAGCCCTCCTCATCAGTTGAACGGGACATAGAATAAAAAAGCCGAATCAGGGTCCGCATCCCTCTTCGGCTGACATGGTTTGCGTCACTTTCCGCTTGCTTTTGGCTTGAGAATAAACAAAATATAGCTGATATCCTTTTGAAAATCCCAATCAACAAAATAATCTTCGATTGATGTGTTTAAAATATCTTCAAAGGATGACTGATTGATCAGATTTCTTTCTAAATTCCGCTTCGTAAGCTTCAAAACTTCACTATGGCCGGCTTCGATCAGCGCCTTTTCAATAGGGACAAGAATCCCATCTCTTACGACGATTAACGTCCGGTTGTTGAGCATAAACGACTCGAGATTTTCCGGAGGCTTTTCTGCTTTTTTGCTCAATTGAATCACTTCATGATGAATGTTTATTTTATGCTCATAGTCTTCCAGATGTTCATCCATCCGGCTTTGTGTGTTCAAAATTCCGATAAACACGCCTGAACGGTTGGAAAGTGACCAGTCATAATACATTTCTTTAATTTCAATGCCCGTTGTGGCTTTCCAGGTGGCTTTGATGTCGGGAATCAGTTCTTCCATCAATAAGTCCCGCGTCTCTTCTACTCTTCTCGTATGATCCTTTCCTACGAGTACACGCTCCATCGGGGCGAGGAAATCCTTCAAATAAATAGTCACATAAGGTTCGACGAGAGACACATAGACAGAAGCGGGACCTTTTCCAAAATTGTCCCTTAACAACCGGCCGACATAACTTGATATTTCTGATTGTATTGATCTTGTATCCATGGCTATCCTTCCCGGTTCCAGTATTTTATATGATTAAGGATTTCCACAAACCCCCTGGTTTTAAACATGGAACGGGCGGCTGCCAGCTATAAAACGGCCCTGAAGCAGTCGATAAGCTTCAGGGTACATCAAACTTCTATAAACGTTCTGCGTATGCCTCTACTTCCCGTTGCCTGGGTTTATTAGGCACTTCGTGGTGGTGCCTGCAGCGAGGCTCGTACGACTCGGAAGCCCCTACTAAAATAATCGGATCATCGTAAGAAGCGGGCTTGCCATCAATTAAACGCTGCGTACGGCTGGCTGGTGACCCGCACACAGGACAGATCGCATTCAGCTTTGTCACGCTCTCGCTGAGCGCCATCAGATCAGGCACTTTGCCAAAAGGCTCGCCGCGGAAATCAGTATCCAGACCTGCCACAATGACCCGGATTCCCCGGTCCGCGAGGCATTCGACGACCTCGAGAATGTGTTCATCAAAAAATTGGACTTCATCAATGCCTACGACGTCGATGGAGTCATCGACATGCTGAAGAATGTCAATGGAATTGTCCACCGGTCTCGCCAGGACAGACGTTCCATTATGAGAGACAATAGAATCCTCTTTGTACCGGTTATCGATGGCCGGCTTAAATACCCGTACCGTTAACTGACCATATGTAGCACGACGAACTCTCCGGATCAGCTCTTCTGATTTGCCGCTGAACATACTCCCGCAAATAACCTCGACCCATCCACTCTGCTTCATCACATACACGTTGACTTTCGCTCCTTCCATTCTCAAGTTTATCCATTATCGGAATAAACATGTAAAAGGCTCTCCTCAGCTGACTTTTGAACGATCGACCTCGTCCCCCGTCAACCAAGGACAGCCTGTACCTGCGATTCTAAAAACCGGCAGTGCCGTTTTACTCTTACTGTTCATCTCGTCGGGTGACTCTATTCCTTTTTTCTCCGTGTGTTCAACAGCTTTTTCTTTGGTTCGACACGGATCACCGGCAGTTTTTTCATTATTGGCTACAAAAAAACAGGCAAACGATAGAGACAATTTGCCTGTTTCTGTTCAAAATTATGAAGCCTTCACCAAAACTGGTGTCCGCTCATTATTATGAAAGGTTATATTTTTTCTTGAAGCGATCCACACGGCCGCCAGCTTTATCAGCTTTCTGCTTGCCTGTGTAGAACGGATGAGACGCAGAACTAATCTCAACACGGATCAATGGATACGTGTTTCCATCTTCCCATTCAATGGTTTCTTCGGAATACTGAGTAGATCCGGATAGAAACTTGAAATTAGAACTTGTGTCGAGGAATACAACTTTACGGTATTCTGGATGAATTCCTGCTTTCATGTTCTTCCACTCCTTTTTGCCCTGAATCCTTTGGAAACAGAGTTATTGTAAGAGCCGTCGAAGGTTTAACTTAAAGACCTTTTACTGAAACTCACATAGAAAGATTATAACAGGGAACCGTGCCCAATGCAAGGTAACTTTTTCTCATGAAACCATGGCTTTCGTCAGCGTTTTGCCGCTGCTTTTCCCTTCATATCCTTATCCATCAAATCAAAAAATTCGGCGTTGTCTTTTGAAGATTTCAAACGGCGGAGGAAGCGTTCCATGAAGTCCGGGGAATCGGTCATCGTCTGCCTGATCGCCCAGATTTTATCGAGAGCCGGCTTATTCAACAGCAGCTCTTCCTTCCGCGTGCCGGAACGGCGGATATCGATCGCAGGGAAAATTCTCCGCTCCGCTAAGCTGCGGTCAAGGTGCAGCTCCATGTTGCCGGTCCCTTTAAACTCTTCGTAGATGACATCATCCATACGTGAGCCTGTATCCACAAGTGCCGTCGCAAGAATGGTGAGACTTCCACCTTCTTCAATATTCCTGGCTGCCCCGAAGAAGCGCTTCGGACGGTGGAATGCCGCCGGATCGATCCCGCCAGATAACGTTCTTCCACTTGGCGGGATTACGAGATTGTAAGCACGTGCAAGACGAGTAATGCTGTCCATGAGTACAATAACATCGCGCTTGTGCTCGACTAACCGCATCGCACGCTCAAGGACGAGCTCGGCCACTTTAATATGGTTCTCAGGCACTTCATCAAAGGTCGAGCTGACTACATCTACATCAGGGGCAACGGAGCGCTCAATATCCGTGACTTCCTCAGGACGTTCGTCTACGAGTAGAATAATCAGTTTGGCATCCGGATGGTTCGTTGAAATGCTGTTTGCCATCTGCTTGAGCAAAACCGTTTTACCTGCTTTAGGCGGAGCCACAATCAAACCTCGCTGACCGTAGCCGACAGGTGCCATTAAATCCATAATTCGGGTGGAGAGCTGTTTGCTTTCTGTTTCCAGTTTCATTTGCCGGTCGGGATAAAGAGGAGTCAACGCTGGGAAGTGGACACGTTCCTTAGCTGAATCCGGGTCTTCCCCATTGACGGCATCCACGTGCAACAAACCGTAATAGCGCTCATTTTCTTTCGGAGGACGTACTTTTCCGGAGACTTTATCCCCGTTTCTTAAATCAAAACGGCGGATCTGTGAGGCTGAAATGTAAATATCCTCAGCACTTGGAGAATAGTTAATCGGGCGGAGAAAACCGAAGCCTTCAGACGGAATAATTTCCAGAATCCCATCCATAAATAGAAAGCCGTCCTTCTCTGCCTGCGCTTTTAAAATCGCAAAGATCAGCTCGCGCTTTGTCAGCTTCGCATAATAGGAAACCTTATATTGCCTTGCTTTTGCATATAAATTTTTTAACGTCATCGTCTCTAAATTAGAGATTGTTAATTCTGCCACAAAATCACCACTTTATATATATTTTCTGTAAGGCCTCTCATTTTAGGCGGGTGTATTCCAAGGTAAGCTATAAATTCAGGAAATAGTTTCGTAGTTTGGACTTCTCAAATTGGATGCGCCCGTGAAGATACAGGAGAAGTATTAGGAAGTTAAATAAGCAGCTTACGGAGGTTTACTCATCGTCATTGTTTCCGTTTTCTCTATGAAACATTCTTTATTGTACAACTAATAGACATGTGGATTCAATGATTTTTTGAATTTTTTAAAGGATGGTCAATATAGAATGACAGGAAGCCGGAATACCCGGCTTCCTGTATAATCACTTAAGGTTTTATGACTAAGTTTGGCTTTTTCTTCAAACTGTGATCGCCATCAATGAAACGTACTGTGCCCGACTTTGCACGCATGACCAAGGTTTGAGTGGTCGCTTTCTGGCCTTTAAACTGTACACCTTGCAGGAGTTCGCCGTCGGTAACACCGGTAGCTGCGAAAATCGCATCGTCGCCGCCGCAGAAGTCTTCCATATGGAGCACTTTGTTAATATCTTCTATGCCCATCGTCTTGCAGCGTTCTAATTCTTCGTCGTTGGAAGGAATCAGTTTGCCCTGAATCTCTCCGCCGAGACATTTAAGAGCAACAGCCGCAAGCACCCCTTCAGGTGCACCACCAGAGCCGAACAGAATATCTACGCCGGTATGGTCAAATGCCGTATTAATCGCAGCTGCCACATCGCCGTCAGGAATCAGTTTAATGCGGGCGCCTGCTTCACGGATCTCCTCAATAACCCGCTCGTGACGCTTCCGATTTAACACGATCGCAACGACATCTTCGACTTCTTTATTCTTCGCCTTGGCAACAGCCTGCAGATTGTCAGCAATGGAAGCATTGATATCAACTTTTCCTACAGCTTCCGGACCTACGGCGATTTTGTCCATATACATATCCGGAGCATGCAGAAGCTGGTGATGGTCGGCAATTGCAATAACCGCGAGCGCGTTCCACGTTCCCTGAGCTACAATGTTCGTGCCCTCAAGTGGATCTACAGCAACATCCACGCGCGGACCGTATCCATTTCCAAGCTTTTCCCCTATGTACAGCATAGGAGCTTCATCCATTTCTCCTTCACCAATCACGACGGTGCCTTTCATCGGAATCGTGTCAAATACATCACGCATCGCAGAAGTAGCGGCATCATCCGCTTCTTCTTTCTTTCCGCGCCCCATCCAGCGGGCTGATGATAAAGCAGCTGCCTCTGTCACTCGTACTAATTCCATTGATAAACTTCTTTCCATGGTTCATTCTCCCCTATCAGTTAGATTTCTCCTCATCTCCCCATGGAAATGGGCAATCACCCATTTGTTATGAGTTCTGGAATTGCTCAATCTCTTCGTCTGACATCTCCTCATACCAGACTTTCGCACCAAGCTCCACTAACTTATTGGTAATGTTCTCATATCCGCGCTCAATGTGCTCAACGCCAGTAATTTCTGTAATGCCGTCGGCCATTAAGCCGGCGATGACTAACGCAGCGCCTGCTCGTAAATCCGTTGCCTTCACCTTAGCCCCCTCAAGCTTCGATGGGCCGGATACAATCGCTGCGCCTCCTTCAACTTTGATGGAAGCATTCATCCGTCTAAGTTCGTCAATATGCTTAAAACGCGCCTGGTAGATCGTATCTGTAACGACGCCTGTCCCGTATGCCTTCGTTAATAACGACGTAAACGGCTGCTGCAGGTCAGTCGGAAAACCTGGATACACCAGTGTTTTAATATCTACACTGCGCATTTTCTCACTAGGACGAACGTAAAGCTGTTCATCATTTTCTTCGATGGTTACACCCATTTCACGAAGCTTTGCAAGCAAAGATTCGAGGTGCTGTGGAATCACATTGTCAATAATCATTTCCTCGCCTTGCGCAGCAGCCATAATGGTATAGGTGCCGGCTTCGATGCGGTCAGGAATAATGGTGTGCAGACAGCCGTCCAGCTGGTCTACCCCCTCAATCCGGATGACGTCGGTCCCGGCTCCTTTGATCCTTGCCCCCATACTCGTGAGCAAAGTGGCCACATCAATAATTTCAGGCTCTTTTGCAGCATTCTCGATGACCGTTTTTCCTTTGGCCCGTACAGCTGCGAGCATGATGTTAATGGTAGCCCCGACACTGACAACATCCAAATAAATCCTCGCCCCGCGAAGCTCTTTGGCACGAAGATAGATCGCTCCCTGCTCGTTCGATACCTCTGCCCCGAGTGCTTCAAAGCCTTTGATATGCTGGTCGATTGGACGTGGACCAAGATGGCACCCGCCCGGCAGGCCGATGACGGCTTTTTTAAACTTGCCCAGCATTGCTCCCATAAAGTAATAGGATGCACGAAGCTTTTTCACTCTTCCATTCGGAAGCGGCATCGATATCATATTGGAAGGATCGATTTCTATCGTTCTTCCATCCTGTTCCACTTTTCCTCCAATTTCCCTTAGAAGCTCTGATAAAATCCCAACATCGGAAATGTTGGGCAGACCTTCGATCGTTACTGGAGAATCCGCTAATATGGCAGCAGGCAAAAGAGCAACGGCGCTGTTCTTCGCCCCGCTGACTCTCACCTGGCCGCGCAGTCGAGTTCCGCCTTCTATTAATAGTTTTCGCATGAGAAACTCCTCACTTTAAAAGGTAAAGATTACGACATTAGCATGTGCAATTTTTGCCAATTCACTCGTATTATTTTTGGTTATTCCAATCGTTTAAGAATTTCTCAATTCCCTGGTCTGTCAGTGGATGTTTCACGAGCTGGCCAAAAATTTTGAATGGAAGGGTTGCGATATGAGCGCCGCTGATCGCTGCTTCCGTTACGTGAATCGGATGGCGCACGGATGCAGCAATGATTTCTGTTTCAATTCCGTGGCGGTCAAAAATTTCCGCAATCTCAGAAATAAGCGGCACTCCATTTTGACCAATATCATCAAGACGGCCAAGGAATGGAGAAACGTAGGACGCTCCTGCGCGAGCAGCAAGCAGCGCCTGGTTAGCAGAAAAAACAAGCGTCACATTGGTTTTGATATTCAGATCGCTGAACGCTTTAACCGCTTTTAAGCCTTCAAGCGTCATCGGTACTTTAACGGTAATGTTTGGAGCAATGGCCGCAAGTTCCTTCCCTTCTTTAATCATACCCTCTGCGTCTTCAGAAATAACTTCTGCACTGACAGAACCGTCCACTTCATCCGTAATTTCTTTCAAACGATCGTGGAAAGAAACGCCTTCCTTCGCGACTAAACTCGGGTTTGTCGTTACACCTGCAAGAATCCCTAACGCATTCGCTTCACGAATTTCCTCAATGTTCGCTGTGTCTACAAAAAATTTCATGGTACTACTCCTCTCCCTTTTTGTATTTATTTATTGAAAAACGAGCAATGATTACGTTTTCAATCACGTGGAAAAGGAAACCGCTACATCGTAACGGCTTCCTTACTCATTCAATTATTAAGCTTTATTGGAAGAACCAAATTCACGCATCTTGCCAATAACTGTTTCTTTAATGGCATCGCGTCCTGGTCCTAAATACTTACGCGGGTCATACAATTCAGGCTTCTCAGCCAGTACGGCACGTACAGCTTTGGCCTGGGAGAATTGATTTTCTGTGTTGACATTGATCTTAGCGGTTCCGAAAGAAATAGCTTTCTTAATGTCCGCTGTCGGGATGCCTGTCCCGCCGTGAAGCACAAGCGGCTTATCGACAATTCCCATGATTTCTTCCATGCGGTCAAAGCCAAGGTTCGGTTCGCCTTTGTAAGGACCATGTACAGAACCTAGCGCCGGCGCGAAAACGTCAACGTTTGTTTCATCGACAAGCTTTTTACATTCTGCAGGAATCGCATAGGCTGCTTCTGCATCCTCTACAATAATGTCGTCTTCCTGACCACCTACACGGCCCAATTCTGCTTCAACAGAAACACCGTGGATGTGCGCAAGTTCAACGACTTTTTTCGTTAACGCAATGTTTTCCTCAAGCGGGTCGTGGGAAGCATCGATCATTACGGAAGTAAATCCGGCATGAATCGCTTCTGCACATTTTTCAAAGCTGGATCCATGATCCAGGTGAATCGCAACAGGCACAGTCGTCCCGTATGATTTCATCAGAGCTTTAACCATATCAACAACTACGTTAAAGCCACCCATATAACGCCCGGCACCTTCAGAAACTCCTAAGATTACCGGAGACTGCTCTTCTTCTGCAGCCTGCAGGATCGCCTGAGCGTATTCTAAATTGTTAAGGTTGAACTGGCCAACGCCGTAACGTTCTTCCTTAGCTTTTTCTAGCATTTCTTTCATAGACACTAGCGGCATGAAAGATCCTCCTTTAAATAAAATCGTACTCCTATAAACTAGCACGTATCCAGTGATACGATACCGGTAATGTTAAGCTACAGTATTAGAATACCAATACCGTTGCAATGGCGCAACACACACATCTATAGTTAACGCTTTCATTTAAAAAAAGATTTTTTAATGGAGTGGATTAGCTGCGGACCAGCGTGTTTGTTACCACTTCTTTCATCTTATGGATATCGAAGGGTTTAGCGATGATTTCCTGCACAAAAGAAAACTGCGTATGTTCCTTAATCGAATCCTCAGAAGATCCGGTAATGATAATGACAGGATTATGAGCACTCATTTCATCAAAAGTCTTCAACACTTCGTGACCGTTCATCACAGGCAGATTATAATCCATAATTGTCAGGTCAGGTTTCTCCGCCTCCATCATCTCACATGCTTGCTTCCCGGTTTTTGCAGTTACTATTTCGTATCCTTCGCTTTTAAGAATTTCTTCCAGCAGCATACGGATTCCTGGTTGGTCGTCTACAATTAAAATCTTGTTCGTCACGTGGCTTCCCTGCCTTTCTTTGGTTCTGAATCTCCTATACCTGTATTTATAATCTATATTTTTCTTAACTTTGTATTTCGAGGTTCTCTGTCAGAATTCCTGCCTTTATTTGGCTATAGTTTGGAACTTTTGCTAGGCAGGATCTTATGCTAAGCTATGGTTTACAAGGATATGAGAAAAGAGGGGAACCGTATGCTGAAGATGCTGCAAACACAGTTAACCGGCCAATTCCAGCAAATTGCAAAAACCGAAGAATTTCACATAGAAGATGCGGCAAGAAGTCTCTCCCAAGCGCTTGTAGGTGAAGGAATTATTTATGTGAAGGGCTTCGAGGAAATGGAATCCATTGAGGCTGAAGCCTTGCAAGGTCCGGAACCGATGCCGAAAGCAAAGATTTACATAGCGGAAGACACTCTTACGGAGATTGACCGTGTACTCATAGCTGCTCGCACGGCTGACCATCCCGAGGCGGTTAAGCTTGCTAAGGAAGCAAAGGAAGCAGGTGCTGACGTCATTGCCCTGGCTGCTGTACAAAAAGATAAAGAAAACCGTCTGAAGCAGGAAGCAGACTTTCTGATTGATACTAAAATCACACGACCGCTCCTCCCCTTTGATATGAGACGGGTCGGTTTTCCATCCGTGATGACGATGTTTTATGCTTATTTCGTCTTAAGGCTTACGATAGAAGAAATCATGGATGATTATCAAGAGTAATTTTATTAAAAGCGCGGTGGCTGAAGCAGCCACTGCGCTTTTTACATGGCAGAGAAACTCTTTCGTTTTCAGCAGTCTATTTAAGATGGGACATGGTAACCTGAAATACTGAATCCTGTATTAACTGTTTTCAGCAGGAATAGTTTCTCTTTATTCAGGGCTGGGAAAAGAACTCTTATACACTCTGTGTTCGTTAAACAGGGTTTACTCGATGAGGATAAAGATTCTAAATTCATCACTCCTCTGGGTTTTAATGCCCAGGAAATAAGGAATAATTCCAATTTCATAAAGGAGGCAGGGAAATGCAGGACTCCTATGGGAACAAAAGACAGGGCAGGACCCCGGAAGCCGCAGGCTGAGGAAACCTGACGTCGCCCATGGAAAGCGAGTATTTCCCTGCCTCCTTTTCTCATAACAGTAATCTGGTAGATCTATTCTACTGCCTGAAAAGCGCGGTAGCTGAGAAGTCAGCCACCGCGCTATTTTTATTGATATCCTTATTGCTTCTGTTTCATCGCTGCGCCGATAAAGCCGTAGAACAATTCCTGCGGTCTTGTCGGTCGTGATTTGAATTCCGGATGGAACTGGCTCGCTACAAACCAAGGATGATCCTCCACCTCAATAATTTCAATCAGACGTCCGTCCGGACTCGTGCCGGAGAACTTAAACCCTTTCGCTTCCATCTGTTCCCGGTAGTGGTTGTTAAATTCAAACCGGTGGCGGTGACGCTCATAAATAACCTCTTCTCCATATGCTTCGATCGCCTTAGTTCCCGGCTGAAGCCTGGATGGATAAATTCCTAGTCTTAAAGTACCGCCCAAATCAGAAATTTCTTTCTGCTCAGGAAGAAGATCGATAATTGGATGCGGCGTCGCCGGATTGATTTCTGCTGAATGGGCACCTTCAAGACCAAGCTCATTTCTAGCAAATTCCACAGTAGCAAGCTGCATACCGAGGCAGATACCGAGAAACGGTACACGGTTTTCCCGTGCATAGCGGATCGCATCGATTTTTCCTTCAATCCCGCGGTCACCAAAGCCTCCTGGGACGAGGATCCCGTCGGCTCCTGCCAAATGATCGCCGACATTTGCCTTCGTTACATTTTCAGAGTTGACCCATTTCACTTCAATATCCGCATTGTAGCTGTAGCCTGCATGCTTCAACGCTTCTACGACTGAAATATAGGCATCTGGCAGCTCAACGTATTTACCGACAAGAGCGATCGTGACTTTTTCCTGCAGGTTCTGCACCTGTTCGAGGAGCTGATTCCATTCCGTCATATCTGCTTCAGGACACGTTAGGCCGAAATGCTTACACGTCAGCTCATCCAGTTTTTGTTCCTGAAGCGTGAGCGGCACTTTGTAAAGCGTGTCGGAATCACGCGCTTCAATGACCGCATGCTTAGCAATATCACAGAAGAGAGCGATTTTTTCTTTCATCTCTTCCGAAATCGCCTGTTCAGTCCGGAGCACAATTGCATCCGGCTGAATACCCAGGGAACGGAGCTCTTTCACGCTGTGCTGTGTCGGCTTTGTTTTCATTTCTCCTGCCGCTTTTAAATAAGGCACGAGCGTACAGTGCAGATACATTACATGCTCACGGCCGATATCGCTTTTGATCTGTCTGATCGCCTCAAGGAATGGCAGCGATTCGATGTCCCCTACCGTTCCCCCGATTTCCGTAATGACAACATCGGCGTTTGTTTCATGGGCGGCACGGAAGACACGATCCTTGATTTCATTCGTAATGTGCGGAATGACCTGGACCGTTCCGCCGAGATAATCACCGCGGCGTTCTTTCTTAATCACATTCGAGTACACTTTCCCTGTTGTTACGTTACTGTATTTATTTAAGTTAATGTCAATAAAACGCTCATAGTGTCCAAGGTCGAGGTCTGTTTCTGCTCCGTCATCAGTTACAAACACTTCACCATGCTGATAAGGACTCATCGTTCCCGGATCCACGTTGATGTATGGATCAAACTTTTGGATGGTGACTTTTAAGCCCCGGTTTTTTAGCAGCCGTCCTAGGGAAGCCGCCGTAATTCCTTTTCCTAAGGAGGAAACAACGCCTCCAGTTACAAAAATGTATTTAGTTGCCACGATAATCCCTCTTTCTCTATGATCTTTTTTATAAAAAGCAGCGCGTTACTGCTCCGTCTCATCACCCTGAGGCAAATTCACTCGTTCTGTAATTTTGCCATCTTCTACTTTATAGGCGCCTTTTTTCACTTCCATCTGGCTGCCTATGCACTGCTTCATGTCTTTCCCGATGTTTCTCGTTACGACTAAATAATCGCTTTTCTTTAAGTCCTTATTCAGCCGCTGCTTTAATTTTTCTGAATCACAATACGTAAAAGTATAAGTGTTGAAATTCAATCGTTCGTAAGTCATCACATGATCCAAATAAAAGCTGTCCCGGTGGCCGAGGTCCTGGATCAGTGTCACCTCATCTTGCCCGGAGATGTTTTCAGCTTTTTCCAGCTTGTGATACATGTCCAACGCTTCTAAACGTAAGGAGCCTTTAGACATTTTCTGATGCAGCAGTGCATCCGCTTCTCCTTTGATCGGCAGGAGCAGAAGACCAATGCTTGCGGCCATCACTACCTTTAACAGCCAATACCGTTCAAGTCTTGTAATTTCCCGAATGATAAAGACGAGCAGCGTGCCCATGCAGAAAATCGCTGCCGATGCTTCGTACCGGGTAAAGCCGGCAAGATTAATCGCTTCGTTTTCCGGCATAAGAAACAAATAAAGCAAGTAAAGCAAAGCGCCGTAGAGCGCTTGAAATAAATTAACGAAAATAACACTCCAACTCAATGTCTTCGGCCAGCGCTTGTCTAAAGCTCGAATGATAAAAATCGCTGCCACGGCAATAACCGAACTGATGACCATCAAGTGGACTAATGTTGAATCTGCGATCGCATGACCAAGCTTGGATACCATCGTCCTTCCAAAATCGGAAGTGAACCGGTCTAAGCTGAACCGGCCTGCTGTCACCGCATGGCGGTTCGACCCATAGCTTGCATCATAAGCAAACAAGGTGTAAGCCATGAATAGAAAGTTCATCGCAATGGGAATGGCGAGCAGATTGACGAATCCACACAGGAAAGCCTTACCTTTGGCTCTCCCTTTTAAACGATGATTCTTCACGTAATTAATCATTAAACCGATGAGCCAGATTAAACAGAACGCATAAAAGATTTTGCCGCTGTCTTTTGTCAAAATCACAAAGGAAAGAATCGGCATTAGCAATACGGTCATCTTTTCAAATCGGTCCCGGTAATAGTAGGCGACCAACAGCGCCGCAGCAGGAATGTAGCCAAGAATTAAATCGACGAGCAGGGAATACACGTTATCTCCATCGACGAGTAAAAGAAACAAGGCAACAAAAAAGGAGGCAATCACAGCGAATGGCTTTTTCCAGCTTGAAAAAATAAAGAATGTAGACAATAAGCCTGCAATCAGCACCCCCTGCCCGATGAGTGCCGCACTCTCAGAATAGCCCACGAGCGTGACGACGTAGTACACAAAAATCGCTGTCCCTGGCGGATAATTCCTGAATGTAATCACAGTGGAACGGTCAGGAAGGCTGTTTTCTTCGACCATCTCTTTTACAATTAAACCCCAATGGCTGAAAATATCATACTGTATAAAAATGGCATCCCTTAATAAAAAAGCAAAAAACGCCGTACCGGCAATAAAAAACACCGTCGAAGGCGTAAGCAGATTGATAAATAACCGTTTGTCTCTAGCCATAAGAAACAAGCCGTATACAAACAGAAGAAGACCCACAGCAAAAATAAGGTAAACAGCAGGCAGGATCAATTGGACAAGCCCGCTGATAAATAAAACAACGACTATACTCGAAAACAAAACGATCGGAATAGCCGCTGGGACTAGGTTGAACTTGGATTTCAAGTAAATTCCATAGCCGGTAAAAGAAATCAGCATCAAAGTAAACATGATGATGACGCTACTCATATTCCACCTCTCGAATGCTCTCGGCAGGGCTTTGATCAAAGACCCATGCTTTTTGAATATAGAAGCTGAATAAGAATAAGACGGAGTCGACCCCAAGCTTAATCAATACTTCGTGATCACCTATCCATTCATAGAGATAATGCACACCAGCGGAAGAGCCAGCCAAAATAACAACAGCCAGCGCATAATACTTCACAAGCGTTCGTTTCGTATACTTATAAGATTTGAATACAATGTTGCGGTTCACAAAGTAATTAAACAAGGACGAAACAATCCTAGCAAGAATGGTCGGCACCACGATAAAACCGATCGGCAGAAACGCCTTAAAGATCGCTGAGAATAAAGCGAACATCCCGATATCCACGAGAAACGATGCGGCCGACGACACTAAAAACCTTAAAAATACGTAATAAATTTTGATCGAGTCGACGATCGGGTTAAAGTGGGAGGATTCGTTTTCATCAATATAGATGGTTTCGATCTCTACTTCGGAAATCTCACGCTTGTATGTTTTACAAGCGAGAATCATCCGCATTTCAAATTCGTAGCGGTCTCCTTCGACATAAAGGAGCTCGCGGCCAAATTCACGCGGGATCCCTCTCAGTCCCGTCTGGGTATCCGTCACTTTCATACCTGAAGTCAGACGAAGGACCGACTTTGTCATATTATTGCCAAAACGGCTTCGAAACGGAATATTTTCCGTAGTAAAATCCCTGACGCCTAGAACGAGTTCCTCAGGCTTATCAATAAGCGCTTCAGCTACCCTTTTAATATCTTCAGGAGAATGCTGGCCGTCCGCATCTGCGGTCACCATGCCGACTCCTTCAGGGTGATGATCTTTATAGTATTGAAAAGCGGTTTTCAATGCCCGGCCCTTCCCTTTGTTCTCAGGATGCTCAAGCAAAACACAGTTGCTGTATTCTTTCGAAATCTTGTCAAAAATCGTCTGACTTTCCAGGTGGCTTCCATCATTGATTACGACAATTTCATGAAAGCTGAACCTTATTAACTTGTCCAGCAAATCCAGTAATTTATGGTCAGGATTATAAGCCGGTATCACCACCGACACGTCCTTGTAAGAGTATGTCATGTATTAGCCAACTTTCTCCAGGAAGATAAAACATATGAGATTTCATTAATAAGTTACCAAAGCAATTATATGACACGGGACACGCGGTAGCAAATTACGCTTCATAGGTTACAGGCATGACTTCATTCACATTTCCGGCTGTAAAATTCCGCGCTTGAGCAATGGAACAGTTCCATCGTGATCATACCCTTTTGAAAGTCATTTATTACTCGTGTAAAAATAAAAAAACGCTCCCCGCTTTTGGGGAGCGTTCCGCATTTCATTTTAGAAAATTAAAGAGCCCAAATTGAATTGTACTTATTTACATTTGGAAAGTCAACCATACTTTTATGCTATTCTTCTTTCTCTTCGTCTTCTTCTCCTATGAAGCTGACATCGTCCTCGATCATCTCTTCCTCTTCTTCATCAAGGTCGTCATCTTCATAGTCACCTTCATAATCATCATCGTCGTCGTCATCAAGGTCGAGATCTTCGTCCGTCAGCTCTACGTCTTCTTCCAAGTCCTCATCGTAATCTTCATCATCATAATCTTCTTCGCCAAGCTCTTCGTCAAGCATCTTAGAAGGCTTCTTCTTTTTCTTCTTCCGTTTCTTAGGAAGGTTGGCAATCTCTTCTTCCATTTGTTCAACCGGATACCAGCGTTTCAGACCCCATTGGTTTGTTCCAATCGTCATGAACCGGCCATCAATATTCATATCCGTATAAAATTGAGCGATGTAGCTTTCCTTCTGCTCCTCTGTGAAACCTTTCATCGCAGCAATGCGGTTAAACATTTCATTAAAGTCGAGGGCCTGTCTCTCCTCTTCTAAAATGATCGTTGCAAGTTCGATCATGGAAATCTCATCCACTTGGTCTTTGCTTAGTTCTTTTAAGCTCACGATCCAGCACTCCTTTACCTTCTATAAATAGTATCCATAACTCCATAGGCATACGAATCACATTTTAATCATACCACCCATTATATGACCATAAAAAACAAAAATCAAATAGAAAAGCGGCGACGAGCGTTCAGATCCCTCAGGCTAAGCAAGCAGCCGCAAGAGGCATGGTTTTCTGCCTCTGGAGGATGATTGCTTAGATCAGCGGGGAGCTGCGAGTCAGAGCTGGACAATAGAAAAATGGAAGCGCCTTGGTCAGCTGCGACATGCATAAGACAAACGGTGCCGTGGCGTTCTTCGCCACAGCACCGGTTGACTTATGTCACGAGCAGCTAGGCGCTGGAATTAGACATAGAAAAGCGGAAGCGCCCGGATAGACACGACCAGCATAAGACAAACGGTCTATGCTATTTTCAATCATTCATAGACTACCATCCCTAAACCCCGGAATCAGGTGTTTCTCATCATTATACCAAGGAAACACGTCTCCCATACGGTGAGAACCGCATTTAACTTGGTCTTCCTTATCTTTTATCGTAAAATATAGAATAGACTGCACAGAAATAAAGGAGCGAGCTTGGATGAAAAACCACCCCCTGAATTGGATTTTTACGATCATCCTTGTCCTGACTGCCGGGGTATGGCTCTATACGAATTATGGCTTGATCCATACAAAGGAAATAAGTGAAGCGGTCATTTCCGAAAAGACCCATAATGATGAAGGGTATTTCATCAAAGTGAACGGGAAGGAGCTTCAAGTGAAGGACGAAAATACGTGGATGCTGCTAAATAAAGGGGAGGCCTACCATGTTACCTATGAATGGTACGGCACGAAAACCCCGTTTGTGACCCATGTCAATCAGCCGCATGATAAAGACCAGATTGGCGGCCATTAAAAAAAGGCCCTGTGTCGTCTTCATGACGTCTACCGGGCCTTTATCTTCCATTCATCCCGAACGCTTCGTATTGGTTCGTGCGATACCGGGCCGCTTCACGATAAACCATCGCTGACTTCCTGTACTCCTCTTTTTCAAGGAAAATCTCTGCCAGCATTTCCATCCCCCGCAAATAGTCTTCACGATCTCCACGGGCAAGAAAATAGGGAAGGATTTCATACTCCAGCTTATTCATACAGGCAAGCGTATCGGCGGTGTTCGTCACCGAGGCGTGCAGCATGTAAAGACGGTAGTGCTGTTTCGTATCGCTTGTCTCCTGAAACGCGTGCTGAATACAGGAGATCGCTTGTTCTTCCTCGCCTAGTTCATAATGAGCCCTTGCCAGACCATAATAAACGGCAGCCGTTTCCCCTATGGATGCCTCTAAATACGTAAGGGCCTGATAAAAACTGTCTAACGCAAGCTTTGCATTCCCTTTTCTTACAGCAATTGTGCCAGACAAAAGATACGCCTTCCCCGCTATCTCTGCATGCTCTTTTTTATCCTGAAGCGCTAAGATTTTCTTAACCGTTTTATGGGCTTCTTCGTGATCTCCAATAGCGTGAAAGCTTTCAGCAAGCAGGAGCTTACACTTGAGCACAGCTTTTTCATTTAAGGCCTCATGATAGAGCTGGAGAGACTCCTGCACATTGGAAATCGCTTTTAATGGCAGTCCGATTTCCAAATAAGTGACAGCCAGATAATAAAACAATTCAGGATCAACGTTATCAATGGTCCGATCTGTCTGCTGCTCCGCTGCCAGGAAATAATCGAGCGCTTTGTGGTGCTCGCCCGTTAAATGATAATAAAACCCCAGCATCTTGCTCGCTAAATAATGGCGGTCTCCCGTCCAATGGGGATGCCACTGCATCAGCGTGTGGACCTCCGCATTGACCATGACCGTCTGCTTTGCGGCCACTTCAAAACGAAAGCGGAATAAATCGTAATAATCATTGAGCTCCGTATAAATGGGATGGGGAAAACAGCTTGATAATTCGATATATTTCTGCGCTGCTTTCATATGCTGGTCATGCTTCATTAAATGGTACCAATGGAATAACTCTTTCTCTAAGAGCTCTCGCTGTTCTCCGCGGCGCTCTCCTTGTGCAATTCCCAGCCGCTCGCCTAAAAGATCTAGAATTTCGCTGCTCGGCTCAAGCGTCTCATTCTCCACTTTGCTCAAATAGGAAATCGAACAAATGCCTTCCGCCAGCCATTCCTGTGTAACACCCTTCTCTTTCCTTACGTATTTAATAATACGCCCGGAAATTCCCATAGTAAGGCTCCCCTTTTATAAAATCTCCTAATCCCAGCCTTATTTTCTTTCCTATTATTATCTCAAATTGATGCCGTCGAACTCCACTGGAGTTTGTCGAATGGTATGAACTTTTCGACAAAAAAGACCTCCAAGTCCTATTCCACCATGGCTTGGAGGTCTGCTTTTACATATTTCGACGATACTGCCCGCCCACTTCGTATAGGGCGTGGGTGATTTGGCCGAGACTCGCGTATTTCACAGTTTCCATCAGTTCAGCAAAAACATTGCCGCCGCTGTGTGCTGTTTCCTGCAATCGGCGCAGCGCTTCTGCTGCCTTAGCTTCATGCTGCGTTTGGAACTTGCGGAGTTCTGTAATTTGATGTTCTTTCTCCTCTTTACTGGCTCTAGCCAGTTCCATCGCGTTGATTTCATCTTCGGTAGGAGGATTCGGGTTCAAGTACGTATTGACCCCAATGATCGGCAGTTCGCCGGAATGCTTCTTCCCTTCATAATACAGGGATTCTTCCTGGATTTTGCCGCGCTGATACTGGCGTTCCATCGCGCCAAGCACTCCGCCGCGGTCGTTGATTCGTTCAAATTCCTGCAGCACCGCTTCCTCAACAAGGTCGGTGAGCTCACGAATGATATAAGACCCTTGCAGCGAATTCTCATTTTTCGTCAAACCGAACTCTTTACTGATAATCATTTGGATCGCCATCGCCCGGCGCACGGACTCCTCAGAAGGGGTGGTGATCGCTTCATCATAAGAATTGGTATGCAGTGAGTTACAGTTATCCTGAATCGCAATCAGTGCCTGCAAAGTTGTGCGGATATCGTTAAAGTCGATTTCCTGTGAGTGCAGTGAACGGCCGGACGTCTGAATGTGGTATTTCAGCTTCTGGCTCCGTTCGTTGGCTCCGTACTTATTTTTCATCACAATCGCCCAGATTCGGCGCGCCACTCTGCCGAGCACGGTATATTCAGGGTCGAGCCCATTGGAGAAAAAGAAGGACAGGTTTGGAGCAAACTTGTTAATATCCATCCCCCGGCTCAAGTAATATTCCACGTACGTAAACCCATTGGCAAGGGTGAACGCAAGCTGGGTAATCGGGTTCGCTCCTGCTTCAGCAATGTGATAACCGGAAATCGAAACGGAATAATAGTTACGTACTTCGTAGTCAATAAAGTACTGCTGGATATCGCCCATCATCCGGAGGGCAAATTCTGTGGAGAAAATACACGTATTCTGCCCCTGATCTTCCTTCAGGATGTCGGCTTGCACCGTCCCTCGGACAACCTTAATCGTGTCTTCTTTAATTTGGGCTGCTTCTTTTTCATTCGGCTTTCTTCCCTGTTCCTGCTCAAACTTATTCAGCTGCTGGTCGATCGCCGTGTTGAAATACATCGCAAGGATAATCGGAGCCGGACCGTTAATGGTCATTGAGACGGAAGTTGTCGGATCGACGAGATCGAAGCCATCATACAACTTTTTCATATCTTCAAGAGTGCAGATGTTTACTCCGCTTTCGCCGACTTTCCCGTAAATATCGGGACGTTCATCCGGATCTTCCCCGTATAACGTGACCGAGTCAAAAGCGGTACTGAGCCGCTTCGCCTCATCGCCTTCAGATAAATAATGAAAACGGCGGTTCGTACGCTCCGGCGTTCCTTCACCGGCAAACTGGCGCTTCGGATCTTCGCCTTTTCGTTTAAACGGAAAGACTCCCGCAGTAAATGGAAATGCTCCGGGCACGTTCTCGGTGAGCAGCCAGACGAGCCGGTCGCCCCAATCCGAATATTTCGGCAAGGCTACCTTTGGTATTTTTAACCCGGTCAGGCTTTCGGTAGTGATGTCCATCGTAATCTCTTTTTCTCTCACCTTAAACGTGTACGTATCTCCGCTGTACCTTTCGTGGAGACCATCCCAGTCCGCCAGTTTATCAGCAGCCTCTTTATCCAGCGACCGTTCATAATCCTCAATCAGGCGCTCGAGGCTCCTTTTTACCTCTTCCTCTTCGAGTGCTTCTACGGTCCCTTTGAGCTGGTAGAGCTTACGCGCTTTAGCCGCTTGATCCTGTGCTTCTTCATGATAGTTGCGGACCGCAAGGGAAATATCGCGTAAATACTGTTTACGTTCGTTCGGGATGATGACGTTCTGCTTTTCTACTTTACTGACACGCTCAAGCGTCGTTTCATCCTGCCAGTTGAAATCTTCGTTCAGCTTATCGACAATCGCTGCAAACAATGTGTTCGTACCAGGATCATTAAACTGGCTGGCAATCGTACCGTACACAGGAAACGCGCTTTTATCCTCGTGAAAAAGCATATGGCTGCGCTCATACTGCTTGCGCACCTGGTTCATGGCATCCTCAGAACCTTTCTGCTCAAACTTGTTGATGACAATAAAGTCAGCAAAGTCGATCATATCAATTTTCTCAAGCTGAGAAGGCGCTCCGAATTCAGCTGTCATCACGTACATGGACAAATCGGTGACATCGGTAATGGCAGCATCGCCTTGGCCGATCCCGCTCGTTTCAATAATAATAAAATCGAATCCGGCTGCTTTCGTAACCTGTACGGCTTCTGCAACAGCGGCAGACAGCTCAGACCGCGCTTCCCTTGTAGCAAGCGAGCGCATATATACACGCGGATTGAGAATTGCGTTCATGCGGATCCGGTCACCAAGCAGCGCGCCTCCGGTTTTCTTTTTCGTCGGGTCCACCGAAAGAATCGCAATCTTTTTGTCAGGGATCTCATTGATAAAACGGCGGATCAGCTCGTCGGTTAACGAGCTTTTTCCGGCGCCCCCGGTTCCCGTAATTCCGAGGACCGGCACTTTTTTATCGGTCATTTTTTCGACGGCCGTTTCAAAAGCAGCGACATCTTCCCGCTCATTCTTCGGCGTGTTTTCCACATACGTGATAAACCTCGCTACCGCCGGATGGCTGCCTTTGCACAGAGCTTCCACCCCTTTTTCGACATCAAGCGGCGGAAGAAAATCACATTCCTCCACCATTTGATTGATCATGCCCTGGAGCCCTAAGCTGCGGCCGTCTTCCGGTGAAAAGACACGAGCTACCCCGTAATCGTGCAGCTCTTTAATTTCCCGCGGGATAATGACCCCACCCCCGCCTCCGTACACCCGGATATGACCGGCTCCTTTTTCCTTTAGTAAATCGACCATATATTTAAAATACTCGACATGGCCGCCTTGATAGGAAGAAATAGCGATGCCCTGAACATCCTCCTGGATGGCCGCATTGACGACATCTTCCACAGAGCGGTTATGCCCTAAATGAATGACTTCAGCGCCTGTCGCTTGTAAAATTCTCCGCATAATATTGATCGAAGCATCATGGCCGTCAAACAAACTGGAAGCGGTTACAAATCGGACTGGATGCTTCGCCTTATATAAAGCAGGCTGTTCCATCATGATTCCTCCTTTATGATTGAGTTTCTTTGAGTTGACTGCTTAAGCCTTCCAGCAGTAAGTGGGTTTGACGTTCAATATAAGTGTCCAACGTAAACGACCGTTTTAAAATCCAGCGGCGGAAGCCCCACATCTGTCCTTGAACGAAAATGTTATTCGCAATTAAGGCGACATCTGCTTCTGGAATCTTTTCAGACAGGCTGTTTACAATCACCTGTTCAAGCATGGCAACCATGTCCCGTTCTTTTTGCAGCACGTAATCCTGCGCATCCTTCGATAAGGATTTGACCTCCTGGTACATGACGAGCACTTCGTCCTGCATGCCATCCATCAGCTGAAAATAGGAGCGAATGGCTTGCACGAGATTTTGAAGACTCGTTTCATTCGTATCAATCGAAGCTTCCATGCGTTCCTTTACGCGCTGGTAAATGGAATCACAGACGAGAAATAACACATCCTCTTTCTTGCGAATGTATTCGTAAAGCGTGCCGATGCTGAATCCGGAAGCTTTGGCAATTTCACGCGTGGTCGTCTTGTGGAAGCCTTTTTCTTTAAAAAGAGCCACAGCCCCTTTGATCATTTGATTCCTTCGTTTCGAGACGAGCGCTTCATCCTTGATCGAAGATGGAACTTGGTTATTCACCATGGTCATTCTCCCTTCTGATCCATTGTTGGAACCATTCGCGGGCAAGCTGGTAAGGATCAGCATCTACTTCTTTCAATGCTTGTTGTTTTTCCGGGTCTTTTTCGACCTCTGCCTGCACACTGCGCCAAATTTCCTCGCGGATCAGTTCGTATACTTCAAGCTTGAGCTGCTGATTGCGCTGCTTTTCACCTTGGGCTGTGTTCCATAAATAATCCCGGTGCCGGTTCAGCTCATTCCAAAGTGTATCCATCCCCGCATTTTCCGTGGAGATGGTCTCAACAATCGGCGGCTGCCACCCTTTCGGCTGGGCGATCATCATATATTCTTCAAGGGTGGTTTTTAATTTTTCCACCCCGGGTAAGTCTGCTTTATTAATGATAAATAAATCGGCAATCTCCATAATCCCTGCTTTGAAGATTTGCAGCACATCACCGCTGTTCGGCGTCAGCACGAGACCAGTTGTGTCGACGACCTTCATAATATCAAGCTCCGACTGTCCGACGCCGACGGTTTCGACGAGGATGATATCAAAACCGTAAGCATCGCAGACGCGGATCGCGTCTTTCGTCGCTCGTGCAAGCCCCCCTAAGCTGCCGCGTGTCGCCATGCTGCGAATGAAAATGCCGGGATCGGTAAAATGCTGGTTCATCCGGGTTCTGTCACCGAGAAGCGATCCGCCGCTGAAAGGACTCGTAGGATCAACGGCTACGACTGCAACCGTGAGATCCTGGCTGCGAAGGTAAGTGAGCAGGCGGTTGATGAGCGAGCTCTTCCCCGCCCCTGGTGAACCGGTGATCCCGATGTAGTGGGCATTTTTCTTAATGGAAAAAATGTCGCTCATCAGCTTCAGCTTCTCTTCGCCTTCGCCTTCTGCGAGTGAAATGGCCCTGGCGAGAGCCCTCATATCCTGTTTTTGAATCCTTTCAGCAAGCGGGTGCATACCATCGTCCCTTTCTGTTACTGTGTGACCATCCGCCCGATGACGAGTCGTTGAATTTCATTAGTACCTTCATAGATTTGTGTAATTTTCGCATCACGCATGTATCGTTCGACAGGATAATCCTTCGTATAGCCATAGCCGCCGTGAACCTGGACGGCTTCGGTCGTAATGTTCATCGCGGCATCTCCGGCAAACAATTTCGCCATTGCAGACGCTTTGGCATATGGAAGGCCTTCGGATTCCAAGTACGCCGCCTGGTATGTTAATAGACGAGCTGCTTCAATGTCCGTCGCCATATCTGCCAGCTTAAAGGAAATGCCTTGCATCTTCGCGATCGGCTTGCCGAATTGTTCCCGCTCTTTCGCGTAACCGACTGACGCATCAAGAGCCCCTTGAGCGATTCCCACGGCTTGGGCAGCAATGCCGTTGCGGCCGCCGTCCAGCGTCATCATCGCAATTTTAAAGCCCTGCCCTTCTTCTCCAAGCAGGTTTTCTTTAGGAATTCTGCAATTTTCAAAAATAAGTTCTGTCGTTGGAGACGAACGGATGCCGAGCTTTTTCTCTTTCTTTCCGAAGCTGAAGCCTTCTGTGCCTTTTTCTACGATAAAAGCACTGACCCCTTTACTTCCGGCACTCGGGTCTGTCTTGGCGAACACGATATAAAGGTCGCCGACGCCTCCGTTAGTGATCCATACTTTGTTGCCGTTCAGCACGTAGTGGTCGCCGTCAAGCTTCGCCTGGGTACGCATGGATGAAACGTCGCTTCCTGCTCCTGGCTCCGATAAAGCATAGCCTCCTAGTTTTTCTCCCGTTGCAAGCTGGGCTAAGAACGTTTTCTTTTGTTCTTCGTTCCCGAACTTGTAAATCGGCCAGCTGGCGAGGGAAATGTGGGCGGACAACGTTACCCCTGTCGACGCACACACACGGGATAGCTCTTCTACAGCGATTACATAGCTGACAAAATCTGAACCGATGCCGCCATACTCCTCCGGCCACGGAATCCCCGTCAAACCGAGCTCTGCCATTTTGTCAAAAATCTCACGGTCGAACCGTTCTTCTTCATCACGCTCAGCAGCCGTCGGCTCGACTTCTTTCTTTGCAAAATCCCGGACCATTTTTCTGAGCATTTCCTGTTCTTCTGATAATTTAAAATCCATTGCTGCTCCTCCTCTTAATCTTTCAACAAGTGGTTACTAATGACAATTCTCTGGATTTCACTCGTGCCTTCATAGATTTCGCATACTTTGGCGTCCCTGAAAAATCGCTCAACTGCATAATCCTCGGTGTAGCCGTAGCCTCCGTGAACCTGGACGGCTTCAATCGCTGTGTTCATCGCTGTCTTTGAAGCAAACAGCTTGGCGATGGATGCTTCTTTGCCGCATGGCTCGCTGTTGTTATGCAAATAGGAAGCCTGGTAAACTAATAGTTTTGCAGCCTCCACTGAGGTGGCCATATCGGCAAGCTTGAAGGAAATCCCCTGGTTTTTAGCGATCGGCCTGCCAAACTGCTCACGTTCCTTCGCATACGCCGCTGCGTGTTCAAAAGCGGCTTCCGCAATTCCAAGTGACTGGGCAGCGATACCGATTCTTCCAATGTTCAAGTTGGAAAGAGCAATTTTAAAGCCTTCGCCTTCGTTGCCAAGCAGCTGAGAAGCAGGCACCTGGCAGTTGTCAAAATTTAAAGAAACGGTACTTGAACCATGGAGCCCCATTTTTTTCTCAGGCTTTCCGACTGAAAAGCCAGGTGTGTCCCGTTCGACAATAAAAGCGCTGACGCCCCGGCCATTCTTCTCTTCCCGGTTAGTCCGGGCAAAAACGATAAACGTATCGGCTTCCCCACCGTTAGTAATAAATACTTTCGAGCCATTTAATACATAATGGTCTCCTTGCTTCTCCGCACGTGTTTTTAAGCTGCCGGCATCAGAACCGGCACTCGGTTCCGTTAAGGCAAACGCGCCTAAGTATTCCCCTGAAGCGAGCTTAGGCAAGTACTTCTGCTTCTGCTCATCTGTGCCAAAGTAAAGGATAGGATTGGTCCCGACAGACGTATGCACAGACAGGATTACCCCTAACGTCGCACTCACTTTTGACAGTTCGTGAATAGCAATAATGTACGAGGTATAATCCATAGCTGCCCCGCCGTACTCTTCCGGCACCGGAATTCCCATCAAGCCAAGCTCTCCCATCCGCTTGACTAACTCGACCGGAAAACGGTCCTCTCTTTCCATCCGTTCTACGGCCGGAGCTGCTTCCTTCTCGGCAAAATCGCGGACCATTTTTCTCATCATTTCCTGTTCATCGGTAAACCGTATGTTCATGCAGCTTCTCTCCTTCACCTTTATTCGTAGGTGTAAAAACCACGTCCTGACTTTTTGCCAAGCCAGCCCGCTTTCACATACTTTCTCAGTAACGGACAAGGACGGTATTTGCTGTCGCCAAAGCCATCATACAGAACTTCCATAATGTATAAGCACGTATCGAGACCGATAAAATCAGCGAGCGCGAGTGGGCCCATCGGGTGATTCATGCCGAGCTTCATCACCGTATCGACATCCTCAGGGGAAGCGACACCTTCATAAACCGTGTAGATGGCTTCGTTAATCATCGGCATCAAAATCCGGTTGGAGACAAAGCCTGGAAAATCATTCACTTCCACCGGGGTTTTTTCAAGCCTATTCGTCATATCTTTAATGGCTTCAAACGTTTCGGCGCTCGTCTGAATGGCACGGATGATTTCCACGAGCTTCATCACCGGCACCGGGTTCATAAAATGCATCCCGATGACCTGGGACGGCCGCTTTGTTGCAGCTGCGATTTCGGTAATCGGCAAGGACGAGGTATTGGAGGCTAAAATCGTATGCTCCGGCGTAATTCCGTCGAGCTGCTGAAACACTTTCGTCTTCACTTCCATGTTTTCAACAACGGCTTCGATGACGAGATCACAGTCCGCCGCGTCTTCTATGTTGGTAGTCCCGGATAAATGGTGGAAGGCCGTGTCCTGTTCTTCGGATGTCATCCTGCCTTTTTCCACTGCCCGTGCCAATCGCTTTTCAATGCCTGCCAACCCTTTATCGAGGGCTTCCTGCTTCAGGTCGTTGAGCTTTACATCGACACCTGCCCGGGCAAATACTTGGGCAATCCCTGCTCCCATCTGCCCGGCGCCGATGACCATTACGTTATTGATCGTCATCTATTTCTCCCCCTTATTGCTTTGGAACTTCGATTAAGACCGCATCGCCCTGGCCGCCGCCTGAACAGATCGCTGCAATGCCAAGACCACCGCCGCGGCGTTTCAATTCATAGGCAAGCGTCAATAAAATACGCGCTCCGCTCGCTCCAATCGGGTGACCGAGAGCAACGGCTCCGCCGTTGACGTTGACTTTCTCCGGATCGATGCCCGCTATTTTCCCACTCGCAAGAGAAACAGCAGCAAAAGCTTCATTGATTTCAAATAAATCAATCTCATCGATGGATCTGTCTGCTTTTTTCAATAGTTTATTAATGACAAGCCCCGGCGTCTGCGGGAAATCCTGAGCTTCGACAGCCACTTCATCGTGAGCCACAATCGTTGCGAGTGTCTCTGCCCCGATCTGCTTGGCTTTTTCATCCGACATGAGCAGCATCGCGCAGGCGCCGTCATTGACTCCAGGAGCGTTCCCGGCAGTAATCGTTCCATCTTTGTCAAAAGCCGGACGCAGCTTTGAAAGCCTTTCGATGGAAGTATCCTTTCTCGGGGCTTCATCGGTGTCGATGACTAGAGGATCCCCTTTTCGCTGCGGCACTTCAACCGCTACGATTTCGTCGTTCAACTTGCCGTCTTCCATTGCTTTAACGGCCCGCTGATGACTGCGGTAGGCCCACTCATCTTGAGCTTCGCGCGTCAATTCAAATTGTTCAGCCGTACGGTTGCCATACGTTCCCATGTGGACGTTTTCAAACGAGCACGTCAGTCCGTCGTGGACCATCATGTCCTTGACAGCAGCATCGCCCATGCGCAGTCCCCACCTTGCCTTTGGCATAAAGTAAGGAGCGTTGCTCATGCTTTCCATTCCACCCGCGACAACCACGTCTTCATCCCCCAGCCGGATGAACTGATCCGCCATCGTAACGCTGCGCATGCCGGAAGCGCACACTTTGTTTACGGTTTCGGTTTTTATATCCCAAGGAATCCCTGCTTCGCGGGAAGCCTGCCTGGACGGAAGCTGACCTTGGCCGCCTTGCAGAACAGATCCCATAATGACCTCATCCAGCTCCTCTGCCTTGTAGCCCGCTCGTTCAAGCGCTGCTTTTATGACAATTCCCCCTAGCTTCGCTGCTGTTAATGGAGCAAGCCCGCCTCCGAATTTGCCAAATGGTGTCCGTGCCCCTGAAACGATCACTGTTTTACGCATGTTTGATTTCCTCCCTTTATTGATAACGCTTTCAAAAAACGACGATTGAACGCTCGCTCAATTTCGCCTCATAAGGAAAGTGTACATAAAAGAGCGTACACTTTCCACAAATTTCATAATAAATTTACTTTTTTTACACGCTTTTCGCTAAGCGGTCTTTTCCTGTTTTTCAGGAAAGACAGACTTGGCGAGAATCTCGGCAATATCCATCGTGCTGACTTCTTCTTCCACTTCCTTCGCCTTCGTCCCGTCCGAAAGCATCGTCAGACAGAACGGACAGCCGCTTGAGATCATCGTTGGATTAACTTCCAATGCCTGTTCGGTCCTGGCAACGTTGACACGGTTGCCGGATTTTTCTTCCATCCACATCATTCCCCCGCCGGCGCCGCAGCACATTCCGTTTTGGCGGTTTCGCTTCATTTCTACCACCTTCACCCCAGGAATCATTTCAAGCACTTCCCGCGGTGGCTGGTACACTTCATTGTACCGGCCGAGATAGCAGCTGTCGTGATACGTGATCGTCTCATTCACTTCTGCTTCAGGTTTTATCCTGCCTTCTTTCAGCCACTGGGACAGCATTTCGGTATGGTGGTACACTTCAGCCTCCAGCCCGAAGTCCGGGTATTCATTTTTGAAAATGTTGTACGCGTGCGGATCAATCGTGATGATTTTCTTCACGTTATGTTTTTCGAATTCTTTCATGTTTTTCTCGGCAAGCTCCTGGAATAAAAACTCATTTCCCATCCGGCGCGCCGTGTCACCGGAATTCTGTTCTCTATTACCGAGAATCGCAAATTTGATCCCTGCTTTATTCATCAGCTTCGCAAAAGCAACCGCGATTTTCTGACTGCGGTTGTCGTAAGATCCCATCGAGCTGACCCAGAATAAATAGTCAAAGTCTTCGTCTGATTTCTTCAGTTCCTTCACGGTTGGGATATGAACATCCTCATCGATGTCACGCCAGTTTTCCCGTTCTTTTTTGGAAAGCCCCCACGGATTGCCCTGACGTTCGATATTCATCATCGCCCGCTGTCCATCGGAATCCATCTTTCCTTCCGTCAGCACTAAATACCGGCGCAGGTCGATGATTTTATCGACGTGTTCGTTCATGACTGGACACGCATCTTCACAGTTCCGGCAAGTCGTACATGCCCAGAGCTCTTCTTCGGTAATGACATCACCGATTAAGTTCTTTTTGTTGACTTCCTCAACAGCTGCCGCTGCTTCACCCGTGTCTTGAGAGCGGGCCATTTGCGCAAGCTGGTTGCCCTCGGTTCCGGAAAAAGCATACGCCGGCACCCATGGATTATTACCGGTTACGGCGGCTCCTTTTTCTGTTAAGTGATCGCGAAGTTTAATAATTAAGTCCATCGGCGACAGCATTTTACCTGAGCCGCTGGCCGGGCAGACATTCGTACAGCGGCCGCATTCCACGCAGGCATAGAAATCGATCATCTGCAGCTGCGTGAACTCTTCGATTTTGCCGACTCCAAAGGATACATCCTCTTCATCAGCCTCTTCATCAATTTCGAAATCAATCGGCTTAAGCTTGCCCGGCGGGTCTTCCCTGCTTAAAAACACATTGACCGGTGCCGCCAGCAAGTGGGCATGCTTCGATTGAGGCACATAGACGAGAAATGTTAAGAGAATGAGCAGGTGCACCCACCAGCAAATAAAAAACACGGTAGCTGCAGCAGCAGGCGGAAACCACGAGAAAGCGCTTGCAATTAAAGTCGCAACAGGCTCTGTCCAAGCTCCTTCATGCCCGTGCCATACAAGCCCCATGCCATTCCCCAAGAGGACGCTGATCATCAATCCGCCGATAAAGAGCAGCACAAGCCCTGCTTTAAAGCCGCGTTTTAAGCGGACGAGCTTTTCAATATAACGGCGGTAAAATGCCCAGATGACAGCGACTAAAATCATCAGTGTGACAAGTTCCTGAAAAAACGTAAAGCCCGGATACAGCGGTCCTAAAGGCAGATGGCTGTCCGGAGCCAGTCCCTTCCAAATGAAATCAATGGCGCCGAATTGTACTAATAAAAATCCATAAAACATCATGACGTGAATCGCGCCGGATTTTTTATCTTTTAGCAGCTTTTTTTGTCCAAATACATAAATCCATATTTTCTTTAGTCGTTTCTTAATCTCCCCATCAAACTCAAATTTCCGTCCCATTTGGATGTAAGCGATACGCGTTCTAACGATACGGACAAATAAGTACAAGCCGTAAACGGTTACACCAAGGAACAAAATCCAGTTTGCCACTAACAACGGATTCATTACCTCTCCCCCTCTTTGTTGTCATCGCAGCATGCGACATACAGCTCAGAAACCTGCCAATTTTCTGAATCTTATACCTTTACTATAAATTATGAATGAGCATTCAGTCAACATATATTTTCGCGTTCCTTTTGTTCAAAACCGTGAAATTGGGGAAACTATGTCTACCGATCGCAATAGGAGGAGATTCGTGTGGGACTGCTGCTTGCCATTTTTATCCTAATCATGTTCATATTACTGTTAATTGTTGATTTTATCATGGGCCGAAAAGCACATAAGCCATCTGCCCAGTACCTTTCGTTCGGAAAAAGTGAAGGAGAATACCAGCTCTATCAGAACGGTGCTCCTTTGTTTGAAGATTTCTTTCAGGATATCGCCGAAGCGAAAGAACAAATCGACGTGCTTTTTTATTTAATTGACGACAGCCAGATCAGTTTACAGCTGCTTGATTTACTGAAGAAAAAAGCCGAAGAAGGTCTTCCCGTCCGCTTAATGGTCGACCGCCTCGGCGGCTATAAAATGGACCGGAATATCGTCCGCGGGCTCAGGGAATCCGGCGTTTATTTCAGTTTTTCAGAATCCCCGCGGTTTCCCTTCTTTTTTTATAAGCTGAACCGGAGAAATCATAGGAAGATTACGGTGATTGATGGGAAGGCGGCCTATGTCGGAGGGTTTAATGTCGGGAAAAATTATATTGGGGAAAACGCCAAATTCGGGAATTGGCGGGACTACCACCTACGGATCGTCGGCCCTGCTGTCGAAGACCTTCACACCATTTTCGCTGCGGACTGGGAAATGGCTACAGGTGAAAAAATGGAACCTGTAAACTCCGATCACCAACTGGACCGTTACCGCCTTCGGTTCGCGGCGACTGATGGTGTGAATTTGGAAGAGGAGTTTCTGCAGTTGATCCACATGGCTGAGAAAGAAATCTTTATCGGCACGCCTTATTTCATCCCTACTGAACAACTGATGAGCGCCTTGGAGCAGGCGCTTACGCGGGAGGTAAAGCTTCACATCCTCGTCCCATTAAAAGCGGACCACCCGTTTGTCAAACCTGCAGCTATCCCTTACCTCAAACGGATGAAAGACCTCGGGGCAAAGATCTCCTTGTTTGACGCCGGTTTTTACCACTCCAAAATCTTCATTATCGATGAAAAAGTGGCTGATATCGGGACGGCAAACTTCGACCGCAGAAGCCTGTTTTTAAATAAGGAGGTCAATACATTCGTTTACGACCCTGGATTTATAAAAGAATTAAAAGAATTGTTTATGAAAGATGCCGGTCAGTCGATTGCTTTTGACGAAGCGTGGCTGTCCAAACGGTCGCTCACTACGAAAATAAATGAAAAGATCGCAATACTATTGCGACCTTTACTGTAACTGCTATTTAAACAGCTGAACGATCATCGGTCCCGCCCAGCTGAACAATTTAAATCCGAGGTAAATGCCGACGATGCCTGTGATCCCTGATAAGGCAGGGGAGCAGGTATCGGAAGCTTCAACGCGGCAAAGAGAACACCAACGATCAAGCCGGCTAATAAGGCTAAAAAAATTTTATCCATAAAAAACGGTACTCCTCTCATGGTTTCTGCTGTTTATATTATATGAATGCTGTTCTATTCTAGCAGAAAAATCTCTTACATCAAGCACAAAAAAAGAACGCCCCTGCCCAGCTTGGCAGAGACGCCCTTTTGTTATCCTATGCACTTACATTTGATCTGGTGCAGAAACACCGATCATTTTTAATGCATTCGAAAGTGTAATCTGAACCGCCTTCATCAAGGAAATACGTGAAGCTGTCCGCTCAGGTTCGTCTGGATCGAGCACTTTCTCCGCGTTATAGAAACTATGGAGATTTGAAGCGAGATCGAAGGCATACTGCGTTACGCGGTGCGGCGTTCTGTTCCCCGCTGCTTCTGCGACCACTTGCGGGAATTCCCCCAGCCGCTTCAAAAGATCCTCTTCTTTTTCGGAAGAAAGCCTGCTTCCGTCAAATTCCCCGACTTCGGTGAGTCCTTTCTCTTCTGCCTGCTTGAGCATCGTGCAAATCCGAGCATGAGCATACTGGACGTAGTAGACAGGATTTTCATTGGACTCGGAACGAGCCAGGTCCATATCAAAATCAAGGTGCGAATCGCTTGAACGCATCGAGAAGAAGTACCTCATGGCATCGATTCCAACTTCTTCCATTAATTCTCTAAGCGTTACGGCTTTCCCGGTCCGTTTACTCATCTTTACGCGTTCCCCGTTTTGGAACAGGTTGACCATCTGGATGATTTCAACTTCGAGTGTATCTTCCTTGTAGCCCAGCGCCTGGATGGCCGCTTTCATCCTTGGAATATATCCGTGGTGATCGGCGCCCCATATGTTAATTAGCGTATCAAAGCCCCGGTCAAGCTTATTTTTATGGTAAGCGATGTCCGGCGTTAAGTACGTATAGGTGCCGTCATTTTTAATAAGGACGCGGTCTTTATCGTCGCCGAATTTCGTCGTTTCAAACCAGGTGGCATCGTCTTTCTCATAAACATACCCTTGCTCTTTCAACACGTTTAATGCGGACTGGATTCTATCTCCTTCATACAGGGACATCTCAGAAAACCATTCGTCAAACGGAACACGGAACTCTTCCAGGTCCGTTTTGATCTTATTTAATTCGTATTTTAACCCGTATTCACGGAAGAAGCTGAGCCGTTCCTCCTCAGGCTTGTCCACCCACTTGCTGCCATCTTCGTCTGCGAGCTTCTGACCAAGGTCAATGATGTCCTGTCCGTGGTAGCCATCCTCCGGCATCGCCCACTCTTTACCAAGTGCCTGCATGTAACGGGCTTCTACAGACAGGGCAAGGTTGGCCATCTGGTTGCCGGCATCATTAATATAGTATTCCCGGGAAACTTCATAGCCTGCCGCTTCCAGAACATTGCAGAGAGAATCGCCTACTGCCGCTCCTCGTGCGTGTCCAAGGTGCAGCGTCCCTGTCGGGTTGGCCGAAACAAACTCGACTTGAATCCGGTGGCCGCCTCCTGTATTGGTCCGGCCGTATTGATCATTTTCCGTAATAATGGCCGGCACAAGGTCCGTTAAGTATTGATTGTTCATGTAAAAATTAATAAAGCCGGGACCGGCGATTTCCATTTTTTCGATCGATGCTTTCGACTTGTCGAACTCTTCAACAAGCTCTGCTGCGATGGCACGAGGATTCTTTTTAGCAATACGCGCGAGCTGCATGGCCATATTTGTCGCGTAGTCCCCATGAGCTTTATCCTTCGGCTGCTCAAGCACAACCGCCGGCATTTCATCCTCACCTGCCAGTCCTGCTGCCTTAACCGCACGAACGATTTCCTCCTTGAGCTTAAGCTCCGTTTTTTCAACGATATTCATGCTTTCCTCTCCTCCTCAAACGTCACGATCAAGCGATGGGCTTGGATGACTTCATGGTTTAATGTCATTTGATACTTAATGAACAGACGGCCGAGCTTTGACCCTTCAAGCGGCTCAAACTCGATGTGATCGGTTTTCGTTTTCATATGAAAAACGCCATACGTATGGCGGTACGTATTCTCGGTTTCGATTTGAGGATTGAATACCTGCCGCATGTCTACGCCCCCGGAACGTTTAATACTGACATGATTCGGCTTAACCGTAATCATCGTATCAACGGGCTCTCCTTCATCAGGATGCTCCGTAAACGTCAGCACCTGGGTATCCCCGCGCTGAAAAAACTGCCCTGGCTCCTCGATGGTCATCTGTTCTTTTCGATTTTCATCGCTGATTTCTGTCACGAGCTGGACCTGGACATCCGTGGCATTGCTCGGCATAGTTCATCGCTCCCTCATCACGTACTCTTTAACTTATCTATTATAAGAATTCACAAGAAAAAACACAAGCGCGACCTGTTTCCATCATGCGAGCAGCTGCTGTAACTGGCTCCGGATATCCTCGATCTCCTTTAAATGACCCGATGTGCTGTAGGCGGCATACAAGGCTGTAATTGCTAGTATTATAGTCACATACCAAGAATACGAAACCTGGTTTTTAAAGGGGCGCCGCTGTTTATAAAATAGAAAGAGCACAAACGGCAGCAGCAGCCCGATGACTGTCACATCCTGCCGCCAATGCTCGCGCTCGACCGACAACGCAAGCAGAAATTGGAGCATCTCTGCCTGCTTCCCTTCGACATTGATGGTATTTTCATCTGGGCTGATCCAACCTTTTTCCACGGTCAAGCTCTGGTCGCCGATCGTATAATCGTACCCCGACGGATTCCATTGAAAGCTGAAGGTAAGAATTAACAACAGCCCCATAATAACGGCATAAGAACCGATGATTGCTAGCATTTTCTTATTCAAATGAACGCGCTCCTTTTCATGAATAAAAGCCACTATGAAACCAATCACAGTGGCTTTTTTACCATTAACTTTTTCTATTCTATCATTTATTTCACAAAGCCTAAAAGCATTTCACGTACAAATTTACTGGCAGCGATGGGAGTTTTTTCAGTCGGATCATAAACAGGCGCCACTTCAACTAAATCTGCTCCGATCACTTCTACATTGGAACGGGAGATCGCATGGATGGCTTCCAAAAGCTCTTTGGAGGTGATGCCTCCTGCTTCTGCAGTCCCTGTACCCGGAGCAAATGCCGGATCGAGTACATCGATATCGATCGTAACATATACGGGACGACCACTTAATTCCGGAAGCACTTCCTTCAGCGGCTCTGCGACTTCATATTTCGACATGTACATTCCGCTTGTCTTCGCGTACTGGAACTCCTCACGCATGCCTGAGCGAATCCCAAACGAATAGACGTTGTCCGCACCGATCAGCCCGCAGGCTTTTCTCATCGGAGTGGAATGGGAAAGTACTTCGCCTTCGTATTCCTCACGCAAGTCGGCATGGGCGTCAATATGAATGACAGCCATGTCTGGATACTTTTTGTACATCGCCTGAAGCACCGGCCACGTAACGAGATGCTCCCCGCCGAGACCGAACGGGAATTTTCCTTTTTCAAGCAGCGAATCGATATAACCTTCGATGATTTGCAAGCTTTTTTCCGCATTGCCAAACGGGAGCATCATATCGCCTGCGTCAAAATAGTTTACCTCTTCTAAATGCCGGTCCAAATACGGGCTGTATTCTTCAAGTCCGATCGAGGCTTCGCGTATCCGGTTAGGACCGAATCGGGATCCCGGACGGAAGCTGACCGTCCAGTCCATCGGCATACCATAAATCACCACATCGGCGTCCTCTTCTTCTTTCCTGCTCATAATAAAGACTTTTCCGGAATAGCCGTGGTCAAAAATCATCGCCCTTCACCCTCCGTTAAATCTTTAACGAATTTCGGCAGCGCAAAGGATGCGGTATGCAGCTCTTTCGTATAATAGTTCGTCTCGATGTCGTGGAAGCGATCTTCAGCCACTTGAAGGGGGTCATAAATTTTGCTTCCCATCGTAAACGTCCACAGACCACTTGGATAAGTCGGGATATTAGCCGTGTACACTTTTGTAATCGGGAACGTTTCTTTTACATCGCTGTACACCTGACGGATCAGATCGCTCTTAAACCAAGGGTTGTCCGTTTGTGCAACGAAGATGCCATCTTCCTTCAGTGCTTTTGCGATTCCTTCATAAAAGCCTTTGGAAAACAGCTGAACAGCCGGCCCCACCGGTTCGGTTGAATCGACCATAATCACATCATATTTCCGTTCACTTTCTGCGATATGCATAAATCCGTCTTCGACTTTTACGGCCACCCGCTCATCTTCAAGCGCTCCAGCAATACTCGGCAGATATTGCTTCGAATATTCTATGACTTTCCCGTCAATCTCAACAAGCGTCGCCTGCTTGACACTCGGATGCTTCAGCACTTCACGAATCACACCGCCATCACCTCCACCGACAACGAGCACCTCTTTCGGACTCGGGTGGGTGAACAGCGGAACGTGAGCCATCATTTCATGGTAGACAAATTCATCCTTTTCCGTCGTCATCACCATATCATCAAGCACAAGCATATTGCCCCACTCTTCGGTTTCTAACATTTCCAGGTTTTGAAAATCGGTTTGTTCTTTATGCAAAGACCGGTTGATTTTAGCAGTAATGCCAAAGCTCTCCGTCTGTTTTTCTGTAAACCATGTAGCCATCTTTTATTCCCCTTCCGGTTAAGTAAAATCATGAAGCCTTAGAAATCATAATTTCTAATCCAGTAAAAAGCAACAATACGTTTATTTTACTAACTATTTATCCATAATAATAGCAATCTTATTGAATTCTTTACAGGCAGGAGTATAGAGCCATGATATTATTTATCCGTTTTACATTCAGATGGGCCAAACGAGGCCTGAAGCTCGCCGTGCTCGCAGCTGTACTCGGTGCCATTGCTGCTGCCGGGCTGCTGGGCTACGCCATTGCACTCGGACCGCCATCGCTTATGACTGAGCAGAATACACTCTATTACAGCAAGGACGGGTCGGTCATTGGCGAAGACCATGGGGCCGAAGAACGGTATTGGATCAAAAAAGAGGACATGCCGGAATCGATCATCGATGCGACTCTAGCGATTGAAGACCACCGGTTTTATGACCACTTCGGCTTTGACGTGCGGCGGATGGCTTCTGCTGCACTTACTGATTTAAAAACGTTGAGCATGGTTGAAGGAGCGAGTACGATTACGCAGCAGTACGCGAAAAATCTCTACCTTTCCCAGGACAAAACGCTGTCGAGAAAGCTGACCGAAGCTCTTTATGCCGTGCGGCTGGAATTATTTTATAAAAAAGATGAGATTTTAGAAGGGTATTTGAACACGATTTATTATGGACACGGGGCTTATGGAATCGAGGCTGCCAGCCGTTATTATTTTGATAAACACGCGCAGGATTTGAATCTTGCGGAAGCTTCTATGCTTGCCGGGATTCCAAAAGGACCAAGCTATTATTCTCCGTTCGCGAATGAACAGAATGCCGAAGAACGCCAGGAGAAGGTTCTTTCCGAAATGAAGGAAAACGGCTATATTAACACCTCAGAAGAAGCTGATGCTGCGGTCGCTTCGCTGAATTATACTGGGAAAAAAGAAACCAATCATAAAGATATTGCTCCGTACTTCCAGGACCAAGTCGTGAAGGAAGCCGCCGGTCTGTTGAACATTTCAAAAGAAGAGCTCAGAACCGGCGGGTATCATATTTACACCACTTTAGTACAGGATCACCAGAAGGATCTGGACAAAGCGATGTCCAAAGAAATTACAGACCAAACGAAAGTCCAGACAGCTGCTGTCGTCATGGACAGTCATACCGGTGCAGTAACTGCGCTTGCCGGGGCCGGGATTATGAGGAGAGTTCGTACAACCGGGCAACTCAAGCAAAGCGGATGGTCGGGTCAACCATTAAGCCATTTCTTTATTATGCGGCCCTTGATAAAGGATTTTCTCCCGTGACAATGCAGGTTAGTAAACCGACGACCTTTGATTTGAAGGATGGCAAGGTGTATGCTCCGACGAACTACAACAACTACTATGCCGACAAGGCGATTACAATGGCCCAAGCGCTCGCTTTATCCGACAACATATATGCCGTAAAAACCAACTTAAAAATCGGTCCGGAGAACCTGGTAAAAACACTGCACACGTTTGGCGTATCCGGAAAGCTGCCTTCCGTGCCTTCTCTGGCTCTCGGGACTGCTTCGATTTCTTTATACGATATGGTCAGCGCCTACGGAAGAATGGTAGCCGGTACAGAATCCATTCATGCTCATACGGTTGATAAAATTACTGACCGTCATGACAATGTGCTGTACGAATTCAAGCCTGTGTACAAAGAAGACGATAAAATCGATCCCGACCGCGCTTTTGAAGTCACTCACATGATGACCGGGATGTTCGATTCTTCCTTGGACGGATATATGAGCGTTACCGGCTCGACCATTGCCAACCGCCTGACGCGGATGTATGGCGGCAAGTCCGGAACGACCGATTACGACAGCTGGATGATCGGCTTCAGCCCGCAATACGTCACAGGTGTATGGACGGGGTTTGACGATGGCAGCAAGCCGCTCACGAAAACAGCTGATCACCAGATTCCGAAAGAAGTATGGGCGGATACGATGGAAGATATCCATAAACCGCTTCCTAACGCTGCTTTTACCCCTACTCCCGGGGTGAAGGGGGTCTATATCGATCCGGAAACGGGTAAGCTTTCTGGTCCGAATTGTCCGAAGGAACGGCTTGTTTATTTGGAGAAAAAAGATATTCCGAAAGAGACGTGTGGTGGGAATGAAAGCAAGCTGAAAGAGGAAATTGAGAAGCAGTTCAAGCATGATCCATGGTTCAAGGGGATTGTGGACTGGTTCTTCTAAATAAAAATGTGGAACTTCCAATCGGAAGTTCCTTTTTTGTAATCTGAGGATGAGGAGGTGAAAAGGGTGGCGGAAAACGCTCGCTTTCCGCAGGCGACGGTGTGTCTCCTCGGTCTGCGACCTGCGGGGCCACACCCTGTCTTGTACTCCTGCAGGAGTCTCACATTTCCCGCCACCCTTTTTGCCATAGATAGGCTTTCTGATTTTTTCTTTAATCGGCAATCCTTTTATCTAATGGCTCATAGTCTTGTCTAGTGCAAAGGAAAGCTCCACTGTTTCAGCTAAGGTATTTCTCCCTTCCCTATAGTTTCTCTTAGCCAGCAGGAATATTCCCTCTTCCTTTTCCACCACATTCAACATAGAACTTCCTTTTAAGGAAGAAGACAGAAAAAACGACCGGTGGTGTGCCGGTCGTTTTTTCTGTCCTAGTAATACATGTATGGTCCATGTGATACCTAATATATTACCACGAATGGATGGTCGTCAAGCAACGTATTCTAAAAATTCCAACATTAGATGTGAACATTTTGTGAACATGTTTTTTCAAACAATCGAAATGTCCGAAATTTCCTCAAGCTGAAAAGCCACTTTTTCCTTCGTCAGCCAGTCGACACCGAAGATTTTCCGATCCATCTTATTGATGTATTCCATTTTCATTTCTATTTCATCATAATCAAATCCATTATATACCTTCACTCGTACTGTTAAGTCATCATGCAAGGCGCGCTGTAAAATAAAATCAATTTCAATGGCTTTCTGTTCATCCATGATCCCTTTCTCCACGCGTTCATCTTCTTTCCAAAGCTTTTTGATCATTTCAACGTGCTCTGGAAGCATTAGTGATGTCCATTTAATCGACCCGCGGTCACGATTACTGCTGTCCATAGATGATCCTCCTTTAATACGAACGTTTGTTCTTATTGTACCATAAAGAAGCGAACCGTAAACTGGAATTTTCAGGATTATTAAATGAACTTATAGGAATCTAGTTGAAATTGAGCGTTAAACAGGCTGCTGGGATATTACTCCCAACAGCCTTCATTCATTCGGTAAATAGTGCTAATGCACACCTAACGAGTCTTTTAATTCCTGAGCCGTATTTTCCCAAAGTTCAGGTTTAAAGTCACGCAAGTATTCTCCTAAAATTTTCTTTGAAACATCGTCCATATGGTCAACGACAAAGCGGCCTTTCATCGATTTATCCATATGGTTGACATGCTCAGGCATCCGCTTGTAGCCGCGCTTAATTGAACGGTCCACGCGGAGCTCACTGCAGGCTACCCCGTAATAACAAGGATTCCCTTCACGATAATCCACGGTTACCCAGCCAATCCAATAAAGCTTGCCATTCGGAACTTCCGCTTTATCCGAAAGAAACTTAATGCGTTTTTCCACTTTACTTCGGGCGTGCAGGGCGCCCATATCGACAAAGGCCTCGCCTTCGTTTGGATCAACAATGACCGGTGTCATATTCTCCAGGCTGATGGAACCGACCCCATAGCCGCCATGACCGTCCGTGGAGTCATCTTTAATAATTGTAAACTGGTTTTTCTTCTTATCACGATCTTCTTTATTTTTAAATTGATCAAATTCCTTCATGCTCGCAATGTCCTCCTTTTGGCCTTTCTATTGTTCTCATTTTAACATATGCACTTGCTGGTTTTCAGCGTAGAGCAGGGCAGCAGGAAAATTTTTGTCTCGAAAGAAGGATTTTGGCCGAACATGGCGAATAAAGTAATGATCGATCTATACATATAAAAGGGGAGGTCGTGACATGCCTATTGTGACAGTTCAAATGCTGGAAGGGCGCACAGACAAACAGAAAAAAGCCTTAATTGAAGAAGTGACTAACGCCGTAACGGAAACAACGGGCGCTAGTAAATCAGCGGTGACTGTAGTGATTGAGGAAATGTCAAAAAGCAACTACGGTGTCGCAGGTCAACGACTTATCGATTGAACACATAGCTAGGCAGCAAAAGACCCTGAGCTCTCTTATTGCTCAGGGTCTTTTGTCTGCCTTCACGCCTGGATAAAACCTAGTTCATTGCCATCTAAATCAGCGATCGTAAACTTTGTAGAGCCATATTCCGTGTCAAACAGCTCTTCGACAACGGTTACTCGTGCCTTAAGCTCCTTCCAAAGCTCGTTCACGTCGTCGATATAAAAATTGAACCGGCCAGGGGAGGGATAGTCCGGATGCTCCATAATCGCAAAGATCGCGCCGTTTCCTTTTTCAAAATGAGCATAATTCGGCTTCTCAGGCGGCCACAAAGCTTCCACTTTAAAACCTAAATGAGTTTCGTACCAACCGATTGCTTTCTGTAAGTTCTTCACGTTGGCACGTACGTGTCCAAGACTCGTTTCCATTAGGATTTACCCTCCTTAATCAAACGTTTGTTTAACGCTGAGAATTCCTGTTTTAATAATGAAAAAACGACCGTATCGTGAAATTCACTGCCGTCAAAATCCGTTTCCCGAAACCTTCCCTCTTCCTTGAATCCATATTTCTCGAGCAGGCGGCGGGAATGGGCGTTCCCCGAAAAAATGTCGCCGACCAGACGGTTTAACTCAAGGTCTTCAAATACAAACGGAAGGATGCACGCGAACACTTCACTCATCACGCCTTTATTTTGGTGATCCGGATGTATGATCGCTCCCATTTCTGCTTTTCTGTGCCAGAAATGAAGCTTGTGAAGCCGGAAAAAGCCGATGACCTTTTCCTGATCCATAATGACCCACGGAATTTCTTTTTCGCCATAAAACTGATGAATTCGCTGCTCAATATACTCATTCATGTCTTCCAATGTTTCAACAGGATGAGGCGTAATAAATTTCATTGTTTCCTTATCTCCCATAAAAGCGAGCAGTTCTTGAGCATCACATATATTCAATCCACGGAGTTGATAGTTTTCCGTTGTCAGCACTGGTATCGTATCCCACTTCACTTATCCCCACTCCTTTTCATGGCGGTGACCTGTTTTTTAGTATTCACAAAGGCAGAACCATTGGTGGTCCATTCGCCATTTTTTGTATTTAATCCTCTTCTCCGCTTCTTTAATCGTTCTATCCAATGCTTTTTTTCTACTGTTAGAACTCCTACTTTTGCCTGCTGTACATTCTTAATTCCTTCTACGATGAACTGCATTGCGGAGCAAACGACCCACAAACAGCCCTTCTTTCTACAAGGTATTTGAACGTTCACTGTGGGTAAAAACAAAATCCCCTTCTTTCGGTGTATGGGGCTGAACGCCTGGTTTAGAGCGCTGTGGCAGCAGCCTTTTCAGCCAGTTGGTGTGTTCAACCGGAACCCCGACGCGTTTTTGCTGCACTTCTTTTATCCCTTGAACAATAAGCTGCATGGACAGGATTAAAATCATAAAGGAAACAAGAGCTGGAATGATCAGCCACCAATGCCCAGTCATAAGCGAATTCTTTGCTGAACCGATCAATCCGGACCATTCATAGGTCATGGACCTGGGAGGGTCCTGCATCAGCCCTCCATGCGTCAGCTTCGTTCCGCCAAAGAATAAGGAAAACACCCCTAAATGAATAAAAATCAAAAGTGTCTGGATAAATTGCTGGCCAAATACGATCCCCATGCGGGCACTTAAGTGCGGAAGAAGATGCTTCCATAACAGATGGAGAGAACTTCCTCCGAGAATCTTGGTACTCATGACAAACTCCTGCCTCATAATCAGTTTCATTTCATTGCCAAACAGCGTCACAATGAGCGGAACTACGACAAGCGTTAATACAAAGCCCTGATAGATAATCCTCTCGCTCATCGTCGTTGTAAATCCCCCGGGCGGCATGCTTAAGACGGGAGCAAGCAGAATAAACGCAATAATGGTCTGCGGCAGAAAATGCATGCCGTCGACAAGCTTCTCAATACCTCGCTGCAGGCGGTTCGGGAGAAAAAAAGCAAACGGAACCGCAAGTACAAAGCCGATAAACATACGGAGAAAAGCAATGATAAAAGCAAATAAAATCGTGTACTTGGCACCGGCAAGCAGCTCGTCAAAAATACTGAAACCAAGCGAATCGGTACCGAGAAACACATATTTTGGCGAGTGCGGGGCAGCAGAGACGAGACGGTGCTCATCGTTGTAGATATGGTAATACTTATCGATTAAAGGATCAGCAGTCATGGTATAAATAATGCTCGTCACAAGAATGCCGCCAATTACGGTAAACCCGAGCAGGAATTTCCAATTTTTGAAATGGGCTCCTGCTTCACTCAGCACCTGCTTCCAGCTGTTTTTATTAGCCTTAACAGCCCCCTGTCCAATAAAGCTGTTCATTTTAAAATCCACGTGTTGTTCCACGCTGCGGTCATTAAAAATAAACAGCTCAGTTCCTTGATAAAGCACAAAGAACGGGGTGAACAGCATGAAAAGGATGACTGCGGAAACAATGGGTGTGAAATCTTGAATAAAGGCATCGGTAATCCCATGAATATTAAAGATGTATTCAATAATTAACAGGCTGGATAAGCTCGCCCAGAGAATAATTTTGGAGTGATAAAACGCACTTTTCACTACGTTCCTGAGAATATGGACGTTGAGCACGTCTCCTTTCTCGATCCCTTTGCTTTTAGCCATTTGTACATATGATTTCGTCATCTCTTCATCGATCAGCATCAGCATCACCTTGTAAAGAGAAACCATCGGCAGAATAGCAATAGCGATGATCGGAAGCATGTACACTTTTTCCTGCCCTACAGAAGCAAACGGAATCAAAAGCGAGGTTTGTTTATAAAACCACACAACAAACAGCTGCAAACAGAAGGCAAGCAGCAGGTCCGGAACAGCTTCGAGCACATTCAATAATCGGCCGACAAGCTGCTTGGCCCAATTGGGAAGAAAAAATGTTCCCAGCGAAAGAAGTAAGGCGAGAATGAACCCCAGCACAATGCCCGAAAAGAAAATCGTCATCGAATATGTATAGGGCTCCCATAAGTATTGAAGCAGTGGAACCGGCCTGCCTTTAAAGTGATAGACCCACTGGTCCGGCTGTACGATTTGTGTGAAAAGATGTTGGAGCGAGGCGAAGTACGATGATAGTTCAAAGAAGCTGCCGTTTGTAAACAGAGCAGGCGAAGCACTAATAAACAGGATCCCTGCCAGGCCAAGTAAATAATAGACGGCAAATTTGATGATTTTCATTTGTTGACCCCCATTTCTACTATAAATCTCCCTATACCTGTGTCTTTTTCTCTAATTTTTTTTAATAATCAGACACAATCGAACAAAAAAAGATATACTGCATAACAGTATATCTTACACTCTATTACATTTTAATGAATCTGACGTAACATTTCAATAAAATTCCATCCGTCTTCCAAGTCTGCCTCGGTATACTTCTGCTTGCTTTTTACTTGATAAACCTTCTCGGCTACTTCTTCCCTTGGATACTCCTCAAAGTACAGCATCGTAGAAACCAGCTCGAGAAACTTGGAGCTTCGTTCATTCATTGCTTCTATGTGTTTGTCCAAAGGCGGCAGATCGATCGTGTAGTGCTTAAGAAAATCCCTGCCTTCCTCGGTCACCTCATAGCGGTATTGGTAGTAGTTTTTCTTCTCTTCACGAGTTTCATTGATAAAGCCGAGGTTGCACATCTCCTCTACTCTCAGCGTCAACTCTTCTGAATAGGGTCCGTAAAAATGAAATTGGTAGCGTTCTTCAAACGGGATCTCACACTTTTTCAGTATGTAAATCATTTTCTGCAGCTTTTTACGTCCAACAATGGCGTCTGAGCTCGAAAAAAACCTCATCAATTTAGCATGATTTTCAAGCATAATACACGCTCCACTCCTTATCCATACAAGATTTCCATAATTCGTTTCTTCGTTTTGCTCCGGCTCGACATCTCCTCAAGCTTATCAAGAGGAACGTAGAGCTTGTGGTCCGTTCGTTTCTTTCCAGAGATCGATTCAACGATATCTGAAAGCCTGGACAGCTCTTTTAACTCCTGATTCGGCTGCAGCAAGTGAATCGGCAGACGCTCCTCTTCTTCCCCGGGGCGGTAAAAATCATACGGAAGATCAGAGCTTGAATCGACGACTAAATAATAATCAGGATTCAGTCCGGCTTTTGAAAACAGTTTATAAAGCTCCATCCATTCATTCATCTGGGAATTCGGATTAAACTCAATGTATTTAAACAGGCGTCGGTTTACAAAGCGGTCGCACAAATCACTTAAGATCGGGTCCTCTTCCATCATCCATGACTGGAAATAAAAGAGCGTCACAGCTTCATCGAGCTCCAAGTATTCCTTCAGTGTCGGCTTGCCTGCGAAAAATGACAGAAAATGCGCAGGCACCAGCCTGAATTCGTACCCGTCCTCGTAAAGCTCTTTAGCCCGGTGAAGTATTTTGGAGAGGATCACCTCTGCACTGCGGGTTACCGGATGAAAATAAACCTGCCAGTACATTTGATAACGGCTCATAATATAATCCTCAACGGCGTGCATGCCGCTTTCTTTAATGACCACTTGATCTTCCATCGGCCGCATGACACGGAGAATTCGTTCCATATCAAAGTGGCCGTAGCTTACACCGGTAAAGTAAGCATCCCGCTGCAGATAATCCATCCGATCAGCGTCAATCTGGCTGGAGATTAAACTGACGACGAGCTTATTGCTGTAAGTCTTATTAATAACATCAGCCACTTTTTTAGGAAAGCCAGGCTCCACTTTTTTTAAAACTTCATGCACGTGCGTATCTCCGAGCAGGATGACCTGAGTGAAATGTTCATGGTCTAGTTTGAACACTTTTTCAAAAGAATGGGAAAACGGTCCGTGCCCTAAATCGTGCAGCAGAGCTGCACACAAGCAAAGCAGTCGTTCGCCATTATTCCAATTCGGGCGGTCTTTGAAATTCTCGATAATCCGCCTGACAATCTCATAAACGCCCAGCGAATGATTAAAACGGCTGTGCTCAGCCCCATGGAACGTTAAATACGTCGTCCCCAGCTGCTTGATCCGCCTTAAGCGCTGGAATTCCGGCGTACCTATTAAATCCCAGATTACCCGGTCCCTGACGTGGACGTAACGGTGAACGGGATCTTTAAATACTTTTTCTTCATGTAATTTCTCGTCACGATAAGCCATCCTTTTGTCCTTTCTTAACACCATTTTTTCTATTATATACCTTCTGTTGCGACAAAAAAACGTCTTGACAGCAATCTAAAAGAATAAAGCTAACCAGCGCTGACGATTCAGCCGGCAGCCTATTTTACCTTCCGTCTATCATTCATGCAACAGCAAAGTTCTGGTATAATGGAGTTTGCCTTGACGCATATAAAGGAGTAACGACTATGAAAAAGATTCATCCATTATTACAGCCCCAGAGCTATCGTTTTATCGACCAGAGCAGTCTTGGACCTCAGTTCTCTGCCTTGCAGTCGTTTGCGTTTGACGATGCTTTAGCCATTTCTGTCGGTGAGCATAACAGCCCGACCACAGCCCGGCTTTGGGTGCACCATGACACGATCGTGCTCGGTATTCCCGATGCCAGACTTCCATATATTGATGAAGGCATTCAATTTCTTAACTCAAAAGGCAACCAGGTGATTATTCGTAATTCCGGCGGACTTGCCGTCGTGCTTGATGAAGGCGTACTGAACTTGTCCCTCATCTTTCCAAATTCGAAAGAAGTCAATATTTACGAAGGCTATGACGCTATGGTTGACTTTATTAAACTGCTGCTTGCTGATATCACCAATGAAATTGAAGCCTATGAAATTACGCAGTCCTACTGCCCCGGCACGTATGATTTAAGCATCCGAGGCAGAAAGTTTGCCGGCATTTCCCAGCGGCGTGTCAAAAAAGGCTCTGCGGTCCAGATTTACCTTGATGTCACTGGAAGTGGCGCAGAACGCGCGCGATTATTAAAAGAATTTTATCAAATTGGCAAAAAGAATGAAGAGACCCGGTTTGAATACCCGGATATTGAGCCGGATGTGATGGCTTCTCTTAATGAACTGCTCGGAACAGACTTTACGGTTGCCGATATCCGCAACCGGATTCTCGAAAAATTAAACGAATTGTCTGGTGAAGTGACCACCCGCTCGCTTGAAGGCGAAGAAGTTGATCACTTCAACAAACGGCTGCAGCAAATGATTCAAAGAAATGAAAAAGCACTGGCTCATCTTGAATAGATGACCGGTGCTTTTTTAGATCATAATGATTTTATGTCCCATGGGGTAAAGATCACTTCGCTTTCCGCGGACGAACGCCCGAGCTTCCTCGCAAAAACCGCGCTGCTGGATCTCGGCTCGTCCGTTTTCCGCAGGAGCCTCGTTTTCCCACTCGAAAGCTGATAATCTTGAAAAAGGCTCTCCTTCAACTAGAACTAGCGTTGGTTTTGTCCAAGACTCTATTAAAATAGATAAAAATCACTTTAAATTATTGAGAAAAGATAGGCTGAGAACAGCTAAAGAGAACGCCAAGCCACTTAGCTGAACTTATTCTAGCTGATAAAGCGTTGTTCTTGTTTTCACAGGCAGCCATAAGAGTGCCTATTCTCGCCTATTTAGTTAATCACGTATGAAATATACGAACATGAGAATAGAATGGTATATGAAAACTTGAATCGTAGTCCAACATCCGTAGACTCCTGCGGGAACAGCACGAGCCGAAGACTCCGGAAGAAAGCGTTCGTTGCTTTCCGAGGAGGCTGAGGACGTGCCAGCGGATAGCGAAGGATGTTGACGAAGCGGCGCTATTCTGTACGGGAAATATGAAAAACACCTCCAAATGGAAGTGAATGATTTACCATTTGAAGGTGTTTTAATATGGCTCATTTAATTAAGTCTGGCTAAAATAAACAGTTCGTTTTTTCGATTATAAGGTTTTATAAGCTCAGGATAACGATTGAGCGGCTGTGATAATTGCCAGGTTGTAAACGTCATCGGAGTTGCATCCGCGGGACAGGTCGTTGACCGGCTGATTCAAGCCTTGAAGAATCGGTCCGACGGCATCAAAGCTGCCTAAACGCTGGGCAATTTTATAACCGATATTCCCTGCTTCAAGACTCGGGAAGATAAACGTATTAGCTTCTCCGTTTAATGGGGAGTCCGGTGCTTTCTTTTGAGCCACTTCCGGTACGAAAGCTGCGTCAAACTGAAATTCGCCATCGATCAATAAATCAGCGTTCTGTTCCTTAGCCAGAGCGACCGCATCTGTCACTTTTTCCGTTTCCGGTGACTTAGCTGAACCGCGCGTTGAAAAGCTGAGCATAGCGATTTTAGGATCAATGTTAAACAACTTGGCCGTGTCCGCACTTGCCAGCGCAATTTCTGCTAAGTCCTGGCTGTCCGGTGAAATATTAATCGCACAGTCCGCGAACACATACTTCTCTTCATCGCGAACCATGATAAAGACGCCGGATGTTTTTTTAATGCCTGGCTTTGTTTTTATAATCTGCAATGCCGGACGGACAGTGTCAGCAGTCGAATGAGCGGCACCGCTCACAAGCCCGTCTGCTTTGTTCATATAAACGAGCATCGTTCCGAAATAGTTCTCGTCTTTAAGAATATCTCTTGCCTGCTCTTCCGTAGCTTTCCCTTTCCTTCGATCGACAAAGGAAGCTGTCATTTCTTCAAAGCCTTCATAATTCTCCGGGTCAAGAATTTCAGACGTTGAAATATCCACTCCACATTCAGAGGCTTTCTGTTTCACTTTTTCTTTATTTCCTACTAGTACAGGTTGCACTAAGCCTTCTGCACCAAGTTTACTTACAGCAGTGAGGATTCGTTCATCTAAACCTTCAGGGAATACGACTCTCTTGCCTTGATTGTTGATTTTGGCCTTCAGCGTATCAAATAAGCTGCTCATAGGTTTCCCTCCAATTTACTATTGTGTACTATATAATAAGACCTTTTGTGTTCAATGAAAAGTCCTTCGAACCAAAAATTTCACGTTAAGCGATTTCATTTTCACTTTACCCTAAAAAATTGTTCACAATACTTTCAAATTGGCTGAACTGCTCTATTTTCACAACTATGTTATATTGAAAATGGAAAAAGTTTAGTGATAAAGGAGCGATCACGCCATGCCAGAAGCAGTTGTAACGATGGATGGATGGTATTGTCTGCATGACTTCCGTTCGATTGATTGGACGACCTGGAAATATGCCAGCAGTGAAGAACGTGAGCAGGCGATCCATGAATTTCGTGAATTAGTTGGAAAATGGGAAGATACGGAGCAGTCCAAGCAAGGCAGCCATGCCTTATATACGATAGTCGGCCAGAAAGCGGATTTTATGATGATGATCCTTCGCCCTACGATGGAGGAATTAAATGAAATCGAAACCGCTTTTAACAAGACAAAGCTGGCTGAATTCACGACGCCTGCTTATTCCTATGTATCGGTTGTCGAATTATCCAATTACATGGGAAATGCCAATGAAGAAGATCCAGAAATTCAAGCACGCTTGAAGCCGATTCTTCCGAAATGGAACCATATCTGCTTTTACCCGATGGACAAGCGCAGACAAGGAAATGATAATTGGTATGTACTTGAAAAAGACGATCGCGCCAAGCTGATGTATGCACATGGCATGACCGGCCGGCAATACGCAGGCAAAATCCGCCAGATTATTACCGGTTCTATCGGCTTTGACGACTGGGAATGGGGCGTGACTTTATTTGCTCACGATGTTCTCCAGTTTAAGAAGCTCGTGTACGAAATGCGATTTGACGAAGTCACCTCGCGTTATGGAGATTTTGGCTCCTTTTATGTAGGGAACCTGCTTAAACCGGAAGCCATTCCCCAATTTCTCCATATCTAAATTTTATACCATCTCTTAGAGGATGACCCATGTGGGTCATCCTCTAAATTTTTATTCATAACTATCAGGTAGGCTTACATATAGTTTAGAGAACAACCTTTGATGGCTGTACAAAGTGAGGTGACAGCATGGCTGTTATATCCTACAACGAGGCAGATGTGAACCTTTTGGCCCGCTTAATGAGAGCAGAAGCGGAAGGCGAAGGAAAACTTGGCATGCTTATGGTCGGTAATACCGGAGTGAACCGTGTCCGGGCCCAGTGCCTGGACTTTAAAGACATCGATACAATCAGGCAGATGGTCTACCAGAGTCCAGGAGGGTTTGAAGCAACACAGAAGGGATATTTTTACCAAAGAGCCCGCTCGCAGGAAAAGCGGCTGGCCCGAAAAAATATTAACGGCAAGCGTTATCATCCTGCCTCCAATTCTCTCTGGTTCTTTAAACCTCAAGGCAGCTGCCCTGCTCAATGGTATGGACAGTGGAATGTCGGGAGGTATAAATCTCACTGCTTCTATGCGCCTGTACAGTCCGATTGTCCGCGAGTCTATTAATTTGAATGAGGAGTGATTCAATTGGCACAACAGAAACAGCCGTCTGGTCAAGGGATGTATGGCCAAAATCCAAATCCGTACTATCCGTCTAATCCTTATCTCCAGTACTATCCATCTGCCCCACAAGGGAACCCTTACCAGCAAGGTCAAATGGTAGGCGGACAATCTACTGGAGTTAACCCTTCAGGCATGCTTCCATCAGAGCAGTCCTATGTGGAAAACATCCTCCGTCTCAACCAAGGAAAAGTAGCAACCGTGTACATGACCTTCGAAGGCAGCGAAAAATGGACGGATAAAGTATTTAAAGGCCAGATCGAAGCAGCCGGTCGTGACCATATCATCCTCAGTGATCCTGAGACCGGAAGACGTTACCTGCTGCTTATGGTTTACTTAGATTACATTACATTCGATGAGGAAATTGAATACAACTATCCATATGGAAACAATCCTGGAATGGCTCAATACTCCCCGCGCTAACCAAATCCTTGCACTGGAAACCCGCTCCTTCACCAGCGGGTTTTTGTACTTTTATTATTAAATAGAAAAGGGTGAACCTATGAGACATCCTTATGAGAACTACCAGCATGCCCAATTAGGTACTCTTTTAGTAGCTGTCATTCTTGCCATCATCGGCTTGTTCCAGCTCCAAAATCAGTGGATTATTCTACTTATGTTCTATGTATTAGCCGCGAGCTTTCTATTTGAAGCCCTGATCGAACTAAAAAAACAGCAAAAAGCATTCTTTATTATTCAACTGCTGCGCGCCCTGCTTATCCTGTTGTTTACAACGATTCTCTACTTTTAGTATAACGAAAAAAACTGGCTTCGAGATTAAGTCTCAAAGCCAGTTTTCTTTTATTTATAGAAATTTAATAATGGCATAGCCGAGCAAAATCCAGCCCACGAGAAAAGCTACGCCTCCAAGAGGCGTGATCATGGCAAAGGTTTTGATACCTGTAGGTGCGTAAATGTACAAGCTTCCGGAAAACAAAAGGATGCCGATGATAAATGCCCACCCTGCTCCAGTCATGAGACCGGATTGAATTTTACCCATTAATAGAGCAGTCGCAAACAGGGCCATTGTATGAAACATTTGATAGTCGACCGCTTTGCCCCACGTGTCGAGATTTTTTTCAGAAATCTTCCCTTCAAGACCATGAGCCCCAAAGGCGCCGAGTGCCACGGCTAGCAAACCATTCAGAGCGGCTATAATTAATAAGATCTTCATCGTTTTCCTCCTCTGTTAAAAATCAAAGATGGATGAGCCATTGGCATCATCTTCATCCAATTGGTCCGGTTTGGATGACTTCTCTTCTGCTTTGTCTGTCCCCATCATCTTACGAATTTCCTCAGCCGTAGGCTCCTGGTAGGATCCATTCTCTTTTGATGAAGCTGCCGGAATACCTGCCTCACTCCGTTCATGCTCCAGCAGTAAATCGGCAAGCAGACGGATGGAGCGGACGTGCTCCCGCACTTTCTGCTCATCGCTTTGATTCAGCATGGCTTCCTGTATTTCATTCGACATTGTCATAAGTACAGTTTTATTCGAAATCGCCATTGAAGAAACTCCTTTTACTAAACTTATGCTTCTGTCGTAGTTTAACACGTTCTGCTAAAAGTTGTCTTTTCTTTACGTGAATGTTCATAAAATGATTAAAAAAACATCTGCTGTAGCATCCATATTTCCACCTGACCAGACAAATGTGTTCCTCCACATAAAAAATTCCGAACGATGGTGAAATCTAATCAGAATTCACCATCATTCGGATGTTCGATGGGCTGACAAGCTTTTGTCGCCACCTGTGAGAACCGTCTTAAAGGACAAAACATTCACTCGTAATCTAATTAAATGACTCCCAGCTTATTTAAAAAGATGAGCACAATGATGATTGGTGCCAAAAATTTCACGATCGTGTACCAAATATTTCCTATAATCGCTGAGTGAGTTAAATCAGTTGCCTCAAGTGCTTCTGATTTCTTGAAATACCAGCCGGCAAAAAGCGCCATAGCTAGACCGCCAAGCGGAAGCAGAATATTAGAAGCGACATAGTCCATGGAATCCAGAATATTCCGCTCCCCAATCGGTGTCACATCTGCCCACATGCCAAATCCCAGCGATACGGTAATCCCAAGTGCAAACATAATCGTTCCCATCAATATACTCGTAAACCGGCGTGACCAATGGAAAACCCGCATAAAGTAGGCCGTGGGAACTTCGAGAATCGATACAGAAGACGATAAGGCTGCCAGAATAAGAGCAAAAAAGAATACGATGCCAATGATGCCGCCCATCGGCATTTGCTCAAAAATACTCGGCAAAGTAATAAAAACAAGCGGCGGCCCTGAACTCGGATCAATTCCAAAGGCAAAGACGGCCGGAAAGATGACAAGACCGGAAATAACCGCAAAGAAGGTATCCATAAGCCCGATCCCAAGCGCAGCGCTCGGCAGTTTATTCTCTTTCGTCAAATAGCTTCCGTACGTGAGCATAGCCCCCATTCCTAAGCTTAAGGAGAAAAAGGCCTGGCCGAGGGCCGCAATATAGATCGACGGCTCTTTAAGCGCCTCCCAATTCGGTTGAAATAAAAATCGCACACCTTCTACAGCACCTTCCAAAGATATGCTGTAAAATGCCAGTATAATTAATATGATAGCAAGAAGCGGCATAAATATTTTATTCGCAGCCTCAATTCCTTTTTTCACTCCACTGTAGACAATGACAATCGTCAAAATCATAAAAAGCGCTGTCCATAAAAGCGGATGCCACGCATGAGCCGTAAATCCTCCAAATGCCCCGGCATACCCTTCCGCTGGTTCTACGAAAAACTGGCCGCTCACATATTCCCAGAAATAATAAATCGACCAGCCGGCGACTACCGCATAAAAACTTAAAATTAGAAAAGCACTCAATACGCCAAAAAAACCGGTTAAAAACCATGGCGTTCCAGGCGAGAGTTTTTTAAATGAGCCGACGACGTCGCTTTCTGCCTTGCGTCCGATACTTACTTCCGTTAATAATAGGGGTACTCCGATAATAATGACACATAGTAAATATAAGAGTAAAAAGGCGCCTCCTCCATTGTTGCCCGCTACGAAAGAGAAACGCCAAATATTGCCCAGTCCGACAGCAGACCCCATTGCAGCCAGCATAAATCCAAGCTTGGAGCCCCACTTTTCTCTTGCCATATCCTTCTCATCTCCTTTCAAACTTCCTTTTAAATATTCCTCAGCATACCATAGATTATGTAAAGAGACGAGATGCATTCAGAAATTTCAATTTATTTACAACAAAACCGATCCCCTTAAAGCTTGAATTCTTATCCTTCCTTTCCATCCTCTTGAATAAAATCGGTTTCTATTCTTCCTTCGTTTGACTACAATAAAATAGCAGATGCCTGAAGAGGAGATGATTGAATGCAAATACGAAGAATGAACGCATTTGAACCTTTTACCGAAATATCGAGCCATTGCTATCCCGGCATGAAACTGACATCAAAAGAAGCGAAAAAGCGCTACACGGAGCACCGCCAAACAATGGACAAAGAACCAAACGTTGCACACTTTGGGATTTATGACGAAAACAAACTGGCCGGGGGAGCATCCATTACTCCCTCCCGATGAACGTTTATGGCCGGACAATTCCGACGCTCGGCATCGGAACCGTAGCCGTCGACCTCCCCTATAAAAAACAAGGACTTGCGAAGCAGCTGCTTCAGCATTTTCTAAAAGAGGCGGTTGATAAAAACTGCCCACTCACTCACCTCTACCCTTTCAAACCAGACTTTTACCGACGAATGGGGTTTGGATTCGGTCCACAGCTGAATGTCTTTCACTTCGCTCCTGCACAGCTTCCTTTCTTCAAGGATGCTGAACGAGCAGCAGCATTATCTGACAAAGACCTCCCCCGAGTCAAAGACTGCTATAAAAGATGGGCAGAAAGCACACACGGCGCCTGCCATAAGCAGGACTATGAATTTCGGTTTCTTAAAATGGAGGATACCGAGACCATCGGTGTTTATTTAGCTGGCGAACTAGAAGGATACATGAGTTTTCAAATGAAGCAGGCGCATGGAGACTCTTTCCTGCAGCACAACCTTCATGTGACCAACTGGTGTGCCAACTCAACAGAAGCCTTTCAAGCGTTGATTAATTTCCTTCATAACCAGAAGGACCAGGTAAAAAATATTGTCTTTCCGACTTTTCATGACACGTTTGCATTTTTACTGGATGATCCCCGCCGTACGAACCATGACCTGATCTTTAACATTTACCATGAAACCCACCGCAGAGGAACAGGAGTCATGTACCGCATTGTCGACTTTCCTTTGTTTCTGAACTACTTGAAAGATTATTCATTCAGCACAGACGATTTAACCATCGCCTTTGAAGTCTCTGATTCGTTTATGGATGAGAAACCATCGGATTACGCCGTGCACTTCTCCGGTTCAGGCACCCAATTCGTTGAAGGATACGAAGCTGATGCATCTATAAAACTCGATGTAGCCGAACTTTCTTCTCTTTTCATGGGATGTGTCACGTTAGAGGAGCTGCTGTTCCTAGGTAAAGCTGAGGCTTCCGGGGAGCGGGTCGAAGCAGCCAAACGGGTTTTCTCAAATCCAGTAAAGCCGGAAAATTGGTCGTTTATATAGGAGGGGACGGAAATTGAACTACCTGCCCATTTCACACGTATCTGAAGAAAAACTCAATGCTTTTTTTATAGAGCAATGGGGAAGCCTGGAGATGCTTACGGCTCAGGAGACTTATCAGCTTCGCGAGTTGGAAGGGTTTTCCTGTCAAACTATAAACGAGGACCTGATCGGGCTGGTGACATTCAAGGAGACTCGCGGCAGCTTGGAGATCGTGTCCCTCGATAGTCTTCAGGAAGGATCAGGCATTGGAAGCGAGCTTTTGAGGCTTGTAGAATCGGAAGCAGAGGTTCGCGGAGTAGAGCTTGTACAGCTGACGACAACTAATGACAACATCCGTGCGTTGGCTTTCTATCAAAAAAGAGGCTACCGAATCACCCAGGTTTCCCCAGATGCTGTAAGAGAGGCGAGAAGACGAAAGCCTTCCATCCCTCTTATAGCTGCTAATGGGATTCCTATCAGCGATGAAATACGGTTGGAGAAGAATCTTTTCAGCGGTCGTTAATGGACCGCTTTTTTGTTGTGCTCCTCAAAGGTTAACACTTTACTCAAGGCTTCTTTATAGCGGATATGCTTGCGTTCAAATTTAGTGGGACTGTCGATCCCTGCCGCAGCCGCCATATTAAACAACCCTTCACGTAAAGAGACGACATAGTTGCAGGTGCGGTATTTCTTTTCTTCGATATCCAGTGCCTTCTGCAGATCTGGGTCCGTGGTAGCAACGCCGACCGGGCAGTTATTCGTATGGCACACTTCAGCCATGATGCAGCCGACAGTCATCATAAATCCGCGGGCGATATTTACCATATCCGCCCCGAGGGCAAGCGCCATTGCTATTTTGTCAGGAGTAATAAGCTGTCCGGAAGCAATGATGTGAGTGCGCTCGCGCAGATCATACTTACAGAGCAAGTCGTGCACGAGCGGCAGCGCTGCAAAGGTCGGGAGTCCGACGCCGGAAGCAAGCTCAAAATAAGACGCGCCCGTCCCTCCATTGCCTCCATCTACTGTGATGAAATCAGGGACCAACTGCTCTTCGCTCATCACCCTTATCATATTTTCCACTTCTTCCTCATTGCCGACGACAATTTTGATCCCTACCGGCTTGCCGCCCACTTCACGAAGCTCCTGGATAAACGTGAGCATTTCCTTTACGGAATCAAACTGGCGGAACCGATTCGGGCTGTCAATATCCTGATAGGGCTCTACATCCCGGATCTCGGCAATTTCTTCGGTGACCTTTTTTCCATCAACATGGCCGCCGCGGGTTTTGGCTCCTTGACCAAGCTTAAGCTCAAAGGCTTTGACTTGCTCAATCTCCGATTTCTGCTTAAATTCTTCCCAGGAGAACTCTCCATCCTTTGTCCGCACCCCAAACAGCCCAGGGCCAATTTGCATGATGACATCGACACCTCCCTTGAGATGGTAGGGCGAGAGACTGCCTTCGCCTGTGTTCATCCACGTCCCTCCTGCCATGCCTAATCCTTTAGACAGAGCGGTGATCGCATGGTCGCCTAAAGAGCCGAAACTCATGGCAGACTGCCCGATCAGCCCGCTTACCGTAAAGGGATGTCTCACGGTATCCTTACCGAGAGTTATCCGATTCTCTTCCGTGAGCAGATAGGGATCAATTTCCGCATCTTCCCTGTGTTCTTTCCGGGCGAATAATTTATCTTCATCCACTTGATAGAGCTTTGTTTTTACTTTTGGCTCCTGGAGAATTTTTAATTCTTCCCTGTGCGTCGGGAACATGGAATTGGATACGTAATAGCCGTCTTTTTCAAAATCACGCTCAGAACCATACCCAATCATCCGGCTGTTGTATTTGCCCGCTACGTTAACGAAGACAAATTCCCTCCGGGTGAATGGCTTCCCCTCGTTATCATTATTAAACAAATACTGTCTGAGCTCCGGCCCCATTTTCTCAAGGATGTATCTTGCTTTACCTAAAACCGGAAAGTTGCGCAGAACCGAATGCTCTCTCTGCTGCTTATCGTGAAAATACAAGCGCAGAACAAGGATCAGAGGAACAACGATCACAAGAATTAATAAAAGAGTGACTAAGGTCATTAAAGTTGTTTGTACCATGTAAAGAACCTCCTAGAATACATATGGACTATAAACAATCAATACGATAAACACCCAGATGACATCTACAAAGTGCCAGTAGTAATTAAAGATCTTATGCTTTTCCACAAACAAAGCACGCGGAAGCTTCTGCCTGAATTGAAGCATTAATAAAATCATCCACACCAGGCCGAAGGTGACGTGGGAAGCATGAAGCCCAACGAGCACATAAAAGGAAGCAAGAAAATTATTCATGCTGATCGTGTAGCCGTCATGGGCATATTTATAAAATTCATGAACTTCCAGTCCAAGAAAGACAGCGCCAAGGATAAAGGTCATAGCAAGCCCAAGCCAGATCTTCCACCGCTTCCCATCCTTTAAGCCGCTTTCAGAGATTAACAGTGTCGCACTACTTGGAAGCAGGCATGCGGAAGTAAGAATGACTTCTCGCAGCTCGAAAACCTCCGTAGGCGTCGCTCCGCTCTTTCCTGGAGTAAAAATGACATACGTAGCAAATAGAGTGGAAAACATAATCGCTTCAACGGCAAGATAGAGGAAGAATCCTAGCCGTTTATCCTGAAATAAAGCTTCAGACGCGAGCTGCTTCATGATTCTTCCTCCTTCTCATACACGGGCTTTCTCTCATCTGTAAACGTCCTGATAACGAAGAATGCGAGACTGACAGCTCCTAAGATCACAACAAGCCAAAACCAACTGTAAACAAAGGCAATGCTGAACAAAATCATCGTCAATCCAATGAGAACCGGCTTGTACGTTTCTACTGAGATCGGCGAAGGACGCGGATGTTCCGCTGTTTTTAAAGGAACCTTGTTCAATTTGTGGTACCAGAAATTATCAATGGAGCTCACCTGCGGCATCGGGTCAAAAGGATGCTCCGGTGGCGGCGATGCGACGGACCATTCCAAGGTGCGCCCGTCCCAAGGATCGCCCACTACCTTAGTTCCGCAGCGCTGGGTTTTGTAAATATTCCAAACGAAAAACAGCATGCTGAACGCCATAATGTAGGCTCCAATTGTACTTATGAAGTTGTAGATAAAGATATCGTCTTCAGGGGTATAGGTGAACACCCGCCGCGGCATGCCATTCAGTCCGGCAAAATGCTGCGGCAGAAAAGTGACGTGAAAGCCAATTAAAAACAGCCAGAAGTGCCACTTGCCTAATTTTTCGTTAAGCATTTTTCCAGTCATCTTCGGATACCAATAGTAAATGCCGGCAAAGACCCCCATAATCGTCCCTCCGACCATGACGTAGTGAAAGTGTGCAACGACAAAATAAGTATCATGATATTGAAAGTCCGCAGCAGCAGAAGCAAGCATGACACCGGTTACTCCGCCCATGACAAACGTAGGGATGAATCCCAAGGCAAACAGCATAGGCGTCGACATCCGGATGACCCCGTCCCTCATCGTAAACAGCCAGTTGAATATTTTCACTCCGGTTGGGACGGCAATCATCATCGTCGTAATGGCAAAGAACGTATTAGCGAAAGCTCCTAAGCCTACGGTAAACATATGGTGCGCCCATACCATAAAACCTAAAAGACCTATAATCGCAAGCGCAAAAACCATCGATGTATACCCATATACCCGCTTTTTTGAAAAAGTAGAAATGACATCCGAAAAAACCCCGAAGGCTGGCAGAATGAGAATGTACACTTCTGGATGGCCGAAAATCCAGAACAAGTGCTGCCAGTAAATCGTCGACCCCATTCCTCCGGAAAAAAAGGAAGTACCGAAGTAGCGGTCAAACATCAAGAGCGCTAGAGCGATCGTCAAAACGGGAAAGGCAATCATGATGAGGACACTTGTAATAAGAGCCGACCAGGAAAACAGTGGCAGGCGTGTCCATTTCATTCCCGGAGCTCTCAGCCTGATGATCGTAACAATCATATTAAGCGCCGTTAAGATCGTCCCGAGTCCCCCTACCTGCAGGGCGAATATGTAATAATTGTTGTTCACTCCGGTTGTAAATGAATCGTTGGAAAGCGGCGTGTACGCGGTCCAGCCGGCATTTGGAGCGGCATTCATGAAAAAGGCGATATTAAAGATGATCGCCCCGGATGCAAACAGCCAGAAACTGACGGCATTTAAAAATGGAAAGGCAAGATCGTTTGCACCGATTTGCAGCGGAACAGCCACATTCATCAGCCCCAGCAGGAAGGGAGTGGCCACAAAGAAGATCATGGCAGTGCCGTGGGTAGTGAAGACTTCATTGTATTTATCTGCTTGAAAGACCCAGAATTCATTATCCGGTACGGCAAGCTGTGTTCGGATAATCATGGCATCCATACCTGCCCTGAAGAAAAACAGCGTACATAAGAGAATGTACATGGTACCGATTTTTCTGTGGTTGGTCGTCCTTAAATAGTCAAAGATGACCGGCCATACATTATTTTTCGTAAGCAACCACAAGAGAACTGCGCTTCCAAGTATCATCACAATCCAGGAAAAAATAATATCTGAAGGCACAAATCCAACCTTAGGTATATGCATCGTTCATTCCCCCTCTGTTCTCAGCCATTTTTCGTATTCATCTTCACTGACAACCCGGGCTTTAAAACGCATCGTTGCGTGCCCGGATCCACAGAACTCCGCACATTTCCCTTGATACGTCCCTTGTTTATTTGGAACGAAGGCTAAGTGTGTTTTTTTGCCGGGAATCGCGTCCATCTTTCCGCCGAGCCTCGGCACCCAAAAGGAATGAACCACGTCGACAGAGGAAATCGTCAATGCTGCTTTTTTATCTACAGGGAGGACAAGCTCAGTGTGTGACTTTTTCCCATTTTCATATGTAAATGTCCAGGCAAACTGCCGGGCTTCTACTTGAACATTGACCGCATCCTGTTTAAATCCTTCCCCGGCCGCTGATTTATACGTAAGGTCGTAGGTTGCTTTCACCGTTGGGACCGCAAGAACAACCAGCAAAAGTACAGGGAGTACCGTCCATATGATTTCATACAGTTTGTTCTCTTTTTTATCTCCGGGTATGCAGCCTATTCTTTCTCCCGTTTCCCGGTATTTATAAACAAAACGCGTAAATAAAATAATGACCACAATTAATACAAGCATCATTAGTCCAAAGCTTAAGTAAATGAGATTAGACTGGGTTTGTGCGGTATCACTAGCCGGATTCAACACACGTATTTGGCAGCCGCTCAGAAGTGTTACAAGCACGATAAGCGGCACGAATCGAAGGCATCTCATTCTACGGCAACCCCTTCGTCAGTTTGTGATTATTTCTCTATAGTTAATTAGCCCTTTTTCCCAGCTTTGAAACGTTGTAAAGAATTGAAATTTTTGGTCGATAAATAGAATAGAGAAATGTAGACTATGCTTTCAAAGATTAGGGGAGAATTATGTGGAAAAATCTTAGCATTGGGTGGAAATACGGAACAGCATTTATCGCAACGGTAGTGCTGTTTGTCATCGCTATTATTTTCGTATTTATGCAATTGGAAATGGCCAAGGATGATGTACAAATGCTGGATACACGAGGGACTACAGCTATTGATGCAGGCGAGCTTGCTTCTCTTGCGCGTACGAAGGATATCCGGATTGCAGACTACGTCCGTGAACCACGACGCACTTATATTGAGGAATTTCAGGAAAACCAGGCTGAGTTTGATAAACTGCTGAAGAAATATGACGAGCAGTTCGCTGAGACAGACATGGGCAGAAGCCTTGCTTCCATCAAGGAGCTGGATCAGCAGGTAAACGACTTGTTCTTAAAGGAAATGGTCGGCAACGTGAGCAATACTGAAAAGATTAATACGTTAAGAACAAAGACTCAAGGGCTAAGGCGCGATCTTGTTGAAGAATTAGACAAGCTTCAAAATGAAGCACAGAGCCAAATGGCTGATTCTGTGAAACAAGCAGAGGATGACATGGCTGCGACCGTTCTCATCCTAATCATCTCCACGATCATCGCCATCCTTGCAGGGGCAGCTATCATGCTGTTTGTGAACCGTTTAGTAAAGAAAAGAATGCGGCAGCTTGTCGCTTCAGCTGATCAAATTGCTGACGGTGAACTTTACCATGCACCATTTGATTATGACAGCAAAGATGAAATCGGCCAGCTTGGGGCATCCACGAATGTGATGAAGGCAAGCTTGGAGGAGCTCCTCAGAGAAGTCTCCGCCCTTTCCGGCAAAGTGCAGAGCCAAAGCAATGAGCTGAAGCAGTCTTCTTATGAGGTCCAGGAAGCATCTTCACAGGTGGCATCTACAATGGAACAGCTTTCTTCATCCTCAGAGCAGCAGGCGGGCGATGCTTCTTCCCTCGCTGAAATTATGGAGAAACTAACGAATAAAATTGCTGCTGCCAACCGAGCTGGAGTCAAAGTTTCCGAAGACTCCAGTCACGTTCTTGAGCTGAGCAATAATGGCCAGGAATTAATGGATACATCTGTATCGCAAATGAACGCTATTCACCAGCTGATGGAAGCTGCGGTAGGAAAAGTTCACAATCTCGATCATCAGTCAAAAGAAATTACAAAGCTGATCCACGTCATTCAAGATATTGCTGAACAAACTAATCTGCTGGCTTTAAATGCTGCGATTGAAGCTGCCCGGGCCGGGGAACACGGCAAAGGTTTTGCTGTCGTTGCTGATGAAGTAAGAAAGCTCGCAGAACAAGTATCCCGGTCTGTAGGCGAAATCACAACGATGGTAACGACCATTCAGTCCGAATCAAAAGAAGTTTCGTCTTCACTCGAAAATGGTTTCGAAAAAGTGGAAGAAGGCAGCCGGCAAATTGAATCGACAGGCTCAACCTTCCAATCCATCCAGAATTCTATCCAGTTTATGGTGGAGGGAATCAACGGCATTTCAAACAATATCAATGATATTGAAGTTCATACGAAAGACATGAATCAATCCATTGAGAATGTAGCCTCCAGTTCCCAGGAAGCTGCGGCAGGGGTCGAACAAACGACCGCTTCCGTTCAGCAGACGAACAGCTCCATGGAACAAATCGCCAGTCATGCCAAAGAGTTGGCTGACATGTCTGATCGTTTGGAAGAGCTTTTACAAAGATTCAAGCTTTCAGAAGAAGATGTGGAAGTAGATGCTCCTCATCTCGAAGAAACCCTTCCTCAAAATATAAGTGCATGATTTAGATGCTGAAATAGCCGGTTCGGAAATACACTCTGCTTTTCGCGGGCCTACAGGACGTAGGTCCGTGTATTTCCTACGCTGGCATGGTCCTCTATCTATTCCATGCTTCGCTTTCACCTGCGTAAACCGAACTACAGAGACCCATTTCTCCGTTTAATAAGACAATAGTTCACTGAAATGACAGGAAATAATTGTGGCGTTAATTTACAAAAAATCCGAACGATGGTGAACTATTCATAAGAAATTCACCTTCATTCGGATTTTATCATTGCTGAAAAGCTTATGTCCCAGACCCTTTTTTGTTTTTTATGGTTAGTAGAAAAGCTTATTCACGGTCGATTTTCCAGTTTTTCAATTCTTGCTTCCAGCGTTTCATATTCTTCCCTCGTGACAAAACCTAACGATTTCATCCGGTTTTGCAGCTTCGATTTCGCCTGGCCGTTCCAATCCTTGTCAACACTCTCTCCTTTGGAGATCCACGTGTTAATAATGGACTTAGCTTGTGAAGGAGTCATCTCCCCTTTTGAAACCATATCATTGACCATCTTTTCAAACTTTTCTTTACCGCTCACAGCCGCACCAAGACCTAAATAGAACCCTTTCTTCAACAGTTCACTCATCGTTCATTCCTCCTGTTTTGATGATATTTTTTTAATAAGCGAAAGTGGCTGATCATGAAAAAAAGCCAGCCTGCTGCTCCAACACCGGCCGCTGCTTCCCCGATCCAGACAGGGAAGAAAACGACTTCCATGACTGAAAGACCCGTTAACACTCCTCCAGCTGCAAAAATGACAAAAAACAACAGCGAATAAAATAAATAAAACTGATGATAAAGTTGATGACTCTGGCGGACCTGCTCGGCTTTCCGCTGTTTATCCCCATCTTCCAAATAATTCACAAGGGCACGTGGAAGAGACAGCAACGGACGTGCGGTTTCTTTGGCTATATTCTTGTATAAGGCATACGCAGAATCCTCGCCGGCCATCCATTCCTTCATGACCGGTCTCCCCCACTGAATTAAATCCACCTTCGGATAGATCGTCGTCAGCACTCCGATAATAATGGAGGTCGCTCTGCCAAGAAAAGCATAATCAGCAGGCAGCTGGATTGGCTGTTCTTTGACAAATTCCTGCATTTCATTCAGGATATCATTCATCATATGCGCATCCAGCTTGTCAAAATTCCCTTCCAAATACATCGTTGTCGTTTGTTTGAGTAATTTTTTCATATGTTCGGTATCGGCATGCTCCAGTAAAAATTCCATTTCCCGCAAAGCCTCAATTACTTTGTCATAGTCATCCAGGATAAATCCCTGAATCATTTTCCTAAGCGAATGAACATCTTCATTACGTACTTCCCCTACCATCCCGAAATCAATCAACACAAGGGTACCGTCAGACTTCAGCATTAAATTTCCCGCATGGGGATCCGCGTGAAACATGCCTGCATAAAGAAACTGATCAATCCCTAAATCAAACAGCGTTTTGGCTAATTGCTCGCGATTAATTCCGTGATTATGAATAAAGGATAAATCCGTAATTTTTGTCCCTTCAATCCATTCCATGACGAGCACCCGATTGGTCGAAAGATCCTCGTAATAGTCCGGGATATACAAGGAAGGAAAATCTTGAAACCGGCTTTTGAAATGCAAGCCGTTTTTCAGTTCCATCGTGAAGTCAAGCTCGTTACTAATCACAAGGACTACTTCCCGGTAAAGGGCCTTTAAATCGGCTTTTTTTCCATAACGGGTGAAGCGGGAAAGCATCCAGAACACAATTCGAAGCGCCTTAAAATCCATTTTGAATATATCGTTGACCCGGTAGCGCTGCACTTTCACCGCAACCGGAGTCCCATCTTTGAGAAAAGCTTTATAGACTTCGCCAATTGACGCTGAAGCTACCGCCTGTTCATCAATGTGAGAAAGAAAGTGGTCGAGCGGTGCCTTCCATTCTTTTTCGATAATTCTTCGCGAATATCGAAAAGGTGTCGGTTCTACACGGTCCACCAATCCCTCCAGCTCCTCGATAAACGACTGAGGCAGTAAATCTCCCCGTGAGCTTAGGAACTGGCCGAATTTAATCAGCAAACCGCCAAGCAGAATAGCCTTTTCCCTGTATTCACGGGCTTGTTTTTCCAACAGTTCCTTCCATGCCCGCTTCGTTTCCTGATCCCACATCCGGTGCCTGGTTTGAAACCAGAAGATTTGCAGTAAAAACTTTGCCGCCATCCAAACGATTACCGTAATCCGATAGATCGATATGTATTTCATACGTCGATTCCCCATAGACGTCCACCAATCCTAATACTTTTTTTATTCCTATTACCCCGCTTGCCTCCTTTCAATCATTCTCCCCTGATTTTTTTAAAAAATCCGTACAACTATCTATTTAGTTGAGAAGTAAAGGCAGTCTGTGGCATGCTTTGATTAGAAGGAGAAGGTGATCAAATGAACGTGACTGAACTGAAAGTAAAGAATTTACATAAAACTGCGCAATGGCTTCATGATATGAATGCTCAGGATAAGCATTTTGTTGCTTGGCTTGCGTCTGATCCAAACGAAATTTTCGAACAAATCTGGACACTCACTCAATTCCAGGAGCCTCTTGCTTATGTAGCATGGAACGATGAAGGAGATATGATCGGCTTTCTCGGCATCCTGCCTTTTTTTGAGCAGAATCTCTGCCGTCTCCTTGGGCCTTTCGCTCTAGAAGATGAGGAAGCCGTCATAGAACAATTGTGGGACAAAGCTTCCTTAACGATTCAGCTCCATTTCAAGGCCGTAAAGGTCGCTTGTTTTGAAGCCAATCATGCACTGGTCGCTTTTACCGAGCGACACAATTTCAGCCTTTATAATGTTGAAAAAACACTTGCCCTTCATAAAGAGCATTACTCCCCCAGCCATGAAGGAAGTCCTGCTATTGTGCCGTTACAGCCTGAAGATCTCCCCCGCCTCAAGGAGCTTCATCCTGAAGGAGCCTATTATTCGGCAGATGAAATCATGAATTACAGTCAGCAGGCTGCTAATAACCTATGGGGATATCAACAAAACGGTGAACTTATGGGATATGTTTACTTTGAAACAATCCTGGCTGAAGAAGAAGGAGAGATTTGTTTTGTCAACGTAGCCAAAGCCCACCGCGGCAAAGGAATCGGCAGCAAATTGATTGAGCATGCCCTGCAATATGCAATGGAAATTCATAAACTGGAGGTTGTCACAATCTCCGTACGGACGTTAAATGAACAAGCAGAACAGCTTTATAAACAGTTGGGTTTTATAGAAGTGAATAAAATTTTTGCCTATGAAAAAGTCTGGGACCGACCCGGCTCTTCTTTCCATTAAGACGATTATCACTTGATTTACGGGAAGCGGTTAAAGATTCTGGTTGAATTTCGCACTAAGGATAAAAGGAGGAACTATGAAGGAAGCGATAGAACGTGCACTCGATCATCTAGGAGACCACTCTCCCATCACAGCTGTAGAGCAGGTGAGCGGCGGAGATATTAATCGTGCTTACTATGTACAGACCCAAGCTGAAGAATATTTTATTAAAGGCAATGAACACGTCCCTGCCCATTTTTTCAGGGCAGAAGCTTACGGTTTGTCTCTTATCAAGGAAACGAATACCATTCATGTCCCAAAGGTTCATTACTATGACGAGCCGGAAAACGGAGAACAAGCTGTGCTCGTGATGGACTGGATTGAAGGCGGAAGCCAGTCGGCTGATGGCGAGAGGCTTGGACATGAGCTTGCCCGCCTTCACCAGCAGCAGGCAAATGAATTCGGTCTTGGGGAATCTACATTTGTCGGCACCCTCGAACAGCCAAATGAGTGGTGTTCAAGCTGGCTTGACTATTACCGTGAATTCCGCTTAAAGCCTCAGCTTACCACAGCTATAGCTAAAGACCGAATGGCTGGCAGCAGACGTTCAAAGCTGGAAACAGTAATCAGCAGACTTGAGGAGTGGATTACCCACGAGCCAAAGCCGGCGTTACTGCATGGCGATCTGTGGGGAGGCAACTGGATGACAGGACCGGATGGACCTTATTTAATCGATCCTTCTGTACTATATGGTGATCCTGCCTTTGAATTAGCTTTTACAGAGCTATTTGGCGGGTTTCCTTCCTCCTTTTATAAAACCTACGAGGAAACCAGTCCGCTGCCGCCACATTATGAAGACATTAAGCCACTATATCAGCTGTTCTATCTGCTTGTGCATTTAAATATGTTTGGCGAAGGTTATGGACGTTCGGTAGATCAAATAGTAACAAGGTACGTTGGATAAGGTGCAAAATAGGTCTGCTGTAATAAATAGTCTTTCTGATACCGATCCGCCAAAGAATATAACTGTTCGGTGATTACAGAAAGTGACGTACTTCCATCCAGGTACTCCATCATCTTTGATTTCAGTGCTTCTTTCTCGTTTTCTGTAAGCTCGTGTTTAAAATACCCGGCTATATGCTGACACACATTCACATGTGAGGAAGCTTTAGCCGGGTATTTTAATAGTTCTTCAAGCTTCTCATTATAGGTATTTCTTACTTTTGTAAAAGACTCCTGCTTATGGTTGGCTGCAATCGCCCCCAACTGCTTTAACAAATAAGAATGATAGCTCATCAGCAGATACTTGTTTTCTGAATGAAACGCGAATAATTGCTTAGCGTTTTCTACGTGGCGAAAATAGGCAAGGACGTATAATTTACGAAAGAATTCTTTTCGGAGTTGGATGCTTTCCCATTGGTTTTCCGTTACACAGACTACAGGGATCTGCGCTTTAGATGCTGGGAGTTCTTTTAAAACGCTTCCGTCTCCTGAACCAGCTGTAATTTTCATATACGGCGCCAGCTCTTCTTTTATTTCCTGGTGGACATCATCTTCTATTTGAATGTGCGGAACTGGAAAATTCCTCATCACCACTCCCCCGCTTCTCTTGTTCTTAATTGAAGGATTTCCTGCAGAAAAAGTCGAATAAACCATTATGGAAGAAATTAATTCTTGGCATTTATACATACATGTATTAAAATGTAGAACGTTGTATAAATATTAGCGCCAGTCAGGAGAGATGCTTTATGAAAGCTAAGCAGCATAAGCTTTCTTCCCACTTACGTTTTATTATTCCATCTTTAATCGGTATTATTTTATTTATGGTTCCCATTTACAATTCAGAAGATGGATCCGTTACGATTCCGATCGCTATTCTGGCCGGATGGGTCGAAGAGGTCCTCGCAAACCAGCTGTCCTTAATTATGATGTTGATTATCTCGATTACGGCCATCAGCACCCTTGTTGTAAAAGCGCTGCGGCCGGAAGCAGTGAAAAGATCGCCTTTTTTCACGTCACTGCTTGATGTTCCCGGTGTCTGGGTCATTACGAGAGTACTCGGAATGATCTTTGCGATCATGGTCTATTTTCAAATTGGACCGGAGGCTGTTATTTCTGATGATGTAGGCGGCCTTCTACTGGGTGACCTGCTTCATGTATTGTTTGCAGTATTTTTATTTGCAGGACTGTTTCTGCCTTTATTATTGGATTATGGACTGCTTGAATTATTTGGAGTCCTGCTCACAAAGTTAATGCGCCCGCTGTTTAAACTCCCTGGACGTTCCTCCATCGATGCGCTTGCTTCGTGGCTGGGAGATGGGACGATCGGCGTTTTGCTTACAAGTAAACAGTATGAAGAAGGCTTCTACACGAAGAGAGAAGCAGCTGTAATTGGTACGACCTTCTCAGTCGTTTCGATTACATTCAGCCTTGTTGTGATTCAACAGGTAGGTCTTGATACTATGTTTGTTCCATTTTACCTTACCGTCGTTGCTTCCGGTTTTGTTGCAGCCTTGATCATGCCACGAATTCCGCCGCTGTCGCGTAAAAAAGATACGTATGTAACAGAAGAAGGCGGCGATATCGACGAAAGCATTCCTGGACATCATAACGTGTTCAGTTATGGGTATCAAAAAGCGGTGGAAAGAGGAGCGAGCTCCAGCAATTTTGCGAGCTTTTTGAAGCAAGGCACACAGAACATTCTGGATATGTGGATGGGAGTTGCCCCGATCGTTATGGCGCTTGGGACAATTGCGCTCGTCATCGCCACGTCCACTCCTTTTTTCCAGTGGCTTGGAATTCCGTTCATCCCTTTATTGGAGCTTTTACACATTCCCGAAGCTGAAGCAGCTTCAGAAACGATTCTCGTCGGGTTTGCGGACATGTTCCTCCCGGCTATTCTCGGGAGCTCAATCGAGAGTGAAATGACCAGATTTGTCATTGCATGCTTGTCTGTGACGCAGCTCATCTACATGTCTGAAGTCGGCGGGTTGATTCTCGGTTCCAAAGTACCGGTGAATATTTTTGAACTGTTTATTATCTTTATTCTGCGTACAATTATTACGCTTCCAGTGATCGCGTTAGCTGCTCACCTGCTATTCTAATCAAGAAAATGAATGAGACATGCAGAAAGCCGCAAGGAATATTCTTCCTATGCGGCTTTTTTTCCTATTGCAGCAGGCGTACAACGGCTTGTGCTGCGCTTAAGCTCGACTGTGGGTTTTGTCCTGTCACAAAGTTTCCATCCACCTCTACATGATCCTGATAAGCTCCCCCGGCAACAAATTCCGCTCCTGCTTCAGAAAGCTTGTCTTCCAGCATAAAAGACAAAGCGTCTGTTAAACCTGTTTCTGCTTCCTCTTCATTCGTAAAACCGGTCAGCTTAACGCCATTCACGAGCGGCTTCCCGTCACTTTTTTCTGCTCCAATAAAACCGGCCGGTCCGTGACAGACAGCTCCAATGATTTTGTGGTTGTCCGCAAAATGCTGGAGCACGTTAGCTAACACTTCGCTGTTTGGAAAATCAACCATTGTACCGTGGCCGCCGGATAGAAAAACAGCATCATAGTCGGCAGGCTGTATTTTACTGAGCACCTTCGTATCTTTTAGAGGCTCCATTACTCCATCCCATACCTTAGGAAGGCGGTTACTGTAGCTGTTCGGGTCAATCGGAATTTTTCCACCATTCAGGCTGGCCGCTGTAATTTCGAAGCCGGCGTCTTTAAATTCAGTGGAAGGCTCAACAAACTCCTGCAGCCAAAGACCTGTCGTATGTCCAGAATCCAATTGGTCTGCATTTGTTACAATCATAAGGATCTTCTTTGACATCAACGTACGCCTCCTTCATTTGCTTCTTACCTATTGTTTACCATTTCCCTTTTTCCATCCACCCAAACACCCGGCAGCATTTCACGCACATAGAGAACCTCCCATAGTACATGTGGCCACTGAAAAAGTTCTTTCAAAATTTATAGATGCTGTAATGTCTGTCGTTCATTCTCACGAATCGCTTGTCGGTGGATGCTTGAAGCAGGCACTGTGCCTCAGCTAATTTGGTCAAGAAGATCACTTGACCAAGTGGATCTTCGACTCGCGCTGTTTCTTCAGGCGTCACTACCGATCGCTCATTGTGGATTCAACAGAGATCGTATAAAAGAAGCCGAATTGCACGATATTATCGTTTCAATTCGGCTTCTTTTTTTATGCATAACTTAAAAAGTCATCCGTTCTTTAAGCAGCGCTCATGGCTGAGGGAGTTCTCTTGTCGTCATGATTCTATAGAAGATTGTTTATTGGTTATTCTCGCCCACCACTTTTGCAGCTGGCTCGTGCGCCCTTCAATGACAGGCTGGGTAAAGGTGCGGATCGGGTTCGTCGACAGAATAAGAACAATCGTTGCCGCCATTATCGCAAGTCCGAGAAGGTCGAGAATATTATCCACTTTGAATAAATGTTCATGCCTGATGAATTGGATGATGAACCCATGGAGAAGATAGACATAAAGAGTTCTTGAACCAAAATGGCTTAAGCGGAACTCCTTGTTCGGTACCCAGGCAAGAATACTAATGGTCATCAATCCAGCCAGAATGTAGACCGCCAGTCTGAACAATCCGCCAAGTTCAGGAGTGCCAAGCACTTCGTAGGATTTTGAGCCAAGCAGCCAACCGGAACTGAATTCCGGAAAAATCGCAATAACTGCAGCAATCACAGCCATTACCACCAGGCTTGCTTCCTTCACCCAGGTCGTCCTCCATTTGTGCACTTGCTCCTTCGTCAGCCAGTAACCTGCCAGGAAGAACGGGAAGAACACAAAAGTTCGGGAAAGACTGAACAATTGTCCAACGTCACTGACATAGCCGATAATCAGCCCTATTTCTACGGAAATAAGGATCCCCATAACCGGCGGGAGTTTCTTAAACCAATACAGAAGGATATGCCAGCAGAATAAGCTGAATAGGAACCATAATGACCAATGCGGCAGAAACGGTCCGTTCAGCCAATCTTCATCGCCCATTAGGAAAAAATAGCCCGTGTACACAGATTGAAAGATTAAATAAGGCAGAATTAATTTTCTTGCTAGCTTTAGAATGTAATCTTTATGGCCTGATCCCTTGGCAAAAAAGCCGGACAGGAATATAAATGCAGGCATATGAAAGGTATAGATCCACGTATACAGCGTGTATATCGGTCTAGATCCGTCTGTGAATGGCTGGATCATATGGCCAAACACAACGAGAAAAATAAGCAATAATTTGGCATTATCAAAATATGCTTCCCTTTTCATTGAATTCACCCTTTATTTTCATAGACTATTGTTTTTTATCTGTCTACTCGTCATAGACGTGGTCAGTCACCTTATATTTACCATATTTAAAAGCAAATCATGCGTAAATCACTTCGATTTAAACAAACTGTAACGAAGCTGTTAAACTCTGTCATGAATGACTTCAATATGTAAAAAATGCTTGCTGATAGATACACTTTCAAACGATAAATATGGGATTAAAGTAAAGGTCTGTCAGGCTCTTATTTGGGTTAAGGGCGAGGGAAAAACTCGTTTTTTTCTGTGTGGCTAAAGGATGCAGGTAAGTTCGCCATTTGGAGACTGAATATAAAAACCCGAATCATTAATGATCCGGGTTTACGGTTTATTTTCTTCTATCTAAGGTATTCCTTTTAAGGGAATGTCTAGTTCAATGGTTATTCGAACTCCATGGCCCAGGAGCCTTTACGAAAAATAGGTTCGAAGCTTCCGTCCTGCGTTTCACCGTCGATGTCGAGTTCAGCGGAGCCCATCATGAAATCTTCATGGACAAGGCTGTCGTTGACTCCGTGTTCATCCATTTCCGTTTTATCCATAGAAGAGCCCTCTTTAATATTGGTAGGGTAGGCTTTCCCTAAAGCTAAGTGGCAGGAAGCATTTTCGTCATAGAGCGTATTAAAGAAAATATGACCGGACTGGGAAATGGGCGATTCGTTAGGAACGAGAGCTACTTCACCCAGCCGTTTTGCTCCTTCGTCGGTTTCAAGCAGATGCTTTAATGTATCTTCTCCGGATTCTGCCTCAAAATCGACCACTTTGCCATCTTCAAACGTAAGCGTGAAGTTCTCAATTAAGTTCCCGCCGTAGTTCAGCGGCTTCGTGCTGGTCACTTTCCCTTGAACGCCGTATTTATGCGGCATGGTGAAGACTTCTTCCGTCGGCATGTTCGGATTAAATTCGACACCATCAACAGAATGGGTCGAGCCCCCGTGCCAGATGTGGTTGTCGACAAGCTCAATCGTTAATTCGGTGCCTGGTGCTTTATAATGCAGCCGCTTATATTGCTTTTCATTTAAATATTCTCGTGCCTGCCTCAGCTTTTCATTGTGCTCTTCCCAGGCTGTAATCGGATCGTCCCGATCAATACGCGTAATGGAAAAAATCTGCTCCCAAAGCTTCTCCTTTGCTTCCTGAACAGGAGCATCCGGGAACATTTTTTCTGCCCAAGCTGTCTGCGGGTAGGCGACAATGCTCCAGGTTACTTTATCGTTCATAATATAATCCCGATAGTTGGACAGAGCTTCCGCGGTCGCTTTGTTGGCTTTTGCCACTCGTTCTGAATCTACTTCTTTAAGCAGATCAGGATTCGGCCCGTAAACAGATAAGAGGGCATAACCATCCTCGACCATTGTCTCTAATCCCTTAGCCTTCCACTCCGGAAAGTTCTCCAGCACGTTCATAGGCGCATTTTTCATTTTCAAGTAAGTGAGAATTTCATCAGACCATTCCACATGAACGTCCTTTGCTCCTTTGCCATAGGCTTTGGCAGAAATGATTCGTACAAGGTCCGATGCCTCGATCGGCGCGTTAATAATAAGACCTTGTTCTTTTTGAAGATTGACGCCTTTTTTTAATGCTAGTTCAGCGTACTTTTCTAATTGCTGCTGGTGTGTTGTCACTTCAATAACCTCCTCTATGTAACTTAATATTCTTATTATTTCATAACTTCATGCCGTTTCCTAATCATTTCCGTTTTCAAATTCGCCGTTTGTTCACGTTTCTTTTTTAAACATTTCGATGGCTCGTTTCCGCATTGTTTTATGGTCTACGACCGGTTCAGGATAATCCTCCCCTACGACACAGCTGCTTTCCCACTGATCGCTGTCTGACATTTTGCCAGGCTCATGAATGTATTTCTTAGGGACATCTTTAAGCTCCGGGACCCACTCTTTAATAAATCGTCCGTGAGGGTCGAAGCGCTCGCCTTGAGTGGTAGGATTAAACACTCGAAAATAAGGGACAGGATCTGTTCCTGTGGAAGCAGCCCACTGCCACCCTCCGATATTGGAAGCCGGATCATAATCCACCAGTTGTTCAGAAAAGTAACGCTCCCCTAAACGCCAGTCCATGAGTAGATCCTTCGTAAGAAATGATGCCACGGCCATCCGCAGCCGGTTGTGCATCCAGCCTGTTTCATTCAACTGGCGCATCGCGGCATCGATCAGCGGGAAGCCGGTTCTTCCCTGTTTCCACGCACGGAAGAGCTCCTCATCCTCATTCCAGGAAAGGCCACGGTATTTCTGCACCATTTCAAGATCATCCGCATCAGGGTAAAAGTAATAGATCATATTATAAAAATCTCGCCAAGCCAGCTCCTGTACGTACGTTTCTATTCCTTTCTGCTGTTTTCTGCCATCGGTTTCCTCCATGACTTTGGAGTATACGGTCCGCGGAGAAATTGCCCCTGTCCGCAAATAACGGGACATCAGACTTGTGCCGTCCACTGCAGGGAAATCACGGTCCTCGTCATAATCATAGATGGCTCCCTCAAGAAACCACTGCAGGCGGTCGAGAGCATCCTTTTCTCCTGTGCCTCCCCATTTCCCCTGGCATTTTCCTACTAAGTGTTCATACCGCTTCCTGCCAGTGACAAAATCGTTCTCCCTGTCTATAACCAGCCTCTTCAGCTTCTCATGATCTATTTTTCTTGGCTTCGGCTTATCTAACTGCTGCCATTGCTTGAAGTACGGGGAAAAAACTTTATAGTGCCCGCCTTCCTTTTTATTCACCTCCCTGGCACTATGGATATGATGATCAATGGCAGGAAAAACACCAATGCCTCTGTTCTCCATCCATTGTATAATCAAGTCATCCCTTCTTTTACCAAACCCCGTTTCGTCATAATTAAAATAGACTTCCTCTACCTCTTCCGTTTTCAGCAAATCGTTGAACGCCTCCTCTGGTTCACCATATAGAAAATGTAGAGGAGTTCCGAGTTCTTCACAGCTTTCCACGAATGAACAGAGTGTTTGGAAATAGTAATCATGACGAGGAGTAAAATTCTCTATTAACGCAGGATGGATCTGATAGATCAACAGGAGGCTGTCGTTGTCACCAGCGTTATCTATCGCTTTAGCCAGCGCCGTATGATCATTTAAACGCAGATCTTTTCTAAACCATACCACTTTGGTACCCATGCCTGTTCCCCCTTCATTACAAAACCCTTCTGACTGATTATTTCCCTTTATTTATGCAGGAAAACACAAAAGAACCGCTTCAGTTTGTTCTGAAGCGGTTCTTAATGCAGGCTTGTCTTAAATTTAAGCTTGAAAAATCATTAGGCTTGGCAGCAAACTATTCAAACAAACGATTTAAATTTGCCATCTCAATGGCTCCTGCCGCTGCTTCCCAGCCCTTATTACCAGCTTTTGTTCCAGCTCGCTCGATCGCTTGTTCGATCGTATCCGTCGTAATCACTCCGAAAATGACGGGTACCCCGCTCTGAACCGAGGCTTGAGAAACACCTTTGGCCGCTTCCCCGCACACGTAATCGAAATGAGGCGTAGAGCCTCGGATAACGGCTCCAAGCGTAATCACAGCATCGTACTTCCCTGAATTCGCCATCTTCCCAGCTACCATGGGGATTTCAAAGGCGCCAGGCACCCATGCCGCTTCGACTTGATCCAAATCGACGCCGTGGCGTTTCAGGGCATCGACGGCTCCTTCGTATAATTTGGACGTAATAAATTCATTAAACCGCCCCGTAACAATTCCAATTCTCAATTCGCTGCCTACTAGATTCCCTTCCAAAGTTCTTACCATCTTCACCACTCCTTAATAATGGAACAAATGTCCAAGCTTCGTTTGTTTTGTTTTTAAATAATTTTCGTTTTCTTTTCTCGATTCCATTTGAATCGGTACCCTCTCCACAACTTCCAAATCATAGCCGCCGAGACCGGAAATTTTCTTAGGGTTGTTTGTTAACAGTTTAAGTTTAGAGATGCCGAGATTTTTCAATATTTGGGCTCCTACTCCATAATCACGCAAATCCGGTCCGAAGCCCAGCTTTTCATTCGCTTCCACCGTGTCGAGCCCCTCTTCCTGCAGCTTATAAGCATACATCTTATTCAATAAGCCGATTCCCCGGCCCTCCTGCCGCATATACACGAGAATACCGCTGCCGTTTTCTGAGATTTGCTTCAGCGCATTGTGGAGCTGTGGACCGCAGTCACATCGGTATGACCCGAAGACGTCACCAGTTAAACATTCCGAGTGGACACGCACAAGTGTAGGTTCACCTGGGTTGATCTCTCCTTTAATTAAAGCGATGTGGTCTTTATAATCGATATCATTGGTAAAAGCAACCGCTCTGAAATCGCCGTATTCTGTCGGCAGTTGGATTTCTACTTCCCTCTTCACGTGGTTTTCGTTGCGATAGCGATATTTGATCAGATCCGCAATTGTGATCATCGGAATATCAAACTCATCCGCCATTTCCCTGAGATCGGGGACTCTTGCCATCGTTCCGTCTTCTTTAATAATTTCACAAATCACACCGGCAGGCTTAGTGCCCGACAGCCTTGCTAAATCAACTGCCGCCTCCGTATGGCCGGCACGGCGAAGCACCCCGCCTTCTTTTGCTACAAGCGGGAAGATGTGGCCGGGACGCTGAAAATCACCCGCCTGGGCATCTGTGTCCAAGAGCTTACGAATGGTTAAGGCGCGTTCATCCGCTGAAATCCCTGTTGTTGTATCTTTATAATCTACACTGACGGTAAAAGCCGTCTGGTTAGGATCCGTGCTGTTTTTAACCATCGGCATGAGTTCAAGCTCAGCAGCTACCTGCGTAGTTACCGGTGTACACACGAGACCTTTCCCGTGAGTAATCATAAAATTTATCATTTCCGTGGTCGCGTATTCCGCAAGCCCGACAAGATCTCCTTCATTTTCCCTGTCTTCATCGTCACAGACGATGACAAGCTTCCCTTGCTTCAAACGCTCCAGAGCTTTATCTATTGAATCAAACATGTTTCCACCCTCTTTTTATGTGAAGCCATTTTCTTTAAGAAATTGTTTGGATAACTCAGACTTAGGTTCATCCATTGTCTCGCCTTTTAAGAAATGGGCCACATATTTACTGATCATATCTACTTCTATATTGACGGTATCACCGGGACCCTTTCCGCCCAGGACCGTATGTTCCATTGTATGTGGGATGAGTGAGATCGTCACCTGGTTCCCGTTGACACCAAAAACCGTTAAACTCGTTCCGTCTACCGTAATCGATCCTTTATGAACAAAGTACGGGATGAGCTCTTCCGGAAGCTCAAGCTCATAATAAACCGCGTTCGATTCGCGTTTTTTCGTTACAATCGTTCCTGTCCCGTCAATATGTCCTGAAACAAGATGGCCGCCAAATCGTCCATTTGCCGCCATGGCTCTTTCCAGGTTCACTTGGCTTCCCTGTTTTAAGTAGTGAAGGTTCGTCGCCCGAAAAGTTTCAGGCATGACGTCAAAGCTTGCACTTTTGTCATTAAAACCTGTCACTGTCAGGCAGACACCGTTTACTGAAATGCTTGCACCAAGCTCTATATCACTCATGATTGTTTCCGCCTGCACATGAAGCTCAAGCGCTTCTGTTTTTGCAGTGATTCCTTTTATTATGCCAATTTCTTCTACAATTCCTGTAAACACGCTTAACCCTCCTTGACAGAGACAATTTTGATATCCTGACCCAGTTGTTCATGTGATTGAATCGTTAACGATTGCACATTCTTCAAATGCGGGATCCCTTCTCCGCTTACAGGGGTAAGCGCATTTTTTCCACCGATCAGCTTTGGTGCAATATAGGAAATCATTTCATTCACACGACCTGCACGGACAAAAGCATCGGCTATTGTCCCTCCGCCTTCGATTAAAAGAGAAGTAATCTCCTGCTCTCCTAAATACCTGAGCAGCTCCTCCACTTTTATTTCTTCTGCTTCAAGCGGAATAATCGAAACATGAGGAAAACCGGAAAAATGTTCACGTTGCTCTGGAGAAACTGTTCTGCCCGTAAAAATCCAAGTTTGTGCTTCGCTATTTTGAACGAGCTGAGCAGAAGGCGGGGTTCTTAAATGGGTATCCAGAATAATCCGGACAGGATTAATGCCTCCTCCTTGAATGCGGGTGGTAAGCTTAGGATTATCCGTTAATACAGTATTCACTCCTACGAGAATAGCATCCGATTTGTGCCGGTACTGATGACCATCCAAGCGGGCCTTCTCCCCAGTAATCCACTGGCTCTCTCCAGTTGAAGTAGCGATCTTTCCGTCAAGACTCATCGCTGATTTCAGCCGGACGTACGGCTCTGATGTATTAATATAATGGAAAAAAGACAGATTAATTTGATCGGCTTCTTTTTTTAATACATTGACTTTCACTTCAATCCCTGCTTCTTCCATCATGTCTATGCCGCGTCCTGCTACTTTTGGATTGGGATCGGTCGTTGCAATCACTACCCGCTCAATCCCGGCATCGATAATCGCTTTCGCACAAGGAGGCGTTCTTCCGTAATGGCTGCACGGTTCAAGAGTTACGAAAATTTCAGCTCCCGCTGCCTTATCCCCAGCCATCTGGATGGCATGCACTTCCGCATGAGGTTCTCCAGCTTTTACGTGAACACCGATTCCTGCCACTTGATTTTCTTTGACTACGACAGCTGCAACAGAAGGATTCGGGCTGGTCTGTCCGATCGTTTCCCTGGCCATCTGCAGAGCCATTGCCATATAATGCTGATCTCGATCCATTTCATCACCTCAATGATTTCAATCCAGATGCTAAAAATAAAAGACCCTGAAGAAGACATACTTCTCCAGGGTCTTAGGAACGTATTTTTTGTGTACACCTAATAAAAGGTACACGTATAGAAAAATTTGTACCGTTACGTTCTCCAATCCTTCTCCCATCCAGACTGTAACTGTCGGCTTTGGACTCACACCAAATCAGGAGGAAACGTGGCTTGCACTGCTTCCCCGTCGCGGGCTCTAACAATCGTTATTACCGCCGGCTGGGATTTTCACCCGACCCCGAAGGACAACTTATTCAATTGTCTTACACTTAATATATAAGAAATTGCTGGTTTCCGCAATTATTTCCCCTTTATAAATTTCATTGTAAATCGAGACAAAATCAGCTAGTATTATCATATAGTTGATGCAATCGTTTGCACTATTTCTTTTAGTACGCTCACTTATTCTCATAGGAAAAGAGGTTTTTCAATGGAAAGAATTTGGTGGAAAGAAGCCGTAGGTTATCAAGTGTATCCCCGAAGCTTCCAGGATTCCAATGGAGACGGAATCGGTGACCTTCAAGGAATCATCCAGCGCCTCGATTATTTAGAGGAACTCGGCATCGATTTCATCTGGATCTGCCCGATGTATAAGTCGCCTAAGGATGACAACGGCTATGACATATCCGATTACAAGGATATATTAGAAGAATTCGGTACGATGGATGACTTTGACCAGCTGCTCCAGGAAGTGCACAGCCGCGGAATGAAGCTGATCATTGATCTCGTCTTAAACCATACAAGTGATGAACATCCGTGGTTCATCGAGTCCCGCTCTTCTAAAGATCATCCGAAAAGAGACTGGTACATTTGGCGGGATGGGAAAAACGGTGGCGAACCGAATAACTGGGAAAGCATCTTTGGCGGATCTGCCTGGGAATACGATCAGAAAACGGAACAGTATTATCTCCACGTATTTTCAACGAAACAGCCGGATTTGAACTGGGAAAACCCCGAAGTTAGAGAGGCACTCTATGAGACGGTCAACTGGTGGCTCGATAAAGGCGTGGATGGTTTCCGGATTGATGCCATCAGCCATATCAAAAAACGCCCGAACCTGCCGGACATGCCAAACCCGGACAACCTTCCGTATGTCTCCTCGTTTGATATGCACATGAATCAAGAAGGGATTCATAAGTTTTTACAAGAATTTAAGGACCGTACTTATGATAATTATGATGTGATGACTGTCGGAGAAGCGAATGGAGTGAGTGCGGATGAAGCTCACCTCTGGGTTGGAGAACAAGGCAAAATGAACATGGTTTTTCAATTCGAACATTTGGACTTGTGGGATCAGGATGCCGAGCAAAAACTTGATATCAAGGGACTTAAGCAGGTTTTGACCCGCTGGCAGACAGGGCTTCAGGATATTGGCTGGAACGCTTTGTTCGTGGAAAACCACGATAAAGCCCGAGTCGTTTCCACCTGGGGCGATGATGAGGAATATTGGCGTGAAAGTGCAACAGCAATCGGAGCGATGTACTTTTTCATGCAAGGCACACCTTTTATTTATCAAGGACAGGAAATCGGCATGACCAACGTGGCCTTTCCTTCAATCGAAGATTACGATGACGTCGCTGCTAAGAACTTTTATGCCAGCAAAAAGGCTGAAGGCTGGGACGAACAGGAGATTATGAAGGTACTTTGGAACACTTCAAGAGATAACAGCCGCACACCGATGCAGTGGAGCACTACCGCTCATGCAGGCTTCTCAACTGCAGAGCCGTGGATGAAGGTCAATCCTAATTATTCAGAAGTGAATGTAAAAGACCAGCTTGACACCCCTGAATCGATTTTGAATTTTTATAAACAGATGATCGACCTCAAAAAAAGATACGAGCTCTTTACGTACGGAGTTTATCAGCTGTTGATGGATAACGACCCGAAGGTTTATGCCTATTCGCGTACGTTTGAAAATCATAAGGCTTATATTATTACGAACCTGACGGATCAAGAAGCGGAGTTTCACTCCCCCCGCCTCCTTCCTTACGAGACGCTTGCGCTTGCTAATCAAACCGTCGAGGAACATGAACCGTTAAATACTTTTGGTTTGCGGCCATATGAGGCACGCATTTATATTTTTTAAAACGATTTAAGCTTGCAGGGAAACTTTCCCTGCAAGCTTTATTTCTTGTGAAATAGAGCGTTGATCATCAGCCTATGCTTGTATCCGCTTGTAATTCTAAAGCTACGTTTCCCTGGACAGCCTTTGATATCATGCAGCTCGTCTCTGCTTTTTCCACGAGTGTATTCAGCTTATCCAGATGCTCTTTCTTCGCCTCACTGGTTAAGACAACACGTGGCTTATGGATGATTTTTTCGTACGTAAATACTCCTTTGGTCACGTCAACGATGCCTTCAGAATCCATCTCCATTCCCTTCAATGGTAAACCGGCACGTTCAATCATTGCTGCTAACGTAATGATGTAGCAGGTTGCCGCTGCCCCAAGCAGCATCTCATCTGGATTTGTACCGATATCCGGACCGTCCATCTCTTTAGGAATTGAGATGTTCGTTTTCAGCTTATCTGCCTCGATTGTCCCTACTTCATTTCGTCCTCCCGGCCAGCTTGCCTTTAAATAGAAATGGTGCAATGCCATACTCTCTCCTCCCCTTTTCTCTTCCATACTAGTAAGTTTTTCTCAAGATTAAAAGTGCATGTTCATCCTAATAAACGGATAGACACCGCCATTGGTCTTCTGAGGGTAAGTCTCTATCTTCTTAAAACCGGCACGTTCATATACAGTGATTGCACGCCTGTTAAATTTTGCTACGGCCAAGGTAACAGTATGAGGATCGTATTCTTTTTTTACAAATTCAAGCATCGAGGACAGCTGTTCCTCTCCTCGTCCTTTTCCAGTCAAATCCGGGCGCATCCCTAATCCGATCTCCACTTTTCCTTCATCCACCGGGATAGCCGTGAGAAAACCTATGATCACCCCTCTTTCAAAAACGCTGTATGTATGCTCACTTCGCTTGCGGGGATCTATAAATTCCTGATAATCTTCTTCATCAGCGGTTATGTCATAAAAATCATAAGGAGGAGGATACTTCCATTGGGAGATTTGCACGGCTTCTGCCTGTTTTATCTTTCTATATTCCATCGTTTCTCCTCCTTACGAAGACTCCCACAGCCCGGATCGGCTATGACTCACTTTCCCAGTCCTTTTTAAAACGTTCCATCTTTACTTGAAGCTGCTGAATCATTTCCAGCACTCTCGTAAAATCATTCATATCCACTTGATCCGGATCCATGGTTGAGACCACCTGGTTCAGCATTTGAATTCGATTTTTTATATAGTGAAATTGATCGCCTGGGTTATTCGAAGCTTTCCCCATTGAATCGCCCCCTTCAACCTTGTGTTACTTTTATTTTACCCTGCATAGTACAGAAGAGAAACTTAAACGGACTGGCTGCAGGAAAATAACTGCCGGTTGTGAAAGACCGGCAGATTGACCGTTAAGATTGAGCTTCTTCTTTTTTGCTGGACAAAAACCAGCCTAATGCGGCAATGACGACTAATACAACATAGAATATGATTTTCCAGAGGGCCGAATGCGCGAAGTGCTCATCAATGATATGCACATTCGGGTGCGCCAGGGTTGATACAACGAGCTTAACTCCCACCCAGCCGACGATTACAAATGCAGCAACCTCAAGTCCTGGACGAGAATGAAGCAATTTGACAAATATGTTCGCTGCAAACCGCATGATGATTATCCCAATCATTCCTCCTGCAAGAATGACCATAAACTGTGCCCCGTCAAGACTTCCGACACTAGGAAGATTCGTTTCCGGCAGGGACACGGCTAAAGCAACTGCCGCTAATATAGAGTCAACAGCAAAAGCTAAATCCGCCAACTCCACCTTGAATACGGTTGCCCAAAATCCTTTTCCACGTGAATCTTCCTCTTCTTCTTCAGGATCACTGGCGTCCTTGTTCCGAACTTTCCACTTGTCATAAAGGTGCTTCACGGAAATAAACAGGAGATATGCGGCCCCGAGTGCCTGTACCTGCCATACGTCGACAAGGAAGGAAATGATAAACAACGAACCAAACCGAAGGATAAAGGCACCGAACAATCCATAGAAGAGCGCTTTTTTCCTCTTTTCTTCAGGCAGATGCTTGACCATGATGGCAAGCACCAAAGCGTTATCCGCTGCTAAAATCCCTTCCAGTCCTACAAGTACGAGTAATACCCAGCCATATTCAATCAGCAATTGTGCATCCATGAAATAATTCTCCTTTTCTATAAAAAAATGGCCTTACCTGCCACTGAGGTAAAGACCATTAAAATAGACCTTTACCACGGTGGGTAAAGGTCTCGCTAACAACGTACGTTGCCAATAAAGCCGGGGATTCCTCCCGAAATGACGACTTTACTGTCCAGCTACTCCCCTTTAGAGAAAGCTAAATTCTATTCTCATCATAGCATGCCACCGTGTTTTGTCAACTATTATTTGAACCTTAGTATGCAAAAGTCCATTCAAGCTTATTCAATACAGGCACAATCTATTGATTCATATACAATCAGGCTTCACACAAGTTAAACAAACGTTTGATTAACCCTCTTTTCTTAAGCTTTTTCTTCAAAAAGACGCGTAATCTCTACGATTACTTTTGCAGCCTGCTCCATGTTATCCAAGGAAATGTACTCATATTTACCGTGGAAATTCTCCCCACCTGTGAAAATATTCGGCGTAGGAAGTCCCATATAAGAAAGCTGTGAACCATCGGTGCCTCCCCTGATCGGCTGGACAACCGGCTTAATATCGAGCTTCTCCATCGCTTCATAAGCCATATCTACGATTTCTTTCACCGGCTTAATCTTGTCGCCCATATTGTAATATTGATCGTTCACTTCTATCGTCACACTGGCTTTTTCATATTGACGATCGATTTTTGCAGTCAAGTCCTGCAGCGTCTGTTTCCTTTTTTCAAATTCTTCTTTGTCATGATCCCGGATTAAGTAATCCAGCTTGGCCTCTTCTACGTCTCCTTTGATGGAATGCAGATGATAGAACCCTTCATACCCTGCTGTATGCTCTGGCGCCTGCTGTTTTGGGAGGGCTTCATTAAACTCCATGGCCAGCTTAGCCGCATTGACCATTTTTCCTTTGGCCGTCCCCGGGTGTACGCTATTTCCTTTAAAAGTGATATGGGCTGAAGCAGCATTAAAGCTTTCATACTGCAGTTCTCCAAGCGGTCCCCCGTCAACCGTGTAAGCGTACGAAGCGTTAAAACGGCCGACGTCAAATTTGTGAGGGCCTCTGCCAATTTCTTCGTCTGGTGTAAAAGCTACACGAATCTTTCCATGTTTTATTTCGGGATGATGCAGTAAATAGTCCATAGCTGTCATAATCTCCGTGATTCCTGCTTTGTTGTCTGCTCCTAGTAAGGTCGTCCCGTCCGTCGTGACAAGCGTATGCCCTTTATAATTCTTGAGCTCTGGAAAATCAGCAGGAGATAAGATGACAGCATCATTTAACGCAATGTCGCCGCCATCATAATTTTCCACCACTTGCGGATTCACATGTTCACCGGTAAAGTCTGTCGCAGTATCGATGTGGGCTAAAAAGCCAATGACCGGGACACTCTTTTCAGTATTAGCGGGGAGAGTAGCCATTACGTAGCCGTATTGGTCCATTTCCACCTCTTCCATCCCTATTTCTTTCAATTCTTCTACAAGCTGCTCTGCCAATTCGAGCTGGCCGCTGGTGGAAGGAGTGGTCTCCACTGCTTCATTTGATTGAGTATTGACTTTAACGTAGGAAGTAAATCTTTCGAGTAGCTGCTGTTTCATTTTATCTCTCCTTTATTACGGTTGTTCTCTTTTAAGAAGACCGTCTATGACTTTTCTTCATTATGTAAATAGTATAGACTAAGAAGAAACTTCTTAGAGGAATATGCTGGATAAATCACGAATACGAACAAGGTACGAATATCATACATAAAGGTGTGTCGCAGTTGATTCATAAACGGTGGTTCCAAACTATTATAACAGTGATTCTCGCAGCATTGTTAATCTATATGCTTCATAAAATCAGCTTTTTCTTTCAGCCTATCTTTACCTATATTGCTGCCATTGCCGTTCCACTCATAGGAGGAGGAATACTTTTTTACCTCTCGCGGCCGGTCCTTCAGTGGCTGGAGAGAAACAAAGTCCCGCGTGTGCTGGCCATCCTGGTGATCTTTGCCTTGTTTCTTCTCGTCGGGTTTTTGATCGTACAGTACATTGCACCGATAGCCCAGCAGCAATTTACAAGACTTATCAATAATTTCCCTACGATGGTGGATATGTTCACCGACAGCATTAATTATTGGCAGCAGAATCAGGATATTATCCCGAGCCAATTTGATAGTGCATTGAATAACGTTGTTCATAACCTGCAAAGTTATTTGGAAAATGCATCGAAAATATTGATTAATTTTATCAGCCAGTTAATTGGGTTTGTCTTCGCCCTGGTGCTCGTTCCCTTCTTCTTGTTTTTCATGCTGAAGGACGGGGATAAGCTCGTTCCTTTTATTAAGCAGTTCCTAAACCCTCGAGTTGGCAGCAGCTTTGAGAAGCTTGCACGTTCCATTGACCATACGCTTCATTCATTTATTATCGGCCAGATGACCGTCAGTGTTGTCGTGGGACTGCTTTTACTCGTCGGTTACTTAATCATCGGGCTTCCGTACTCACTTACTCTGTCTCTGTTTGCGATGTTTATGAACGTGATCCCTTTTATCGGCCCATTCATCGCTGTCATTCCGGCGATGCTTGTCGGGTTATTCCAGGATCCTATGATGGCTGTGTACGTAGCTATTATTATGGTGATTGCCCAGCAGATCGAAGGGAACCTTGTCTCACCTAACGTGATGGGCAAAGCGCTTCATATCCATCCATTAACGGTTATTACTTTGATTCTTGCTGCTGGAAGTCTTGCAGGCTTTTTAGGCTTAATCTTTGCCATCCCCGCCTATGCTGTCATTAAGGCGATTATCAGCCATATTTATCAAGAATGGCTCGCCCACCGTGCGACAGGGGAAAATGACTAACTGTATAAGATGGAGACTAGAAAGAAATGGGTCCTATCCCATCTTAAGACGACCAGAGAAGGTTAGGGAATTTGGTTAATGCACAGAAGATAACCTATTAAAAAAGCTGCTGCCTTTTTGAGGCAGCAGCTTTTTCTTTATTGTGCGTCTTTAATTTCTTTTTGAAGCTTATCGAGGATTTTTCCATCCACGGTTGATACTTCATTACGGTAGAAATCGCGGACAGGCATTGCTTTTTCTTTAAAGGCTTCACGTTGTTCGTCCGTCAATTCTACAATTTCTGTCGGGTTTTCTTTATCGTTTTTAATCTTTTCAAGCCATTCCTCGTTTTGTTTCTTCTGTTCTTTAAACACCCAGTCCTGCATTTCTTTTGTCGTTTCATCTACCATGCTTTTAATGTCTCCGGAAAGACCTTCATACCAGTCTTTATTCACCGTAGTCATCGCCACATAGTTATTGTGGTTAGATAAAGTCATATAGTCCTGCACTTCGTTGAAGGAAGCATCGCCAATAAAGAAAATCGGGTTTTCCTGACCTTCTACGGTTCCGCGATCCAGTGCAGTATAAAGCTCTGACCAGCTCATCGGTGTTGGGTCTGCTCCGTAAGCTTTATAGGACTTCAAAATTAACGGAGACGTTTGTGTACGCATTTTAAAGTTATTGAAATCAGATGGCTTGGAAATCTTCTTACTGGATGTCCATTCCATGGCACCTTCTGTCCAGAAAGACAGCGGTGTAATACTGTGCTCTTCGTATTTGTTACGCAAGTCAGTATTAAGGGCTTCACTTTCATTTAAAATCTGCTGCGTTTTTTCTACACTCTCAGGGAATAGGAAATGTAAAGCGAAAATCTGTCCTTCCTTCACCATGTTTCCTGTAAACCCAGGAGACATAACCGCCATTTCAACAGCGCCATTTTGAAGCTGTTCCACCTGGTCCACTTCACTGCCAAGACCACCGAACTCATAGACGGTAATATTGACTTTGCCGTCAGATTTCTCTTTCATACGTTTAGCAAACTCCTCAGCATATTCGTATTGAACCTGGCCTTTCACTTCTTCCGTGACAAATTTCCAGTTATACGTTTCTCCATTACTGCCAGTATCCGTTGACCCTTCATCTTTTTGACCACAGGCAGAAAGCACTAAGCTCATCACAAACAAGACAATTAAACCAAAAACACTCTTCTTTTTTAAAATTTTAATGACCTCCCAAATTAGTAAATATCATTTCATGCAGATTCTCTTACAGTAGTGCGAGTGATATCTGATCAAAGAAAATGAGCAGGACAGAAATAATCACCAGCATGATAATGTAAGGCGGTGTGCCTCTAATTACATCCAGATATGGCCGGTTAAAGACGGCACTCGCCGTAAATATATCTACACCAAACGGCGGAGTCGCAGACCCTAACGCTGCCTGGAATGTAATAACCACCCCTAAGTGAACGGGATCAACCCCTGCATTCACTGCCGCAGGGTAGAAAATCGGTGTAAGCACTAAAATCACGACAATTGGATCGACAAACATACAGCCAATAAAGAAGAAAATCGTCACCATCAGCAGCACATAGACTTGTGTTGGATTGGGACCAAGTACCGCTTCAGAAATCATTTGAGGAATGCGGGCAAATGAGATAATCCACGTGAATGCTTGTCCGCCAGCGACAAGCACGAATACAGCGGAAGTGACGAGTCCGGTAGAACGAGCGATCCGGGGCAGTTCCTTTAAATGAATAGACCTGTATATGACTACTTCAAGCAGAAAAGCGTACAAGACAGACATACCCGCAGCTTCTGTAGGACTGAAAATTCCGCTGTAGATCCCCCCGATGATAATGATAGGGAACCCTAATGGCAAAAGCGCTCTTCTTGTCATTCTTAAGCGTTCCTTCCAGGAAGCTTTAGGGGCAAGCGGTATGTCCGCCACTTTTGCATGAATGACACCATAAATAGCAAAGCTTGCAAATACGATAATTCCTGGGATAATTCCGGCGATGAAAAGGTCGCCTACGGACGTACCGGAAACGAGACCATAAATGATCATCCCGATACTCGGCGGAACAAGTAAAGCTACATCACTGGAATTAATAATCAGCGCGATGGCTGATGAGTCTTTATAGCCGATTTTCAAAAGGCGCTGTCTCATTGGTTTTCCAATCGCGACCACGGTTGCCTGAGTCGAACCTGAAATGGCTCCAAAAAGTGTACAGGCAGCAGCTGTTGTAACTGCATATCCGCCTCGAACGTGCCCGATAAAAGAACCAATAAAATCAAGGAGCCGGTTGGACGTTTTACCTGTTGTCATAATATCTGCTGCAAAGATAAATAACGGAACAGCCAGCAAAACATACGGCTCAATTCCGGTAGAAAACTGTTGCATGAGAATCATGGGATCCAGGTTAGGAAAATAAATGAACATGACGATTAATGGAGCCGCCATCAGCGGTATCATCATAGGAAAGTTCAATAACAGCAGGACCACCATGATTATGAGTAATGTCGCGACCATATTTTTATCCTTTCTTAGTTCAATTTTTAATGGAAGATCGTGTTAAAGATGAATTTCTTCGCTTACGTCGCGGTGGTCTTCATCGTTATAATCTTTAGCATCTGTCCCGAGATAAACGGCATCCCGTTTGCTGATATTAATCCACGCATTTCTGAGAAACTGAATGCCTCCGAGCAGAAATCCGATCGGGATGAAAATGTATAAATAATAAGACGGCATTTGTAACGCTGGAGTCACGCGGCCTGATTCATACACATCCATCACGTATAAATATGAAAAATAAGTAAGTACAAACATAAATATCGCCGATATGACCGGGATGAAAATCATAAAAGCCTTCCTCACTTTAAAGGGGGCAAGGTCATAAAAAGCTGACATACTGATATGTCTTCCTTTTCTCGCGGCAAAGCTGATTCCCATAAAAGTGGCAATCACAATACAGATTTGACTGACTTCATCTGCAAAGGGCGGCGAATAACTAAACAGAGCCCTTGATACAGCTTTCCCTACAACCATTAATGCGATGATGATGACTGCGTAGCTCAAAATGAATTCTTCGAGCTTAAGAATAATCTTGTCCAAAAATCTTAATAGCTTCAAATGTTAGTGACCTCCTCTGCTAATAGGTAGGAAAGCTCAGTTACTATTATCATACCCAACGTTTACAAAACTTCTCAAATTGAATAAGACTGAATATTTTGTAACATGTTTGTAAATTCTTTGATAACATTAAAAAAAAGAGCGATCATTGGATATATGATCGCCTTTGCTATCTATAAGTTTCATTTGCTCCAAATTTACTATAATTATCTAAAATTTATAAATAATTTTACATATAATCCATATTATGGACATTAAACAAAATGATAAACCTTTGAATTTCCTATCCATTGGTACCCGATTTTTTTATAAATCGCATTTGAGGTTGGATTCGAAAGATCCGTATACAATGCACAGAATTGATAGCCTTTTTTCAAAAGTAAATCAGTGAGCTCCCATACCGCCCTCGTTGCATACCCATTTCTTTTCTTTTCATCCGGAGTGAACACTCCGTTAACGGTTACGCCATGAGGGGTCGTTCTTGCCCTTGCCGCCATGGATACAGCTTCACCGTCAACGACCCAGAGGTACACACGCTGGTCTTCGATCCATTGCTCTGCTACTTCGCTTGCTTCCTGATGAAGCGATATACCTGTTTCCTGCTCAAATTGGACCAGCCAGCCCGTTAACAGTGAATGGTGCTCCTTAGCAGCAGTGACTAAATTCCCATTTCCCTCTGGTTTTGCCAATAACGTATCCAGCTGGTAGACTGCTTGATGCATCTGGAGCTCTGCCTCCTGACCGGTCAAGCTTTTCCAGCTATCAAGAAACCATTGAATTCCTTGTTCTTCCCCAATTACCCCGGGCACCTCCAGGGAGCGCTTCCAAAAATGATGAGTCAGCGCTTCGATGTGCTCGATTTTCAGGGAGGGTACATCTGGAAGAATCCAAAGATGGGGAGGCGTCCTCATCGTCATATAAACAGGTTCGCCTTTTTCCTTGATTACGTACATAAATACCTCATCCTGTTTAAAAGTCCCTTTTACTAATCGATCAATAATGCCAAGAGGCAGGTTATTGGCCGCTTCCTTTTCCATAAGTAACGGCTCGATGATGTCAGCAAATTCCTGAGGATTGCAGTATTGAACGACTTCCATTGAAACCCTCCCCTTTCTCTTGTTAATTGTTAGAAAATTACTTCTATTATAGCCGCTTGACACATCTTCTACAATAGAAGAAAGGAGGAATTGTTCGTGAATAAAAAAGAAATTGAAGACCAAATTACTTTTTTAAAATCGGATTACATCCGCATCCAAGGAGATCTTGATAAATTAGAGGCATCCGGAGCAAATGTGCAAAATGCAGAAGACCAGCTGGCCCGGATAGAAAAGGAATTAAAAGACTTAAAGAAGGAACTGGCTCAAGCAAAATCTTAACTCTGAAAGTAAATTCATATTTTAAAATTGCATAAAAACAGGTGGCCGGGATGTTCCCGGCCACCTGTTTTCTAATCAAGCTTCCTTTTTCTTATTTTGACCATTCCGCTGCTCTTCCAGTTTTTCCTGTATTTTTTCGAACTCTTTGCTAGGTGGTGTAAGAGAGACAACTACGTCTCCTTTTTCAGCTCTCATCGCCTGTTCATGGCTGAAGAATTCAATAGCTCCAGATGGTTTCTTTACACATACGAGCAGCGCACTATCATTGATATTTTCTAAATACTGTTCGAAGGTGTACTGGTCCGTAATATTCGTCTTTCTAAATACATAACCATGCTCTACCATGGAATTAAGTTTCTCCCAAGAAACCCCTTCCTTAAACAACACTCTTCCGCCAATCGTATGAACGAGGTTCTCAAGATTATCACCTTCATCGTTATTCAAACTCAGTTGAAACAAGTTGTTACGGCCAAATGCCGGAACAAAAGTCGTGCAGACAAGCGCATTGTAAGAATCCAGTTCTGTCGCAGCAATCAAGTATTGGTAAGGCGTCATATCAAGCGAGTACTCTGTCTGTTCTGAAAGAATCTCTCCATGATAGGTTTTCACTCCTGATGCCCTTACCTTGGAAAGACGTTCCCAAGATGAATCCGCAACAAGCACAGGAACGTTCAGCTCTTCAAAGGTCCTGGCCAGCCCTGTAGCAAACTGACTTCCACCGGAAATAAGCACTCCAGGCGGTCCCTCATTGGACAAGCCCAGCTTCCTTGACAGCCACCCGATTGAAAACCCGTGGGCGACAACGGTAGTAAATACAAGAGCGAACGTCAGCGAAGTTAAAATTCTTGCATCTTGAAAACCGGCTTCCCCAAACACATTGGCAAAATAACTGGCTACTGTTAAAGCAACAATTCCCCGCGGAGCTATCCAGCCCACGAGCAGCTTCTCCGCTTTGGACAAGTCTGTGCCCCAAGTGGATAGGAATATAGATAGCGGCCGGACGAAAAGCAGCATAAGCAGAACAAAGCCGATAGTTCGGAAGTGAAAAATCTGCATCAAAACATCCTGGGTTAATGATGCGGTCAGCATGACAAAAATTGTCGAGATGAGCAGTAAAGATATATTTTCTTTAAAGTGCCTCATATCATCAATCGAAGAAATATGCATGTTGGCAAGCGTCATTCCCATTGCCGTTACGGATAACAGACCCGTTTCATGTGTGATTTCGTCTGCAATCGTAAAACAAGCAATGACTACGCTGAATACTACCGGCGATTTGAGAAATTCCGGTACATAGCCGGACTCAAACATCCAGCCTGTTCCTTTTCCACAGCCCCAGCCTAAAAACACCGCAAAGACAGAAGCTGCCAGGAAAGATAGCAGTTGTGCCGGGTTACCAGAATTATCCATTAAAAACTTTATGATTTCAAAGGCAAAAACCGCAAGCAAAGCCCCAATAGGGTCAACGATAATGCCTTCCCATTTAAGAATTTTTGCCGGGCGCGGCTTAAGCTTTGCCTGACGCAGCAGCGGCAGAATGACCGTCGGACCGGTTACGATAAACAGGCCGCCGATGACAAACGCAACAGCCCAGGTTAAACCAGCTACGTAGTGAGCCGCAAGCGCACCGAGAATCCAGCCGAGGAAGGCCCCAAAGGTAACGATCCTAAAAACCGGCTTTCCAAGGCCGCGAACTTCTTTAAAATCGAGATTAAGACTTCCTTCAAAAAGGATGACGGCAACGGCTAAAGAAATAATCGGGCGGTAAAGATCTCCAAAATCCTGTTCTGGATTGATCAGGCCAAAAACCGGACCGGCAAGCAAGCCGACAATCGACATAATGACGATAGCCGGCAGACGGTAACGCCAGGCGACCCACTGCGAGCCTATGCCCAGCAATCCGATTAACATAAATTGAAGCAGGATCGAATCTATCATGACATGTCTCCCTTATCGAAGGCTTCATTTCAATCGTTATAGCCATATTCTATATCCCCCATATCTCCTGTAAACTATCTTGTTCCCTCCCCCATGTTTCCCGTTTTTAGTGTAATCGCTTACTGTGTTGTTATGTAAAGAAGTGAAATAAAAAAAGGATTGACATAATTTTTTGACATTGATAATATTACGGCGTTGCTTTCGTTTAAGAGGCAGATCTTTCTTACTCCTGTCTGCGCTTCTCCTTTATTTGGGAGAGCTTTTTTTTCGTATGCACATACTCATTAGACCCTTAATTTTCAGAATATAAACACACCTTAGAGGAGGACTCCATGATGAAAACGAGAGATATATTATTCATAGGCTTTACATTATTTGCTTTATTCTTTGGTGCTGGGAATTTAATTTACCCTGTTTCCCTAGGTATGGAAGCAGGCACCTCCTATTTTGCCGCGATTGCCGGGTTTGTTCTTACAGGAGTTGGAATCCCTGTCATTACCGTGGCAGGCATTTCCCTCGTAAGAAATGGGGCGGTCGAATTGGCCGGCAGAGTGCATCCTTTATTCGGCATTCTTTTTACTTCGGTTATCTATCTTGCCATCGGTCCGTTTTTCGGCATTCCAAGAGCAGCCAATGTTGCCTATGAAATCGGGGTCTCTCCCTGGCTTTCGCATCCTTCATCTGGAACGCTGCTCCTATTCACCCTCGTATTTTTCGCGGTTGTCTTTTGGGTGAGCCTGAATCCTTCTAAGCTCGTAGACCGAATCGGCCAGTGGCTGACACCGGCCCTGTTTTTAGCGATTGTTGGCCTTGTGGTCGGAAGCTTCTTCTTTCTTGATGGCCAAATTCAGCCGCCTGAGGAGAAATATCAAACGCAGCCGTTTTTCACTGGATTTATTGAAGGCTATTTAACAATGGATGCCATCGCTGCTTTAGCTTTTGGAATTCTCGTAGTCCATTCCTTCCGTTCCCGTGGGGTGGAAAATGAAAAAACGCTGACGATCAAAACATTACAAGCAGGACTGGTGACAGCTGCCGGTCTTACTGGTGTTTACGTTTCCATTGGATGGATAGGAGCAAAAATGGCGTCTGAAGGTACGTATGCTAATGGAAGCGCCATATTAGCGGCTGCCTCCAAGCTTATGTATGGCGAGGTCGGCACCCTGTTGTTAGGCATTATTGTAGGACTTGCCTGTTTTACGACTTGCGTAGGTCTCACTGTAGCATGCGGGCAGTTCTTTTCAGAACGGGTGAAGTTTCTTTCTTATAAAACTGTCGTTACCCTGATTACGCTGCTTAGCTTTGGCGTTGCGAATATTGGTTTGAATCAAATCATTGCTTACTCTGTTCCTGTTCTCGTATTCGTCTATCCGATTGCTATTGTGTTAGTCATTTTGACATTTACAGGCGGCCTGTTTCATCATTCCAAATATGTGTATCGTGGCGCGATTTTCTTTACAGCAATACTCAGTCTTTACGACGGCTTAAAAGCCTTAGGAGCAGATGTGACATTTGCAGAACCATGGGTCAGCCAGCTCCCTCTCTTTTCCCTTAATTTAGGCTGGATGGCTCCAGCTTTAGTGGGAGTGCTTCTTGGCGGGCTGTATCATTTGATTAAATCCGCAGCTTCCGCGTCCGAAGGCTACCAGGGTTAAAGAACCACCTTTATAGAAAAATTGCCAGGTTCCCCGCAGGGCCGTCTGTCGAAAGAAATACCTTTTCATGGCGTCCCGGCGATTTCAGTGGGGAATCAAAATCCGCCTCTCTTTATTACAAAAAAAGCGTGTAAAAAACATAAGTTTTTTACACGCTGAACACCTTTAGGGTGGATAAGGTTTTATTTGTCAAGCAGCATCACGCTCACCTTGACATCGAGGTTCTGCCCGCCGCCGCGATAGACTCCCTGAAGCGGGCTTACGTCTGCATAATCACGACCGGTGCCAATACGAATGTGCTGTTCCAAAGCTTCCACATTATTCGTAGGATCAAGTCCTACCCAGCCGATGCCGGGGATCATCACTTCGACCCAGGCGTGAGTGGCAGCATCTCCAATCAAGGCGGAATTCTCTCCAACATACAAATAACCGCTCACATATCTGGCCGGGATTCCTACTGCCCGCAGCACTCCGAGCATGATATGCGTATAGTCCTGACAAACCCCTGCCTTGATCGGCCAGGCTTCATAAGCTTTCGTATTCACATGCGTAGCAAGAGTATCGTAGACGAGGGATTGATTGATATAGGCCATCAAATCCAGCGAAAATTGAATCGGATCTGATGCATCCCCTACTGCTGCTGCAATTTCATCCACTTGTTCCTTGTACAAGAAAGTGTACGGGGTCTCGTTTAGATAGGCTAAATAATGCTTATGAAACAGCTCCGAATGAAAGATAGAGTTCATTTCATCCGTACTGTGGATCATTCGAATAAACGGACTTTTCTGGATACTGACTGTGGAAATGGTTTTAACTGTGAGATGTTCATGCTTCTCTGGAATAAAAAAAGTTTCCACATGGTTGCCCCATAAGTCAATATGCTCCTTCGTCATCGAGCTTGGAATGATTTCCGTCCAGTATTCGAGCAGACGCTGACACTCATCTGTCCGCGGCTTAAGACGTATGTGATTCATGCTCTGGTCTACAAAATTTTCATAATAGAAGGTATTGGTGTGTTCAATTTGATACTTCACCCGGTTCTTCCCCCTAGGCGTTCCTCGTTCTATATTTATCTTACTCGAACAGGTTCTACTAAATAATAAGTTTCTGTAAAAATACGGCTGACCGTATGACAGCGGTCTTGGAAATGATCCAGAAATCTCATCAGTTCCTCCATATTCATTTCTTCAATATTCGTTTCATTCAATTCTTCTTCTACTGTAGAGAGTATTTGAAAGAGATCTTCCGAGTAATCGGAAACTTTCCCTTTTTCCAATTTATTTACCGCACTTAACACGTGATTCATACAATAGCGAATCGAACGCGGGAACTTCGGTTCATCAATTAAAAAGCTGAGAACCTGAGCAGGATGCATCGTTGGCGGGTGCTCTTTTATATAAGCATCGTAGCCATTCACTAATTGCAGTCCTGTCAGCCAATAATAATAGCTGTTTGAATTTTCCACGGCCTGCTTTTTGTTCTTCTCACAGACTACATTCAAAATCCTTGCTGTTTTTTCTGCCCGTTCCAGCCATTTAGCCACTTTAATAAACGTATATGAATTGCCGCGGGTCATGCTTGATTCAATAATACCCTGTGCGGTCATTGATGTGTTAATCATATGCTTAATGTACCCTTGCGTATGCTGAATGGTAAAGGAATGCTCCTCCCAACCCTTCTGCTCAAGATGAAACTTGTTCAGCACCTGCCATAATTCATCAGGGATGTTATCCCGAGTGGACTTGGCGTTTTCGCGTGCATACTTCATACAATTGGCTAATGAATTTACATTGATTGGATTGATCGTTAAATAGTTAATCAACGTATCCCTGTCCAATCGATCGTAATGGGCATAGTAGTCATGAACCGAGGCACAAACCTCCAGAATTTCTTCCCAATCACGATCCAGCACCTGCTGGTCAGACGCCTCCAGCATATGAACAAGCTGAACACTTAGCGCTCGCGCATTATTTTCTGCTCGTTCAATGTTTCGCGACATCCAATAAAGGGAGTCAGCTACTCGACTAAGCATTGGCAACACCTCCCCCAGCTAAAATCCACGTATCTTTGCCGCCGCCTCCTTGTGAGGAATTTACGACAAGTGAACCTTCCTTTAAAGCCACCCGGGACAAACCACCCGGCAGCACATGAGTCTCATGTCCATTCATAACAAACACACGTAAATCAACGTGGCAAGGGTAGAAACGTCCATCCTGGTAAGCGGGTGCTCTTGACAGTTTTATAGTAGGCTGGGCAATATATTGAGCCGGGTTTTCAAGGATTTTCTTTCTGAACTCCTCTCTTTCTTCTGGCTCTGAGTGCGGGCCGATCAGCATATCATATCCTCCGGAAGCACCTACATTCTTTATTACTAATTTCTCCAGATTTCCCAAAACATAATCAAGCTGTTCCGGATCTCTGAGAAAATAGGTTTCAACATTAGGAATAATTGGTTCTTCGTCTAAATAATACCGGATCATATCAGGCACAAAAGCGTACATGGCTTTGTCATCCGCAACACCGTTGCCGATGCCGTTAAGTATGGATACATTGCCTTTCCGGTAAGCCCGGAGAAGTCCTGCGACTCCAAGTGCGGAATCAGGACGAAAAGCTTCCGGGTCAAGAAAGTCATCATCAATGCGCCGGTAAATAATGTCGACTCTTTTCAGACCCCTGATTGTCTTCATATAGACGATATCGTCTCGTACAAGCAGATCTCTTCCTTCCACCAGCTCAATCCCCATTTGCTGAGCTAAAAACACATGGTCGTAGTAAGCGGAATTATACATTCCCGGGGTAAGGAGTACTGCATTAGGGGCTTTTCCTTGGGGTGCGTGCTCCGGCATATGACTGATCACAGCCTGATGAAGCTCGGAAAACTGCTGCTCGAGGGTTTCTATGGCATGCTGGAAAAACAACTCCGGGTAGACCTGCCTCATGACATAACGATTTTGAAACACATAGGACATGCCCGACGGGTTTCTTAAGTTATCTTCCAGCACCCGGTATTCTCCGTTTTCATCACGTATTAAATCAATTCCTGCAAGAAAGATCGGTTTTTTGAGCGGCACGTTTATTCCTTCTGCCTGCTCCTTATAATAATAAGGATTTTGCTCAATGAATTCAGCGGGAATAATCCCATCCTTTACAATTTGCTGTTCATTATAAATATCGCAAAGAAAATGGTTCAACGCTGCCACCCGCTGGGCCATCCCCCGCTCAATCTGTTTCCATTTAGGGTCAGGGATAATAATAGGAACAAAATCAAACGGCATGGTCCGTTCTGTACCCCCGGTATGGTTATAAACGGTAAACGTAATCCCCTGTCTCAGAAAGCTGAGCTGGGCCGTTTCATGTTTTTCTAAAAGCTCTTGCTCCGAAAATTGATGAACAAGCTGGTAAAACCATTGATAATGAGACCTGGGTTCTCCATTTTCACTGACCATTTCGTCAAAAAATTCTCCAGATTGATAATTAGTTAGCACTATTTCTCTCCTCCCATGTATATTTGTAGGTATATACCCTAATATAACATGAGGTACTCAATAATAGTTAGAATAGTGAGAAAATTTGTAAATTAATACTCATCTGCCTGATTACAGACAGATGAGTATCTTGTTAAACATGAATGACAATTTTTCCCTTAGCATGGTGTGATTCACTTATTTCATGAGCTTCCTTCAATCCATTTTCAGTTAGTGGAAGCTTATGTCCAATCACTGAGGAAAGCTTCCCGTTTACAATCAGGTTACTAAGCTTTTCAAGCTTCCGGCCGCTTTCCTCAAGCCAGACAAATTCAGCTTCTACTCCGTGCTTCTCTGCGGATTCCCCTTCCGGAGGCTGAACGATGGAAGCAAGTTTTCCTCCCTCTTTTAACACTTGATAGCTTTTCTCCTGAATGTCTCCTCCAAGTGTATCAAGGACAAAGTCATAACCGCTCAACACCTCTGCAAAATCCTCTTCCTTATAGTTAATAAATCGATCTGTTCCAAGTTCTTTCACCCAGCTCTGATTTTCACCGCTGGCCGTAGCAGCTACTTGGGCACCGAGAGCTTTAGCTATTTGTATGGCATAATGGCCGACACCGCCTGACCCTGCATGGATGAGCACTTGGTCTCCTTCACCAATCCCGCCAAAGTCAACAAGGCACTGCCAAGCCGTCTGCCCAGCCAGCGGGACAGCAGCCGCTTCCTCAAAAGTAATATTCTCAGGCATTAAAGCAAGTAAATGTTGATCAACGGTTGTGTATTCTGCATAGGTCCCTTGACGAGTTGTCGCCGGACGTGCGTAGACCCTGTCCCCTTCTTTAAATTCAGTCACTCCGCGTCCGACCTTCTTCACGATTCCGGCTGCATCCCAGCCTAGAATAATAGGAAAATCAAAATCAAGCTTATCTTTTAAAAAACCTTCCCTCAGTTTCCAGTCTATTGGATTGATCGAAGTTGCTTTTACTTCGACCAGCACTTGGTTGTCCTTCACTTCGGGAATGGATACTTCCTTTTCTTTTAATTGGTCTTTATCTCCATACTTCTCAATGACAATAGCTTTCATTGAATATCCGCTCCTCTTTTCGTAGTCACAGTCTAACTTTTCCCCATGGGAATCGAACAAAACATGTTAGAATGAGTAATGAATTTAATAAAAGGATGAGTCAAATGATCGATCAAGCCCGCCAAATCTTAGAGCATTATTATGGGTTTTCTTCTTTTCGTCCAGGACAGAAAGAAGCCATTTCCCACGTTTTACATAGTGAAAATACTCTTGCCGTTATGCCTACCGGAGGTGGAAAATCACTTTGCTACCAAATTCCGGGACTTTTTCTCGAAGGAACAGCCGTCGTCATCTCGCCGTTGATCTCTCTTATGAAAGACCAGGTGGACGCCCTGCATTCTTACGGGATCTCAGCGACTTATATAAACAGCTCGCTTTCAACTGAGGAGCAGCAGGAACGAATGAGGAATCTTAAAAAAGGCAAATACGACTTTGTATACGCTGCACCTGAACGATTAGATTCGCCGTCTTTTAAACAGGCGCTTCATACCGTTAAGCTGTCATTGATCGCTTTTGATGAAGCTCACTGTATATCCCAATGGGGCCACGATTTCAGACCAAGCTATCGATCTGTCGTAGCTTCTTTGCGTGATCTTCCGAATTTACCTGTCCTTATGGCGTTGACAGCCACAGCTACCCGAGAAGTGATTAAGGATATTCAAGGTCTGTTAGACATCCATCCACAGAACGTTGTCAATACGGGATTCGCACGGGATAATCTTTCTTTTCGGATTATTAAGGGTCGGGATAAACGGGAATTCGTCGAGGAATATGTGAAAAACCGGCCGCATGAATCCGGGATTATTTATACAGCTACGAGAAAAGATGCGGACCATTTGCAGCACTTCCTCGTTGAGAAAGGATTTTCTACAGGAAAATACCACGCTGGCATGACTGAAACTCAGCGGAAAAAAGCTCAAATGGATTTTGTCCAGGATGAACTCCAAGTCATCGTTGCTACCAATGCGTTTGGTATGGGGATCGACAAATCGAATGTCCGATACGTCCTCCACTATTCCATGCCTATGAATATCGAATCCTATTATCAAGAAGCCGGCCGGGCAGGACGAGACGGGGAACCGGGAGACTGCGTCCTGCTGTTCTCCAGTCCCGACATTCATTTACAGCGTTTTCTTATTGATCAGTCTCCTTCAGAGGAGAAAAAGAAAGAAGAATATGTAAAGCTTCAAGCCATGATCAATTATTGCCATACCCATACATGCTTACAAACTTACATTCTTGAGTATTTCGAAGATAACATCCCGGCAGAGCCATGCGGCAAATGCTCCAACTGCACCCATCAGGGAGAATTTCAGGATATGACCAAAGAAGCGCAAATGGTTCTCTCCTGCGTCAAACGTATGGGCGATAAATTTGGGACTGGCCTGACAGCGAAAGTTCTTAAAGGTTCTAATGACCAAAAAGTGCGGCAATTTAAGTTCCACACCCTTTCTACTTATGGAATCCTTTCGCAATACACGGAAAAAGAGCTCACACGCTTTATTCACTTTTTAACAGCGGAAGGTTATCTTGACCCAGGACATGGCCGATATCCTGCACTGCAGTTGACGAAAAAAGCGGTCGGTGTCCTTAAGGGAGAGCAGCCGGTAAAAATGCTTGTGGAAGCAGCCGGCTCGACCGAAGAAAAACATTACAACATCGAATTATTTGAAGAACTCAGGAAGCAAAGAAAACAGCTTGCCGATGAAGCAGGTATTCCGCCGTATCTCATTTTTTCAGATGCCACACTGAAAGAGTTTGCGCTCTACCTGCCAGAAAATGAAGAAGAGATGCTGAAAATCAAAGGGGTCGGTTCTCAAAAGCTTGAACAATACGGCAAAGCATTCCTGGCTGTTCTCGAGCCCTTCAGCGAACAACCTGTCCCAGAACCAAAGCCAGCTCCGCAAACGTTTGAAAAGAAATCCAGTGAGCGAGGAGAGGCAAGTCACCTTCAGTCCTTTTTATTGTGGAAAGAGGAGGGAAAAAGCTTAAAAGAAATCGCTGAAGAACGAGGGATGAATGAACAAACGATTGAGAATCACATCTTCCGTTGTGCAAAGGAAGGAGAAGCTCTGGAATGGAGTGAATGGTTCAGCTTAGATGAAGAGAAGCAGGTTCTGCTGGAATACAACCAATTAACAGAACCAAAGCTGAAACCTTTAAAAGATGCCCTGCCTGAAGAGATGACCTATCGAAAGATTAAAGCAGTTCTCGTGAAAAATGATCTTTGGAAGTAACCTACTGTAAACGTTTGCGCTATCAAATTCAATCTATTTATAATGGATGACACAGGAGGGATGGAATGACAAAGCCTCAAATCTCAGTAGAAACTGTACAACAAATGGATAAGCAGGATCCCTTGCACGCATTTAGAAATGAATTTCACCTTAAGTCCGACCATTATTATATGGATGGAAATTCATTAGGCTTATTATCTAAAAGAGCCGAACAATCCCTGCTTACCTCTTTAGAAGATTGGAAGGATTATGGCATTGAAGGCTGGACTGACGGAAGAGAACCATGGTTTTATATGGCTGAAAAGCTTGGAGCTATGACAGCCCCGCTGCTCGGCGCAGAAGCAGAAGAAGTCATCAACACCGGTTCGATCACGACCAACCTGCATCAGCTTCTGGCTACCTTTTACAAGCCGAAAGGTTCACGGACAAAAATCATTGCGGATGAACTTAATTTCCCCTCTGATATCTATGCCCTGAAAAGCCAGCTCGAGCTGCATAATCTTGACCCGGAAGAGCATCTGGTCCGGGTTAAAAGCAGGGACGGCAGAACTCTGGCTGAGGATGACATCATTGAAGCAATGGATGAGACAACTGCACTTCTGCTCCTGCCCTCTGTTCTTTATCGCAGCGGTCAGCTGCTTGATGTCAAGCGCATTGTCAAGGCTGCTCATGATAAAGGAATTATCGCAGGTTTTGACTTAGCTCATTCTATTGGAGCACTTCCTCACCAGCTTGACGAATGGCAGGTTGATTTTGCTGTCTGGTGCACCTATAAATATTTAAACAGCGGTCCTGGTGGTGTCGGCGGCTTGTATGTAAATAAACGTCACTTTGGCACGAGCCCCGGACTTGCCGGCTGGTTCAGCTCTAATAAACAAAAGCAGTTCGATATGGACCATCACCTCTCCGCTGCTGATGACGCGGGAGCTTATCAAATCGGTACTCCGCACATATTAAGCTCCGCACCCCTGCTCGGATCACTGGAACTTTTTCACGAAGCCGGCATCCATAAAATCAGACAGAAATCACTGCAGCTCACTAGACTGATGATGGACCTTCTCCACCAAGAGCTTGATGGATTTGGTTTTGAGTTAGCTACACCAATAGAGGATGAAAGACGCGGGGGACATATCAGCCTCGTCCATCCAGAAGCAGCAAGGATTTGCAAGGCGCTTAAAGCTGCCAGCATCACACCGGATTATCGTGCTCCTAATGTCATTCGACTTGCTCCTATTGCGCTCTATACTTCTCACGAGGACGTTTATGAAGTCATGCAGATATTAAAGGAGATTATCCAGGAAGAAAAACATAAGCAATATTCCAATGAACGAGGGATTATCGCTTAAAGGAGGAAGAAAAGCATGTCACTGATCGATATATCAATGCCGCTGACGAACCAAACACCGGGGTGGCCCGGAGACGAAGTTTTCCGATACCAGCTTAGTGCCACATTTGAAGATACTGGAACGGTCAACGTAGGGAAGTTCAGTTCCAGTAACCATACAGCTACCCACGTGGATGCCCCTTTTCACTACGATCCGAACGGATTGAAATTAGGTGAAATTCCGCTTGAACGCTTTTCCGGCGATGCGTTAGTTGTCAATGTGGAAGGGATAGCAGAGATTACAGCCTCAGACTTAAAGCCGTTTGATTTTTCCAACGTCAACAAAGTACTGTTTCGATCGAATAGCTGGGCAGACCGAACGCGCTTCCCTAATCATGGCTACACTGTTATTGGGGAAGATGCTGCTCCGTTTTTAAAGGAACAGAACATCGATCTGATCGGGGTAGATACACCTTCTGTTGATCCGGAAAACAGCAAGGAATTAACGGCACACCACTCCCTGTATAAACAGGACATTCTTATCCTTGAAGGGATACAGCTTGATCATGTAGCACCCGGCATTTACGAATTATTTGCCTTCCCATTAAAAATGGAAGAAGCTGATGGCAGCCCTGTACGAGCTGTACTAAAACAAAAATAATGTCAATCCGCTCCACATTAAATAAGGGTGTCGAAATTCGACACCCTTATTTATTCAGATTCATCGTATTCAATATCCTTATCTTTATGACGCTGCAGGCAGTCTTTACAAAGCTTCATTTCCTTTTCCGTCTTCGTCGCAAGAAGCTTGCCGCAACGGCCGCATTTTCCAAATTCATTTGGATTCGCCTGAAAACCAGCTAACTCATTTTCTGGACCTGGCATAATGATCTCTCCTTTTCATTCTCTTTCCTTATTCATTCCCTCGTTTAGCAATCTTCAATCATTCACCAAAACTCAAGTGGACCTCTTTTTCAAATCAAAAAAACAAGAATCATCCTCAGATAGATTTCCAAAAAAAACAGCCTGCCAAGTCTCCCTGCATTGGTGCAGAAAAGCTTGACAGGCTGGGTATCTGTATCATTTGCATGACCTGTTACGATTGGGTTTTTCTTCGCTTATTCAAAAGATAATGCCCAGCTGCCACTGCGCATGACTGGCTCTGTTGAACCATCCGCTAGAACGCCATCGATATCTAATTCTCCTGAGCCCATCATAAAGTCCACATGGTTCAAACTGTCATTGACACCATGCTTATCCAGCTCTTGCACATTCATATCCGAGCCTCCTTCAAGACTATTCGGATACGCCTTACCTAAGGCTAAATGGCAGGATGCATTTTCATCATACAACGTATTGTAAAAAATCAGTCCCGACTGGGAAATTGGGGATTCATGAGGGACTAGAGCAAGCTCACCAAGATGGCGGGAGCCTTCATCCGTCTCAAGAAGGTGCTGCAGCGTTTCCTCTCCTGCTTCTGCCTGATAATCTACGACTTTGCCATCCTTAAACGTTAATGAAAAGTTCTCAATAACATTGCCGCTGTAATTCAATGGCTTTGTGCTTGCTACCTGTCCATTCACACCATACTTATGAGGAACCGTGAATACTTCTTCTGTCGGCATATTCGCGTTAAATAAAATGTTTTGTCCCTCCGTTTTTGATGAGCCGCCTTTCCATACGTGACCTTCCGGCAGATCAACTTCCAGATCAGTGCCGGGAGCTTTATAGATGAGTTTCTTATACTTCCTGTCATTAAGAAAATCACGCACGTTCGCCAGCGTTTGATTGTGTGCTTCCCAGGCCGCCACGGGATCTTCCTGATCCACCCTTACAATGCTGAAAATCTGCTCCCACAGCTTTTCAATCGCCTGCTCTTCAGAATCCTCAGGGAAAATTTTCTTCGCCCAGGCCGGGATGGGAATACTGATAATCGACCACTGAATCCGGTCGTTCATCGTAAAGTCACGGAATTTCGCCATCGCTTTCGACCTTGCCTTGTTCGCTGCAGCGATCTTTTTGCCATCCAGACCTTTGAGCAGATCAGGGTCTGTAGAACGTACGGATAGAATAGCTGCTCCTTCTTCCCCGAAGGACGTGTACATTTTGCGCTGCCACTCGGGAACTTCCTCAAGTACGAATTGCTCCGCATTTTCAAACCGAAGGCGTGTCAGTTCATCATCGCTCCAATTAATATGTACGTCCTCAGCTCCCATTTCAAAAGCTTTCTTGGCGATGATTCGTGTAAACTCTGCTCCTTCGATCGTGGAATTGATTACCAGCTTTTGGTCTTTCTGCAGATTCACTCCTGTACGGAGGGCTAAATCCGCGTACTTATCCAGTTTTTCTTTGCTTGGAAATATCATGAATAAAAACCTCCTGAATTCTAAATGTATTCGTTTCTATTATTCCATAACCAGCACAAGACTACAAAGCGACCAGAACCGCCGTTCATTTAAATCATATCCAGCAAGGAAAGGGAAACCCGGCAGCCGGACTTCCTATCCTTCATTCTCTTCAACAATTAAGGAAAGCTCTTCCCAGCGATCCATTTTTTCTTCAAGCCGGGCTTCCAAATCGTTTTGTTTCTCATATAATTCCTGTACTTTGGCTAAGTCGCTTCCTGAAGCTGCAATCTCTTCTCCGACTTCTTCCAGCTGATCCTCTAATGCAGAGATCTCATCCTCGATGGTTTCCCATTCCTGCTTTTCACGAAAGGACAGTTTTCTTTTCCGGTTGGATCTCCTCGTTTCTTCCTGGGCCGATTTTGGCTTTCTTTTCTCATCATCCCGTTGTTCTTCCTTACGTACCTCAAGATACTCCGTATAATTCCCAAAAAATCGGTGGATAGTTCCCTTTCCTTCAAAGGTAAGCAGCCGGTCTACTACACGATCCAAAAAATAACGGTCGTGGGAAACTGTAATAACTACGCCGGGAAAATGCTCTAAATACTCTTCAAGTACACTAAGCGTCTCCGTGTCCAAGTCGTTCGTCGGCTCATCGAGCAGCAGCACGTTAGGCTCCTGCATAAGCACCCTCAACAAATAGAGCCTGCGGCGTTCGCCCCCGGATAGGCGCCGAATATAGGTCCATTGTTGGGAGCGCGGAAAAAGAAACCGTTCCAGCATTTGTTCGGCTGTGATTTCATCGCCTCCTGCTGTCGAAATGACTTCTGCTGCTTCTTTAATATACTCGATTACTTTCAAAGAACCATCGATTTCCTGATGGTCCTGCGTGTAATAGCCGATTTTTACGGTTTGTCCTTCGAGAACTTCCCCTTCGTCTGGAGAGAGCCGCTTGGCCATTAAATTTAGTAAGGTGGTTTTTCCAGAACCATTTGGTCCAATAATGCCAAGACGTTCTCCAGGAACAACCAGATAATTAAAGTCTTGGATAACGGCTTCATTCTCATACATGTATGTGACACCTCTAAGCTCAATAACCTGATCGCCAAGTCGGGTAGAACCGACGGCCACATCCATTTGGGAGGATTCATTTGTAAAACTTTGCTCTTTCATCGTTTCAATGCGCTGTTTTCTTGCTTTTTGTTTGGTAGATCTTGCTTTTGCGCCTCGTTTGAGCCACGCAAGCTCTCTCCTCAGCGTATTTTGATGTTTTTGTTCCGCCTGCCGTTCCCATTCTTCCCGTTCTGCTTTTTTCTCAAGGAAGGTTTGATAATTGCCTTCATAGATAAACAAACGGCCCCGGTCAAGCTCGTAGATTAAGTTGGTGACACGGTTTAAGAAATAACGGTCGTGAGTGACGACGATAAGCGCACCTTTGTAATGGGAAAGATATTCTTCCAGCCACTCAATCGTTTCATTATCTAAATGGTTGGTCGGTTCATCAAGCAGCAGTAAGTCCGCAGGCTGAATCAATGCTTTAGCAATAGCCACCCGCTTTTTTTGACCGCCGGATAAATCTCCCGCTTTTTTATCGGTTGCCTGTATCCCAAGCTTCGTTAAAATGGTTTTTGCCACCGTATTTGCTTCCCAGGCATTTGTTTCATCCATCTGCTGTTGTAGTTTCAGCATTTTTTCCTGCAAGCTTGTATTTTGAGGATCCTGGGCGAGTTCATTCAACACACGCTCATAACTGCGCATTACCCTCATAATCTCTGAATCTCCATAATAAATTTGCTCAAGCACCGTCTTATCTTCTTCAAGTTCCGGCTCCTGAGGGAGGTATTCAATCGTAAAATCCTTAGCGTGATCCAGACTGCCCGCATCTGCCGGCTCCATTTCTGCAAGAATCTTCAGCAATGACGATTTTCCACTACCATTGACGCCAATTAACCCAATCCGATGGCGATTAGAGATGGTAAAAGAAAGATTGTCAAACAGCTGCTTATCCCCATAGCTTTTGCTGATCTGTTCTACTGATAATAAACTCATCGCGATCCATCCTTTAAATTCAAGAATCTGTTCCTATAATATCACACCCCTATGGATGAATAACTAATGATTGAATTAGCCAAAGCCCCTCATCTGCTCGAAAATAATAAAGTCCAGAGCCGTATGGATTCGGCTCTGGACTTCTGTTTAGCGATAGGACTCTGACTGCTTTTCAGTTTCCTCATATTTAATTGGCTGATGACGCTGCCAATACTCCATCCCTTCGACTCCAGGGAGGTGATCATCATAAAATACAGGGTCTTTCCCTTCTTTTCTTTGTCTGCTGTAGTCCAAAAGTGCTGCATAAGCCACTTTCGACAGCCTGAAAATAGCGTACAAGTTGATAAGCGCCATGATTCCCATTGTCAAATCGGCTAGCGACCAAACCAGTCCAAACTTTGCAACAGCTCCGAACATAACCATGAGCAGAACAGCTATTCTGTAAACGAATAATATTCCACTATTCTTCTTAATAAATTCGATGTTCGTTTCCCCATAATAATAGTTTCCGATGATAGAGCTGAACGCAAATAAGAAGATGGCTACAGCTATAAAGATCGATGCCCAAGTACCAAGCTGAGATTCAAAGGCTACCTGAGTAAGCTGGATCCCATCAAGATCAGTGCCCACATATTCTCCTGAAAATAGAATAATAATCGCCGTAGCACTGCAAATGATCAATGTGTCCGTAAAGACTCCAAGCGTCTGGATCAAGCCCTGCTTAACAGGGTGGGTAACTTCAGACGTAGCGGCAGCATTAGGTGCACTTCCCATACCCGCTTCGTTTGAAAAGAGACCCCGCTTAATACCTATCAAAACCATTCCGCCAAATGTACCGCCTGCAAACTGTTCAAATCCAAATGCACCTTGAAAAATCTGTGAGAACATATTCGGTACTTGTCCAATATTATTAATAAGTACAATAGCGGCTAGAATAATATAAAAGATAGCCATAAATGGAATAATAAACTGGGTAACAGATGCAATTCTTTTTAACCCGCCGAAAATAATTAAGGCAACAATGACGGTTAATATGACAGCCATCAACCACTTGCTGGCACCAAACGACCGTTCAAAGGCCAACCGGATGGTATTCGATTGTACGGAACTGAACACCAGGCCGTATGTAAAGGTGATCGTGACAGCAAAAGCAATACCAAGCGCGCGATTTTTTAATCCTTTTTCCATGTAATAGGCAGGACCGCCTCGATATTGATTTTTTTCAGGGATTTTAAAAATTTGTGCCAGCGTACTTTCAATAAAACTGGATGCTCCTCCAAGAATGGCGACCATCCACATCCAAAAAACTGCTCCCGGCCCCCGATCGTAAGCGCTGCAGCAACACCAGCTAAGTTACCGGTTCCTACCCGCGAAGCTGTACTAATAGTAAAAGCCTGAAATGGCGACGTTCCTTTCTTTCCTTCTGCGGTAATGGAACGCTTATCAAAAAGAACACGAATCATTTCAGGGATGTACCGGAACTGGACAAATCTGAGCTTAATGGAAAACCAGAGTCCCAGTCCTAACAGGACAATGACAAGGACATACCCCCACATGGCATTATTCAGCCATTCTAACACTTCTTTCAAAATCTCCACCTCCAAATTTTATAAAAGCAATACAAATTATTACCATTTAATACCCTATTCCTCAAGGTAATAATCTTTAAACGAATGAAAGCATGCTTCCTACTTTACCAATGTTCAAACTTTTTGAAAATAGGTGGAGAGGAGGTGAAGACTTACTATTTTTTCCACAAGCAGGATAGACTTATTACACCTTAAGAACTGTAATAAAAGCATTTTCTTTTTACCGCTTCGTTAACATCCTATTCCTTCCATAGGCGACGTCCAGTTACCTCAGTCCATGGAACAAAAAAAAGCTTTAGGAAAACTATGCGTTTTCCTAAAGATTAATTATTTTCCTAATAATCAAGGCTTCCAAGGTAAGCTCGTACCGAACATTCTGGCTAGTTCTTTAGATTCCTGGCGTCTTTCATTCCTATGTTCACGGCGTTTAGGAGCACTATTATGAAGCCATTTTTCTTCTTCAGATTCAGGATAAACAGCCGGGACCGGGCTCGGCTGGTTATCTTCATCTACCGCAACCATGGACAGGAAAGCGGTCGTGCATACTTTTCTTTCTCCAGTAAGTAGATTTTCCGTAATGGCTTTGACGAAAACTTCCATCGACGTATTATGGCTCCAAGTAACGAAAGCTTCCAAGCAAATCGTATCTCCTTCGAATACAGGCGCAAGGAAGTCGACCGAATCGGTAGACGCCGTAACCACCGGTTTTCTGCAATGTCTTACCGCAGCAATAGCTGCCACATCATCAATGTGGGCCATCAGTCTTCCGCCAAATAACGTACCGTGACTGTTCGTATCAGGCGGGAGTACGTGCGAATTTTTTACAGTTAATGAATCAATACATGCTTTTGCTTCCATCAGTATTCCTCTCTTTCAATGGAATCGTTCCCACTAGCTATTATATCATGATTGCCTCTATTTCACTCCATCGCTGGTAAAGTGAGCTCAAATACGGCTCCCGTCTCTTCTTCTTTATTAGAAGCTTTGATCGTACCGCCGCTTCTGACAACGATCGCACGGGAAATCGCAAGACCTAATCCTGTTTCCCCTTCTTTTCCTTTTATAAAACGTTCAAACAAGTGAGGAAGCAGGTCTTCCGGAATCCCCTCTCCATCGTCAGAAATGCGGATGGTAATCTGCTTATCCTGCAATAGAGATTCTATCGTTACGATTTGGTGAGCGTGGCGAATCGCATTACCGATCATGTTAATGAGTGCCTGCAGCACTCTTTCGCTGTCTACATAAGAATAAAAAGTCCCCTCTGTAAGGAAACGCAGCTCTACTTCTTTATCACGTGCTAACGGGACGAGTCGGTCTTTTGCCTGGGAAACAAGATGGACAACCTCTGTTCTTTCAGGATGGTAGACATCCTCGCTGCTGTCGAGCTTTGCCAGCAAGATCATTTCGTTAACGATTTTCTTAAGCCGCTCTGTTTCACTCACCATGACATTTAAACCTTTATTCGCAGCTTCACCTTCAAAGATTCCATCGCGAATTCCTTCTGCATAGCCCTGGATTGACATGAGCGGGGTTTTCAACTCATGAGAAGCGTTTTGGAAAAACTGCTTCTGAGAGGTAATGTATCTTTCCAATTCAGACGCCATTTGTCTGACACTTTGTTCTACTTCTTTAATTTCTCCTGTGGAATGGACCGGTTTAACTTCTGTAAATTGCCGCTGTTCAATTTTCTTCATCTCCTGCTTTAACCTCGATAGCGGTGTAACCAGCCGTCTCGTTAAAAAGTGGCTGACGACGACTGCAAGAACCAGGCCGATTAAAAAGACAGCAAGCATTCTGTAAGTCAGCCCCGATTGGACGATTTCTAAATCATCAAGGGGAGTTGCCATGACAAGTATGCTGCCATCCCTGCCTGAAGAAAAGGCATACGCAACGTACTTCTTGCCATTTCCTTCCCAGACTTCATCCTTAATTAAATCGTCAAAGTCAGCAATCCACTCCTCTGACGTTTCCTTTGGGAGAGTGCGGAATAAAATTTTCCCTGTCCGCTGATCGAACAGAAGCAATGGGAAATCTCTGTCCTGGATGAGTTGGGATAATTGAGGAATCCGTACTGAAGGATCCTGTTCATTAATGATATCAGTCATAAACTTAGCTCGTGCTTCCAATTGACGCTGCTCATCCTGAATCAGAACATCCATTAACAGCGAGTACGTGAAAAAGGCAGTGATGGACATGACAATGACGAGAAGAACTGTAAACGCGGTATTAAGCTGATAGAGAAGTTTCATGCATCTCGACTACTTCTTAACCGGTATCCATGTCCCCACACCGTTTCTAATGGAAGGTCCTTCATCTTTTTCCTTAACCGTTTGACTAAATCATCCACTGCCCTGTCGCTGCCAAAGTAATCGTCGCCCCATACACGAACAAGTAATTCTTCTCTGGAAAAGGCTCGGTTTTCCTGTTCAGCAAGTATTCGTAACATTTCAAACTCCTTTGTCGTAACTTCCACTTCCTCACTCTTAAAGTAAGCACTGCGCTCGGTTTGATTTAAGACCAGCTCTCCCGCCCGAATGGTCTCGTCTACAGAAGCAGCATTTTTGTCAGGCTGCATGACCTGCCAACGCTTTAAGTGACGCTTCACCCTGGCCACTAGTTCCCTGGGGCTGAAAGGTTTCGTTAAGTAATCATCCCCTCCTAATTCAAGACCAAGGATTTTGTCTACCTCATCATCCTTCGCCGATATGATAATAATCGGAACTTCAGACGACTGACGAACGCGCTTGCAGAACTCATAGCCATCCATCCCGGGAAGCATCAAATCCAGCACCCATAAATCAGGGGGGTGGTGTCAAACACTTCCCATGCCTTTTCTGCCGTCTCCATTGCGAGCACTTCATACCCTTCTTTATTTAAGTATCCTTCAACGATATCACGGATATTCGGATCATCTTCTACTAGACCAATGGTTTGGTTCACTATTCTATCCCCCAATCCATAAGATTCTTTATTATCTTCTCATATTTTTCGGTTAATCTCCCTTTTTACACACTTTTTCCACATTTTCTCCAAAGTCATGCCATAAGTGGCAGGTATGATAAGAATTGTACAGAGGGAGAACGGAAAGTCCTCCTGGAGATCATTTATGAAAGGGGCGACTGGAAGTATGATCGATGAAGAAAAAGAGAAACAAGCCAAGCGCCGGTACAGGCGTTCTGGACTAGCTTTTAGTGTGCTAGGTGCTATCATCGCTGTATTTATCATCACTACCGTTTTTCAGTGGAAAGGGATCACGATTAACGTAGATACCAATGAGCCCACCGCCCAGGCGGACGAGCTTCATTTAGGTAAGAATCAGGAAGATGTAACTCAGGCTATAGAGGAGAATTCAGACGCTGTGGTCGGAGTCAGCAATCTGCAGCAAACAGCCCAAGGTTTACAAAAAGCCAGTTCAGGATCTGGGGTCATCTATAAAAAGGATGGAGGCAGCGCCTTCATCGTAACCAACAACCACGTTGTAAAAAATGCTTCTGAACTAGAAGTAGTCTTAAGCAACGGGGAAAAAGCAAAAGCCGAATTGAAAGGCACAGACCCTTTAACAGACCTGGCTGTTATACAAATAGATAGCGATAAAGTCAAGAAGGTTGCCAAGCTAGGATCAGCCGAAGACGTAGAGGTTGGTCAAACAGCCATAGCTATCGGCAACCCGCTGGGGACTGATTTCGCTGGATCAGCTACAAAAGGTATTGTCAGTGGTCTAAACCGTAATATTCCAGTGGACATAAACGGGGACCAACAGCCAGACTGGCAGACCGAAGTAATCCAAACGGACGCAGCCATAAACCCTGGAAATAGTGGCGGTGCGCTGGTCAACCTTGAAGGGGAAGTCATAGGGATCAACTCTATGAAAATTGCCCAGGAAGAAGTTGAAGGTATTGGCTTTGCCATTCCAATGGATGTCGTTAAACCTGTCATTGACGACTTGGAAACAGAAGGAAAAGTCACCCGACCATATATGGGAATTTCTCTTCAGGATTTAAGCCAAGTACCTGGTACTGTATTACAGCAGCAATTGAACCTGCCAAGCGACGTATCCAAAGGAGTGATTGTCGCCGGGATTGAACAAGGTTCACCTGCTTCAGATGCCAATCTGAAAAAATATGATGTCATTACTGCAATTGACGGCAAGAAGATTGACTCTCTTATGAGCTTGCGCCAATATCTGTACAGCAAAACAGAGAAAGGCGACCAAGTCGAGCTCACGGTTTACCGTGATGGTAAACAAATGAAAGCTGAACTCGAGCTTTCCTCCCAATAAAAATATAAAAACCAAAAAACCTCTCTTTCCAAAGAAACCTGCGTGTCGGTGCGCAGGTTTCTTTATGTGTAAAGCTGTCTTGCGGGGACACTTATATTTTTTCACATGCAAAAAAGCAGCCTGAACGAGGCTGCTTTTAGTTCTTTTATAGTATTGGGGAAAGCAGGCGGGCGATGGCTTCTTTGAAGCGAATCCAATTCGACCGGTTCTTGTAAAGCTTATACGTTAATTCAGTAGATTCAGCAACATCTTCGTGAAAACGATCTGCCAGCAATTCTGCAACTTCCGGGTGGTACAGGAACGCATTCACTTCAAAATTAAGCCGGAAGCTGCGGACGTCGATGTTCGCCGTTCCTACGGAGGCAATCACACCATCTACAACAATCGTCTTCGCATGTAAAAACCCTTTTTGATAGACATAAATTGCAGCCCCCGCTTTAAGAAGGTCTCCAATATTAGAATAAGTGGCCCAGTACACAAAAGGATGATCCGGTTTGTTAGGAATCATTACTCGTACATCCACTCCCGAAAGCACGGCAATTCGAAGAGCATCGAGCAGGCTGTCATCCGGTATAAAATAAGGCGTTTGAATATAGACATATTCTTTTGCTGAAAGGATCATTTTAATGTAGCCGTTTTTTATCTGTTCCCATTCGGAATCTGGTCCGCTGGATACTATCTGCATGGCGACATCGCCTTCAGCCTCTCCTTGATAATACCGCTCCTCATAGACGATATCTTTACTGGAAGCCTGGTTCCAATCAAGGATAAAGCGCGTCTGCATGTTATGCACGGCTCCTCCAACGACTCTAACGTGCGTATCTCTCCAATAACCAAAACGCTTGCTGTAGCCTAAGTACTCGTCTCCAATGTTAAACCCGCCGATATAACCAATCTTACCGTCGATAATGGCAAGCTTACGGTGATTTCGATAGTTGATTTTTAAATTCAGCTTTGGGATCAGCGGCGGGAAGAATGATTCCACCTCTACCCCGGCTGCTCTAAGTTTGTGAACAAACTTTCTTTTAACGGACCTCGAACCCATATCATCATAAAGAAGCTTAACTTGTACATTTTCTTTCGCTTTTTTTATTAAGGCATCAGCCAGGCGGTTTCCAAGCTGATCATCACGCACAATATAATAGAGCAAATGAATGTGATCCTGCGCATTCTCGATATCTTCCATAAGCGCATGAAACTTCTTCTGCCCGTCTGTGAATACTTCCACTTCGTTATTCTGGGTAAGGAGGGCATCATTGTTCTTTAAATGCATATAGATCAAATCTTCATAAGGCACAATGTCTTCATGCTGTACCTCGAGCGTATTTTCTTTAATTCCTCTCAGCTGCTCCTGAACGGCTGCCAATAAACCTAATCGGCTCTTTTTATCCCAAGTGAAAATCTCTTTGTGGCTCAACCTTCTACCAAATATTAAATATAATATAAATCCAGCAATCGGTAAAAACAGTAATACCATCAGCCAAGCCCATGTTGCACTTGCATCTCTGCGTTCTAAGAATATAATGGCAAGTGCCAGAAGAACGTTCAGCGCAAGGATGGTACTCAAGATATAAGGTGCAATATTCACTACGACCCACCTCCCTTTTGGACATCTTTTGCGTATTAACTATAGCATATTATGAATGTACGGCTAAACTATTAAAGAGATATGTTTCTATAAAGAAAACATACCTCTTTAGGCGGTTCTTTACTATTCTTTTACAAGTATTCCCGCTTCTGAAAGCTCTTCAACTGCTTCCTCGAGCGCTTCCTCGCTGTCTGAGTAGATTTTGTGGGTGTGGATGCCGTCTGTCAGCTCTGATAAAAAAGAGGAATTCGTTGAGTCAATGCGCTCAATAAACTTTCTTACATCCCTGCGGTTTGATATTCGCAGTTGAGCTGTTAAATCTCCGTAAATCGGGTGTTCAACTACCACATCCTGGACGTGAACACCATGATCCACAAGAATGTTCAGCTCAAGTTCAGTCTCAGCAGGCGAATGCTTGCAGACAATCGTCCGTTCATAACCAAGTTCGTCTTTTGCCTCCGTCATGTACATATAGCCCTGGCTGGTTGCAACGATAGGTTCTCCTTGGGCTTTTAACAGGGACACGTCTCCTACAATAACCTGTCTAGTCACGTTCATCTCTTCTGCAAGCGAACTTCCGGTCACAGGCTTTCCATGCTGTTTTAAGAGCGATAAAATATGTTCCCTTCGTTCATCTGTTTTCAACTTATTCTGCGCTTCACTCATATGGACGACTCCTTCACCAATTTGCGTACACCTATTTTATCATAAATGGGGGCTCTACGAATTTTTGTCGACTTTTGTCCATTTTTTTCTATAACGCTTTTCACTATTTCCAGAGTCTTAAAACCTTCCCCCCCCGCACTCACTGATAAATAAAGCCCGAGAGTGGCCATTGTTCAATGGAAAAGCTTGTACAGCCAAGAGAAGTAAAAAGCAGATCTTTTACTTCAGGCTGAGGAAATATTCGAGACGTAAACACTTCCTCCCCATTATTCACAAAAATTTCAAGCGATGAGGTATCCACAAAGATTCTAAGCTGGGTTAAATCATCCTCAAGCTTCACACGTCTGAATTCAGTCCTGCTCTTATCCTGAAAATGCGGACGAGAAAGCGTCAGAATTTGGTCCCTCTTCTTATAACTGAGTGCTGCATATTGGTAAAATTCTATCGCAAACTGATCGTCTACCTGTTCAAGTTCTATGGAAAGCTCCATGCTTCTGCCTTCGATTCCTCTGACCGCTTTTTGATCGTTTTCAATAGAAATAGAGGAGTGGAGCAATACAGGTCCACGCATAGCTTCGTATTCTTTCAACGGATGCTGAGTTAATTTTCCATTCAGCAAAGTGAGCTGCCTCGGCATGGTCAAACAATGAATCCATTGGTTTGCAACGGTAGGATGGTCCGCTTCGTATTGATCAGGAACGCCCATCCAGCCAAACAGAATTCTTCTGCCGAGATCATCCTCCGTCGTTTGCGGAGCATAGAACTCAAACCCTCTATCCAGTTCTGTAAAGGAACCATGAGTATATTGAGGCCGATCATAATCTAGATCTCCAATAAAGTACCCGCTTTGATAGACATTGGCATAATCCATGCCTTCGGGTTCAAGCCCTTGCGGTGAAGCAATCAGGATGTCTTCCCCATCAATATCAAATAAGTCAGGGCATTCCCACATATAACCGAATTCACCGAGGTTATGCTCGCCACTGCCGGCAATCTTACCTAAAAATACCCAATCCATCAGGTTTTCTGATTGAAAAAGGACGACCTTCCCTTGCAAATCCTCGGTCTGGGCTCCAACAATCATGTACCAATGGTCTCCTCTTTTCCATACCTTTGGATCGCGAAAATGGGCCGTATACCCTTCAGGAAGCCGTGCCACTACTCCTTTTTTTTCAAAGTTGACCCCATCTTCGGAGACAGCCAGGCATTGGTATGTCTCCCGTTCTCCCGCTTCATTTTTTACATTACCTGTGTAAAAAAGGTAGAGTTGATCCTCATGGACAACAGCGCTTCCTGAATAACAGCCGTCTTTATCAAACCAATCCGAAGGGGCAAGCGCAATTTTTTCATGCTGCCAGTGAACGAGATCTTTAGAAGAATAATGCCCCCAGAACTTGGCTCCGTGTCCGGTTTTAAAAGGCATCCATTGATAAAATAAGTGATAGGTTCCATTCCACTGGACAAATCCATTCGGATCATTTAACAACCCTGCTGGAGGCATGTGGTGAAAGTTTAGGCGGTAAGGATCTGACTCCACTTTTTCTTTTTGTTTCTTGACTTCTTCCCAAGCCAGACTTCGCAGTTCATTGTCTCTATGCTGCATTTCCTTCCTCTCCTTATCCTAAGTATCTTGTTACTTCGTCTAATGTTGGTAAAGCTGTCATAGCTCCTTTAGTAGAGGCAGCAAGAGCCCCTGAGACGCTCGCAAACCGAGCTGTCTTTTCTATCTCTTCAAGCGAAAGCCTGGATAAAGGCTGGTCATATTCGCTGAACTGATAAAGGAGACCAGAGACGAAAGCATCGCCAGCCCCTGTTGTATCTACGGCTTTCACACGCATAGCAGGAACGTGAGCGTGCTTCCCTTTGAAAAAGATATGGCTCCCTTCACTCCCCATTGTTACAAATAACAGCGGGATACCATAGCCATTCAGCACTTCTACTCCTGCTTCAATAGTCGTTTCTCCTGTTAAAAATTCCAGTTCTTCTTCAGATATTTTAACAACATCTGCTTCCCCAAGCATGGATTGAATCGTTTTCTTCGCCTGCTCTTCAGACTTCCACAAATTCAGGCGGAGGTTTGGATCATAAGACACAATCAAACCATGCTGCTTTGCAAGCCGGACGGCTTTTTTTGTAGCGGATTTAGAGGGTTCATCAATCATGGAGATCGAGCCAAAGTGGAAGAGGTTATGAGTCGTGAACAGGTCTTCCTTTACTTCGGATTCAGTCAAGTAACGGTCTGCACTCGGGTCAATATAAAAATCAAAGCTTCGCTCCCCGTCTTCGTCCAGAGTTACAAATACCACGCCTGTCCTTACCTCTTTAGTCAGCAGCATCGAACTGGTATCCACGCCGTATCCGTGTAGAATTCCCTGTAAAAAATGACCGAGAACATCTTCGCCTACTTTTCCTAAAAAGGTTGATTTAGCACCGAGTCTCGCGAGTCCTACGGCTACATTCGCAGGAGCGCCGCCAGGACTTTTTTGAAAATTAATATTTTCATTATCAAGAGGGATGAAGTCAATCAACGCCTCCCCCATGCTGATGATTCCTTTAGTCATTCCGCCACTTCCTTTCCATGATAAAGAGCCAGGCTCATGAGCTCTTGCAGCCTGACTAGTCTGCTTCCATTATACCTTGAGAGAATCGGACTTTTCCAATTGAAAAAGTCTAAATGAACCCGCTTTCAACTAAAAAGCTTGTCCTTTTAGACTTTTAGCTGCAGTTATTTCGTTTGGAGAGTAGCTATGACAGTTTCGCCAGCTTGTGAGGAATCTGTGTAGGCAGGATCAAAGCTTTCTACAATATCATCAAAATTTGTAATGACAATCGGAGTAATCGTGCTCTTGGCTTTCTCGGTCACTAGTGCAGGATCAAATGAAATTAAATGGTCCCCGGCTTTTACTTTATCACCGGCTTTCACGTGCCCTTCAAACCCTTCCCCTTCCATAGAAACCGTTTCCAGACCGATATGGACGAGAACTTCTACACCAGATTTTGTTTTTATACCAACCGCATGATTGGTTGGAAACAGCTGGACAATTTCGCCATCGACCGGGCTGACTACTTTTCCATCGACGGGTTCAATGGCTACCCCGTCCCCCATCATGCGCTGGTTAAAAACAGGGTCGTCCACCTCATCCAAAGGAACAACCTTTCCATTAAGAGGAGCTACAAGCTGCTCTTCTACTTGTTTATTACCAAATAATTTTTTAAACATCGTCCCATTCATCCCTTCGTAGTAAGTGTCTTCCTTGCTACTAAATTTCTCTTAACGTAAATGGAATATGTCAGCATGTCAAGTTATTGCTCATTTTCCCTTCCCGGGACTTAATAAACATACAATAACCAGGCATTACTGGCTGTTTATGCCAGTAATGCCTGGTTTAAGTCCTTCCATATATCCTCCCAGTGTTCCAGCCCGACAGAAAGTCTTAGAAGCGTATCGGAGATTCCCATTCTTTCCCTTTCTAAAGGAGGAATAGTCGAATGAGTCATCGTAGCTGGCAGCTGGATAAGTGTTTCAGCATCGCCTAAACTGACTGCAATCTTGATCAGCTTCAATTGATCCAGGACTCGTTCAGCGTCCTCCCGATTTCCTTTTACTTCAAAAGAGAGAATGCCTCCTCCCTGACTCATTTGCTGTTTCACAATATCATAGTCGGGATATCGAGCGCTTCCGGGAAAATACACCTGTTGGACTCTGGGGTGATCCTGGAGCCTCTCACTGACCTTTAAAGCATTGAAGCAGTGTCTATCCATTCGGATGTGCATCGTTTTCAAACCACGGATAAGCAGCCAGGCATCAAAAGGCGACAGGATGCCCCCTATGTCCTTTTGCGTTGTTTTAGCAAGCATTCCGATAAACTCTGACTTTCCAACGACCAGCCCGGCTACTACATCTCCATGACCGCCGATGTATTTGGTGGCACTATGCACCACAACCTCACATCCACAGTCTAATGGCCGTTGTAGATACGGAGTAGAGAAGGTGTTGTCTACGACGACGGGTATATCGTAATTTTTCGCTATACGCGCGGCCATGTGTAAATCAATCGCCCTCATTGTAGGATTAATCGGAGTTTCTATAAAGATGCAGGTCGTGTTGGGCTGAATCTGCTTTCGAAGCTCTTCCTCGCTTGTCATCGCACAAAAGCTGTGACCTACTTTATATTTATCTTGAAGCAGGGTTAATAATCCGTACGTACAGCCATAAAGGCCGTTCGTACATACAATATGGTCTCCCGAACTCGTTAAAGCCAGGAGCACACTGGATATGGCCGCCATTCCTGATGCAAATGCGAGTCCTTTTTCTCCGCCTTCCAGGGCAGCTATCCGGTCTTCTAATACTCGTACGGTCGGATTGGCCAGTCTGGAATAAATATAACCTTCTTCTTCCCCCTTAAACCGTGCGGCACCTTGGGCAGCGGTTGAAAAGGCAAAGGTTGAAGTCTGAAAAATTGGTGTTGTTAAACTTCCAAAATCGTTTATAGGTTGGGAATCGGTATGAATTAACGACGTTTCTATATGGCTTTTCTTTTGGACCATTCTTCCCCTCCTTGCTAAGATGATGTCTATTATCATCTTATGCAGGACCTGTCCAAAACATTGTAGGAGAAGAGGTTTTTCTAATGAAAAAGAAGGAATTTACCTTCTCAGCTTGGAGAAACCCTTTATTTTCACTACAAGGTTATTCTTACGGGCGTGCGAATACCACTCGCTTTCCACGGACGAACACCCGAGCTTCCTCGCTAAACTCACGCTCGGCGATCTCGGATCGTTCGTTCTTCCGTAGGAGTCTCGCAGTATTCTCCCTCCCGTAGCGAAAAAAGACTTTCACTTCTAAATGATTTTATCTGGCGAAGGAGAATACGTTCTAATAGTTGATCTTACTGTTCTAGTCAAAATCCTTTTCTAGTAATATCAAAAATCCTTCTGCGAAGTCTCTGAAGGACCTCTCTTTTTACCGGGTGTGCTGCCATTTGTATTTTCTCTGCAGCTGGCTTTGACGTCCATGCATTCCCATATAAACAAGCACGACGGCAAGTACAATAAAAGAACTGTTGAAATAAAGGGAGGAGAATCCTATATTGGTTGCTAAGGCCCCGACTACATAAGACCCTAAACCGATGCCAGTATCAAAAATGGAAAAGAAGGTTGCGGTTGCTGAACCTGCTCTTTCAGGCGCTTTTTTCAATGCGATAGTCTGGAAGCTCGGGACTATGGTTCCCCAGCCGATTCCTATCAATCCTCCAGCTGTAAGGAGGAGCCCAGGCGTATCTGCCATACTCAAAATAAGTAAGCCTGCACTGAATGATAGAATGGACGGAATTACGATTACATTTTCACCATATCGGTCAAACCATTTCCCAGTAAACGGACGGGAGAGCAGCAGAACTACTGCGTACACAACAAAGAAATAAGTGGAGGCTTCCTCCAATCCATTCTGCTTGGCATAAACTGATACAAAAGATAAAACCCCAGCGTAAGCCACGGCCATCAGTGCACCGGTAAAAGCAATAGGAATGACAGGTTTTTCAAGAAGGCCTTGAACAGCAGGCATAAGGCTTGATTTCGCTAAATCAGCTCCTCCTGTTCGTTTCGGAATTTGTATCATCATCCCAGCGATAAAGGCAATCGCTGCAAATAACGCACTGATCGTAAACATGGAACTATAAGTAAAAGAGTGGATAATGGTTAGTCCGAGAAAGGGGCCGATAACCATTGCAAAGTTCATGGACATCGCGAAATACCCCATCCCTTCCCCTCTTCGCTCCTTAGGAACAACATCCGCAGCAAGCGCTCCAATAACCGTGGTCGCCATTCCAAATCCGAGCCCTTGGATAAAACGAATGATTAATAGGAGCGGAAAGCTTTGGGTAGTCAAGTAAAGTACAGAACTGCTGAAGAAAATGACTAATGCCATGATTAAAACAGGTCTGCGCCCCACCGTATCCACCCAATGACCCGCGAATGGCCGTATAACAATAGCAGCAAATAAAAAAATAGTAATGATTAATCCTGCCTGTCCTTCTTTCACATGAAGCTGATCGATCGTATAAATAGGCAGAGTCACAAACAAAAGATAAAAGACTAAAAAGACAAAAAAATTACTCATACATACATTGACGAAACTTTTCGTCCATAACGGCTGTTTATTCATTCCACATTCTTCCCCCTTGTCTTAATCGTTTGAGAAAAATGATGGATTCTTTCTTCAAATTCCATGAGCTGATCTTCATCGAACAACGTTAACAATCCGTTTTCCTGCTCTTGGATTAATGATTTCCACCTTGGATAATTCTCTTTGCCTTCAGCAGATAATTGAAGATCATTTGTCCTTCTGTCATCACTGGCCCATTTTTCCACATAGCCAAGTTTAATCAGCTTTTTTATGGTTCTTGATAAAGGAGGTGCTTCAATATTTAATCTTTCTTTAAGCTCCGCCTGAGTCATCCGGCCATTTTCCCCCAGCTGATAAATGACTGCCCAATGAGACATATAAATGTCCTCTTGAACAAGGCCTTCGTTTAAGTATTGATTCACTGTACGGGATAGCTGTTGTATGTGATGAAATAATAAAGTCATATTCTCACTCCAATCGTTACCTAGGTAACAGTTTCATTAAAAAAATTGCCCGCAATTCTGCAAGCAACACTTTTAAATATAACATATTTATTTCGGTTTTTCATCTTTTTGATTAGAACCATAGTTAAAATACTCACTAAATAAATGATCCGACCAGGAAATCGATTGACCATAAATTTCGAATAGCTCATGGTAAGAGAGCGACTTACGGTAAAGCATCTGCTCCAATCCTTCAAAGTCGGCCCGTTCCATAGCAATGACAAGGTCAAGGACGTATCGATAGCTGTTTTGCTTTTTATTCAAAGCTTCTTTAATCTCGTTGTCAAGCGGCAGCATTTCCGTCACTTCGTGGATCGGTTTCTTTGTAATCACATCGATCAAGGAAATAAAGCCGATTAGGAAATACCCCTCTGAATTATGCTCGAGCCCAAGCTTTATCGCCACCTGCTCACACATTTTAGCCCGCTGCAGACTACTCTTCATGACATGTTGGGAACCTTTTGGCATATTTGGTGCAGATTGAACAGATAACACATATAACCACTTTTTTAAAGCATCCGTTCCGAGCATCATCACTGCCTGCCTGATGGATTGGATCGGAATGGACACATTCTTCGCAGACGAATTGATCAATCTCAGCAGCTTATAGGTTAACGCCAGATCCTTTTCAAAAAGCTCCGTTATTTTATCAATATTGATTAAGTCCGTCGGTACAGATAATTCTTTGATCATTTCAAAGTATGTTGAACTGAAAAAAGGCATGTCTACAGAAGATAAGACAACTGGCTTGCTGTAAAAATAACCTTGAAATAATTCAAAGCCTTCTTCTACACATTGCTGGTGCTCTTCTCTTGTTTCCACTTTTTCTGCAAGAAGTGTGATTCCCAGGTTGTTGGCTGCTTGAATAATTTCCTGCCGGTCAATCTCTCGTGTAATTTGTATATCCACCTTGATAATGTCCACATAATTCAACAACTCCACCATATCTGTATCACGAACGCTCACTACATCATCCAGGGCAATAAGAAAACCCAGCTGCTTTAATTTCCGACAGACGCGCACCAGATCCCGTGAATAAGACACATCCTCAAGAATTTCTACGACCAGCTGTCCAGGATCAAAATATTCAGGAACCTGTTTCAGCAGAAGCTCTTCGGTAAAGTTGACAAAGCAGGGTTTATTTTGGGAAAGCTTTTCGAGGCCAATGGTCGTAAAGCTGTTCATCAAAACCTCTGAAGTAGCCCGGTTTGCATCAATGTATGTAAACTTATTTTCTTTACTGCTTCTATATAAAAGTTCGTACCCAAATACTTCTTCATTTAATTGTAAAATGGGTTGTCTTGCCACAAATACTTCCACCCCTGCTCTTCCTCCCCTTTTATCACCTAACCATAGTTAAATTATACTACATTCGCTAATCCTTGTTAATTTGAAATTCCAATTCATACATGAAAAAACCTCGGTAGGACAGACTGAAAGAAAAGGATTCCTGGAGGAGGAAGGCAATGAACAAGAATCGAGAATGGGAGCATACAGCACCAATGTGGAGACAGGATATCCATATCCCTGACTTTACAGCCTTAAAGGAAAATGCCCAGACAGAGGTCTTAGTTGTCGGAGCAGGTATTACGGGAGTAACTACGGCTTTATTACTAGCCCAGGCAGGTAAGCAAGTGACTTTACTGGAGGCTGGAAAAATACTTAATGGAACTTCTGGTCATACCACTGCAAAGGTGACTGCGCAGCATGGTTTGATTTATCACGAGCTGATCCAGCACTTCGGATTAGAGAAAGCCTCTTTGTATTACCAGGCTCAGGTACAAGCTCAATCCCTCATTGAAAAACAAATCCACGACTTAAACATTTCCTGCGACTGGAAAATAGAGGATGCCTGCTTATATTCTGAAACGGACGAAGGTGCCAGGGAATTAGAAAAAGAATACCAGGCATACAAACAGTTAGGAATTCCTGGCAGCCTACATGACACAATAGACGTCGATATCGATATGACAAAAAGTCTGGTTATGAATCATCAGGCGAGTTTTCACCCACTCAAATATTTGACGGCTTTAGTAGACGAGCTTCTTCGTTTAGGTGGTCAGCTATATGAAGATACGGAAGCTGTGGATGTGACAGAAGAAGACACCGTCCAAGTATCTCTCGCTAATGGCGCTGTCGTAACTTGTGACCAATTAGTCTGCTGTACCCACTTCCCGTTTTATGATGGAAAAGCGCTCTACTTCAGCCGAATGTATGCAGAACGATCCTATTTAATTGCCATTGAACCAGAGAAGGATTGTCCGGATGGGATGTATTTGTCCGTCGATGAACCCAAACGCTCCATTCGCCCGGCTCAATTTAACGACAAACCTGTCTTGTTGATCGGCGGAGAGAGCCACCGTACTGGGGAAGGAACGGATACCCGGTTTCATTACCGCGCCCTGGAAGAGTTTGCTGCAGAGGCCTTTGGAATAAAAAATGTTCTGTTCCGCTGGTCTGCCCAGGACTTGACGACGCTTGATAAAGTCCCCTACATCGGGCCAATTAACCGGAACAATAAACAAGTCTTTGTGGCAACAGGTTACAGAAAATGGGGCATGACGAACGGGACCCTGGCTGCTCATATCAACACAGAATACGTGCTGGGAGAAGAATCCCTGTTCCATTCTTTGTTCAAGCCTTCCCGTTTTAAAGCGGATCCTAGTATGAAGCAGTTTCTTTCCCAAAATTTTAACGTTGCTGCCCACTTAGTAGAAGGAAAACTGGAATTGGTCGGCAATCGTCCAGAGGCCCTGAAAAAAGGGGAAGGTGGTGTCGTGCAGTGGAAAGGCGAACGTGCCGGAGCCTACAAAGATGAAGACGGCACCCTTTATGTACTTGATACGACATGTACCCATATGCACTGTGAAGTTGAATGGAACAGTGCAGAGCGGACGTGGGATTGTCCATGCCACGGTTCACGCTTTTCCTTCGATGGAACTGTGATGGAAGGCCCGGCTAAAAAACCGCTTCAGGAAATTCCGTTCTCAAGCACTGAGGAACTCACTTTCCTTCCTAAAGAAGATGAAACCACGGGATGGGAAGAAACCGATCCTTCTTAATTCATCAGCTCTTCAACTTTACAAAAGCTTGTCAAGAATACAATTTTCTCGACAAGCTTTTTTGTTTTATGGCCATTGCTTAGTCAACCTCACGCCCCGTAATTCCCAGCGGCAGCCTATTCTTTCGAATATCGAAACAAATTCCTTTTCTTTTACCCCTTTGCCCGACTAAAATGAGTTTAGATCTTACATTGAAAGGATAGGAAGCCATGGAAAACGAACAAAGACTCGGCGTTCTTTATACGTCAGGCGCTTATATATTATGGGGTTTTTTACCAATTTATTGGAAGTTGATTGAGCAAATACCTGCTTTTGAAATTTTGGCTCACCGGATCGTCTGGTCCTTCGTTTTCATGATGGGGATCATAGTAGTCCTGAATAAATGGGGCTCATTTATTCAAGAATGCAAATCGATAGCTTTGAATAAAAAGAGCCTTTTCGGGATCGTCCTTGCCTCCCTGACGATCAGTACAAACTGGGTTACCTATATATGGGCAGTCAATGCCGATCATGTAGTCGAAGCAAGCCTCGGTTATTATATTAATCCACTCGTAAGCATTTTGTTAGGCATGATCGTTTTAAAAGAAACCTTTTCAAAAATGCAATGGCTTGCTTTTCTGCTGGCAGGCATTGGTGTCCTTTATATGACGGTCCATTTCGGCTCGTTTCCGTGGATTGCTTTACTGCTCGCCTTCAGTTTTGGATCCTATGGGCTCGTTAAAAAGCTTGTGCCATTAAACGCGATGTTCAGCCTGACAGCAGAGACTTTAGTCGTCTCCCCGCTCGCGCTCATTTATCTGTTCGCTAAACAGGGAGACCACTTGTCAGAAGTACATTGGTTATCGGCGACCCCCTTATTGGTCTTCGGAGCGGGAGTAGTAACAGCCATTCCACTGCTTTTATTTTCTGCAGGAGCAAAGAGAATTCCGTTATCGATGGTAGGGTTCCTGCAATATTTTGCTCCAACGATAATGCTCGTATTAGGGGTGTTTATCTATCACGAGCCCTTTACCTCCGTCCATGGAATATCTTTCTCCTTCATTTGGGCCGGCCTTGCTGTTTATACATTAACTCGAATGAAACGGTTGAAAAAACAGGAGAAGAGAAAAGAAAGACGTGCCATTTAACTATCCCGCGATTCGGTTAAAGCTGCATATTCAAAAGTAATGATAGGAATTGGATCAGGCGTTCAACTACCATAAAAAATCCGGATGAAGGTGAAAAAACTCCACCTTCATCCGGATAATATAATGACAAAACTGTTGTCCGAGACTCTACATTTTAGAATGGACGTTCCCTTTATTCTCTTTTTAAGGCATCGCCTATTTTGCTAAATACTCTCCTGCGTCCCTTCCAGATAAAAAGGCGCTTTCAAATCGGGTACGGCCCGCCTGATCATCTTCTCGAAGGAATGTGTCTCCGGCAGCAAGGAGCTTCTTGTTCTCATTCAAGTTCATAAAAGAAGTGTTGATCGTTTTCTTCGCCTGTGAGTACCTCCACCTCTTCAGCTGCTCGGATTCAAGCTCAGACCATTCCAATAGCTCTTCGGTGTTTTCCTTAATTAATGACATGACATAGTCATCTCCAAAATGGCGCCGGGACCAATCTCCGGTCATATATACACTTATGATCGGAACCTGCGAGATTCCCTTTTTCTCATGGTCTACAATCCTTTCCACCCCATCCGGAAGATTTTCGTCCAAATGCCCATGATCAGGCAGGTGGGTCGAAGAATTAAATTCAAAAATCCCAACATAAGAAGGGAGAAATGAAATCGAGCGGAGACTTTTTACCGAATCAGGAGAAAGAGCCACTTCACTATTTTTTAAAAGGTCAATAATTTGAGGAACCGGGGTTGTAATCAGTACTTGTTCGCTCCTCCACACATTGCCGACAGAATCTGATAAAATAAATTCCTTAGCACTCTCAATAATTTTTACAACTTTTGTATTGACCGAAACAGGAAGTCCTTCCGCCAAATGTTTTGCTAGCCCATTCATGCCATCCACTGCTGTATAGCGAGGATATTGATCACCAAACCAGCGTTTGACCCAGCCCTTATTCAGCCATTGATCTACTTCCGACTGTAATTCTTCCGTTCGAACTGTGAAAAATTGCGCTCCGTGATCCGCTTTTCCTTCAGCCACTCTCCTCGTGGCTAAGCGGCCTCCTACACTTTTTCCTTTATCTACGATTAAGAAGTCATCATTTCCCTGCTCTTTAAGCTGTTTTGCCGCCATAATCCCCGACAACCCAGCACCTATTATAGTAATTGGATAGGAATTCACTTTTCCACCTCCATCTCTCTTTATTCACTCTTTTTTAAAGTACCAATTGTAGTAATGATACCTGTTTACGGACGGAGATTACAATCTATTTCTATTTTCATTTTTCTAGTAATTTCGGCAATGAATAAAAACGAATCTCCATACTACAGCATGACTTCAATAATAAGGTCAAGTCAAGGTAAAGTGATAACTTCCCTGTGCGAGTCCAATCAAGGGTCTAAAACTGTTCTCTTATGAAAAAAACTTGCAGAGAAACGAATACGTTCTCTGCAAGCTGGTCAAAGTGTAACTATAGATTTTATCTTACTCTGTGCGTTTCTTTCTGCGGAATTTACTTAAAATTTCATAAACGAGCGGGACAATCAGCAGGGTCAGCAGTGTAGAGCTCGCTAAACCTCCAATAACTGTGACACCTAAGCCTTTACTAATAATCGAGCCGCCTTCAAAGCCGAGAGCTAGTGGCAGCAGCGCTCCGATCGTAGCAAGGGCAGTCATTAAGATTGGCCGCATTCTTGTCATACCAGCATCAAGCAGAGCTTCTCTCGTTGTAAATCCTTCTTTTTCTTTGTTGATGACCCTGTCAATGAGGACAATCGCGTTGGTTACTACGATTCCAATTAACATCAATGCCCCAATCATAGCTGAAATACTTAAGGTTTCTCCACTTATGAGCAGACCAAGCACAGCACCGATAATTGTAAATGGAAGCGCGAATAGAATAGCAAGCGGTGCGAGTCCCCCTCCAAAGAAGATGACAAGCACTAAATAGACAATCGCAATTGCTGCAAGCATGGCTAATCCAAGCTGCGTAAACGATTCTTGGATATCTTCCGTTACCCCGCCCATCGATATATCGATATTAGAAGGATGGTCGATTTCATCCAATTTTTCATTTACCGCCTGGGAAACGGAGCCTACATCATCGGAAGTGATTTCAGCGCTGACGCTGGCGTAGACACGTCCATCTTTTCTCGTAATGGTATCTTCAGTTGTGCCTTCCTTCACTTCAACAACATCACTTACAGCCACCGTCTTACCTGTTGGTGTCTGAAGCTCTTTCCCAGTTAAGTCATCGATACTGTTGTATTCTTCAGCATCTTCATCAACATAAACATTCAGCGTTTCCCCATTGTCATCTATCTTCGTTACGACTGGTCGCTGGCGGTTTTGGTTCAGTTCCATACCTACTTGGGAAGCCGTTAAACCAAGTTCACTCAGTTTTTCCTGATCCGGAACCAAGGTATATTCATCATAGGATTCTGACAAGCTTGAATCAATATTTCTTAAGTTGTCCTGTTTCGACAGCATATCTTCTACATCTTTAATCACTGGCCTTATATCGTCGGTATTATCGCCGTAGACGAGCAGTTCTAAATCACTGCTTGAGCCTGAAGAAGAGAAGTCTTGAGAACCCCATTCTCCTTTAGATGTTTCTTTATTTAATCCCTCTATTACTTTTTGTGTTTCATCAGAGAAATTCTCCGTATCGTCATTATATTCAACATAGAAGACTGCCTGATTGGATGCACCAGGGTTCATCGGATTTTCTCCGCCTACAGAATATTGAACCGTCTCTGCCCCATCTCTGCCTTCAAAAAAGTCTTGCGCCTTCACTGCTACTTGCTCGACGTCATCTTCGGTTTGTCCAGGTTCAGGATTATAGGTAGCTACTACCATTTTCTGCTCCTGATCAGCCAGGAAGCTCGTCCCTACTAACGGAAGAAGAGCGATACTTCCTGCTAATATCGCGATCGCTACTATCGAAGAAATAATCTTGTGATTGAGCACGCTGTTTAATAGAGAACGATAGCCAAGGACCATACGCCCACGATTCTCGTGCTTTTCACCCTTAATCTTTGACTGCTTTAACAGGCTGTGGGCAAGCATAGGTACAATAGTAACCGCCACTAAAAGGGAAGCTAGCAGCGCGAATACGACGGTAAGCGCAAACGGAAGGAATAGTTCCCCTACGGTACCTTCCACAAGCCCAAGCGGCAGAAATACAGCAATCGTAACAATGGTGGAAGAAAGAATCGGCATGAACATTTCCCGAGTTGCCGCCCTTACTAATTCTTTTCCGCGAAGTTCCTCCCCTGTAAGAGACATTCGCCGGTAGATGTTTTCCACCACCACAATGGAATCGTCTACCACCCGCCCGATCGCAACGGTCATGGCTCCCAAGGTCATAATGTTCAACGTTATATCCATTTGCTTAAGCAGTAGGACTGCGATTAAAAGCGATAATGGAATCGAAATAACGGATATAATGGTTGTCTTAAAGTTACGCAAGAACAGAAGGATTACGAGCACAGCGAACAGTCCGCCAAAGAGAGCCTTGTTCAGCATCGTACTGACAGAGTTCTCAATCGGTTCCCCCTGGTCAAATGAATAAATAAAGTCCATGCCGTCTAAGTCCGTCTTTAAGTCTTCTGTGCTGTCTTTGACTTCATTTACGACATCAACCGTATTGGCTTCCTGAGATTTTACTACTTGAATAGAAATTGAATCTTTACCATTCGTACGGGAAATAGACTCGCTCTCCCCGACGACTTTAATATCGGCAATATCTTTCAGCTGCACGGTAGGAATCGCTGCCTGAGCCTGCTGGCCTGCTGCAGATCCCGCTCCTTGCTGCGGAGTTTGTCCAGCTGACTGACCGGCCATTCCCTGTCCCTGACTGGCTGTTGGTCCTTGGGATGAACCAGCTCCAGCTTGAGGACTTTGAGCCGCCTGCCCTTGACCTGCTTGTCCAGACTGACCGGACGGAACAGCTGGGATCTCCAAGTTTTTAAAATCTTCTACAGATGCTACATTGCCGTTAAGTACAACAGATTTTTGATTATCCTTAAAAGTAAACAGACCTAGAGGGAAGCGGACGTCAGAACCTTTTATTAAATTGTTTACGGTTTCTTCGTCCATTCCAAGTTCTTCTAGTTTATCTTCCTTGTAATCCATTTGTACTTCTTTTACTTGTTGTCCGGAAACCTGTACTTCAGCAACACCATCAAGCCCCTCAATTTCAGGGACAATCTTATCTTCCACTGTTTCTGTAAGCTCTGCGAGAGACTTATCATCACTTACAGCACTAAAACTAATAACTGGAAAAGCGTTAAAGTTTAATCGAGATACTTGCGGATCTTGGGCACCATCAGGCAATTCCACCTTCGTAACCGCATCCTTCAGCTCATCTTCCGCCTCGTCCAGGCTTTTATCAAAGCTGTATTCCAACTGAAGTGCAGAAGCATTTTGATAAGAGGTTGAGCTGACTGTTTTCAAACCGCTTAAATTACTCACCTGTTTTTCTAACGGTTCAGAGACTTCATTCGCTACTTCAGCTGGAGTTGCTCCAGGATAAGTCGTCTGAACAGTGATAATCGGCGGTTCTATATTAGGTATCGTTTCCAACTTCATGTTTAACCCCGAATACAAACCTGCCGCGGCAATAATGATCGTCATCAGCCATATGGCAAATTTGTTATTCATAGAAAAATTTATTATTCCCTTCATGTACACTACTCTCCTTTGTGTTGACCGTTTAGTCAGAACCAATTATAATAATAATGACCAAACAGTCACTAGTCAAGAGGAAACGCTCTGATTCTGAAAAAAATAAGGAGCTTACACTATGGATGAAAAATCAATGTTAATCATCGAACACGCGATGAAGCTATTTGCCAAAAAGGGTTTCAGTTCTACGTCTGTCCAGGAGATTGCCAAAGAATGCGGAATTTCCAAAGGGGCATTCTACCTTCATTTCAAATCAAAAGATGAACTTTTATTTAAAATCTTTTACTTTTATTCTCGCAGAATCCAGACGAAAACGGACGAAATAGAAGCGATGGACCTGGACCCTCGGACTAAGTTTACGAAGCAGCTGCTTGTAACGTTTCAGGAAATTGCTGATCACCGAGAGTTTATTATTATGCAAATCCGCGAGCAAGCGGTCCCTTTCAATGAAAACATTGAAGAACTGCTGGAACACTTAAGGTATGGCTCTTATCTTTTTTATAAACGTCACCTGCTCAGTGTGTATGGCAAAGAAATTGACGGCATTCTCTGGGAAGTCAGTTTGCTTATGCAGGGAATGTTTAAGGCATTTCTTGACTTAATCATTCTTGAAAATGCGGATTTAAATCTTGAGGAAATTTGTGAAACGATATTAAGGCGGACAGATTTTATTGTTGACGGTTTTAGAAGAACGAATGACCATCCGGTCATCACTGAAGAATTCATGGAAACGATCATTCCTGGAGAATATTATAATAAAGAGCTTGAGGAGATTACCTCTACTCTGAAAAATTTAAGAGATAAAGCAACTGGAGATAGTTTAGTCACCATTGAAGTCCTGCTTGAGGAAATCCAAAAATTAGAACCGCGCAGTGCAGTTATTAAAGGAATGCTCGCCAATTTAGAAGACCAGCAGCAATACCAGGGGATTGCCGGCCAGATTCGTACGTATTATCAATTATAAAAGCAGACCACCAAAGGGGTCTGCTTTTTTATAATCCAGTAATTTATTTATAAAAGATACGTTCCTATTCCATTATAAAAATTTCTATATAAGTAAACTTCCCCTAAAAGGGAATCCACCCTGTGATTTCCACAATATAAGAATTGGGCTGAAGGTTCTTATTTTTTTATTTAACGCCTTTTTCCGCAACATCCGCCTTTTTTCATCGGCAGTCTCTTAATCGAAGAGCTGTTAATAACAATTGGTTTTTTGGAAGGCGTTACAGGCGTTTGGGGATTTTTATTTACAATCTTCTTCTTCATACTATCATCTCCTTTTAACTTCAAAGAATTACTACATTATAATCAATCATTGCGAGTAAGTTTCGGGCTAAAATAATGAATCGATTAAGAACGGGCTTTCTCTAAAGCTGGAGGGAGTAATTTGATAGCACTTTACTTTCGGGGATGGATATTTGAAGGAGACGATCATCATTTTTATTTTTTGATCCATATGATGAGCAAGGTCACTCCAGGATGGAACAGGTGCTGTAGTTGGGTGTGAGTGATAAACCGCCATCACCTGCTCTCCCCGGTTTTTGATTTGCTCTAGATTGTTTTTAACTACCTGTTTATTCACAAAAAAACGACGATCTGATTTCAATTCGTTTTCCATTGTCCATATGGACTGAACTAGATTTTCTTTTCCTGCTAAAAAGCCACAAGCCTCATATGGAAGGCTGGAATAGCCATGTTTGATCATCTCTTGATAAATTGATTGGGGAATAATCATTTCATTCTTCATGCTGATTCTTATCTAAAAAAGTTAAAAAACGAAGACAATTCAGGCTTTTTGCCTTTAGTTTGTGCTTCATTTTCTTTCTTTTCATCCGGTGATAATTGAGGTTTTTCTTCCTGATCCTGCGAAGAATCTGAATTTTGTTGAGTGTTGTTCATTTTTGATTCTGTCCTTCTGTTCTGTTCATTCTCCGCATTTGCAGTATCATCCACTTTCCCCTCAGAGGATAACACTTGATGGACACTTTTATCACTTTGGATGTCATCCTGTTTTACAGTTATCTGACTTGTTTCCAAAGGTTTCACCGTTTGTTTAAAAGCAGCGGATGGTAGATTAATCGTTTCTATAGAATCGTTCAATTGCTGGCTGCTTTCGAAAGAACCTTCTTGGGCCATTTTACTAGAATTTTTTTTTCCGTCGTTTACATTGGAATTCGATTTAATGATAACATTTTTATTCAATTCCTTAGGTGAAAATGGGGCAGTTGCTTTATTTCGATCGTTTGTAAAGGATGTGTGTTTCATTTGTTTATTGAACCCCTGGCTTGAGTGCTGGCTGTTGTAATGATTGTTCATCGGCCGGTTATGCTGGTTTCCATACTGACCGCCGTAATTGGATCCATATTGTGTGGACTGGGAATGATTTTGATTATATTGTGGTGGTTGGCGGAAGGTTTGCCTGTTCATCCCATTACTTTTTTTTTCCTGATAAGCTGGTTCTATATGGGAAGATTGCAGCATGCTTTGCAGTTGCCTGTACTCCGATCTTCTTCTCGGAGGGGCATATTGAGGTTCCTGGTACCTTTGTTCTTCTTTGCCTGCCTGCCATTCATTTTTCATCTCTAGAATTTGTTCGTTCAATCTTTCTATTTCACTACGGTTTTCTTCAATAGTCGAATGCTGCATTTCTATTAAGTGATCCATTTTATTCAATAGATCATTGAATCGGAATCGATCCACTTTAGCTTTCATAAGATTAATATCCCGCTGTAAATGATTCACTGAATCATTTACTGATTCAAGCTGAGAAACGACCATTTCAGCTTGCTGTTCATAATCCGTACGATCCTGATGATGCTGTTCATCCATCTTTTTCATTACTCCTTCTAAATGAACCAATTTTCCATTTAATTGGTACAACTCTTCTTTAGCCATCAGGTAGTCTACCGGTAGTTCTCCTGTTTTTACTGAATGGAGAGCTTCTTTATATTTTTCTAATTGCTCCTTTAGATTATCAACATCTAACCTGTTGTATAACTGATATTGAGTCATCACTCATCACCCTTTTTCAGCACATTAATATACTATTGATAAACCATCAAGACGTGACACCAGCAGCTCTTTAAAATAATTTCACTGGTAATGGCATTTACTGGTTTCATTCTTATATATATATGCCTTAGTAAAATCGATTCATTCCACCCTTCAAAAAGGTTCTGCAAAAACTTCCCTGGATATGGATATTCGTCCAACTTCCTCAATCTGACCAAAATTCCGCTAACTCACTATACCTGATGGTTTGGCAAGTCATATTCTACGAATGAAAGTAAAAATATTATTTGGAGGTGTTTGCAAACAATGCAAGCAAACAATTTATACGGTGGTCAAGAACTTCTTTGTATTAATACAGAAAAGGTTTACGATTGGATTCTCAATGAAGCTTCCTTCGACTTGACTGTAGGTGATCTTCCGCTTCCAATTGGTCCTACTGGAGAGCAACTTGAATGCGCGGATATTGATGACACAACAACTTCCTGTACGGTTCGTCCAACTGACCCAGCTCTTGGAGAGCCAGATCCTATCGTAATTCTTGATCGTGTAGACCAAGAATTCGTGATCGACGGAGCAATGGTTACACTTCAACTCGTAAACATTCGTAAAAACTTCGTCGTAACCATTTTCGTAAACCTTGTTCCTGAACTTGGAGGAGGACTTGTTGAAGTTGGTACTGCAACATTTACTCGCTGTGAACAAGTCATTCTGTGTGCTCCAACTGGAACTGATGTAGACGTAACATACACAGAGCTAGACTGCTTCGTATGTACTGCTACTTGTATGCTAAACGGTACTGACATCGATACACTTGATGACATTACAGTAACGGTTCGTTTGTGCCAAAGCATTCAGTCGACTTACGATGTTACACTTGAAATCACAGCTGACTTCTGTGAGCCGAGGGATATGCTTCCTATTCCTCCTTGCCCAGCTCCAACGATTCCGCCGCAATGTCCAGTTATTTTCCCAACTACACCTGCTGGTACTAATGAGTAACACTCACTCATAAAGATAAAGAGAGGATAAACCCTCTCTTTATTTTTTTTTGGAGGTGAAACAGTGAATCACCACTCCCTTTACTCGAGAAATTAACCCAGTTCCAGCAGTTAAATGATGAATATCTAGAAAAGATCCAAAAGAACATTGCTGAACTCAAAGCAAAAAAAGATTTTCAATTAATCAGCTATTTTACATATTCCCTTAATCTTGCTCATGATTTCGAACAGGAGAATTTGTGTCTGGGCTCTTATCATATTCAGAACCTTGGAAATAAACCAGTCTCAAATCCCTATATTTGCATTAAAGTCTCAGAAAACTCCCCTTTTCAATTTTCAGGAAAATACGTATATCAGGACTCTAAACAAAAATTCAACATGACCGGGGCCTGGGAAAGAATCAATGACCAAAAGGATAAGGAAGAATACTGGCTGAAACCGCGGAACAAACCGGTGTTAAATCCAGAAGAACAGTTGTCTTTCACTAATTTCCAAATAAAATGGATAGGCGATCAACCATATGCCGGCAGCATTATGGGGTTTGTCTACAGTGAGGAATTAAGCAATGGCTCTTCCTCAATGAATCAAATCAACTTGAGCGGAAGAGTTAAGCAGGGGGATCACCATGAATGAGCCGTCTCATGCCGAAGAGGATATTCTGATTAAGAAATTAGTCCGGTATTATATGGAGGATCAACTGAATGAACTGAAGTCAGGTAACCAGGATAAAAATAAAAGTTTCGTATTTCTAGAAAATAAAACTCTCAATCTACTCCTATTCTCTCTGCTGACCAACTTGGATAAGTCTACTCCAAACAGCAGCCGGACAGCAACAGATGATACGGCATGCCTTGCAGCTTTAGACGAATTATTTGAATCCACAAAGCACCGTTATGAAGAAATAATGGGGTTATTCAAATAAACTAATTCAATCTTTCTTTAGATGAAGATGGAACATGATGAGAAGCACCTCCTATAAAGACGAACCATAAAGGAAAGGAAAATCCCTAAGTCCCCTTTGCTTTTGAGTGACCGCTTCGCATCCTGTATATCTGCGAATAGAGAACCATTTTGTTGGAGCGGCCGTGCTCCACCTTATGAGGTAAATGGTAGAAATAATGACAGGAATTGATTTGAAGTCCAACTAACTTAAAAAGTCCGAATGAAGATGAACCCTCATTCGGACTTTTTTATGTCTGAAACACTTTTGCCCCCACTCCGTTTTCCTTCAAACAGAAGAAAATGGAACGATTTTTATTCCGTTTCATATAAATAAACTAACCATTCGCCCAAATAAGGGACAAAGATTATTCAGGAGGGGTTACATTGGCCAAAAAATCCGCCCCGGATTCCATTCAGCTTAAACAGAAGCTTATCTATTATAAAGCTGAATTGGAGAAGTATAAGGATAAAGTGCAGGATTATCAGGATAACTATCACTATGCCATGCTTGAAAAATTGAAAAAAGAAAACGAAATGCTCGTTAATGACAATGAAAGCCTGTCCATTCAGCTTCGTGCCTCAAAAGAAGAATTTAATCGCAGGCTGCAGGCTCAGGAAAATCAGGGAAAAGTGTATAAAGAAAAAGGAGATGAAATGCAGAAGGAGATTACTGCCCTTAAAGATGAGCTTACTACAAAGAAAAAAGCAACTGAAGAGTTAATTGAAGAAGTGACAGCAGCCACCAAAGAGCTGGAGCATCTAAAGAAGATTCGCAGCAGTCTGCAAACTAAAAAATTCTCTCTCGAGAGTCAGCTTCAAAAAACCGAAAATGAATACACTCAATATAAGCTTGATACGGAAGAAAAAATGCAGAAGTTGAACGAAGTACTCAAAGATACAGAGGCCGCCTTGACCAGAAAAACCACAGAAAAAGAGCAGATATCCGACGAATACGCTCACGTGAAGAGAGCTTTACAAGATGAATTGGCCCATCAGGTCAACATCACAGAAGAGCTAAATGAGAGAATCGAGAGACTCTCCGAAGAGAACGTGTTTCTAAAAGAGAAGAATGAAGCGTTCAGACAGGAAGAAGAACTGTTTAAGACTATCAGTTCAGCTCTGCCCTCCAAAGACACTGAGCGTGCTTTTGAACAGAATAACTTAGATAAGGATCAGCTGATTGAACAGATAGGCAGTGCCATCAATTATGAAGGTCCACTGAATTTTTACCCTTATTTTATTGATTTTCTCGAGAATAAAGTTGCAGAACTAACAGAGGAAATCGATGCATTTGAGAAGGACTAACAATGTGCCAAGAATAGAAGCCGAAAGAAGAGGCTTTCTTTCGGCTTATTTTTCTGCTTCAATAATTTCATCGAGTATCGGGTATGCGGCTTCCACCCCTTCTTCTGCAATTAGACAGGCAACGCCGATGGGAGTATCCCAAAACGCATCTGGAATATAAGGATTTTTTAAACCTGCAGGTTGAAATAATGCCCGGTATATCCTATTTAAGTGCCCTCTAGTCGTCTCTCGACTTTTCTCTTTCTCCCCTCGTGCTACAAGAAATACATAACGCATCGATTGAAACAAATTATCCCCTGGCATAAACGTGTATTCTTTAAAAAACTTAAGCTGTTTCTCCACATCTTCTTTGAGGCCGTTTTTAACCGCCAAATCACTAAGATGTCCGCTTAAATGCCGGTAAACCTGCTGGAAAATCCGGCGTTTTTCTTCCTGCATCACTTGATCCGTATAAATGGTTTGCAGTTTTTCATAGGCTTTTTCTTTGGACCATGCCAATATGCTCAACTCCTATTCCTTCTAAATGAATCTTTATCTTCTTTGAGTTCCTCCGCTTCCATCTCTACGCTCCCGTAAAGCTCCGGAATCTCGGGTGTTGTGCTCTGCAACGATTCCGGAAGCTTTGGGATAAGTTTATTCCAAACCATTGGATTCGCTGCCATAGCTTGGAACAATGCCTCTTCATTTTTATCCCAGGGACGGAGAGATTGAATATAGTCAAGAGTCAAACGAAATCCCGGCAGCAATCGGGCATCCCTTCGTTCTTTAAACTCGTTCATCACTTTGTCCCACGTTCTCCCTCTGTCCAGTGATTGGATAGACTCTGCTAATAAAAAGGACTGCATAAAAGCATCGTTCAGTCCAAGTCCTGTACTTGGATCTTTGCAGTGAGCCGCATCCCCGATTAACACCCATCCTTTACCAGCAGGTTCCTTGAAGAAGTTTGGAACACCTCTTGTTCCGATGATTTTATGCTCTAGACGAGCACCCTTCAACCGGCTTTTCATCCCATACAACTGCTTATATGTATTCTCAAAAATTTCCTTAGGGGAAGCGGCAAATTTTTTGTACTCTTCCGGTTGAATTTCCATCCCTAAGCAGTCAACACCAGGCTCCATAGGAAAAATAAAAGCAATCCGACCAGCTTCAAGAAAAATTTCAGTCGTCGGTTCTGGTAAAGGTTCCACTCCTTTGTAATAACCGTAAAAAACCGGTCGAAGAGGAGCGGTATCCGCGTAACTTCCAGCCTTTACCCAGCGGGCAATCGCTGAATACTTTCCATCTGCCCCAACCACAATTTCTGCGGTTGCTTTGTTGAAGTGCCCCTGTTTATTCACAAAGACAACTCCTGTCACTGCATCGTCTTCCCAGATCAGCTCCTGCACATTTGTTTCTTCAAGAAAGGTCACGGAAGAATAAGACTGAGCTTTATTCACAAGTATTTCATCCAGCCATTTTCGTCTTGGAATAATAGTGTAGGCAGACCTTGGACCCTCTACGAAGCTTTTTCCTATATAGGTGCGCATGCGTGTGATTTTTCTCAGTCCACTAGACTCAACAGCTTGAAGCACTCCTAATTCTTTTAAGTACTCAACATGGGATAGGTGATGAGTAGACAGCGTATCACTAGGGAATTGTGCTTTGTCTATTAACAACACCCGTTTCCCCATCTTTCCTAGCAAAACAGCGAGACTGGCACCAGCTGCCCTTGCCCCTGTAATAATCACATCATAGTCCTTGTTCATTTCGTGTTCACCTCACTCTACTAGAGTAACGTGAACGGAGCGGAAAAACTATTAAAACCGCCAAGTATTTAATAGTATGGATTGAAATGAATCTTCTCCCCCCTTAGAACCACGTTGTTGAGGGAGCAAATGAAAGGCTGCCGATTTCTATTTCGACAGCCCGCTTCTTTACTATTTACTCTCAGATGCTTAATATGTTCTTTCTTCTTCTACCTCGTGATTCTGGTCCATAATGATGACACGGCTCGGTTTATTTTTTTGAGCGATCTCTTCTGCTTCTGCGATAGCCGCATCCCGCTCATCATACAGCTTTTCAGGAGCTACATCCTCAATCTTAACCATCCAGCCGGTAACATCTTTATTTGGCACTACACTATATTCTTTCATACGTAAAATCCTCTCCTTCATTAGCTTTGTAAACCATTCCCAATAGCACAGAAAATCAAACATGGCATGGAATTGAAAAAATAGTTTGACAATATAACGAAGTCCTTTTATAATTCGATACAAGTGAAAAATTCCATACGGTAACAATCTCTTATCGAGAGTGGCGGAGGGACTAGGCCCTGTGACGCCCGGCAACCTTCAAGCGCGTGCTTGAAAAGGTGCTAATTCCTACAGGTCGATTGTGATCTGAAAGATGAGAGGAGGAAATGATTTATTCGCCCTCTTCTTTCTGATAAGAAGAGGGCTTTTCATATTCTCTCAAGCTTTTGACCTTGGAAATCCATACCCTAGACTACCTAAAATTCAAGGAGGATTTCGCATGACTTTACCATTTCATGAATTTAAACCGGAAACACTTTTGCTGCACGGAGGGCAGGAGCCTGATCCGACTACTGGATCCCGGGCTGTCCCCATTTATCAAACGACTTCGTATGTATTCAGAGATACAGACCACGCACGTGACCTGTTTGCTTTGGCGGAACCGGGTAATATCTATTCTAGAATTATGAATCCTACTGTTGATGCCTTGGAACAGCGCATTGCTCTCTTAGAAGACGGAGCAGCAGCAGTGGCCACCTCTTCAGGAATGGCAGCCATTACACTGGCTATCTTAAATATCGCGGAGTCTGGAGATGACATTGTAACCTCCTCTAACCTTTACGGAGGAACTTATAATTTATTCGTGCAAACTTTACCGCGTTATGGCATTAACGTCCATTTTGTTGAGGGAACGGAGCCGGAAGATTTTGCTAAAGCTATTACCCCCAATACAAAAGCTATCTTTGCCGAGACCATTGGCAATCCAAGTCTAAATGTTTTAGATATTGAAGGGGTTGCGGACGTAGCCCACGACCATCATATCCCATTAATTATTGATAATACGTTTGCTACTCCTTACGTCTGCAAACCGATCTCCTGGGGAGCGGACATCGTTGTTCATTCTGCCACAAAATGGATCGGCGGACATGGAACAACGATTGGAGGCATTGTTGTCGACAGCGGCCGCTTTGACTGGAATCATGAGAAGTTCCCAGGCTTCACTGAACCTGATGAAAGTTACAATGGCATTCGCTTCGGAATTGATGTCGGGCCTGTTGGATATGCCATTAAATTACGTGTGCAGCTGCTGCGTGACATTGGAGCATGTTTAAGTCCCCAAAATGCTTTCCTTCTTTTGCAAGGCCTGGAAACGCTGCACGTTCGAGTAAAGCACCATGCCGATCAGGCATTAGAGCTTGCTGAATATTTAAATGAGCACGACGGCGTAGCGTGGGTGAACTTCCCTGGACTAAAGAATCACCCTACTTATGCGCTTGCTGAAAAGTATTTGCGCTACGGCTATGGATCAATCATTGTTTTTGGAATAAAAGGCGATCGCGACGATGGAAGAAAAGTCATTAACCAAACGTCTTTATGGTCGCATGTTGCCAATGTAGGAGATGCGAAATCACTTATTATCCACCCTGCATCGACAACTCACCAGCAGCTAAGTGCGGAGGACTTAAAAAAATCAGGTGTAACAGAAGAATTAATCCGCCTGTCCGTAGGTTTGGAATCGCTCGAGGATTTAATTGCCGATCTGGATTTTGCTATTGAAAAAGCTACCGGTCATTCTAAACCTTACAAGCAACCGAAACATATCGCAGCCCAGGTCCTCGAATCTTCTTTAGACCGTTCTAATGGGGAGTTAAGGAAAAAGACCATTGTAGCTGCGTCAGGATCACCTGAAGAGGAATTTTCTGAGGAACTGAAAAGGTTGGAACGCTTAGGCTTTGAAGTGCTTCCTGTTAAGAGCCTTAAAGAAATTGACCCGGCCACAACAATTGATGTTCTCTACTTGCCAAAGCTAAGCGAATCATTAATTAAGGAGGCTGAAGAATTGGACCCCGCGCTTATTTGGTCTAAAACGCCATTAAACATTGAAGATAAGCGGGTAATCTCAGGAATTCAATTGTATGATGCCGCAACATCTATTCGAGAAGGAAAATCTTTTCAGGAAGCTCCACTATCTGTGTAAGTATAAAAAAGGAGGCAGCAGCATGTCACTAACAAACCCCACCCACTCTAAGCAAAGTTCCGCGGCCATATCGATCGGTGCGTTCACCTTTGAATGCGGCGAGACCCTTGAAGACGTAGTACTCGCTTATGAGCGTTCTGGTCCAGCTGATGCCCCTGTTCTTCTCATCTGTCATGCTTTAACGGGAAACCAGTTTGCTGTTGGTACTAAAGACGAACCTGGATGGTGGGCCGGGTTAATAGGTGATGATTGTCCACTTGATACTACTGACTATCAAATCATTACGTTTAATGTCCTCGGCGGATGTCACGGTTCTACAGGGCCGGCAAGCAAACGGAAGGTCTCCGGGCAGACGTATCGCTTGGAATTCCCTCCCGTTACAATCAGAGATATGGTTCATGCTCAATATCGTGCCCTTCAGGTGCTTGGCTTCACCCAAGTACATGCCGTCTTAGGCGGCTCACTAGGAGGAATGCAGACATTAGAATGGGGACTCCTTTACCCTGACTTTATGAAGCAATTATATGTCTTAGCTGCCACTCCTTCGTTAAGTGACTATGGCATTGCTTTTAATCATATCGGTGCGAAAGCGATTAAAGATGATCCCGCCTGGAACAACGGAAACTATGCTTCCAACCAACAGCTTCATGGATTTGCATTAGCAAGGATGGCCGGTATGGTAACGTATCGCAGCGGACCGTTATTCCAGAAAAGATTCGATAGAAGCCGGAGCGAGCCATTATCCTATAACATCCAATCCTATTTGGATTATCAGGGAGAAAAAATAAAAGACCGATTCGATGCAAACAGCTACCTCTACCTGCTTGAGGCTATGAACCATCATGATATCGGCCGCGGTCGCGGAGGGTGGAAAAAAGCCAGCAGCCAATTTAAAGCTCAGCTTCATACCATCAGCTTCCAGCACGATCTTCTTTATCCAAGAGAGCTGATGGAGGGATTCATCAATGAAGTGCCCGGCAGCAAACACTTTCATGTCGAAACAGACTATGGTCATGACGGGTTCCTCGTAGAATTTAGTCAGTGGGGAGGCTGGGTAGGCCAGCAAATCCGCAAGGGAGGAAAAGCTAGTGACTGTGGTTAAAGTTGCACTATTAGGCTTCGGGACGGTCGGTCAAGGAGTGTTTGAAATTCTGGAAAACAACAAAGAAACGCTCCAAAAGCAGATTGGTGCCGAAGTTCATATGACTTCCATTCTTGTCAAAAATATCGATAAACAAAGAAACCTCCCCTCCTCCCTGCGGGTCACGGACCGCATGGAAGAGGTTCTGCAGCAAAACCCAGATGTTATTTTTGAAGCGATTAATGGTGAAGAGCCGGCCCGTAAGTATATAAACCGTGCTTTGGAAAAAGGAGTTTCCATCATTACTGCAAATAAAGAGATGTTTGCTAAACATGGCAGGAGCTTATTAAATACAGCCGAAAAAAATGGAACAGCGATTGGCTACGAAGCCACTACAGCAAGTGGAACACCCATTATCGGCATGATTTCAAAGCTGCTTCAAATGAACCGCATTACAAAGGTCGAAGCGATTTTAAATGGGACGTCGAACTATATTTTAACTCATATCCAGGAGGAAGGCATGAGCTTTGAAAATGCCCTTTCTCTTGCCCAGTCCAAGGGCTTTGCAGAGGTGGATCCTTCCAGCGACTTAAAAGGCATTGATGCTTTTTATAAATTGATGATCTTAAGCGAGCTTATTTACGGTACGCAGCCGAAATGGGATCAAGTCTCCTGTGATGGCATTTCCCATCTAACGTCCAATGATTTTAAAACCGCCGGCCGATCTGGTAAACGAATTAAGCTGCTCGCTTCCTTGGAACAGCACAACAACCAGATCATTGCACGGGTAGAACCAAAAGCCCTTGATTCTAATCATCCTTTATTCAGCGTTAACGGTGTCGACAACGCCATAATGGTAGATGGAGAATTTACAGGTCCATTAACTTTAAGAGGACCCGGGGCCGGAAAGCTTCCTACCGCAAGTGCAATGGTTGAAGACTTCATCACAGCAATGCAGACCCGCCCTCTGCTTCAAACGATTTCAATATGAAATCCTTATCATCAAACAAAAAAGCAGTCGAAATTCGACTGCTTTTTTTACTTTTGTAGTTGTTGTAATTCCTCAATGGTTACGAAGCGGTAGCCTTGTTTTGTAAGCTGTGGAACAATTTGCTCCACAGCTTCTGCAGTAGCAGGATAAAGATCATGGAGCATAATAATTGAACCATCTTTCGCCTTAGCTGTAACTTCTGCAGCAATCTCCTCGGGTTTCTGATCCTGCCAGTCGCTCACTGATATATTATAGGGAGTTAGCCGGAGAGAGGTATCGATAGACTTCAAAGGTTTTACCTCAAAAGGAAATCTCATCACTTGGGGTGCCTCCCCGGTAATTTTCTGAATGACATCTTGAGTAGAAGATAATTCCTCTTCTAACTCTTCAGCCTTTAGTGAAGATGCCTTCGAATGATCCCATGTGTGATTGCCGATTTGACTACCTTGATTGTATACTTCACGGACTACGTCAGGATAATATTGTGCACGCTGTCCTATCATGAAAAACGTCGCCTTCGCATCATATTTCGTTAAGGTTTTTAAGATTTTTGTTGTTACTTTAGGATGTGGTCCATCGTTAAAAGTTAAGGCGATCACTTTATCTTTGTTATCCAGTACCTGACTTTGACTCTTAACGTCAGCAGAATTATTTTTACTCTTGCTTGTTTCTACTTTTTCTGTGGTTTCTTTATAAGGAGTACTTTCTTTCAAATAAGCTGAATCCAACACGTTTTTCAACTGCTTTTTCTTGATATCCAGCTTTTCCAAGGGAACGTTTCCAGGTAAATCCAAATCATTCAAATAAATGGATACCTTATTGTTTGTCAGAGCAAAATCTTCAAAATTCTCTGGATTTGAAGCAAGTGAACTCTTCAATTGATTTACTAAAGCGTTTTTATGTGAATGGAGCTGTTTTGCGGCTTCCTGAACAGCCTGCTTTGAAAATGCTGAGATCCCGTCGTTTTCCTTAAATAAATCTGTTAATTTAATCTGAGTCCCAGTCGTTTTGTCGAAATTCATCATCGTCATAGTCTTTTTAGAACGACTGCTCCCCCACTCTGTTCTTTCGTCAAAGCGAACTACAAACACGTTGGAATCTTCATAAAGCACATGAAAATTCACGTGAAGCTCATGAGGATTATTATCCTTTTGTACATCGGATGCCTGAAAACTTTCTTTTTTAAAGGTATTTTTCCGCTGATTTACATAATCAATAATCGTTTGATTCACTTGACTGTTAGGCGTCTGCGGGTAATGAATCGTTACCTGATAATCAGAAAACTGTTCAATATCCGTTTCCATCGAGATTTTATACTGTGGGACAGATTTTTGTTTACTCTCCATTAAACTTTGATCCGCATTAGCAATGAATGAACATGCGGACAATAACAAAACACTAAGAAGTGATATATATAGAATTGAGTCTCTCATGCTTATACCTCTACATTCTTATTTTTTCACATCTTAGTGTAACATAAATGTAACAATCAATTAACATATTTGTTATATTCAATATTTTCTTATAATTATAAATTTGTCCTGACATCCCACAGTTCAGGAAAAAAGCGATGGTTTAACACGTTTTTCAAGTAACCAACACCTGAGGAACCACCTGTGCCTGTTTTATGCCCTATAATTCTCTCCACCGTTTTCATATGTCTAAAACGCCACTGTTGAAGGCTATCTTCAATGTCTACTAGTTTTTCTGCAAGTTGATAAAGCTCCCAATATAAATCAACATTCCGATAAACTTTTTCCCAGGCCGCTGCGACACTTTCATCTGCTTGATACGGTTTGGTATAATCCCTTTCTACTAACTGCGGATTTATGGAGAAACCCGCTTCGACGAGCTTTTCTATTGAGACATCATAGATACTTGGTGCTTCATACGCTTCCTTTAACTCTTCATGAAGGTTGGGCTCCTTCTGATAAATCTTCAGCACATGAGGAGTTTTATAGCCCAGTGCAAATTCTATCATTCGATACTGGTAGGATTGGAATCCTGATGCCTGTCCTAATGCATCACGGAACTGAATATATTCAGCTGGAGTTAATGTGGACAGCACATCCCAGGCGTGGATTATTTGTGTCTGGATGTTGGAAACTCTGGCGAGCATTTTAAAAGCACTTTGAAGCTCTCCATTTCGGATCGCATCAGTGGACTCCCTTAATTCATGAAGAATTAATTTCATCCACAGTTCGCTGACTTGATGGATGATAATAAACAGCATTTCATCGTGATGGTTTGACAACCTTTGCTGTGAGGACAGCAATTCATCAAGCTTTAAATACTCTCCGTATGTCATTCTATCTTTAAAGTCTGTGTATACACCTTCATCAGTTTTATCGCTCATACCGCTTGGCTCCTTTATACAAAAATGCCTCTATCCGGAATATTGTTATAGGTCATAGGTAGAAATTCTGTATAGATATGCCCTTCATACATAAGCATTGTCCCTAATAAATGATGTTCTGCATGCATGTGAACCCTGTAGGCTTGGACCTCTTCATCATAATGTTCATAGACAGAAGTTGTTAATTTCGGCAATCGATATTTTTCTTTAAAAGTAAGCTGTTCAGACTGCATAAATAAACCGCCTTTTGGTGTCGCCTCCACATAAAGCGGACTGGAAACAGCCCCTGATTTTCCAAGACTGTACACAATTCCGCCGGCCCTTTCGTCAAAATACATAGCGGCGTCATGACCTCGAATAGCATATGGAAAGAAAAAACGCCTCACCCAGCTTACCGTCTCTCTTCCAAGCTCATCCTGGTAAGCATAATTCTCCATAGTAAAAGGAATGTTCTTTCCTCGCTCTGCGAAACCGATGTGATCATAAGAAGAGACGTATAATAAAGGTTTTAACGCAGCTGGCGTTCCTCTAATTTCGGTCATTCTCCCTTGCCCGAGTGTCATTATATTTTGTTTGCTTGTTAACCCGTACTTTTTTTGTATTTCCGGGTGAAGTTGATAAAATTGCTCTCCAAGTGCCCGGTGAAAAATAGATGTCACACTTAATTCCTCCTTTTGGCTGCATACCGGCTCATCCATGCCGTTTTTTCAGTCTAAAGGCTTCCTGAATATCAGCATTATAGCACAAGAAAACGTTTTCACCACAAACAGAAACTTAGGCCTGCACTTGGCAGGCCTATCCATATGGTTTTACATGACTTCTTCAGCAAAGTCACTGACTGAGTATCCTTTTTGCTGTTTCATTAACCAGCCTTGTTTCTCCAGCTGGTTAAACAACTTTTGAATATACTTCTCCGGCCAGTCTGCCAGCAGCCCAAACCATCGAGTTTCGTGTAAATGGAGCGTTCTCAGCTTGTTCGTAGGTTTTCCTGCCAGCATCTGTACAAGGGTGTGAGCGGGGTATTGTGATCCATAATAATGAACTAAATCTAGAATTTGCTGAGTATAGGCATAGGTTAATGGGCGGCCTTTGATCGTAATAATAATGTCTTCTTCCCCATAACGCACTTCTTCCAATCTGTGATAAAGCTCTTCAAGGATGTGGCTCGTCAACGGATAAACATTTTCCGGAACATACTGGAGCCATTGAGGAAGCTTCTTTATCATATTCACATCACACAATTCGACACCAGCCAGCCACACTAGCAATGAAGCGCCTTTACGGTCCGGCAGTTCTGTTTTTGATAATTGGTCATACATTTGAAGAATGGGGTAATCGGCAAAAACTGAATTTTTCTTCTTATACCTTTCGATCTGCCTCGTTACGGTTAAACTCTCATCTAATTTTTTTCTGGCAACGGTGAGTTGTTTTTTTAATGCCTTTAATTGATTGATTTGTTTCAACAAGCGATGATTTTGGCTTGCGATATCATTAAATTGCCGCTCGATAGCTGTCAGCCTCTTTTTAGCTTTTTCGATGTCATGACTCTCAGTAAAGTCAACTTGATCCTCGTCGACACGGTAGAATAGGCAAAAATCGCAGGACTCGCAAAAACAGCAGATCGTGCGGGTGGAAGCATCAAACTGTAAATGTTTTTCATGAGGGCAGCTGGATTTACCTTTGGCCATCCAATCTTTAGGAAGTGACCGGAATGGACGCATTACTGTATCCACCCGGTTCCTCCAGAAAGCGATGTCTTCTGGATATTTAAGCAAAGACAACAGAGCTGACTGATTCATCGTTTCCACTGCGGCAATTACTTCTCTTTTCTTGTGGGCAAGGCGGACAATGGGATGACGGTGAAAAGCTTCGGCAATTTTTTTCAACCAATAATCTTTTGAATGCTTTCCTATATCCGCAAGAAACAAGTAGTCTTCGAGAACTTCGGAGAGATGCTGTTCAAGTTTTTCAGAAGAAAGCTGGGTGAAATCAATTTCATATAAGTAATCCGCGATGAGCGGCAGTCCTTGTTCTTGAGGTAATTCATTCCATAAAAATAACTCTGGACGGAGAAAATGGGGGTATACCGTTTCTTCCTTTAGAAAAGGTACAGGTAAAATGGCACCTTCAATATTTAAATAGCGCTGCAGCTGTGAAAGATCTAACGAATGAGAATCCACCTGTTCTTTAATAGCGTCATTTAAACGGGATAATAACCCCCGTTCAGTCTTATGTCCGATGGACCGGATATGCTTATGCTTTTTCCCGACCGGCGCAAGTACGATCAACGGGTAACGTTCATCCTGATAAGTAATCCTCTCTGGCAGTCCCATAATGATTCCCCTTTAACTTGAAGGATTTACTACTATTATAGAAAAAGTAAGACTGTGTACCAATGATTCTTAGCAAAATGGGCTTCAACTCTTAAAAATTCCACGCATTAAACGAATCAATAAGCTTGTCTTAATCACTCCCGGGACCCTACTTGCTTAAAATGCAGCTATTCAACAAGGAGACGGATGCTGTATTTATATATACGTCATACTTGCGCGAGCAATCACGTATTTTTTCCTATAACCACCAACCTCAAGGTGCTAAAAACATTTCATTAGCAGCTTATGAAAATTAAAAAGGATCATGAACGCAGTTATTTGGATTATGTACTCCTCCTTTTGACAGACGCCTTTTATCTTAGATCTTTTTAGCATTATTCCCAGTATTAATGGGAAGCAAGCCTTCAGGTGAAAAATTTCTATATACAAATTGTAACAAAAAATCTGAAAAATAAGCAGTTTAATGAAGGATTCTAATGGAACATCAAGTATTTTTTACCTTCTCTTTACATATATTTACCGGAGCACCTCTAGAAAGCAGAAGAGGGTGATAAGAATGAAAAAAACTTATGTGAAGCTTCTGGTGTTTTATCTTATTTTAGCCGCAGCCCTTATATATACAAAGTATTTTTAATAAAATTTTTTACTTTTTGTTCATAACCGCTGAAATCCACCAGCATTTTATGCTCCGTTCACAAAAAATTCTCCTCGCACATAGGTGCGAGGAGAATTTACCGTCAAGAACGTATGAGCTTCTCTTTCTTAAACGAACTTACACAAGTTCATGCTTAAACGCATAGATTACTGCCTGGGTGCGGTCATGAACTTCCAGCTTACTTAAAATATTACTAACGTGAACTTTCACCGTTTTTAAAGCAATAAAGAGTTGTTCAGAAATTTCCTGGTTTGTTTTACCTTCTGTCATTAATAATAAAATTTCCATTTCTCTAGTAGTCAGCTGTTCGTGAAGGGGATGTTCAGAAGGCCGTCTCATTTTCGTCATAATTTTCCCGGTCACTTCAGGCTCCAAAATCGACTGACCTTCGTATGTAGAGCGAATAGCCTTGGCGATTTCCTCTGCCTTCGAAGTTTTCAGCATATAGCTCGTGGCTCCAGCTTCAAGTGCAGGATAAACTTTTTCATCATCAATAAAACTTGTAACAATAATGATTTTAGCTTCCGGCCACTTCTCTATAATTCTCCTGGTTGCCTCGATTCCATCCATGTGCTCCATAACTAAATCCATCAAAATAATATCCGGACGGTGTTCCAGAGCTAATTCTATGGCTTCCTTGCCATCATCCGCCTCTGCGACCACTACAATATCCTGCTGAGCAGATAAATAGGCAGAGACCCCTATTCTTACCATTTCGTGGTCATCGGCAAACAACACCCTGATCATGACGATCCGCCTCCTTTATTGCGGTAGGGAACTTTCACTTCAAGTCTTGTCCCCTGTTTCTCCAGGCTTACAATTTTTAGATTCCCGCCAATTTCAAATGCCCGTTCCTGCATGTTCTGCAATCCATATGAGCTTGCCTTCTCTTCTTCCACATCAAAACCTACACCATCATCGATCACCCTTAAGATGATGTTTTCTTCCCTTTCGATCAGCGTAACGCTGAGTGTTTCTGCTTTTGAATGCCGGAGCGTATTGGAAACGGATTCTTGAAGTATCCGGAACAATTGATCTTCAAGACCTTTATCCAAGGTGATCGATTCAACGTTCCAAGTAATTTCCATAGGTACTTTTTGTGTAAGTTCATGCAGCAGCTCTTCTGTACCTTCTGATAATGTCTTATCCTTTAAGGCGACCGGGCGCAGATGAAGCAGCAGCGCCCGCATTTCCAGCTGGGACTGATGAATCATATTTTCCACCATCTTCAACTGCTTTTCCGTTTCCTGATTTTCCAGCTTTCCTGAATCATTAATTGCAGACATCATCATCGATGCGGCAAACAACTGCTGGCTTACAGAATCATGCAATTCTCTTGCCAGCCGGTTGCGTTCTTGGAGAACGACTTCCTGGAGACTTTTCTCCCTTTCCTTCGCTCGTTCAGTAGCCAGCCGTTGAGCCAGCTCCGCTTGTTGATTAAACTTCTCCTCGATTTGCCTGATGCGCTCCTCGATTTCAGAAAGCTCTTTAATATCACGGTCTTCATAAATAACGGCATTGCCTCGGGCCACCTCATCAAGCTGATGATTCAGACTGTGCAGCTGTCTTCTCCAGTACCATCCTTGAAACATACCCAGCACAAGCCCCACAGATACAGAAACAGTCAGGACAAGAAAGACATATGGAAGATTTAAAACCTCTCTGCTCCACAGCTCCTCCCACGAATGAATAGGAAAAGCCATAAAAGTAAAGACAGTGATCACTACCGAAAAGCATATGAACGTAATGACACCTACAATAACCTGCTTCTGCCATACACTCATATTCTTTTCACCTCAATATCACCGGAAAGAACAGAAGTAATAATCTTGACTCTTGGTTTTTTCACTCCATAGTCAGGTGTTAGGTAGGAAGCCGTTTGGTTGAACATTTTTGTTTTCTTATACTGAAAAACAGCCGCTCTTCCAAGGACAGCGCTATGCTGGATACTTACTTCTACTTCATAAGGCACATAGATCAGCAGGTTCCCTACTAAATGACGGATAGATATGACGGCTTCATCCTCCGGAAGCACCGTATGGCTGAGATCAATAATCCGGTCACCGAATCCGCCTTGTATGTTGATATCCCTCCATTGATAGGAATGATTGGGAGTTGACTGGTCTCCGAAAAACTTCTGTTCGAATAACAGCTTTCCACCAGTAGGAAAATCAAACTCATCTACTTCAATTTGCGGTTCGATCCGCTCCGGATTCTGTTTGGAACGGTAAAAACTTCTAACGAAAAGAACGATGATAGCAACAATAATAAAGCGAACCGCGATCATACTGAGGATCGTAAATACTAAAGATAATAAGCCTATCCAAAAGAAAATTTTCCCCCACAATTTCTTATACTTTTTCCACCCTAAATAAATAAACAGGCCAGAAAAAAGCATGGAGAAGATTAATCCACCATTGAAAAAAACCACTTCTACTACTAGCAGGATCACCCCTATGATTAATATGGAGTTAATCGTATCTGTAGACACATGCTTAAACATAAAGGCCACCCCCCTGTTTGAAAAGCTTATTAAGAAACCAGTAACCACCGGTTTACTCTAAAGCCGCTCAAATTCTTTAACGGTCGATCTCTTGGAAAGTCTCTGGCCATTTTTAAAAAAGGCGCAGGATCCTGCGCCTTTTATCATATCATGATTTTAATTTAGCTGTTAACTTCCTCTTTCTGCTCCAATTCCTTTTCCAGGTTGGCCATTTTACTATCAAAGGTACTGCGGTAATACGCGCTGTTGACTTTGTATTCGAGATCTTCGATATAACGGTCCATTTCTGAAAATCTGGAATAAGGCTTGTCTGCCGAATCCTCAATCACTTGATTCATTCTATGATGAGCTCTGGCAATATTCTCCCTGCCCATGAGCTCCATTCTTTTTAAGTGCATGTCCTTTAACTTATGTTTCATTTCCTCATATTTTCTTTCCAGCGTTTCCAGCTGTTCAACGGCATCTTCTCTGGAAGCTTTTAACCTCTGGGCGCGGGCTGCATATTCTTCATGCTCCCTGCTGGCGAATTCATACATGGACTGTTCCTCAGCCCTGTTTGCGATTTCTGCCTGCCGTTTCCGTTTTTCCGCCATATCAAGAGCCTTTTGATACTCCCGGGAGAATTCATCCTTCAACCGATATTGACGCTCGACAAGCCTGCGTACTTTTTCGGTTTCTTTTTCGCTTTCGCGTAAATATTGGTTTAACAAAGCAATTGGATTACGTTCTTCCTTTTGATCTAATGCATCGTGAAGATCTGCAGAAATTGTGTCTTTAAGACGAGTAAATAAATTGGCCATTCAAGATCTCTCCTTTTATTATTTATTTAATTCTGCCCACTGTTTTTCAAAATTAGTAAAGGGGTCGTTACTTTTCACAGCCCCAGAAGTGTCCTCTTTCTTCGAACTCCATTTTTTATAGATCAGGTACAGCACATAAGCTGCAGCGAGTCCGACAACGGAATACACATTGGAAACGGCAAAGCTCAAGATGATTAAACCTAGTACAACCCAGCCGATTTTCCCTGCTGTTGAATCTGAACCGAGGAATTTCTTAAACACAATATACAGCAGCCATACGCTTGCTCCTAAAAGCACCATCGGGCCTAAATTCGCAAGAAGGATTCCAAGAGCAATCAATCCTGCGATAAACAATAAAAACTTTTTCATCGAGTTAATCCCTCCTTGTTGATTTCTTGTCTCTATCTTATCGGGAATTCTTTTCTTCGGTAATGAGCCTGAGCTATATTTTCCAGTAAGACCAGAGGCTTAGCAGCCCTAATCCTGAACTTATTAGTTCATTTGCCAAGGTCCAACTATGTTCTATGTCGTATGAATTGATTACAAGGCGCATAAAAAAAGCCTGCAAAGACATCAACAAATGTCTTTGCAAGCTGGTTTTACTTCTAAATTTATTATTCAACGATACGTAACGTTTTCGGAGTTTTTGTCAATGTTTCGCAGCCGTTTTCAGTAATAAGTACGTCATCTTCAATCCGGACGCCGCCGATATTTGGATCATAGATTCCCGGTTCAATGGTAAAGGTCATCCCTTGTTGTAAAATGTCATCATTTAAATGACTCATAGAAGGAAATTCATGTACATTTATTCCTAGTCCATGGCCAAGCCTGTGTGGAAACTTGTCACCAAAGCCTGCTTCCTGAATGATGTTACGAGCTGTCTGGTCGAGATCGCCGATGCGTGTCCCCGGCTTGCTCAGCGCAAGCGCAGCGTCCATCGCCTCTTTCACTTTATCATAAATGACTTGCTGTTCTTTCGATACGGATTTAAAAACAAACGTCCGTGTAATATCCGAGGTATATCCTTTCCATACCACACCTAAATCAAATAAAACAAAGTCTCCCGCCTTCAGCTTTCGATCTCCAGGATTGCCATGAGGCTGCCCTGACTTTTCACCGAAGAGAGCCATTGTAGAAAAGGACATGGCCGTTACACCTTTTTTCTTCAATTCATACTCTATAGCCGCAATGACTTCGGTTTCACTAATGCCCTCCTTGAGATTCTCTATCCCTACTTGGACACCATAGTCCGCCAGCTCAGCTGCTTCACGGATGATAGCAATTTCACTTTCATCTTTGATCACTCGCATTTCGTTCAGCTTATCTTCAACATCCACAACATTTACGCCTGGAAACATCCCAAGCAGAGATTCACTTCTTCCATATGAAAGAACCTGCTTTTCAATCCCGGCTGTTTGGACATCTTTAATCCCATGCTGAGGTAATTGTTCCTGTATAAGTTCCCAAGGGTTTTCATGATCCTCATACCCAATAATCCCGTACGTCCAACCTGCATCCCTGAGCTGTCCTTGTTCCATGGCAGGCAAAACTGCGATTGGATCCGCTTCAGGAAACACAAGAAGTCCCAGCAGGCGTTCATGGGGGTCTGTCAGAAATCCCGAAAGGTAAAATACATTCTCGGGAGAATTTAAAAAGGCAACATCCACATGATTTTCATTTAAATAAGTAGAAAAATGATGAAGTCTATGTTCCATATGAGCACTCCTTCTTTAATCATTCTTTTCTATCATATCTCAACCGCTAAGACAATCCAAATACGACCCCTTTGCCGCTTTAATTGGAAGGTAATTTCAGCAACTGATCATCCTCTTGATCAGGATTTCCTCTCCCATCGGTATTGTTCGTAATCAGATAAAGCTCACCTTCTACGATTTCCACGTCTCTAATTCTGCCGTAATGACTCACGATGGTTTCCGGATTCTCTCCTGAAAAGGAAAGTCTTTGCACAGCCTCTCCACGAAGAGCCGCAATGTATAACTTTCCTTTGTAAACGACTATACCAGAAGGTGCCCAAGTGGTCTTCCCCGTTTCGTATAAAGGAGTCACCATTCCTTCCTTTTCTTCTTCCCCCTGATCTCCGGCCAGCCGTAGTTGGATCCTTTAGAAATAATGTTTATTTCATCATGCTGGTCAGACCCATGTTCTGAAGCAAAGAGCGTTCCATCGTCATTCCAGGCTAACCCTTGAGGATTTCTGTGACCGTAACTAAAAACATACGACCCGGGATACGGATTATCTTCAGGTACACTCCCGTCTATATTTAAGCGGAGAATTTTTCCAGCTAACGATTGCTTATCCTGAGCTAGCGGCTTATTTAAAGAATCGCCCGTTGTCACATATATTTTTTTGTCCGGACCCAGTTCAACCCGGCCGCCATTATGAAATTGAGCCCCGGGATTCCTTCTAAGAGCGCCCCTGTTTCCTTCCAGACTTCATCTTCTAATCTCACAATAATCAATCGATTGTAGAGCGTATCTTCTTTCTTATACGTGTGATAAGCCAATGCTGCTTTATTTTCTTTAAAATCCGGCAGAAGCTTAAAGCCTAATAATCCACCTTCACCAATTTGACTGATTGGTTCAGTTGTTTGAACTTCATGCCGTTTCTTCTCTTCCCCTTCTGTCCACTCGACGATCGCTCCATTCCGTTCTGTCATGTAAAAAACACCATTTTTCACTTCAATATCCCAGGGAGATTTTAAATGAGTAAGCACTGGAACAGCCTGTTCTTCCTCAGATGTCTGGTTGGAGGGTTCGCTTTCCTCTTCTGGAACAGGTGTACAGGCCGTAATAAATAATAATAAAAATGGCAATACTTTATACATGCTTCAGCCTCCATAGTTTTCCATAATAATAAATAAAAAGATACAATACTTTTTAACTAATAAATGTGACTTATTTCCTGTAATTTAGTATTATTGAATTAAAAACGACGAGGTAATAGGTATGATTTCACAGAAAAGAGCTTTAGGCCAATTTGATACTCCCCTGCCAACCGTCCGCTATATGGTTGAAAGCGCTTTATCTCACTTAAATAAAGGCAGGGACATGACTGGAATTCTGGACCCTTCCACAGGGGACGGCATCTTTATTAAGGAATTACTCAATCAAGGGATTCATCCTGAGCATCTTTATGCTTATGACGTAGATTCCAGCATTTCCACCCCTATGCCGGAAATCCACTTTGCGAATCAGGATTTCCTGAAAATAGAAAGCACTCAAAAATTCGATGCCATCATTGGAAATCCCCCCTATAAATCAAAAAGGGAAAGTGTCTATTTTAAAGAAAATAAACGCTTTTTAACTCAGCAGTTTAAGGAAGTAGGCATTCCTAACTTATACGTCTTATTCATTTACAAAGGACTTCAAATGCTGAAAGACTACGGCGTCTTATCCATGATTGTACAAGATTCTTTCCTTACAAATGTGTACTATAAACAATTTAGAGAGTACTTACTTACCCATACCGAAATAAAAGAGATCATTCTCGCTCCAAGAAGACTGTTCCATAAAAGAAAAGCGGATGTTAGAACAGCCATACTTACACTCGTTAAAAAACCGCCTTCTGAAGTAGATGCTGAACAGGGTATGAAGTTAATCGACCGGCAGTTCAGCGAGCATTATCATGCCCCTCCTGCGGGAAGAATGCAGATTCTTGAGCAGAAAACGTTTCAAAACCTTCCTGGTTTTAACTATGCTGTCAATGTTCCTTCTGAAATCCTTAACCTTTTTCAAAATGGATATACATCTTTGGGAAGCGTGGTTAAAGGAGGAACGGGGGTATCGACTGGGAACGACCGTCATTTCCTCAGCAAACCGGAAGAGATCAGCAGCGAGGATAAAGACTGGATTCCTTTTTATAAAAATGGAGGAGTAAAGGATGCCTGGTATTACCGTCCAAAGTACTACATTCATAAAAATTGGAGAAAAGAAGCGGAACAACATTCTCAATTTACTGTAAGAAATCCTGCTTATTTCTATAAAGAAGGAATTACTTGTTCTTCTATGGGAATAGAATTCTCTGCTGCGTATCTTCCACCGGGAAGCTTGTTTGGGGTAAACGCCAACTTATTCACAGAGAATCAGGAAGACTTATATTATATTCTTGGACTGTTAAACAGCAGTCTGACAAAGTACCTGCTTAGAAAAGTGCTCAACCGTACAAACATGATCACAGCCGGCTATATTAAGAAACTTCCCTACATTGAACCAGAGCCAAATAAAAAACAAAAAATCGCAGCTCTCTCTTCTTCGCTCGTAAATGAAAAAAGAAAAGACCCGACATACAATGACCGTCTGCGCGCAGACATCATGGACGAGCTCATCTTTGACGTGTACGGTATTTCATTCAACAACCGATCCCACGTCAAAGAATTTTGTACAAATATATTTGAATGGCTGTAAATAGATAAGGACCAGGTACACTGGTCCTTAGTCTTTAACTAGCCTTCGTTTTCCTGATTTCTTCTTGTTTTTTACGAATATCCACTTTAGTCAAGATAGAGATGATCAAGGCAACCACGAAAAAGCCGGCAAAAAAGATGAGGCTGCTTGAGTAGCTCCCTGTCGTATCATTCATAAATGCTGCAAACTGCGGACCTGCTAAGCCCGCGGCAGCCCACGCTGTCAATATATACCCATGAATGGCCCCTAATTCCTTCGTTCCAAACAGGTCTCCAATAAAGGCCGGTATGGTTGAAAAACCACCGCCGTAGCACGTATAAATGATGCCGAAAAACAAACTGAAAAGCACGACCGAACTGGTGAGTGGAAGGACAGCAAACAAAATAATCTGCAGCACGAAAAAGGTTAAATAGGTCGTTGATCTGCCAATGTAATCAGAAGCACTCGCCCAGCCAATTCTTCCAATACCATTAAACAGACCCATGATCCCCACGAGTGTAGCGGCTGCACTCGTACTCAGTCCTACGCTGTTCTGCGCGAGAGGCTTGGCTGCTGAAATAACAGCAATGCCGCACGTCACATTGATGAACAGCATCAGCCATAAATAGTAGAAGCGAATCGTTTTCAATGCTTCCGTGGCTTTTAGATTGGCCAGATCCCTCTTTTTAGTGTCTTGTTTTCCCTCTTCTGGATGATACCCTTCCGGGGACCAATCGGCCGGGGGCTTCGACAGGTACAAGGATGAAAGCAGCATAATCACAAAATAACTGATTCCCAGAATATAAAAGGTAGCTGCAATCCCTAACGAGTTAATAATGATGTCCATAATTGGACTTGCGATGGCCGCAGCAAATCCAAACCCCATGATCGCCATCCCGGTTGCCAGACCCCGCCGGTCAGGAAACCATTTGACAAGTGTGGAAACGGGAGCAATGTAACCTACACCGATCCCCATACCTCCTAAGACCCCATAGAAAAAATATAACCCCCACAAGGAACCTAAATGAACAGCAAAACCTGAGCCGAATACCCCGATTCCAAATAATACGGCAGCTGTAATCCCCGCAACCCGCGGACCATATTTTTCCACATACCAACCTAAAAATGCCGCCGCTAGTCCTAAAAATAAAATTGCTAAACTAAAAGTAAATTGAACCTGCTGTGAATTCCAGCCAAACTTATCAATCAGAGGATTTGTAAAATTACTCCATGCATAGACTGAACCAATAGAAATATGTATTCCTACAGCACATAAAGCAATCAGCCAGCGGTTTTTTACTTTTTGTTTTTCCATAGGTCACCTCTCTTAATAATATGAAAACCCATTATATGGATACCTTAAATTCAAGATATTTAAACTATTTTTTTGAAAATTATAAAAATAATTCCTAAAAAATAGACTAGAGAAAATTTTTCCGTCAGCTTATTACTTTCGATACAGCGTTTAGGTGGTTCATTAAAACAGCGGTAATCAACAAAATGATCTCCCTAAACAAAAAAAGCCTCCCAGAAAAGGGAGGCTGGCTTCAATAGTCATTTACTTTTTCTACAAGCTCTATTTGTTCCCCAGACGGGCCATGATAAAAAATAGAATGAAAATCCTCTAATTGATTCGGCTCTTCTAATGGAACCATCCCGGAATCTTGAAAAAAAAGCCGCCATTCCTCTATTGAATCTACTTCAATAGCAAAATGGACCGAGCTGGACTTGCTTTGATCGTTATGAGTCTTCACAAGCTCTATCATCAACCCTTCTTTTTGCAGGAATACGAGATGTTCTCCTTTGTAATACCGTTCTTTCACACACTCAAACCCTAACATTTCCGTGTAAAAGGCTTTCGAATATAACAGGTTTTCAACTTCAATGCCTACATGATGCCACCTAGACATCTCCATATTCTTTCTCCACTATTAAATTAACATCTCCAAATTCATGCCATTTGTACCCCTGTTCAATCGCTTGGCGGTAAGCATTCATTAGAAGAGGTTCTTTAATAAAGGCTTTCAGCAGATCCAAATGACTGGCTTCCGGTTCATGAAAGCCAGTTAATAAGCCATCAACAACCGCTAACGTATGGTTCTCATCAACATAAAGCGAAGAAGTGTCTTCGAGACGAGTTATCATTCCTTGCTTATCGGCTGCTGTTTCCAGAGCTCTGACTACAGTCGTTCCTACAGCGATCACTCGCCTTCCTTCTCGTTTAGCCTGCTGAATCCCTTCTTTTGTTACTGAAGGAATAGAGTAGGCTTCTGGATGGCAGGAAGGATTCGGCCATTTGTCGTTGGCATAATAACTAAGCGAAGTGTGCAGTGTGATGAATGCGATCTCTATCCCTTTTTCAGCCAGTGATGTTAACATTTTCCATGTAAATGCCCTCCCGGCAGAGGTCATTTCTACAGAGCCCGGGGAAGAACTATACAGCGTCTGGTAATCCTCCAGCGGCCATGGCTCTTTAATATATTCATAGTAAACCGGCGTTCCATGGGTATAAAGGAATTCGTAAAACTCACTGCCTCTCAAATCAAACTCCAGCGTTTGTAATGGAGGTTCACTCCCCGTTCCCTTCACTCTTGCCTTAACTCCTTCAGCGAACTCAATGACGCCCCTGGGGGAACAGGCTCTCCGAGCAGCAAAGCCTCCCATTCCTCCCTGTTTTTCTGCCGGGCAAGCCGGATTACTGCCTGCTCTCCATTCACAATTCCTTTCAACTGTGCCGGAATTGTTCTGGACTGATTAAGGACAAGGACATCCCCTTTCCTCAAATACTTTTGCAGCAAGTTGAACCGCTCGTGTTTTACAGACCCACTAAAGCGATCTAAAACCATCATCCGGACATCATTACGTGAAGCACCGTTCCTTTCGGCAGGACTGGAAGCATGCAAGGATTCAGGTACATGAAAAGCCGCTGCTTTATTCATTGGAGACTCCTTCCTCAGCTGCAAAGGCGGCCGCTTCAAATCGTTCGCCTGTTAGATATTTAGATGCCTCTGAAGTCAAGTAAAAGAAAATATCCAATCGTTCCTCAGGATGTGCTAAAGGATAGTCACAATCAGGTACTGCACGGCGGTGCATAGCTGTATCCATTTCACCTGGGTCAACCATATTCATTCTAATATGATAAGGCTTTAATTCCTCCGCCCAAGTTTGAGTCATTCCTTCGACAGCAAATTTCGATATCCCATATGCCCCCCATTCAGCAAAACCCGTATGTCCCGCTTCCGAAGTAATGTTAATAACCGACCCTTGTTTCCTCGTCATCATTCCTGGCAATACACGCTTTGTAACGAGAAAAGGGTTCATTACATTCACACGGACGACTTCCTGAAATGAATCGGCATCGTAATCAATCAAATATTCTGGCCCTGGCCCAAAAACAGATGCATTGTTAATAAGCACATCAATATTTCCCCACTTTTTTTCAACAATAGAAACGAACCTTTCCACATCCTGTTTATTAGCGGCATCAGCCTGGACCGCAATGGCCTCTGCGCCAACGTTAATAATCGCATCCTTGGTCTGCTCTAATTCTTCCTTTCCTCTCGCGCATATCGCCAAGCGATTTCCCTTTGCGGCAAAACCAAGAGCCAAGGCTCTTCCTAATCCCTTTGAAGCTCCAGTAATCATTATGTTTTTCGTCATGATTATCTCTCCCTTTTTTATGATTGATTTCAGTATAAGAAAAGGGAAGCGTAACCACATGACCATTATTCTGTATTTTCTTCTGCTCTTTTCGTTGGGTTCATCCTACAACTTTTGTCGTAATCTATTACCCGGGAAATAAATTACCTGAGTATTCGATAATTTCCCCAATCTTCCGGGAAAAGATTTAAATATTTCCGTGTTAGAAAACGATCATCAATCAACTGGATCGACCCATGGTCTGTTTCAGATCGAATTAATCTTCCTCCCGCTTGAAGGACTTTATTCATTCCTGGAAATACGTAGGCATAATCGTACCCATTTTTATTTCGATCAGAAAAATAGTTCTTTATAAGTTCTTTTTCATAGCTTCTAGGAGCAAGTCCAATTCCGATGACAGCGACTCCATTCAAGCGGTCCCCGCGTAAATCAACTCCTTCCGAAAACACACCTCCGAGCACTGCAAAACCTACCAGCCTTCCTCCTTCAACAAATTGATCAAGAAAATCCTCTCTTCTCGCTTCATCCATCCCCTGCTCCTGTAAAGCTGCCTGCAGCTCATACTTTTGGATAAACCAATGATAAACTAAGCTCATATATTGATACGATGGAAAGAAGAACAAGTGATTACCTGGATGCTGAATCGCTTGCTGGTAAAGAGCGTCTGCTAAATGTTCAGCTGTATGCTCTCGATTTTTATACCTTGTAGAAAGAGGTCTCACGATGACATCTACCTGACTCCGGCTGTATGGAGAAGGCAGCTTTAAAATATAATCTTCTTTCGTTCCTCCCAGCAGGTCTTTATAATAGCTGAAAGGAGAAAGAGTAGCAGAAAAGAAGATACTTGAACGAAAGGATTTTGTTATTTGGTTCAGGACGTGGGAAGGATCGATACAAAATAATTTCAGAGTCATATTCCCAGTCTGCCTGTTCCCAGTAAATACATAATGATGATCTACGAGCTGAAGGATTTTTATAAAATTCTGCGTAGTGAAATAGAGATCCAGCAAAAATTCAGATCTTTCTTCCACCGCTTCCTCTTTCAGCTCCAATTCTGCATAATCAATAAACCGTTCCAGGTTTTCTTCCAGAGCACCCGGGATTGCTTCCAGTGTGAAATCCGTTTTGCCTTCTGTATCAGGAATCAGGAAAGTTAAGTCTCTGGCTATTGCTTTAGCAGCTTTGACTAACGTATCAGCTTTATCGGACCACTCTTGTTCAATAACCTCATAGTCATTGGAAGTAATACTAGCTGAATACATTTCTCTTGCTCTTTCAACGAGATTATGGGATTCATCAACGAGCAGCACTGTTTTCTTTTTGTGCTCAGGAAGCAGCCTTTTTAAGGAAACTCTTGGATCAAAAACATAGTTATAATCTCCAATAATTACATCGACCACGTCAGTCAAGTCGAGTGAAAATTCAAAAGGGCAAACTATGTGCTTTCTTGCATATTGTTCAATCACACTTCTTGTCAACTGTGTTTCGTTGACTATAATATCAACAACCGCCTCATTGATCCTGTCATAATACCCATCAGCAAACGGACAATAGTCAGGCTGGCAAAGAACTTCCTCTTGAAAACAAATCTTATCCTTAGCGGTCAATGTTACTGATCTTAAGGCAAGTCCTTCGTCCTCCAGCCTGTTTAACGCTTCCTCCGCCGTTGCTCTTGTCACTGTTTTAGCTGTTAAATAAAAAAGCCGCTCATATTTATTATTGTCCATTGCTTTAATAGCTGGAAATAATGTGGAAATCGTTTTCCCGATTCCTGTAGGGGCCTGGGCATATAACGTCCGCTTTTCTTCAATAGTCCGGTATACGCTTCCAGCGAGTTTCCGCTGTCCTTTTCGGTAATCAGGAAAAGGAAAGTTTAAATCAGGAATACTTTTTTCTTTTTGTTCTTTTATATGAAGCAATATTTTTGCATAAGATACATACTCTTTTACTGTAGATTCCATAAAATCAACTAATTCTTCTTTAGAAAATACTACTTTAAACCGCTTCTTTTCTTTAGACTGCTTTTGCACGTAAGTAAGCTGGACGTGTATTTCTTCCAGCTCTTGCTGCATAAGGTAGATAAAAGCATACCCCTTAGCCTGAGCCCAGTAAACCGGAAAGCTTGCTTCCGTAATTTCTTCTAATGGGAGGGACGTTGATTTTATTTCATCGATCACCGGACGGTCGTTTAATTGCAGAACTCCGTCGCTTCTTCCATGAATTCTCAAGCTGATCTCCTCATAGGAATAGATATACTCCAGATGAACTTCTTTTTCTTCCCCTTCTTTATACTCTTTTTGAACTGCCTGGTGAATGGCTGTTCCTTCAGTTAACGACGTATTAGAGCGGAACCGTGAGTCAATACTGCCTCCCCGATAAACATATTCCACCAGTTCACGTACGGAAATACTTATTTGGTTTTCCAAGTTTTCCACCTCTTTCCACTCATTGATGCTTTTACCCCCAGGTTGTCTGCCTGAAATGCGTATGTCTATAGTATGAAATAAAATGTTATAATTAAGGATAAGCCTTTTATTTTCGAAATCATTGATTTCATCATACTATACATTGTAAATTTAATTTTACTACATCCAATAGGTTGTGATAAAAATGAGAAAATTTCTTTGGATGATAGCGGTTTTTATGTGCCTCTTAATTTTTGGTATTATCAGCCTGTTCTATATGGGGAATGGTAATTTCGAAGAAGATAGTGGTCAATCAACTGCTCCACAACACCAAGAAAAAAATGCCCAGCAACAGAAAGACAAGGATCAAGAGAAAGAAAAAAAGAGTCCTGATGAGAAGCAGGCAGCGGAGAGTGCTGAAAACAACGATTCAAACCTTGGAGATGGGATTCGAGAAGTATTCAACAGTGTTATTGCGGGAGCGAAAACATTATTTGTACAGGATGATATTAAGATCGTTGCGATCGGCGACTCTCTTACCCAGGGAGTCGGAGATGGAACAAATAACGGCGGTTATGTAGGAATTTTAGAAAAATCGATTAACAGCAATGAAGAAGCTGAGGATATAACCATTGCGAATTACGGAAAACGCGGAAACCGGACAGATCAATTATTGGAAAGAATGAAGCAGGATGAGATATCTTCTTCGCTGAATGATGCGGATATCGTTCTTATTACAATCGGTGCCAATGATGTAATGAAAGTAGTGAAATCGAACTTTCGCAACTTGAATTATCAGGAGTTTGTAAATGCTCAAGCCGGCTACAAACAGCGCCTGAAACAAATTTTCGATCAGATTCACACTAAAAATCCTGACGCCTCCATTTATTTGCTTGGCCTTTATAATCCATTTAACTCTTACTTCAAGAGCATCCCTGAGCTGAGCCGGATTATGAGCGACTACAACCGAATCAGCAAAGAAGTCGTTAAGAATCAAGATAATGTTACATTCATTCCAATTAAAGGGATTTTTACAGGTTCGGAAGAAGAGCTATTATGGCAAGAGGATCACTTTCACCCGAATGAAAAAGGCTACAAAAAGATAGCCGAACGCGTACTAGACTATATTAAACCGGAAATAAAGCAATAACACACAGGTGGATTGATACGATGAAACAATTTTTCAAAAAAAACAAATGGCGAACCTCATTCTGGATTCTGGCGATTGTCAATGTAGGAATTATCCTTGCCCTGCTGGCTATGGTTTTTCTCCCTACTTCCTATACAATCGTAAATGTAGATAAATCAAAAGAAAACGAAGAATCGGAATTTACGATTGTATCAACAAAAGAAAATTTAGAGCAGCTGGCTAATGAATATTTAGGTGAACTGTCTGAGCAAACAGGCTTTGAATATTCTATTTCTCTTGATCGAAATGTTACACTCATCGGGAATATTAAAGCGTTCGATCAGAAGATACCCATTAAGGTGGAACTCAACCCTGTGGTTCAGGAAAATGGTGACATCATTTTGGAGCAGGAAAGCATTTCACTTGGAAAGCTTCCCCTGCCAAATAAAAAGGTTCTGGAATTTGTAAAAGATAATTACAAACTTCCCGACTGGGTCATTGTAAATCCGAATGATGAAAACATATATGTTGCGGTGACAAAGATGAAAACAGCCAGCCGGTTTAATGTCCGCGTGGAACGCTTTAATTTAAAATCTGACCAACTCGCATTTCGGATCTCTGTTCCCAACGATTCATTTAAATTCGCTGAAAAGCTTGTGTGGAATGAATAAAAACAGCTGTCCTATAATTGGACAGCTGTTTTCTTTATATATAAATCTTCAGAAATAGTCCTTAGAAATGGACTCATTCTGCCTTTACAAAAAATATCAAGCACGTGCATAGCCCGTGTACAGGCTGTATACAGCAAGAAGCGGTCTTCCTTACGGTTAAAGTTATTATCCGAAGCATCAAATACAAGCACGCTTTCAAATTCGATCCCTTTTGCTAAATAGATAGGCAATATAACTAATCCTTCTTGAAAGGGCTGAGTTTCCTTATAAATTAAGGAAGCCTGTAATTCCCTGCCGATATCATTATAAACCTGCCGGCATTCTTCTATTGTTTTGCACAAGATCGCCACTGTCTGATAACCTTCGTTAAGCCGCCTCTTGGCACATATTCTTAACGCTTGCATATGCTCTTTTTCAGTGTGAGTGTAATGGACTTCCGGTAAATGCCCTTGACGATTAAAAGCTTCAATTTTATCGCCATCATCCACCATTTCTTTCGCAAACTCTACAATCTGCTTTGTTGACCGGTAGCTTCTCATTAACTCAAAAAGTTCTGGAGGCTCTTCATGCAGCTCAGGAGACAGAATTGTATCTTCACCATAATTATGGGCAAAAATGGATTGGTGGTAATCCCCTAACAATGTGAACTGGGCATACGGAAACATGGATTGGATATAGTGAAATTGGAACCAGGTGTAGTCTTGGGCTTCATCCATAAACACATACTTTATGGATGCGTTTACTTTCCTTCCTTCTATGCGGTCCTGCAAATATAAATATGGAGTTTGATCTTCGACAGGTAAATATTTTTGGTTTAAATTCTCTTTAGAGCTTTGACGTATAGCCTCCCACTCCGTAGGGACCTCATAATTTTTAATTGATTCATCAAATAACTGTCTGTAAATTTTGCGCAAATGAACAAACCTCAATCGTTTGATCTGCCTGCGGAGAGGGGCAAGTTTTCTTTCTACAACAAGAGCTCTTAGAAACCGTTCTTCCTGAACGGTATCGTCAAACGTTTCTTCGCCATGAAATTGTTTTTTCTGAATCGATTCATAGGCTTCCATATAATCTTCTCTTCGCAGCAAGGCAGCTTCTTCTTCTGCCCAATCTTTTTCCACTTCCTCTTTTTCTACTTTCTGCAAGTGATGGAGCAGCCACTCTTTCACTAGTTCTACTCGATTAGGAAGGGCCAGCGAGGAATCCAACTGATAAAAGTAAGTAGTGATCTCTTTTGATGTAATCAAAGTCTGCCCCCGGAATTTAATATTACGAAACAGCATCCCTGTATGAGAGAGAGCACTCAAGTAATCGTCAATCAGCCGCTTAAATTCTCTGCCGGATTTAAATTGAATCATCATTTCCTCTGTTGAAACTCCTTCTTTCTTCCGTGACACAAGTTTATCCTCCAATTGTTCAAAGGGGGTCTCCACGGTAAATTCATGATCTAATCTCTTTTTAACGTATTCGTGAAACGTTGACTGCTGCATATTTTCTTCCCCAAGTTCTGGAAGGACGGAAGACACGTAAGTAGAAAACATTTGATTTGGTGAAAACAACAAGATTTGGTCTGCGTTGATTTGGTTACGGTGGCGATACAATAAGTAAGCAATTCTCTGCATCGCTACCGAAGTTTTCCCGCTTCCGGCGACGCCCTGCACGATAAGCATGCTCCCCTTCTCAAACCGGATGATGGAATTTTGTTCTCTTTGGATCGTTGCTACGATACTCTTCATATAAGTAGTCGCCTGAGAACCCAGAATCTTCTGAAGCAAGGAATCACCAATTGTGATCCCTGTATTAAACATTCCTTCCATGTTCCCCTCGCGAATGACGTATTGTCTCTTTAACGTCATTTCTCCAGAAATCTCCTCCTCTGGAGTTCTGTACGATACATGACCAGGTGAATAATCATAATAAAGACTGGCAACAGGAGCCCGCCAATCATAGATTAAAAAGTCCTCATCATTTTCATCCATAAGTGAACCAATTCCTATATAGAACGATTCCTCAGGCCCTTCTTCTTCGGAAAAGTCAAACCTGCCAAAGTACGGAGAAGACTTCAGACGCTGCAGCAGCTTTGAAGTTTTATAAAATTGTCCATGGCTCCGCTCACGCTCTGACAAGAGCTCTGCCTGCTGCTTAATACTAGCGTAGGTTTCAATAACATCATCTGGTTCGTCAATATTGACCGTAACATCCTCCCAGAAATTTTTTCTCAATCCGATAATATCCTCTTTTAACGAACTGGTGCTTCCTTTAAAAGCAGCTAATTTATTATTAATCACTGTAATTACTTTATTGACACGTTTCTGTTCGTCCAGCCATTCGGCAGAGTTTTGATCCATCTCTTTGCCATCCCCCTCGACAAATTAGTTGACAAACTAATATTTTTTGTTATACAATATATTCTGGATAAATATATCGTTCTTATTAACTATTATTACCATTGTTCATCTTACCACGTTTCATTATGATCTACAATTTCGAAAGACACCGTGTGTCTTTTTTTTATTGGACGAATTCCCGCTGCATGAAATCAGGGACATCTCTATGTTAAAATTTTAGCATATGAATGCAAAGGAAGTGACCTTATGCGAGTTGTGAACAATGTTGCAGATTTAATCGGAGATACTCCTTTAGTCAAATTAAATCGCCTTGCCCCTGAAGGTGGAGCAGATATTTATTTAAAGCTGGAAATGTTTAACCCAAGTCGGAGTGTAAAAGACCGGGCCGCCTACAATATGATGGTACAAGCTGAAAAGGACGGCTTTTTAAAAAAAGGTTCTACGATTATTGAACCTACCAGTGGAAATACAGGTATTGGAATTGCTATGAATGCTGCAGCTAGAGGCTATAAAGCACTCCTCGTCATGCCTGATACTATGACGCAGGAAAGAATAAATTTATTAAAAGCATATGGCGCCGAGATCTTTTTAACGCCTGGTGATGAGAAAATGCCGGGAGCCATTGCTAAAGCCAAAGAGTTGGTAGAGGAAATCGAAGATAGTTTTATGCCGATGCAATTTGAAAATGAAGCAAATCCCGATGCCCATCGACATACTACAGCTAAAGAAATCGTTGAGGCTATGGACGAGCTGGGCAAACCTTTGTCAGCTTTTGTTTCCACTGCAGGCACTGGAGGTACGATTACAGGAACTGGTGAAGAGTTAAAAAAGCAATTTAAAAACATGACCATCCATGTAGCTGAGCCAGCTGGATCTCCTGTTCTCTCCGGTGGGAAACCAGGGAAGCATAAATTAGTGGGGACTAGTCCAGGTTTTGTCCCTTCCATTCTCAATCAGGATATATATGATCAGATTTTCCAAGTAACCGATGAAGATGCTTACGATATTACACAGAGGCTTGCACGTGAAGAAGGTCTGTTGTTAGGCACATCATGTGGAGCTGCTTGCTGGGCTGGCATAGAAACCGCTAAGCAAAAACAACCGGGTGAGGTCGTAGTCGTTATTGCGCCGGATACTGGAGAACGCTATCTCTCAGGAGACTTATTTCGATATTAAATGAAACAACAAGAGAGCTCTAACAACGTGGCCACTAAATTAGATATACTGTTAAAGTCTGACGTTGATACTCACGAATCGCTTGTCGGTGGAGGTCTTGACGCGGGCATCACCACCGAACGCTAATCGTGGAATCAACAGTGGTCACTATCAAAAGTATAAAAGAAGCCGAATTGGACGATTTTATCATTCAATTCGGCTTCTTTATTTATGCATAACTCAAAAATTCAGCAGTTCTTCAATAGACTCCTAACAGAAGCTCTCTTTTTTATAACCGATATAAGTCCCTGAACCTTAAGTGCCATCCTAAGTGATAAGACAACACCCTCATCATGATGATAAGGAAAAACAAAGAGTAAGTCTGCCACATATTACCAATATCTATCAAGCCAATCCCTGCCGCCAAGCCTCCTGTCATGGCCCATACGGCATAAATTTCCTGATGCAGCACCATCGGCTTTCTCTGGGCGAGTACATCCCTCGCGACACCTCCACCTACCCCTGTTATAATGGAAGAGAACAATACTCCCCCTAAAGGAAAATCGGCACCTATGGCAAAGGAAGCTCCCTGCAGTGCAAAAGCCGATAATCCGATGGCATCTAAATAGATATTCCATCGATCCCACGACATCACCCAGCTCTTAGGAAAAAAGTACACAATAGAAATAGTTCCCATAGCCACATAAAGCAAATAGCCTTGCTCCCATACGTGAACAACCGGAACCCCCAGCGCGATATTACGAATAATCCCTCCTGCAAAAGGTGTCGCTATACCAAGAATAAATGTACCAAATATGTCATACCTTTCATTTAACGCTACGATCGATCCACTAAAAGCAAATGCTGCTACAGCAATGATGTTTAATATTTCCCAGGACATGCCCTTCCATTCTCCTAACTCTTTCTAATTAAATAGGTATAAAGTCTTTTCCGCTTTAATCAATATAGCATTAGCATAACAGAAAACTTAGTCCGCGATTATGAAAAATCGTTTTATTTTGATAAAATCAGACATTAAGTTTTTTCACTTCCGAATGGCTTGATGATCACTCCAGTGCTTACTATCTGACAGATGTAATGTCGAATTTTCTAACTAAACCTAAATGGCGGACTAATTTGTTGCAAAATGCCACAAGGGTATTTCCTTTATAGGAAGAATTTATTACTTAAGACAAAAGGTTGGGTGGGAACGTAATGAGAACTTGGCTAATTCATCTAAGAAAAGAAAAACGACTTACTCAGCAGCAGGTGGCACAAACCGCTCACATTGATCGAGCCTACTATGCCCAAATAGAAAGCGGCACGAGAAACCCCAGTATGGCAGTAGCTTCCCAAATAGCCAATGTCCTTTCAATCAATCCATCCCTCTTTTTTTCAGACGTCATAAGCGAGCCTTTTGAACTGGCATTAATTAATTCTCCTATCATCGTCGCGCATTGTGACTTAGAGCTTCGTTATACGTGGATGTTCAACCCCCATCCCGATTTTGATATTAACAAGGTGATCGGAAAACGGGATGATCAACTGGCAGAGAGCGATGGAGTAACAGCTTTGATGAGGTTAAAAAAAGAAGTCATCGAAAGTGGGAAAACGATTCGAAAAAAGATTTCTCTCCCTCATTCCAACGGACTGTTGCATTATGATGTGTTCGGGCAGCCGTTGTATAACGAAAAAAAAGACATTATTGGCGCAGCCACGGCATCTACAGAACTCTTGCCGTAAACGAGGGGGCAAAAGGACGTGATCATCATAGAAGAATTGTCGAACCGTCTGCTTCTGCAAACTCATAAGCGGGCGGTGGAAATGAAACTGGATGAGGAATTTATCAAGCTTATAGCTAAAGAAATCGAGCGCAGGTCTGCGCTTGGCAGTTCAATTACTAATAAAATAAAGTAATTGTAGTAGGAATGGATTTCTTAAGGTCGGAATACCAACCTTAAGAGGTGGTACAGATGAAGAAGTGTTATCTTGGATGATAAAACAGCATTGGAAAGACCTATTCTTCTTACATTGGCCGAAAGTCCCCTGAGTCTCTGCTATCATCCATTCCTGAGTGCTTTGAATTAGATGTCAAAGAAGGAATGGCGTGGATTGGGATTGTTCCTTTCCAAATCCAGCCTTATCGATTACGCGGGTTACCTGCGCTTCCATTCGTCCGTCAGTCGTTAGAGATAAATATCCGCACTTATATAACTTACAACAGAGAACCTGGTGTCTATTTTTTTAACCTCGACGCTAACCACCCTTGCTTGTTCTTCTTGCCCGTCGCATGTTTAACCTACCCTACACGAATGCTTCTATGAGCACAGACCAATCAGGCATTCATTTCCAATATACAAGCAGACGTATAGACAAATTGGACCAGCCTGCACAATTCCATGCGCAATTTGATGTAAAACCCTCCCTAATAACTGCTCAGCCCGGCACTTTGCTGCAATGGCTGACCGAACGCTACGCATTATTTACTACTAAAGGCAGAGCAATTGTTAAAGGTTCGGTTTTCCATAAACCATGGACTCTGCAAAACGCTGATGCCGACGTTATCACTAATACAGTAGCAGACTCTTTCTCCTGGAGGTTATCGGATCACGTTCCCTTCACTCATTATTCTAAAAGTCAAGATGCCTATTTTTTACCATTTCAAAAAGAGGGGACCCTATAACTAGAGAACTTTACCAATTGACAAGATAAAGAATTTGATTTATCTTTAATTCGAGATATTATTCCGCTTAGGAGGTATGTCATGAATTTACTCGGCATTCACCACGTTTCCGCTCTAACTGCAAATGCAAAGAAAAACTATGAATTCTACACAAACATCCTCGGGATGCGTTTAGTTAAAAAGACAGTGAACCAGGACGAACCGTCCATGTATCATCTATTTTACGCCGATGAATATGGCAGCCCCGGAACAGATCTGACCTTTTTTGAGATCCCCAGGGCCGGACATACCTACCCGGGAAACCAAAGCATCTCAACCACATCCTTACGCATAAAACAGAACGACTCCTTGACTTACTGGAAAAAACGATTCGAAGAACTACACGTTACACACGGGACGATTAAGGAATACCTTGGAAGAAAAACGCTCCCATTTCAAGATCATGAAGGCCAGAGGCTGATGCTGATCTCAGATGAAGGGGTAGAAGGAACAGCCGCCGGAACTCCGCCAACTAATAGTCCAATTCCACCAGAACATGCGATTGTTGGGTTAGGTCCTATTCACTTAACGGTAGCTGCACTAGAGCCAACTAAAGAAGTGTTAACAAAGATGATGGGCTTTAATGAAATATATGCAGATCCTCAACAAACCTTATTTGAAACGTCTGAAGGAGGAAATGGTGCCCAGGTAGTCGTCGAAGAACGAGCAGACCTGAAAAGAGAGCGCCCTGGACGTGGCAGCGTTCACCATGTAGCCTTTCGTGTAAAAGATGAAGATGAATTATCCACATGGAAAAAGCGAATTGAGGATGCAGGCTTTCCAAACTCTGGACTTGTCGATCGTTATTATTTTAAGTCCCTTTATTTCAGAGAACCAAACCATATTCTATTTGAGCTTGCAACAGACGGACCTGGCTTTGCTGCTGATGAAGAGGAAGAACATCTCGGAGAAACCCTAGCCCTTCCTCCATTTCTTGAGGCAGATCGTTCACAAATCGAAGCAGGCTTAGTCCCTCTTCATACCAAAAAAGAGACCTGACAAAATTGTCAGGTCTCTATTCTATTCTTTCCTTTACCTATTTAGACGATCCTTTACCCAGTTGATGAGTCCGCCGGTTTCCATAATTTCAATCTGCCGTTCTGATAAAGCATGTTCTAACTTAATCGTTTTTCCTTTTCCTTTGATCTCTGCTTCCACCGTATTTCCTTGGCGGATCTGATCTCTTAACCCTTTGAATACAAGCACATCTTTCTGTGTTAATTCATCCCAATCCGCTTCATCCGTAAAAGTAAGCGGAAGCACTCCAAAGTTAGCAAGATTTTGCCAATGAATCCGCGCAAAATCTTTAACTATCGCTACCTTTAAACCTAAAAAACGCGGAGCGAGGGCGGCGTGTTCCCGGCTCGAGCCTTGACCGTAGTTAGTACCGCCAACGACCACGTGTCCGCCTTGGTCACGTACATCCATCGCCCGGTCATAATATGACTCATCTACAATTTCAAATGTGAATTTACTAATTTCAGGCAGATTGCTCCGATATGGAAGAACACGCGCCCCGCCTGCTAATATTTCGTCTGTTGAAATGTCGTCCCCCATTTTTAATAAGACAGGGAGTTCCATATCATTTGGCAGTTCATCCATTTTCGGAATAGAAGCTACGTTTGGACCTTTGACTAATTCTACCTCTTTTGCTTCTTCATATGGAAGTGGGCTTTCCAGAAGCTGTGTATCGATTGTCGGTTCATCCACTTCATGAACTTCCGGATAATCAATGCCGGCATTACGTGGATCCGTTATTTTACCGCTCAGCGCGGAGACGGCAGCCGTTTCCGGACTGCACAAAAATACACTGTCTTCTTTTGTACCGGATCGTCCCGGAAAGTTTCGAGGTGTTGTCCTCAAACTGTTTCGTCCGGTTGCAGGAGCTTGTCCCATTCCTATACAACCGTTACACCCCGCCTGGTGCAGCCTCGCTCCAGCCTGAAGGAAATTGGCTATATGGCCCTGTTGGGAAAGGTCAATCAGCATCTGACGGGAAGTAGGGTTTAAGTCAAAGGACACCCCATTCTCAATACTGCGCCCTTCCACAATTTTAGAAGCAACCGCAAAATCACGGTAGCCGGGATTAGCTGATGAGCCGATATAGGACTGATAAATGGTTTCTCCCTCTACTTCGCTGACAGGCACTACATTCCCTGGACTTGATGGTTTAGCGATCATTGGTTCAAGCTCTGATAAATTTAGTTCATCGTGTTCATCGTACTCTGCACCTTCATCAGCGACTAATTCGATCCAGTCTTCTTCTCTGCCTTGAAGCTTAAGAAAACGGCGTGTTTCATCATCTGAAGGGAACACCGTCCCTGTTGCTCCAAGCTCTGCTCCCATATTTGCAATGACATGACGATCCATCGCGGTTAAATTTTTCAATCCGGGCCCATAGTATTCAAATATATGATTTACTCCGCCTTTTACTCCATGCCGTCTTAACATTTCCAAGATTGCATCCTTGGCACTTACCCAATCAGGAAATTCGCCAGTGACTTTCACACCCCATATTTTAGGCATCTTTACATAGAAAGGCTCTCCAGCAATGGCCATGGCTACATCTATACCACCTGCACCAATGGCAAGCATGCCCATACACCCGTTTGCACAAGTATGACTGTCAGATCCAAGAAGGGTTTTCCCCGGCTTAGCTAACCTCTGCATATGCACCGGGTGGCTGACACCGTTTCCAGGGCGGCTGAAATGCAGACCGAAGCGTTTCGCTGCACTTTCCAGAAATAAATGGTCATCAGGGTTTTTGCTGTCTTCCTGAATTAAATTATGGTCCACATACTGGGCAGAAGCTTCTGTCTTCGCTTGTTCAATTCCCATAGCTTCAAGCTCCAGCATGACCATTGTACCAGTGGCATCTTGAGTCAGGGTCTGATCAATTTTCAATCCAATTTCCGAACCAGGGGTCATTTCCCCTTTTACTAAATGATCTTTGATCAATTTTTGAGCGACATTATAACTCACGCAACATTCCTCCTTGTACGTTTCTCACTTAAACAAATCCATTTCATAATGGTTGCAATTTTATTACCGCTATTTCATTTATACCCTTAAACCTAGGGATTTACTCTTAGAATCAGCGGTAAAATCACGAAAGGGAAAGGAGAGAATCTGTGAGATCAATGATTGCATAAAAAAATGAGGCCTGTAAAAAGGCCTCACTCTTAGTATGGATTAATAGACTCCGACATTGTCCCATGCTTGTCCAACCGCATTAGCAGCTGAAGAACCATAAAGGTCTTGAGCAGCTTGCTCCAGAGATTGTCTAGCGTAAGAGAAATCACTATTCGGGGTCAAATATACAGTTAGTGCACGATAGTAAATATCTTTGGATTTTTCAATTCCTAAATTACTAATCGTATAATAGGCAGCTTTATTAGGGATACCGCTGTTGGTATGAACTCCTCCCCAGTCTCCTTCTTCTGTAACAGGAAGATCCTGATATTCATCCATATGATCAGGCTGGTTATAAGCGTTCGGATTAGACAGGGAACGCAATCCGTCCCCGGAAACACCTGGAGTATAGACGTCTTCACCCATCAGCCAGTCTTCCGGATCAACAAAGTATCCGAATACATCAGAGAAAGATTCGTTTAAAGCGCCTGACTGGGATTCATAAACTAGTCCTGCAGTTGACTCTGTAACCGCATGGGTAAGCTCATGTCCGACGATGTCATTCGCTCCAGATAAGTACGTAAAGGTCGATCCGTCGCCATCACCATAAATCATTTGATTCCCAGTCCAAGCTGCATTATTGTAGTTTGAACCGTAGTGAACAGTGGAACGAATGGAAGAACCTTGGTCATCATAACTGACGCGTCCGAAGTTGTCATAATAGAAATCAAATACTTCCCCAGCATAATAATGGGCATCGACAGCAGCTTTTTGATTTTCACTATAGAAGGTATTTCCGGAATCGGTGACGTAAATACCGGGCAGGTTGCTATAACCATAGTGCTGGTTGTCAAAGGTTTCAATTACCCCGCTCATCGGCTTAGTCGTATCATATAGATAATACGTTCCACCTGAGAGGTAAGTGTTCAGGGATTTCGTATCTCCAAGAACACCAACGCCGGTGCCTGTAGCTTCTTCAGCAACGTTGTTCGCTTGAATAACTTCCCCGGTCTCCGCATCAATGTACATTTGCCAGTTCGCTGGGTATGGATCAGCGAACTGCAGTTCAACGTGGTAGGCAAGCTGATAATCGCCATCATTATCATATACAACGAGTTCATTATTTTCATTTAATGTGTTAAACGTTTCACCGCTTAAGCTTTTTTGCACAGTGTTCGTTTCTTCTCGTGAAACATCCAGGGAATCCCAAGCAATATCCAAGGCTTCCTGCTTCTTCACTTTCTTCGTTTGTTTTAAATTTCTTGGGGCATCCTGATGAAATTCCCCATTGATCGAAATGACCTTTCCTTTTTTATTCGTATGTACGACCACTCGGGAGTTCGCGATAGGAATATTATCCACAACAGGCTGATAAGTGTAGTGAGTCATGCCTAAATCGTCTGTTTCCGATTTAACGAATTTCAAGTTTTTGTTAGCATTAATCTTCAGTTTAGATTTGTTATCTTTGAAAAACTTTTTTACAGCTTTCTTAGAAACTACTTTAGAAGATTTAATGTTATCCTTCACAAACTGAGGCGTTTCGACCGATACGTTCTCTGCACTTTTTTCTGCATGAGCAAGAGATCCTCCTGAAACTAAACTCGTTCCTAACACAACAGATGCCATTAATGATTTCCACTTCATAAAATCCCTCCCAAATTTTTTCAACAATTTCATATTATCATAATATTTCGACAGTAAATCTGTGAAAGTCAGGAGTAAAATATACCCCTTAAGTTATGAAAATATGACGACTTGGGAAACCCGGGAAACTAGTTGAAAAATCCTAAACGAACGTGTAATCTGAATATAGATTTGAAAGAAAGAAACTTCTGACAAATCATAGTTGATCAACTAGGTGTGTGTGGCCAATGGAATATGGTAAAGTGCTACGTTTCCACCGCGTCAAGCAAGGTTTAACACAAAACCAGCTGGCGGAGGGAATTATCTCACCAGCGTACCTTTCTAAAATAGAAAATGACCAGACTGTGCCAGCCTTAGAAGTGCTTGAACTTCTATATGAGCGGCTGGGTCTTGATTTTCAGGAAGCGTCTTTCAACCACCCTTCCAAGGAAAAACTGAAGGAATGGTATGAAGCTATTGTGTTTAAAAGGACTGAAGACGCAAATAAGCTGAAGGAAGAGCTGCTCCAGCAAAAGGAAACGCTGAATAATCACCATGTGTATATTTTCTTCAAACTATTTTGCATCCGTCACCTTCTTTTAGAAAACGAGGTACAGGAGGCTTATGAGGTATGGGAAGATATCCGGCAGCACAAAGACACCTTTGATGAAGAGATGCATTTTTACTACCATTTGTGCTCCGGGCTGCTTAAGTATTATGAAGGCAGCTTTGATGAATCATTTCAAGCTCTTATGGAAGCGAAGAATTACAGTTCTTCTATTACAATCGAGCCATGGGAAAAAAGTGACTTATTTTATTTGTTAGCTTTAAGTACAAGTCAAGCTAATCATATATCCGCATCTGTCTTTTATGCGGATCATGCATTAGAGATTTATCAAAACCATTATGACTTGGCTAAAAGTGCAGACTGCCACATTCTTCAAGGAATTAACTACAGTAACTTAAAGAACTATGCGAAAGCCTTTGAAAACTTTCATCTCGCTAGAAAAATTGCCATGCAAACGCAGGCTCTTAACCAATTGAGTCTCGTTTACATAAATATTGGTACTTTAGAATCTCATTTAGGTAACAGGGAATCAGCTATTACCAATTATCAAAAGAGTTTAGACTACAACAAAGAAACGGATCCTACATTTGATCAGTTTGATCTCCTTACTACCATCCATAGTTTAATTATTGAACACTATAGACTTAATGATGTGGATGGCTGTATGGAATGGATACGTATTGGTGAAGAAAAATTAAATTCCTTCCCTTCTAAAGTTTATCAATTGCATTACCTATTTTATAAAAAAGCTATTATGAAAGACGATGATATAGCAGATTTTTTAGAACAAACCGTGATTCCTTACTTCCAAGAAAAGAAAGAACACGTATATATCATTCGATATTCAATGGTATTAGTGGACTTTCTTGAACAACAGCGAATGTACAAAAAGTCTTCATCTTACCTTAGGTTAGCAATTCAATTGTTAAATAAACATTCTCATTTAGGAGGGATTTTATTATGAAGAAGCTCTTCGCTGTAGTTGCTTTAGCTGCATTGTTAGTCTCAGCTGCAGCACCAGCGCTGCATGACAGTGCTGAACATGCTTATCCAAAACCTTTATCTACTGAGCAATTGTAAGAATTATTTTGTGTGTTTATTAGCACCTCCCCTAATCCTATACCTATACAAACTTTTGCCTCTGCCTTTATGGCAGAGGTCTTTTTTTCATTTTAACGGCAGGAGGAATCTTTGTGCAGTATATTGGTATTGACTTATCAGGTCCTTCGAATCATAAAGATACTTCGCTCGTCTCGTTCATTCCGTCGGGAAATAAATTACGGTATGACCACTCGCTCGTCGGTGCATCTGACGAACAGATTATTAAGTACATAGATGAGATAAGCAAAACTGAGAAGACAGTTGTAGGCATTGATGCACCGCTATCTTATCAAGACGGCGGCGGGGACCGTCCCTTGGATAAATCCTTACGGAAGTATGCACGAGGCTTAGGAATGAAAAGCGGATCAATCATGACCCCTACTTTTTCAAGAATGGTTTATTTGACAGTCCGAGGCATTCACTTAGCTCATTGTTTACAAGTTGTCTGTCCACAAGACGTTACTGTTTTGGAAGTACATCCTGGCTGTGTATTCGCAGGCAGAGCAGGCCTTCAGAATCTCTTTCATGTCCTTGATTATAAGAAAAGCCTAGAAAGCAGAGCTTGGCTCTTTAAGTGGATGAGTGATTATGGACTTACTGGTCTTGATAATCTGAATAAGTCCAGCACTCATGTCCTGGATGCTTGTGCAGCGGCCATCGCAGCCTGGGAATTTGACAAACAAATAGAAGACTTCTTTTTCTATCCATCGCAGCCGCCTCTCCACCCTTTTCCATTTTTCAGCTGAAAAAGCAAAGCTCACCCAAGAGACCTGCTTTCAGGCTGTCGAGAAAGTTTGCCGTTTACGGGGAAAAGAAAAAGCTGATGACAGCTGCCTGTCAGAGCATGAGGAAGACTCTCCTCCATCCAGCTAGGAAGAGCTAGGTGAAGGAGAGTCTTTTTCTGTCTTTAAAGCATACCAAGGAGCGAGGTTCCTTCCACTCCTGCGGAAGAACGAGTGAGCCGAGCGTGGCTTTTGCGAGGAAGCTCGGGCGCTCGGGCGCGGAAAGGGAAGGGGCCAGCGCTCCTCGAGGTAAGAAAAACTTGTAGAAAAACACGGGGTCCTCTACAAGCTGAAAGCAAGGCTCACCAAGAGCCTTGCTTTTTATTAGGACTGCTTTTCCCACGAAGAGTAGCCGCCTTTTAAGTTCAACACATTTTTATATCCCTTTGCCTGGAGCAAGCTTGCCGCAATCGCAGACCTCATCCCAGACTGGCAATGGACTATGGGCGTTGCACCATCAGGGATTTCTTCGGTTCTATCCTCCAAGGTTCCAAGCATAATATGCTGAGCATTGTTGATATGACCTTCTTTCCATTCTGATTCATTTCGAACATCAACAATGACATAGTCTTCGTGGTCCTTATATTTTTCTTTAAGTTCTTTTGCTGTAATGCTGTCGTAGGTTTCAAGCTCTTCTGCCTCTTTTAATTCCCCTGGACTCATAAAACCAGTGACCTGGTCTAATCCGATCGATTGAAGAGCCGTGCGGACAGCCTCTGCTTCTTCCTCATTGGCAATTAATACAATTGAGTTTTCATAATCCAACAGCCAACCTGCCCAATTTGTAAAGGATTTATTAAATGGGATATTAATCGTACCTTTCAGATGACCATTAGCAAAATCTGAAGACGGCCGCGTATCAATGATATTCTGTTTATCACGTCTTTGGAGATCCTCATAGGAAAGCTGCGGCAAAGGAGCAGTAGTGACAAGCTCCGGTCCTTGTTTATTCAGCTTTTTCATCTGAGAGAAATACTTGGGCGATTCAGGCTGTCCTTCAAGTAAAGCATCTACAAACTTTTCTTTATCATTGATATTTAGAGCCCAATTCGTTCTTTTTTCATAGCCGACCGTTGAAGCAGGAACTGCCCCTAACGATTTACCGCAGGCACTCCCTGCTCCATGACCCGGCCATACTTGCATATATTCAGGCAGCTCTTTAAATTTTTGCACGGAAGCATACATCTCTTCTGCTCCTCGTCTCGCCGAGCCTTTTTCATTGGCCGCTTTTTCAAGTAAGTCCGGTCGTCCAACATCCCCAACAAACACAAAATCGCCTGTAAAAATACCCATCGGGGCTTCAGCTCCTCCCCCTTCATCGGTTAACACAAAGGAGAGGCTTTCAGGTGTATGGCCGGGGGTATGCATGACATCCAGCCGAACCTTTCCAACATAAAATTGATCTCCATCCATAAGAAGTTCATGATTTACTTGATCCAAATTGGCATATTTCCAGCCTTCATTACCTTCATCAGAAAGATACATCTTCGCTCCATGCCGGCTTTCCAGTTCTCTTACTCCAGAAGTGAAGTCTGCGTGAATATGAGTTTCCACCGCCCCTGTAATAGAAAACCCTTCCTCATCTGCCGTTTTCACATACGGAGTAATATCACGCGCGGGATCCACAACGAGCGCTTCACCAGTTTTCTGGCACCCCACCATGTAAGACATTTGAGCCAGATTCTTATCAAAAAAAGATTTAAAAAACAACTAGTTCCCCTCCAATCTGAATATTATCATCACTAAAAATTATATACCCCTATGGGTAATTTGTAAAACATAAGAACTCCTGCTTTTTCTTACAAATTTTCTGTCTATAACACGATTATTGAAAATAATTAACAAACGTTTCGTAAGGGGTGCGGCCTTTTAGCGATTCGCAGTTCATTTCGCGATTGTTGCGAAGATTAATATGCACGGCATCAATTTCTTCATAATCCAGTCCTGTTACCATTTTCTCCACGGATTGCTGAACAGCCTTTACCATTCCACTCGGTTCTTCATCCCCTAAAGGTAAATACTCTATTTCTTCAGCCTCTTTCAACATGTGTTCCGTTATTGAACTTTTCATTTCTAGCAATTGGAAAAGTTGTTTTAACGAGCCTCTCAGTACATGACTCATATTTTCGAACTGAGCTTGACGAAGATCAAATAACGTTAGGTTTAATCCTGTTTCTTTATTTACGATTATGACGCACTTGCGTTGCTTCACCGTAACTAAACACATGTCCCAACGATAAATATTTTTTACGTCCTTAGATACTGAAGTGTGTTGCAAAGAATCTCCTAACTCATTTGAAAGTCTTTCATTTACTTCGATTACAAACATTATTATTGCCACCTTTGTGCATTCATTATTTCTTTCCTTATTGTAACATTCTATCCTCAATCACCTGGGTCCATCTAAAAAGGAAAAACATGAACACCTCGCCGTTCTTCTATCAATAACAAAAAACTGCCGGGAAAACCCCGGCAGCTTACCAAGCTTGAAGCTTAATTCATTATTACTTTGTTCTTCTCGCAAAATCCACAAATTGAAACTTGTCAGGTCTATGTCTGGATTCTGTAAACTGAAAAACTGTGGCATCAGCAAGGTACACATAGCTTCGGATGACAACAACTTGAGTGTGACCATCAAGATCTAAATAGTTTTCGTCTTCTTCGGTAACAGGCTCGACAACAATTTCCTTTTTAGCAAAGCTGATGGCTAAGTTCAGTTCATTTTCAATATAGTGGTAAAGTGAATTTTCAGCGATCTGCTTTGTGAGTCCTGGAACAATATCTTCTCGTATATAATCTTTATCAAGAATGATACGTTCTCCGGAGATTTCCCTGGCTCGTACGATTCGCCAAAGTTTCTGACCTTTACTACAATTCAACTTTCTGCCCACCTCACTGTCCGCTGGTTCAAGGTAAAGCTCGTACACATACGTAGATACGTCCTGCCCCAGCTGTTCAGACAGTTCTTTAAAGCTTGTTAATCCTGATACCGGAAACTCAAATTTATTATGATCAAGGACGACAGAGCCCTTACCCCGGATCTTTTGAATATAACCATTCTGGGAGAGCAGGTTTAATGCTTTACGAATCGTTTCACGGGAAGTCGTAAACCGTTCACACATTTCATGCTCTGACGGCAGGATCTCTCCTGCCTTGTATTTCCCTTTCTGGATCATATTCACTAGTTCGTTATAAATCACTAAATATTTATTTTTCATGTAGGATCACCAGCCGTATTATATCAGATACGCTGTGTATAATAAACGATGGCTTCATAAGGACGAAGCGGAATTGTCTGCATCCAGACACTTGAGCTGGAATAGTTGCTGATAAGCTTTTCCGAATGTTCGGGAACATCAATATGGGAAGGAAGGCTAAATTCCGTTTCTCTGCCATAAAAATTAGTTACGACTAGCATAGCGTTTCCTTCCCACTTTCTATAGTAGGCAAACACCTGATCATCTTCCGGGGTCAAATGCTCATAACTTCCGTGTGTAATGATGTCATATTTTTTCCTTAGCTCAATCAGATGCCGGTAATAGTAAAAAATAGAATCGGATTGTTCCAAGGCAAGTTCTGCATTAATCTGTTTATAATTATCTGCCACCGGAATCCACGGAGTCCCCGTAGTAAAGCCTGCATTTTCTTTCTTATTCCAATGCACTGGTGTTCTAGAATTATCTCTTGATTTCTGCTTCAGTATTTCAATAATCTTATCTTCTTGATAGCCTTGCTGCTTTAATTCATCATAAGCGTTTAAAGACTCAATATCCCGGTACTCAGAAATCGATTCAAAGCCAGGATTCGTCATCCCGATTTCTTCCCCTTGATAAATATAAGGTGTCCCTTGCATCATATGGATCGACGTTGCCAGCATTTTTGCTGATTCAGCAGGATATTTTTTTTCATCGCCAAACCTTGAAAGGACGCGCGGCTGGTCATGGTTACACCAAAAAAGCGCATTCCATCCATTGCCGGCATTCATTTCTTTCTGCCAGGTAGACAGAATATTTTTCAACTGTAGAAAATCAAATGGAGCGGCCGTCCATTTTTCCCCCTTTGGATAATCCACTTTTAAGTGATGGAAATTAAAGGTCATGCTCAATTCATGCCGGTCAGGAGCTGTGTATTTAATACAGTTCTCAATAGTCGTAGAGGACATCTCTCCCACCGTCATTAACTGGTACGGAGCGAACACCTTTTCATTCATTTCCTGCATAAATTCATGGACACGCGGACCGTCTGTGTAAAATCTCCGCCCGTCCCCCGGAGCTGTGCGTCCGTCATCATTGGGGAAATTCTGATCTTTAGAAATAAGATTGATAACATCCAACCGGAACCCATCGATGCCTTTTTCTGCCCAGTAACGCATCATTTCATAAATTTCTGAACGCATAGCTTCGTTTTCCCAATTTAAGTCGGCCTGCGTGACGTCAAACAAGTGCAGATAATACTGGCCGGTTTGTTCATCAAAATTCCAGGCGCTGCCGCCAAACTTAGATTTCCAGTTCGTCGGCTCTTCTCCGTTCTCAGGGTCTTTCCAAATGTAATAATCGCGATAAGGATTTTGTCTGGAAGACCTGGATTCTTGAAACCATCTATGTTCTGTTGAGGTATGATTAATCACAATGTCCATGATCAGCTTCATATCCCTGCTGTGTGTTTCCTCCAGCAGCTCCTCAAAGTCTTCCATAGTGCCATATTCTTCATGGATGGAAAAATAGTCGCTAATATCATAGCCGTTATCGTTCTGCGGGGATTGATAGATGGGAGTCAGCCAAAGCACATCGACTCCCAGCTTTTTTAAATAGTCCAGTTTTTGAATAATTCCTTGGATATCGCCTACGCCGTTCCCAGTCGTATCATTGAAACTCTTCGGATAGATTTGATAGACGACTGCTCTTTTCCACCACGGTTCCTGCTGCATATTTGCGCCTCCTATTCTCTAATTTATACGTCCTTCTTCCGTTTGGCATAAAGATAAGTGACGACAAAAGGAACGATAATAACTATCGCCATTCCAATTAGAAATGGAACCCAATACTCTGCGACGATAGAAAAGATTCCAGGTACTCCCCCTACGCCAATAGAGTTCGCTTTAACGCCGGATGCGGAAATATAAAGTCCAGCTAAAGCGGAAGAAGAAATCGCAATGATAAATGGGTATTTAAACCTTAAGTTTACCCCGAACAAAGCTGGTTCAGTTATACCTAGCCAAGCAGAAATCCCTGAAGATAACCCCAAACCTTTAAGCTTATCATCCTTGGAAGCTGCCATAATTGCGAATGCGGCAGACCCTTGCGCAATATTGGATAAAGCAAGCATCGGCCAGAGGAATGTGGTCCCTGTACTTCCAATCAGCTGTATGTCTACTGCAAGGAATGTGTGGTGCATACCGGTGATAACGAGCACCCCGTAAATTCCACCATAAATTAATCCACCAAGAGCAGCAAAATGGTCAAAGATAGCAACTAGTCCGTCTGTAATCCCATTACCGATCGCAAAAGTGACCGGGCCGATAATAATAAAAGTTAAAAAGCCTGTAACCAGAAGGGCAACTGGACCAACGACGAGCAGCTGAATGCTGTCTGCGACTTTCTTACGGAGAAATACTTCGATCTTTGTGAGTAAGTATGAAGCTACAAGTACGGGGAGAACTTGACCCTGGTAGCCAATTTTCTCGATAGACAATCCGAACAAATTCCAATGAGGCACGGTTCCTTCTTTCACTGCTTCCCCATAGGACCAGGCGTTAAGCAGCTCTGGATTAACTAGAATCAGCCCCATGACAATCCCTAATATTGGACTCCCGCCGAACTTTTTGACAGCTGACCAACCAATTAATCCTGGTAAGAAAGTAAAGGCTGTATTGGCAATAACGATAATCATATTTGCAAAGTCAGACCATTGCGGATAGACATCAATCACAGATTGATCATCGAAGAAAATGCCTGGTGCAGTAAGAATATTATTAATACCAAGCAGCAAACCTGCTGTTACGATCGCCGGTAAAATCGGAATAAAGATATCTGCAAGTGTCTTGATCCCTCTTTGTAAAGGATTCATTTTACCTTTAGTGGCTTCTTTTACTTCCTCCTTGGATGATTCACCGATACCTGCTAGAGCGATGAGCTCTTTATACACCTTATCAACAGTTCCCTGGCCAATGACAACTTGAAATTGGCCATTTGTTGAAAAGAAACCTTTTACTGCATCAATTCCGTTTAGTTTCTCTTGATCTACAATCCCTTCGTCAACCAGGGCCAGCCTGAGGCGAGTGACACAATGAGTAGCGGCAGAAATATTTTCTTTTCCGCCTATAGCTTCTAAAATCTCAGCGGCTTGCTTTTTGTGATCCATAATTTTCCTCCTTAATATGAAAGGTTAATTAATTACATACATCCAAAGCGGAGTCAGTTTAACAAGGCAGTGAAAAATCACTGCCGGTTGATTTCTTCAGTACTCGCCTCCTTTAAACTTGCCCTGATAACTTGTATATACAAATATTACTTACATTATAATTTGTATATACAAGTTTTGCAACCGCTATCATAAAGGAATTATTAGTAAATTATCCCTATCCCTCATCATTGAAACCAAATTCACAGCTTATTTCCGAAATATTGAAATAAATGTTCTATCTTTTACCTGTGAGCAGTATTCTTTTATTTTTGCAAGTGATATGGTATATATTTAGGGTGTCGAAATAAATGCGGAAGAAGGGATCGTTATCCTTACAGAGGAACAACGAGCAAAAAGAAACTTATGGATCATGTGGTTTGCAAATTTCTTTATTGCTGGCAGTATTACAATGGTACTGCCATTTTTGTCGTTATATATTGAAGAACTTGGCAGCTTTACAGAATCTTTCGTTCAGACCTGGTCTGGCTGGGCTTTTGGGATTACATTTGTTTCTGCTTTTATTTTTTCTCCAATCTGGGGAAGAATCGGGGACAAATATGGACGAAAGAAAATTTTAATTTTATCAGCTACGGGACTTGCTGTTTCCGTATTATTAATGGGGTTTGTAACGACGGTATGGCAGCTGTTTATGCTGCGTCTGTTTATGGGTGTTTTCACAGGGTTTATCCCTATGTCCCAAGCGTTAATTTCTACCCAGACTCCTAAAAAAATCGCAGGACAAGTACTGGGTACACTGCAAACAGGAAGCATTACCGGCAGCCTGCTTGGACCAATGCTTGGCGGCTTTATCGCGGATGCGATCGGTTACTCCACCACTTTTCAATTTGTGTCCATCTCTGTAGCCATTTCCGCTGTCCTTGTAGCTGTCGGTATTCATGAACAAAGAATCTCCACTGAAAGCGAAGAAGAACAATCCAGCTATTCATCTAAGGAAGTGATCGCTCATATTCTGCATCATCCTGTGCTGCTGATGGTAATGATTGTCTCTTTATTTGTACAGGTGGCGCACTTCAGCATTCAGCCTATCCTTTCTCTATTTGTAGGAGAACTTCACGGTCCAGAGAACCTAGCCTTGTTTTCAGGAATAGCCTTTTCCGCCGCTGGCCTCGGAAATTTGTTAATGGCAAGAAGATGGGGGCGGATTGCCGATAAAACAGGCTATGTAAAAATACTAGTGTTCTTATTATTTATGGCAGGGATTGTCTATCTGCCTGCCGCTTTTGTAACTAATATATGGGAATTAGTCGTTTTACGATTCCTGCTCGGGTTTCTATCGGTGGCATCATCCCGGTAAGAACTGCCTATATTCGTCAGGAAGCCCCGGTATCGATGCAAGGTGAAGTATTGGGCTATAATACGAGTCTCCGTTTTCTCGGAAATATTATCGGCCCTGCTATGGGCGGAATGCTCTCTGGAGCATTTGGCTTTTCGGCTGTATTTTTCATTACGAGTGCACTCTTGTTAACATGTGGAGCGATCATGCTCATAACGGTTCAAAAAAAGGAAAGAGCTTTTTTCCACGCTCCTTCCCATTAAGCGAGATGAAGAACGACTCCAGGCTCTGAGATTCATAACCAGCCTGGAGTCGTTCTCATCTCAGCTTCCTTTATTCTCTTTTCTATACATTTCCAACCGCGCGTGTGTAAGAATAATCTTTGTAATCGTTTTTCCTATTCCTTCAGCAGTTTTCAGGATTGGCTTACAGCTAAACGGCAAACCAGCATCAATTAATGTCCATTCTTTTTCTTCAACTTCAAGCGCATATGATTCCACTCCTGACTAATGCCATTAGTTTATCAACCTTTTTTACAAATCATTTAGCACTTTTGTTACTATAGGTGTATATACACATGAGGAGGAATCCGATGAATAAAGCATTAGTTGTCATTGATTATACAAATGACTTTGTGGCTGATCATGGGGCCTTAACTTGCGGAAAACCCGGCCAGCAAATTGAAGAAGAAATCGTTCGTTTGACGAGTTCTTTTCTAGATGAAGAACAATATGTCGTATTTGCAGTAGATGTCCATGAAGAAGGAGACCCTTACCATCCTGAAACACAACTATTCCCCCTCATAACCAAAGAGGTTCTGAGGGAAGAAAGCTGTATGGCAGGCTTGAGCAACTCTATGAAGATCAACAGACTAATCCCTATGTCCAGTACATGGATAAAACGCGCTACAGCGCTTTTAGAGGAACAGACCTTGACTTGAAATTAAGAGAACGTGAGATTAGGGAGCTGCACCTTATCGGCGTATGCACGGACATTTGCGTGCTGCACACGGCAGTAGACGCCTTTAATCTAGGTTACCAAATCGTTATTTCTAAAAAAGCAGTAGCAAGCTTTAATGAGGCAGGTCATAAATGGGCTCTGGAACATTTTGAGTCTGTTTTAGGAGCCAAAGTGCTTTAACCGTTAAATATAGTGTTCTGGCTGTGGAAGTTTTTTTCCGGCAGCCAGATTTTTTACGTAAACGTCCGGAAGTGCTTAACCTCCCACCAAAGAGGTTTCAAAGCAATAACCAGCCCTATTTGAAATTTTTATTGAAATCGAATATGATGGAGTATGGTTATTTGTGTAATTTAATCAATGATTGTGTTTAATATAGGAGGAATCATCATGAGCTCACAAGATTATCGAGTTCTACTGTATTACAAATATGCCGATATGCCGGATTATGAAGAATACTGCACGAATCATCTTAAATATTGCAAAGACTTGGGGCTGCGCGGACGGATCATTGTGTCTCCTGAAGGAATCAATGGGACGGTTTCAGGTACAGTCGAACAAGTAGAGCAGTATATGGACTACGTACGTTCTGACCAAAGATTTGCGGACATTCATTTTAAAATAGATGAACATGAGGGACACGCATTTAAAAAAATGCACTGCCGAGTGAAACCGGAATTGGTGAATTGGAGCATTGAAAATGATGACATCGACCCTAAAACATTTGGGGGTAAACATTTAAAGCCTGCTGAATTTTATAAAATGCTGCAGGATGAAGACACTGTCGTCATTGATGGACGTAATGAATATGAATACCGAATTGGTCATTTCCGTAATGCCCTTCGTCCAGAGGTGGAGCATTCCCGTGAATTTCCACAATGGATTGCCGAAAATGCAGACCAGTGGAAAGATAAAAAAGTATTGACGTATTGCACCGGAGGCATTCGCTGTGAAAAATTAACTGGAATTTTGATGAAAAATGGCGTGGAAGATGTATACCAGTTAGAAGGCGGAATTACGACCTATGGAAAAGACCCTGAAGTAAAAGGGCAGCTATTTGATGGAAAAATGTATGTGTTTGATGAGCGGATTGCTGTACCTGTCAATCAAGTAGAAGAGTCAGTGGTTGCCGAATGCGAACACTGCGGTAAGAAAGAAGACCGTATGATTAACTGCAGCAACCCCGTCTGCAATCGCCAATATGTGTGCTGCAAAGAATGTGAAGAAAAATACCATGCGGCTTGTACCACGGAATGTAAAGAACATCCTGAAAACCGCTGGGATTCCGTACGCAAAAAACAAATTGATAAGTACGATCGTATTTATGACTAGCATTTAAAAACCTCGCCTAACGAAGCGAGGTTTTTTGATTCTTTTTTTTATCATCAAAAAGGTAATCAACTACTACTAATAGGACCGCAAATATCCATTCGCTGACTGCTGTAAGACTTACATGTTTGACAAGTTCATCAACCGTATAGATTGTGAGCCAAGTGAACCCTGTGTCGACGATAGGTTTCCAAATACGCAGTACATAAGGAGAGGGCTTTGCAAGGACACTTAATGCTTTAACCATTTTAGCCATGATTTCAAAGAAAAACCCCAGCAGAAGAACAAGGATAGCAAATAACAAGAGTGACCATGCTGATGTATAGGAAACACCAATAACTTCAAATAACCCTACCATTCCAAAGAAAAAACCGCCAAATATTGCCCCGGCTGTTAGAAGAATGAGGAGAACCACACTCAAAATGGTGATCAAACCAGGATTTTGTTTCAATTCCCTCTCCTCCTTCTGGATCAACGATCGTTTATCAGCCGTTTGTGATAAATTCTACATAACCTTCACATTTCCTCATCTGCTGGTCCTTAAAATAGATGCCTGATTGTTCAGCAATTCCGTATCCTATTTCAGAATTAGTGCGCAAAACAGCTTGTTGTAATGGCTCCGTCTCATTCCACTCTAAATAATGAACGGCGATTACACCATGATGTAACAACCCTAATCCTTTGAGGTACAATTGCCGCTTCTGCTCATTATCTTTAGCAGAAATGACACACTCCTCAGGTGTAAGCAAAGCCCCGGCGGAAAACCCAGCAACGGGAACACCTTCAGAAAATAAAGTGTGAATCATTTTACTAAGCCTGTTTTTTACTATGTAATCATGATAGCGAGCTGTATTTCCTCCTCCTATAATGACCCCTTTACACTTTTTAAGCATACGCCACTCAGCAGCTGTATATGTCATTTGTAAAGGAAGATAAAAAACATCATTTTCTCTAATTTGTAAATTTATAATGTATCTTGTCAGGTATTCTTCAGCCCCTTCACGATCCATATAAAGAACTGCAACTGGACCATTTTCGACTAAAGCTGAAAACTCTCTAGCTAATTGCTCGGTAAAAGGCGGGCTCCCGCCAAATAAAAATAAGTGTGTATTCAAATGTTCCCTCTCCCCTTAAGCAATCCTATGAAAAAAGGCGTGTCGCTGCTTGGTTAATTGAGCCAATCCCCGATTAAAGTCAAGGGCATAACGGATGGCTTGTGTTACAAAGGCTTTAGCCGTCCTTACCGCCCCTTCTACTGTATCTCCTTTAGCAAGCTGGGCTGTAATAGCAGCTGAATACGTACACCCCGCCCCACTGGTATGAATCGTAGCGACTCGTTCTTCTTCTAATACCAACATTTCATTTCCATCAAACATGACGTCAATGGCTGGAAGTCCCTTTAATGCCCCTCCTTTTATTAAGATATACTCCGGCCCCAGTTTATGAAGTTCATAGGCACATTCCTCCATATCCTTCAGGGACTCAGGAGTAGACGTATGTAATATTCGTCCTGCCTCCTCTACGTTTGGTGTGAGTATTTTCGCAGAAGGAAGCAAATAGTTTATTAAGGCATCAACGGCCTCATCCTTTAATAATTGCGATCCCATCTTTCCAATCATTACAGGATCTACGACAATATTGGAAACGCCAGACTCTTCCAAAAGAACTGCTACCGTTTTAATAATATCTTCAGTAAATAACATTCCTGTTTTAACTGCGTCTGCCCCAACGTGCTCTAAAGAGGAGTACACTTGGGCCTTGACCGCATCCAGCGATTGAGTAAAAATACTTTGATCAAGCGTTTGATTAGTGGCAACAAATGCAGTAATCGCACTCATCCCATAAACGTTCAACTCTTGAAATGTTTTTAAATCCGCCTGGACCCCTGCACTGCCCTGAGATGCCGATCCAGCTATCGTTAACGTGCGCGGAAACTTCATATCATTCTCTCCTTCCAAAGAAATTGTATCAAACTTCCATTTGCAATTCCTAACGAATGAAACTTTGTTTGAATTATCATAAACTAAAGAAAGAAGGAGTAAACATTATGCAGCCTTTTACAAAACGAACCCTAACGATCATCAAGCAGATCCCAGAAGGTAAGGTCATGACGTACGGCCAAATTGCAGGTCAGGCAGGGAACCCGAGAGCTGCAAGACAAGTGGCACGGATTCTGCATTCTATGAGTGCTAAGTATTCTCTGCCGTGGCATCGTGTAATCAATTCAAAAGGGCAAATTGCCTTAGGAGACCCTGATGGAGCAGAAATCCAAAGACTGTCCCTTGAAAGCGAAGGAGTCACGGTTATTCATCGAAAAGTTAATTTAGAAGACTTCCAGCTTAAGGACGAGCGCTGAATCTTGGGAATATGGAGGTACCTATGTTTGAAATCAAGCATTACCCGGAATTATCCTGGTCTTTATCCAGGCATAAAACCTTTCTTACCTGTTTAAGAAAGTATTGTTATGACTACTATACTTCTCACAATGGGTGGTTAAGAGATGCGGACTCTCTTGCCCGCCAAGCCTACAGGCTTAAAAAAATTACGAACCTGGAGATGTTCTTCGGGAGTATCATTCACGATATGATCTATCAAACCATTCAAGATGTTCTTTCAAATCGGTCCGTCATTGATGAATCAAAATTCGTAGAAGAAGTCCGCCGCCACCTCAACCGCGGGTTTATTGAATCTACCAGAAAAGAACATCTTTGGCAGAACCGTCCTAAACATTACACGATGTTTCACGAAATTTATTACAGTCAGTCGGACACACTACCCGATAAAAAAGTTAAAAAAATCACCGATCGCCTTCACAAGACAATTCAAAATTTCTACGCAAGCAAGTCCTTTGCTGAAGTGCTCAATAAAGAGCGTATGCAATTTATGGAGTCGGAAAAGTTCCGGTATATGACAGTCAACGGCATAAAAATTTTCGTTGTGATGGACTTGTTATATAAAGACTTACAAAACAATAAATGGATTATTGTTGACTGGAAAACTGGTAAATCTTCAGACGAAGACCGTAACCAGTTAGCACTGTATGCTTTGTATTTACGTCAAAAATTCAACATTGGGTCCTTGGATGATATCATTATTCGAAATGAATATTTACTCGAAGGAACGCATATTGAACACAAGCTTACCGAACAAGATTTAATAAATGTCCAGCACCTTTACCAAATCAGCATGGAACAAATGCAGATGCAGCTCATGGATCCGGAACAAAACAAACCCAAAAGCTTCGAACAATTCCCGATGCAGGAGGATCCTAGAATCTGTTCCCAGTGTAATTACCAGGAACTTTGTTTCCCTTCTCTCTAACGTCATTCCCTATCCTCTATGTTTAGTTTTGACTGCAATCGGCAACATAATGGGTGAAGGAGAACTATAGACGGAAGGAGCTTGAGAGTTTATGGAAGTACTCGTAGCAGGAGCAAATGGCCACACGGGCCGTTTACTGATTCAATATTTAAAAGAAGATGGTCATGTCCCTTATGGCATGGTCAGAAAGGAAGAACAAAAGGCTAAAATTGAAGAACTAGGAGGCATTCCTGTTCTTGCCGACTTAACGGGAGACGTCGGCCATGCGGTAAAAGGAAAAGAAGCTGTCATTTTTGCCGCCGGCTCAGGCTCCAGCACCGGACCTGAGCAGACGGAGCTCGTGGATCGTGATGGAGCGATAAATTTAATTAAGGCAACAGAAAACTTTGGAATGAAAAAATTCATCATGCTCAGCGCCATTGCGGCAGGACAGCCAGAGCGCGGCAAAGAAGAACTACAGCATTATCTTAAGATGAAAGGCGAAGCTGATGAATATCTTCAAGGTACCGAGCTCAATTATACAATTGTACGACCCGGCGGCTTAACGCATGAAGAAGGAACTAGTAAAGTCAATGTTGGAGAAACCGTAGACCGCGGTACGATTCCAAGAGCGGACGTCGCTAAAACGATGATCGCCTGCCTGAGAGAACCAAACACTTATAACAAGACGTTTGAATTAGTCTCCGGCGATACCCAGATTGAGGAAGCTCTTAAAACGATATAATTCTAATAAGCAGCAGCCATCCCCTCTACTGGATGGCTGTTTGTTTTATTTTTACAAATTTTGGATCAGTCGACTATAATTGTATTTTTTCTCGGTCTATTATATTGTGTATACTTGAGTGCTTTAAAGAAGAGGGGAACGGTTGACAATGAAGGGCACATTAATTAAACAGCACCGAAAATATAAAAATATGACATTAGAAGATTTAGCTTCAGGCATCTGTTCTGTGTCCTATTTAAGTAAGATCGAGCACAATTCTATTAATGCCAGTGATGAAATCTATCGTCTGATCGGGGAGCGGCTGAAGATTACCCTCACAAACATTAATGAAGAATTTGACGAGGACATCTATCAGAATCTCCATGATTGGCATGAAACCATTCAATTAAGAGATTTTACTCTGATGAAAAAACTTAAATCCGAGATAGAAAAAGCGTTAGCCAATAACCAAAATATTGAATTAGGGAATTTATACAAAGTCATTCTAACCCGTCATAAAATGACTTTAGAGGAGATCTTAATCCCTGATGACACTCTAAAAGAGTTTGATGCCATCTTCCCTCAGGCAACAAAGGAATTTCAATTTTTCTATTATAAGACGGTCGGCCTCCACTTATTTTTAAAAGCAGAATTGCGTCAAGCCCTGAACTATTTTAGAAATGCATCACAAAAGATGAACGAGCTCCCACTCGAAGACAGTGAAGTTTATTTCCATTTAGCACTAACGTACTCTCAAACAAGAGCAGCTGTAGAATCTACCTACTACGCGGAAAAAGCATTAAAAGGGTACAAGGATTCCCTTCAATATTCCAGGATTGTAGATACTTATATGATTATTGCGATCAATTATCGTTTTCTCAATATCCACGATATTGCTCAAGAATATTTTTTAAAAATATTAAAAGTTGCCAAGTATCATTTAACTTTTTTAGAAAAAAGAAGAATTTATCATAATTTAGGCTATATCAACATCAATATGGAAAATTATGATAAAGCGATCGAGTTTTTAGAACAAGCGGAAGGTATTGAAACGGATGATACCTACTTCCAGTCAGGAACCATCTACCTTCTAGCTTTAGCGCACTACTATAATGAAAACATTGAGGAATGCTGGTCTTATATCTTGTCAGGAGAAAAAATGGCGGACAAGCAAAATGACCTACAATTCAAGCACAAATTTTATATATTAAAGCATAATTTGAACAAATCAACTCAAGAAGAAGAATTCATACACGAACTAGAACATGTAATCATCCCCGACCTGAGGGAATTAAATATTTACGATGATTATAAAGATGCTCTGGAACTGCTCGCAAACCTTTACTACAACAAACGGATGTACAAGAAATCTTCCATGTATTACAGAGAAGCGAACCAATATAAATTCACTCAGAAAAAAGATCTTCTTTAAAAGAATCGTGTGCATAAGAAAGTCGGTAGCATAAGCTACCGACACACCGTTAAGATACCCCTATAATGTTCTTTCTCCAATTTCTAAACTCAAGTTCTTCAAATTTATCTCTCATTCGCTCGTCATCAATGTAAAACAAAGCATCTTCCAATGAACAATTAACGTCTGCTTCACAATGAATACGGGCAAGTTTCCGCGACAAATGAAGCATTTCCAGTCCTTCTTCTATTTTTGACCGCTGGCCTTTGGTCAAGGCATCTAGATTTCCCAAAATTCCTTCGATTGTTTGGTGCTTCATAAGCAGCTTGAGGGCTGTTTTTTCCCCTATCCCTTTAACACCGGGATAATTGTCGCTCGTGTCCCCCATCAAAGCTTTTAAATCTACCATTTGAGCAGGTGTAATCCCCTTCTCTTCATAAAAAGAATCCTCGTAATATTCCGCATAATTGCCATACCCTTTTTTAAGCAGCACGACAGTCGTATTTTGCTTTAAAAGCTGAAGCATGTCCTGATCACCGGTAAGGATAAAAACCTGGGAATGCTCGCTGTATTCTTTACTAAGTGTACCAATACAGTCATCTGCTTCAAAACCCGCAACCCCGACATTAGGAATATTTAATGATTCTATCGCTTCTTTTGCAAGGTCAAATTGGGGAATTAATTCAACAGGAGGTTCTCCTCTGTTTGCTTTATAGTCAGGAAACATGTCATTACGGAATGTTTTGCTCCCCATATCCCAGCAGCAGACGACATGGGTAGGCTGATAATGATTAATAGCAGTAAATAAGTGCTTCAACATTCCATAAACTCCATTGGTAGGCGTACCTTTACTATTTACCATAAAATAATTGCTCATTGCAGTAGCATAGAAGGCCCTGAACAAAAGAGCCATACCATCGACAAGCATAATTCGATTTGTACTGGTCATCGTTTAGAATCTCCTTCTTTTCCAGATGAACTTATTATAACAAAAAACCCTTCTCCCTACATATAGATCTCATATGGAAGAAACTTATCTAAAGGTAAAAAATTGTCAATATTTTTATAAAAAGTCAAATAATTGACAAAATTCTGTGATGGTGGTAGCTTCAAGTTAAGTGTAGCGTATGTTTACATACCACCATTTGTAAGCGCTTGCACTAATAGTACGTACAGGAGGAATCAATCAAATGGTTTATGCATTTCCAAACACTGAAGGAGCTATAGTCCAGTTCAAAGACCGGTATGACAACTTTATTGACGGAAAATGGACAGCTCCTGTAAAAGGACAGTATTTCGATAATGTCACCCCTGCTACAGGAAAACCTTTCTGCCAGGTAGCGAGATCTACGGAAGAAGACATCGAGCTTGCCTTGGATGCTGCTCATAAAGCTAAGGATGCATGGGGAAAAACCTCTGTCACTGAGCGTTCGCTTATATTAAATCGAATTGCTGATCGCATGGAGGAAAACCTCGAAAAACTGGCAGTAGCAGAATCGTGGGAAAATGGTAAAGCAGTCCGTGAAACCTTGAATGCGGATATTCCTCTAGCAGTCGATCATTTCCGCTATTTCGCTTCTGTGATCCGCGCTCAGGAAGGTTCAATTGGAGAAATTGACCAGGATACCATTGCTTATCACTTTCATGAACCTCTTGGCGTAGTCGGTCAGATTATTCCTTGGAACTTTCCAATTCTCATGGCCACTTGGAAAATCGCTCCTGCTCTTGCAGCTGGAAACGCGATCGTATTAAAACCAGCCGAACAGACGCCTGCTTCACTTATGTATTTAATTGATATAGTTGGAGACCTGCTTCCTGATGGTGTATTAAACATTGTGAACGGGTATGGGTTAGAAGCAGGGAAGCCATTAGCCTCCAACCCCCGGGTAAACAAGGTGGCTTTTACCGGTGAAACAACTACCGGAAGAATGATCATGCAATACGCTTCCCAAAATATTATTCCAGTCACATTAGAGCTTGGCGGCAAATCGCCTAATATTTTCTTTGAGGATGTCATGAGTAAAGATGATGACTTTCTGGATAAAACAATTGAAGGGATGGTTTTATTTGCTCTTAATCAAGGTGAAGTCTGCACCTGCCCTTCCCGCGCATTGATCCACGAGAGTATATACGATAAGTTCATGGAGCGTGCTCTTGAACGAGTAAAAGCTATTAAGACAGGGAACCCGCTTGATCCTGAAGTGATGATGGGAGCACAAGCGTCTTCGGAACAAATGGACAAAATCATGTCTTATTTATCCATTGGTAAAGAAGAAGGAGCAGAATGTCTCGTGGGAGGCGGCAGAAACAAGCTGGAAGGTGAGCTTTCAGAAGGTTATTATATAGAACCGACCATCTTTAAAGGAACGAATGATATGCGCGTATTTCAGGAAGAAATTTTCGGGCCGGTCCTGTCCGTAACTACGTTTAAAGATGAAGAAGAAGCGATGAACATCGCCAATGATACTCTTTATGGTTTAGGCGCCGGCATATGGACCCGTGATATGAATACGGCCTATCGTTTCGGGCGTGGAATTGAAGCGGGAAGAGTTTGGACAAACTGTTACCATTCCTATCCTGCCCATGCTGCGTTTGGCGGCTATAAAATGTCCGGAGTCGGACGTGAGAATCACAAGATGATGCTCAGCCACTACCAGCAGACCAAGAATCTGCTTGTAAGCTACAGCCCTCAAAAGCTGGGATTCTTTTAAATTACATGAGAGGAGGTGACCGATGTTGGTTGAACGTGTAACCGCTACGGATTCTGCCCTCCAATTGATTCATAATCTGAAAGAAAAACATGGATCTTTAATGTTCCACCAATCAGGTGGCTGTTGTGATGGCAGTTCCCCTATGTGTTATCCGGAAGGCGATCTTTTTCTAGGAAGTCAGGATGTGCTTTTAGGAAGCATTGGTGACACACCTTTTTATATTAACAAGAGTCAGTATGATTATTGGAAGCATACCCAGTTAATCATCGATGTGGTCGATGGCAGAGGCGGCATGTTTTCCTTGGAAGGTGTTGAAGGAAAACGATTTTTATCGCGCGCCCGTGCTTTTACAGACGAAGAATACCGCGAACTGAAAGAAGAAGGAATGGTCTAATAAAAACAACAGCCGCACAGAACCTAAAACTGGTTTTTGTGCGGCTGTTGTTTGATCTCCTTATGGCTTACCTCTCTTGGAGATTGCTCATTTACTAGTTTTTCCACGTCTGCCGTTAACTGTTCCAATATTTTCATGCCTTTCTCAGGCTCTGTTAAAAATACACTTTCCATCCGTTCACAGGCCCTCATAGGCTTGATTGAAAGTTTATTCAAAGATTGTTTCTGCCACTTAAACCCTGGATGGTGGACATATTCATGGTTCAGTGCAAATAATAAAGCCATGATTTTTTCAGAAACGTCAGCCATCGTCGAATAAAGGATTAAAAGATCTCTGCGCTCAAGCAGAGTAGAACGGCTCTTCCAACGGTTTCCAAAATCCAAATTTTCCTCAACCATCGCCTCTTTTAAACCTTGAGGGTACGTATTTACAGTATTCTTCCACTCGGAGATAACGGTCTTACCATGCAGCACAATGCCGTCCTGTATGGCAGAAATAAGACACTGGTCTTCCAAATTCGTGGAATAGTCACGGATTACACGATTTACTACCATGTCAATTGTGCTCCCCAGAAAATGACTTAACTCCATTTTCACGCCGTCACACAAATAGCTTTCTGACCATTCATCATCCTCGTACGGATAAAAAGTAAGAAGGGTTCCCTCTGCCTTTTCTATCAACTGCAGACGCTCACTTTCAGTCGGGGCTTCTTCCCAAAATACATGCAGTTCTATATCTGAGCGTGCATCCTGCCAGCCTCTTGAGACAGAGCCTGCTAATAGAACAGCTTTTATTTTTTCGCAGGCAGCATAATACCCGCCTACTGTTTCTGCAATTCTCATCCATGTCATTCTACGTTTCTCCTAATCTAATAATTGTCAGTATTGTATTTCCCTGATAACCGTCTTTCAAATAAATAGTAGGCAAGCAAACGGTAAATCACCGGGAGAAGAAACAATAAGGAGAGCCACTTTGCCAATCCTTCTACAAATAGGAGGACTCCCGCAAAAAGGAGAAGGCCAAGGAGCGTTAATAAATTTCCAACCCAGCTGTTAATGGGCTGATTATTGATAAATAGCACAGCCGGTCCCCTTAGTTCTTTGGCAAAACATTCTTTGTGGTAAGGAACCATCACAAAAAGTACGCCTGCAACGACCAAGTTATCCTTCGTCTTTATCTGACGGGAGCATCTGCGGCAATATACACCTTCCTGCAATCTTTGTCCTCCCCCCTTTTGTCATTCCAGCTCTTCTTCCTTTTGTAAAGCTGTCTTATGAAGAAAATTCTCTAAGATTTTCGTATAGATTTCGGGTTGTTCTGAGTGGACTAAGTGGGAGGCAAACGGAAGCACAGATACATGAACCTTACTGTATTTAGGATAATAAACGGCTCCTGTGACTTCATGAGCATTTCCCTCTCCTACGATGTAAAGAATCGGGGCTTTAATATCGGCTAGAGAGTGTGTCTCCTCAAAGGGATACCAATTGTCCTGCCTCACTAAATAAATCAATTCACGCCAATTTGTGTTATGAAGCTGATTGAAATGGCTCACAAGGTTTTGATCTCTCAAGAGCTGCCTTTGAAAATCAACCTCTTTTTCATGGATGTCCTCCCAGTTTTCCGGCTTCGTCGGAGTGACTCCGGAAATCACCAGGCTTCTGACATAATCAGGATAATATTTTGCAAAAATTATGCCGACAAGTGCTCCGAGTGAGCAGCCGACAATTTGAACGGAAGGGATATTTAAGTAGTCCAGCGTTTCTTTTAAATCCCTTGCCGTATCATAAAAATAGTCGTTAAAATCCTCACTGAATGAATTTCCGTGTCCTCTTAAATCAGGACAGACAAGCTTGTAATGCTCTCTAAAGTACTCCCGTTGGTATTCGAAATCGGTAGAGCCTGTCTGGAGGCCGGTGTGGAGAAATACGAGAGGATCCCCTTCGCCAGTAAGGTGGGTATGTAAAATCATGAGAAATTCCTCCTGTAGACTGCTGATAATAAGTAAAGTGGTGTATTACTTGCTAAATTCTAGAAAACTTTAAAAATTCCTCCTGTACGGTTCTTTTTCTATCCTTTATGAGTTCGCTTAAACACTTTGTAGATCCCCGTTGTTTCGCAGCCGTTCTTTTGAAAAACTCTTCGCATCGGCAGATTGTTCAGGCTCGTTGCTCCAATCGCATAGGCTGCTCCGAACTCAGCTTTGAGAAGAGTTAACGCCTGGTTGTAAAGCGGCACACTCTTTCCACGGCCTCTGAATTCCGGAAGTAGCCCGAAGTAAAACAACCTTCCTTCTTCTTGTGTGTCTGGTTCAATATGCGGCATGACAACCCCGATTTCCCGCTCCCCTTCATAAGCAATTTGACAGGTGCGTTCATAACCCTCCCCCAATTCTTTTTTGACACTTTCCATCTGCTCATCCATATTTAAATAAGCTGCTGAATTGAAGGAGTCTTTCATACACTTTTTCCACGTTTTTTTAAAGAAATTCTCCTGGACTTCCGGAATGGTTTTCAAGCAATAAGGAGAAGGGCCCGGCTTATGTTCTGCGAGCTCTTTTCTGACGAAAATCAACGTATCATGGACTGAAAACCCGGAATCCATCAGTTTCCTGTCGATATCTTGTGGAAAATCATCGCGGATTAACAAAGACAGATGGCCCACTTTGTTTAATTCAGGGTCCTTGGCAGCTATCTTAATAAATGCACGTAATTCATAAGCTGTCAGCCGCTCCAAATCCTCAATCGTAATAAAATTTTCCCCTTTGACAAATTTCACCTTTCTGTAGAGCTGTCTCTGTTCGTCCAATATCCTTTCCTCTCTCCCTGTAAGTCTAGATTATTCAAACATTATATTTCCTTATTGAAAGGCTTTCACGTTAAAATGAATAGTGAATTTTCCATTGGAAGGAGATGTCAAAATGAACCGTGAAATCCACCTAGTCAAGCGACCGGAAGGCACCCCGGGTCATGAACACTTAGCCGTTGTTGAGAATCCTCTGCCGGAGCCGCAAGCAGGAGAAGTCTTACTAAAAACTCTTTACGTTTCTGTAGACCCTTACATGCGCGGTCGTATGAGTGACGGTAAATCCTATGTCGCACCTTTTGAACTAAATGAACCTTTAGATGGCGGCGTAATTGCTGAAGTTACAGAATCACAGGATGATCATTTTAACGTCGGCGATATCGTTACAGGAGTCCTTCCTTGGCAGGAGTATTCAACTGCCAAAGCCGAAAGCCTCCGTAAAATTGATCCCAGTCTCGGGCCAGTTACAACTTCTTTAGGGATCCTTGGAATGCCTGGATTAACGGCCTATTTTGGACTGACTGATATCGGAAAGCCAAAAGCCGGGGAAACTTTAGTCGTTTCAGGCGCTGCAGGAGCAGTAGGCTCTACCGTTGTACAAATCGGGAAAATCTTGGGCCTTAGAGTCGTAGGAATTGCCGGAACTGACGAAAAAACGTCTTATGTAACTGAAAAATTAGGGGCAGATAAAGCGATTAATTATAAAACAGAAGATGTACGTAAAGCCGTTAAAACAGCTTGTCCGGATGGAGTCGATCTTTATTTTGATAATGTAGGAGGATCGATTGCAGATGCTGTTTATCCACGTCTCAACAAATTCGCACGAATCATTCAGTGCGGAGCTATTTCTTCCTACAATCTTACGGAAGACAAAGGCCCAAGAATCCAAACCTATTTAATTAAATCAAGCGCGCTCATTCAAGGATTCATAGTTGCAGATTATCAAGAAAGATTTAAAGAAGGCTTTCAACACTTGTCTAAATGGCTGAAAGAAGGACAGTTAACTTACGAAGAGACCATTACAGAAGGCTTCGACAACATTCCTGATGCTTTCTTCGGCTTGTTTAAAGGAGAGAATATCGGGAAGCAGCTCGTTAAAGTGGCAGAGCCTGGTCCACAATAACTTTTTAATGATCTTGATTAGCGATCGAATATGAAAGATAGACAGACTGTCAAAAGGTAATCCTTACTTTTGACAGTCTATTTTTGTTTAAAACCTTGATTACATTTGTAAATTAAGAATACCTAGGTATATCATATCTGCCGAACCAATCATAGCGGTGCCCTGAAAACCATCGATAGGCTGGAGACCCAAAGAGCTTCATACCCGGCAGATATAAAAGCAATCCTATAAGAGCAAGGGGCGGCAGTACAGAAAGCAGCTTTCTAATCGAATCGAAACCTTGCTTAATTTCCCCTTCTTTTGTCAGCATGTGAATCTCGTCGAGCGTATTCCGCCCTTCCAAATAAGGGTATTTACCGCTCGCTTCTACTTCTTGAACAGACACCCATTTAATCTTATTTAACCAGTCAAATTTACGCAATACACGCTTGACATTGAAGCAAAATGGACATTGCGCATCATAAAACACGATGTGTTTCATCCATATCTCCTCCTCTTAGTTAACACGAAAGTTTACGTAAGAAAAACTTTTACCCAGCCACGCAAACCATTTACCATCCAGATTTCCTCAAAAGTTGAGAGATCTTTTTTCAACAGCACTTTTTCTTTCACTTTCGCCTCTTTGAGCAAACACGCTCTGAACGTGCCTGCAAGCAAACCTGAGGAAACAGGGGGTGTATAATACTCTCCTTGCTGCTTAACTACTAAATTAGCGATCGTGAATTCAGTCAGCTCTTTTTTGCTGTTCCAAAGAAGGACAGCAAAGCCTGCGGCGTGGGAGTGCTCGTTATAAATTTCCCTATGAGTCGTCTTATGAAACAGAAACGGGTTGTTTTCATCAACCGGAGACAAGGCTAGTTTACCATTGATCTGCTCACGCAAACCTTGGATTTTTGTCGTTTCAATCGTACTAGCTCCCGTCTTATCAAGTAACAGCCTTACTTTAAATAGTCCTTTCGGGTGAGCTTCAGATTCCGCTTGTAGTTTTTTCAAGATTTCCCCTTCAAAAAATGGGCGTTGAAAGTAACGGGAGGAATCACGGGCTCTCTTGACGTGAAACTCAAGCAATGGATAGTCCCCGTTCTCGAGTTTTATCGTCTCGAGCAGTTCAAATTCCGGTCTCTTTTCAGTTAAAAGTTTCGCCTTCGTCTGGATTTCGGCAAACTCACCTTCCGGGGTGGAATCCCACGTAACCCCGCCCCTGAACCGTAAACTGCTTCCTTCGATCCGTGGTCAAGCATGACTGTTCGAATGGGTACATTAAAAACAGCCTCCCTTTCAGGTGTCATAAATCCAATCGCACCACAGTAAACATTTCTCGGAGCTGTTTCTAATTCAGCAATGTACTGCATTGTCCTTACCTTAGGCGCCCCTGTGATCGAACCACAAGGAAATAAAGCCTGAAAAATTTCATACATCGTCACACCTCTTGGCAGCGCTGCTTGGATCGTGGAAGTCATTTGGTGTACAGTTGGATAAGTTTCCAATTCAAACAGACGAGGAACCTGGACAGTTCCCGGCACAGCCATTCTTCCTAGATCATTGCGGAGTAAATCAACAATCATTAAGTTTTCTGCTTTGTCTTTTTCAGAGAGGGTGAGTTCAGATGCCAGCCTTTGATCTTCCTCTGTCCAACGTCCCCGCTTCGCAGTGCCTTTCATTGGTTTTGTTGTAAGCTTATTTCCATCCATGCGAAAAAACAATTCCGGGGATGCAGATAATATTCTCCGCTCCCCTAATTGTAAGTAGGCCGAATAAGACGCATGTTGGTTAGCAGCGAGCTGCTTGAAAAAGGAATAATCGTTCCCTTCAAAATGCGCTTTAAGCCGGGATGTATAATTTACCTGGTAAGTATTCCCCTGTTCGATAGCTTCTTTAATGGCGTCTATCCCTTTCTGATAGTCGGAAAAGCGTCCGTCAAGCTTCCAGTCGGAAACATGAAAATTACCTTCATCCGGCTCCGGGCCATCATGGGGATGCTCGAAGACTCCGAACCACACTAGCGGCCAATCTGTTTTTGAATAAGTTTTAAAAGCTTCGTCAAAAGCGGGGGCTGCTTCATAGCTAACATATCCTGCCACAAAACGGCCTTGATTTAATGCTTCTTCTGCTTTAGCGAAAGCCGGCTGCACCTGTTCCAGCTTGTAAGCCGTAATGATCGTCACTGGATGTGAAAAAGCCACCTCCTGCAGACTGCCTTCTGAATTGGCAAATTGGTATAACAAGTAGGGATTCATTTGATCAGCCCCTTTTTGTTTTGTTGATAGGCCATTGCTCGCCGGTATGCATTTTCAAGCATTTGAAAACCATATTCCGTTAAGATCGATTCGGGATGGAACTGCATCGATTCAATCGGATGCTTATGATGGCGGACAGCCATTACGACACTATCTTCAGACATGGCACTAATCTCAAGGCTGAGCGGCATGTCTTCCGCAGGCGTCTGCAGGGAATGATAACGCGTTACCCGTACTTTATGGGGAATATTTTCAAACAAAGATTTTCCATCGTGCGTGATACATGTTACCTTGCCATGCATCGGGTTCTTTCCCTTCTCTACTCTTCCCCCGAAAAATTCAACAACAAGCTGATGCCCAAGACAAATTCCTAAAATAGGAGTGTTCTGATAAAAGGCAGAGATGATTTCCCGGCAAACCCCGGATTGTGCAGGAGTACCCGGCCCAGGGGAAATCACAATTAAATCAGGAGCCAGATTCCGGACTTCTTTTATTGTCACCTGGTCATTTCTAAAAACTAGAACTTCTTTATCGAGCTGTTTAAAATATTGGTAAATGTTATAAGTGAATGAATCATAGTTATCGATCATTACAATCATGAAAAGCACCTTCACTCTGTTTGAAAATTATACGTACTTATTATACAAGTTCCAGAAGTGTAAGCACAGAAAATTCAAGGAGGAAGTATCTTCCTTATGATTAGTGCTTTTAAGTAAAAAAGGATCGAAAATCTTGTCCGCGTATATTAGAATGAAAGAAATGAACGTTCGAGTTAGGGGTATTTGTCATGTATAGGCTAGTACTAACATCAAAAAGCATCTGGGTAAGTGTCATCTTTATATTTATTGGAATCTCCATGCCTTTATGGCTGAGTCCTGAGGTGATTGGACTTACCCGGCTGATGACTGACCTGTCAAAGTCACCGTCAGGCAGTACGTTGATGATTGCTGCGTTTGTTCTTGTACTCCTTAATACATTAAGAGCACTGCCCCATTATATAGGAGCGCTGCTTTTAGGAGATCAGCTTGGTTCCAAGCTGAACATTGCCTGGTTAAAAGTAGTAGTCCCTATCGTCATCATTCCTCTTGTTTATCTCATCATAAACGGGTACAATTCTATGAACTATGATTTCGGAGGACCTGCCCTCCTGCTTCTGTTATCCATTGCTGCCCTGCATTTGCTAGGAAAAGGACAGCTTAGACCTGTGTTTAAAGCTGTCGTTTTGTCCCAGCTGCTTTTCGGATTTCAGTGGCTCGACACGGTTACTTTCCTTACCTACTTGGGGTTTGGCAATGGTCCAATTTCGGCAGAACTGAAAAGCATTGCCATTGATCTAGGCTTTGGAACAACCTTGTCCTTTTACAGCATCGTCCTGTGCGCCGTATTTATTATAAATGCTGGGATCCTTGCCATCTATTTAACGGTCTCTGAACAAAAGTGGAAAATGCTCCAGGACCTTGACGTAGCCAGATTGGAAATGGTTGAAGCAAGATCAGGAAGAGAAGCTCTCCATTTAGTACACGATTTAAAAACACCCTTAGCTCTTATGGAAGGGTTGAATTCTTTAATCGAATTAAAGGCCAAGGATCCGGAAATTTTGGAATACACATCTAAAATCGAATCCTCCATACAATCTACCAATGACATGGTGTCAGAGATTCTGTACCACGAGAAAAGACACTGGTGCACTCTCAAAGTCCTCATTTCATATATGAGAGCGAATAAATTATCTGAGTCAGCAACGATTTACGAATTTGATTTACAAGCTGAAGAATCCATTGAAATTTACATCAATAAAATTCGAATGACACGCGTCCTCGTAAACTTAATCGATAACGCCAGTGATGCCGTTGAAGGACAAGAAAACGCAAAGGTTACCATTCGAACAAAGGAAGAAAATGAGGGGGTCCTGATAGGTATAGAAGACAATGGACCCGGGATCCGGGAAGAAGACCTCGAAAAAATTTGGAATGCTGGTTACAGTACTAAATCACACCCAGGGGTAGGACTGGCATTTGTAAAAAACGTGGTAGAAGAACACGGAGCCGAGTTAAATATTAATAGTAACAGCCAGGAAGGCACGACGTTTTGGATCTATTTTCCGAAGGAGAGAGTACGTTATGAAGATACTGATCATAGATAATGATGAATCCTTGCGCTACATGCTTACAGAATTTTGCAAGCATGCCGGCTGGGAATCAGACACAGCAGAAAATGGCCGTGAAGGTATAAAGAAATTTCATCAGGATGAATATGATATCATTCTCGTCGATTACCATATGCCTGAAATGGATGGCCTGCAAACGGTACGGGAGATCCGCAAGCATAACGAGTATATTCCTATTCTTGTACTAACCGTTGATGAACGTCAGGAAGTTGCCGATAAGTTTTTGGAAGAAGGCGCTACAGACTTTGCCTTAAAACCGGTGAAAGCTCCTGACATGATCTCCCGGATCAAGCTGCACGTTCAGATTGCTAATATGAAGCATGTTCAGGAAGAAGAAGAAGATGTATTTACTACAAAAGGGATTAGTAAACAAACCTTAAAATCGATTGCCAACTATCTCCAGAATCACCCGGGTCCAAGTTCCGTTGATGTCATTTCCAAACAAATTGGTCTTGCCTATCCAACAGTCTATAGATACTTAATGCATTTGCTCGAAGAAGGAAAAGTAAAGCAAATCGTCAGCCATCAGAAAATTGGACGCCCCAAGAAACTCTATAAATGGTATTCCAACTAATCACTTCTACATACAAACAGCGTTGAAGGTTTTTCTTTGATAAAATACAGGTAAACATGGGTATGAAACCTTTTTGACCTTCCTATCGTAAAGAAACAGACGGTCTACTTAAAAGGAGTGATTTTATTTATGAGATCTGGAAATCCAGTATTGAGAGAAGATACATTCAGGAAGGAACGGGCTCAAGGAAAGCCCATGACACTGGGTGGAACGGTCGGAAAAACGACCGTGCTGTTTTTATTTCTACTAGGATCAGCTCTATACACTTGGTACCAATATTCACAGGGCATAGATATTACATTAATGATGGCCATAGGTGCGATAGGCGGTTTAGTCTTCGCCCTCATCACGGTATTCTTTAAAAAGGCTGCCCCTGTCACAGCCCCGATTTATGCAGCCCTGGAAGGCTTCTTAATCGGAGGACTGTCTTCCTTTTTAGAGGCACGCTATCCGGGTATTGTTGTCCAGGCCGCTTCCCTTACTTTTGCAGTAATGGGAGTACTATTGTTTCTTTATGCAACGCGGATTATTAAGGTTACGAAGAACTTCCGCCTTATGGTCATTTCAGCTACCTTAGCCATTTTCGTCGTGTATTTGGTAGATTTTGTACTCAACGCATTTTTTCAAAATTCCGTACCTTATCTGCACTCCAGCGGCTGGATCGGAATTGGAATCAGCGTATTCATCGTTGCCGTAGCCGCTCTTAACCTTGTCCTTGACTTTGACTTTATTGAATCAGGTGTTCGAGGAAGAGCCCCTAAGTATATGGAATGGTACGGAGCATTCGGCCTCATCGTCACACTTGTCTGGTTATATATTGAAATCCTTCGTTTATTGCAAAAGATAAGAAGATAAAAAAACAGGCGGGAGACAAAATCCCCGCCTGTTTTTTCATTATCGGCCGAGTACAAGAGGAATACCAGCTGCCAGCACAACAATCACGATTAAAATAATCCAGGCCGTCGGACGCCCAAAATTGATCGTCCAGCCTATGCCGAATCGTTTTTCCAGAAAGAGAGCAGGATCGTTCCTGTTATAATAAAACTGGCCAAGCTTCCAATAGCGGTCATCATCGCGATCCATTCTCCCGGCTGTCGTTGTTCCTTGACCCGTTTTCACCCTGCTCCCCCCTTGCCCGGTCGTAATCGACAGAACGATTGAAGCAGCCACAACAGCTAACGTAAAGATTAATGTGACGACATTGATTACTACAGGACTTACAGTATAAATAAAGGTATATTGCACAAACGAAAAAAGAAGAGTCAACGCGACACTTGTCAGGATAATAAAGGCCGACCACCTTCTCCGAAAGACGACATTCTGCTTTCTTGAGTTTTCCGGATCTTCTGCACTCACCTGCTGTTTCGCTTTTGCGATCATCACATTAATAAATAAAAACAAAACTGCCATATAAAGCTGCATTACAGGCATTACAAGGACGGTACGGTAAGACTTTTCCGCCCAATTCGTCACCTCTCCGGAAAAACTGTATTGCATCGGAAAACGATCAGGAATCTGATCATAGAGTTGGAAGGTAAACCCGATGGTCAAGAAAGCGATTAGAAAAGGAACTGCAAACCACAAATTGGAATAAGTCAGACGCTGCTCACGGAATTGTGTGTCCACCACTACCCCTTGCGGCCTGACCTTCTCCCACTGCTCCTCTTTCTTCAACTTTTTCATTTTCCGGTGGAAAAACAAATACACAACAAACGTTCCGGCAAGATAAACAAAGATAAGAATGCTGAACCCAATAGCTGCCCGTTGCTCATCTATTGTGAAATAACCTGCCAAAAAGAAAAGCAGCGCTGTTAACCCAGCACTTAGTAAGCCTGTATAAAAGGCATATCGTCTTCGAAAGGATTGAATATCCCCTCGCGCATAAAATTTTTCAGGAATGGAAACGCCGAAGCTTTCCGTTTTTCTCGTCCAAAAAGGAATAAACATGACTGAAACGTAAACCGGGATCAGGATGACAATTAGGAATAACGCCATCATTACATTCATTCTACTTTCCCCCCTGCTTTTCAAACTCTTTAAAAATTTCACTGCACAAATCCACAAATTCTTCCCGTTTTATTCCCCTGCAGACGGCTTCCGCGATTAATGGATGAAGTGTCTTTTGGAGACCTTGCCAATACTCCTCATCTGCCTCCGGAAATCCATCCGGTTGCACGACGACTCCTTTTTGGCGGTGAATCAATATAAATCCATCCTGCTTCAGCTGCTGATAGGCTTTATTAACCGTATGAAGATTAATTCCTAAATCCTGGGCAAGAGCTCTTACCGATGGCAATCTTTCTCCAGGAACAAGCTCCCCCTTGGCTATACCAGCTATGATTTGATTTTTCAATTGGTTATAAATAGGGTCTGAGGCTTCTAAATCTAAATGGATGAGCACAAATAACCCACATCCTCGCTGTTTTATTTGTTATATATATAATATAACAGTTATCACAAAATGACAATATTTTTTTGATAATGTACGAAAGGCAGGGAAATTCCGACCATATCCCTACCTTAGGCTGTGATACAATGACCATTAGATAGTGATCCTTCCACGGAGGTCGGCTGCCCCCTTAGTTCAAGGAAAGGGGGTGATGCCTTAAGTGAGTATCTATGAGGTCTTTATGGTTCTGTTTTCTTTCGGAACTTTCCTTATTGCTCTGCTTGCGTTGGTCATAAAAATGACCAATAAAAAATAGACCTCCTGTCTGCAAACGGGAGAGGTCTATTCCTCAATGAGTAGCCGATCCCCGAAGGAATCGTTATCGGTAAGACCGCAGTGAATGCTGCGGTCTTTCTTATTCTATTTACAGTGTACCATATTTTATGCACCAGTTCACTAACCAATGACAGGTCCACTTGGATATTCGATATAATCGTTAATAAACCTTTGATGTTTTTCAAGCATAGGAGCAGGAAGCTGATCTAAAGGGAAAAAACGGGCATCTAACGTTTCTTCATCTATGCTATTCGCTTTTCCTTTAAAGTCTCTGCAAGTAAACAATATTTGGACAAGGGCGGCTTGATCTCCATTGGGAAAGGTTTTATGGAAGTCCTTCCCTGAATAGATTCCATAAAAATCGAGCTTTCCTAATTCAATACCTGTTTCTTCATAAGTTTCTCTTCTGGCGGTCTCTTCCACATTTTCGTCAAGTTCCATAAACCCACCCGGGATTCCCCATGAATGGGTATCAGCTCTATGCTGAAGCAGGATTCGTTTTTGGTCATCGAAGATCAGTGCACCACACACAGGCATAAGCACTTTGTTCTTTCCTACCATCGATCTTAGATAAGTAATATAATCCACAGGCCCACATCCTTAAGATAGTTTGCCGATATAGGTTAACTCGCCTGGCTCTTGAAGATCAGCTGAACCATCTAATATTTTTCTCACATCCTCTAATGTTTCGTTAAGCGGCACAGTTTCTCCTCCCTGTCCTGTAAAGTCTTCCGCTACGTAGAAAGGCTGTGTTAGATAGGCTTCCAAGCGTTCCCCTCGCTTAAATGTTTCACTATCTTTGTCATTCAAAGTCTCTAATCCTCTTACATTAACGATTGAACGAAGCTCCCGGAAACGACGCAGGAGTTGTTTACCTCGCTGCTGAATGGAAAAATGCATCTGATCAAGATTTGCTCCTTCTAAAACTGTGGATGTAGAGTAAAGGGGGTGGATCGCTGGATATAAATGCCGGGCACTCAGTTCACTATCGAATTGCCATAATGTTTCTAATGGTCCGTACGGAAGGTCTTCATCAACCGCCTCGCCTTTAAGATCCAGAAGAAAAGTAGTAACAGCATTGAGACCCTTCCATTTTTCCTGCAATTGTGCAAGTTCTCCTGTTAACACATAGGAGCGATCTGCAGCGAAGGCTACCCCCCTTTCTTCCCTTGTGCTAACACGATTGCCTCCACTTCAGTTAAACTGGTGCAGAAGTCATCAATATATTCAGCAATATCGCTAAGTTCTGGATGGTTGCCCTCAGGTTGTAAAAGAACAATACGGCATCCTTCCTGCTTCATACGATGAAAGATTTCAGCAAGTACAACGAGCTGTCCCATTCCAGGACGCGCTACGAGACCTACTGTTCCCCCTTTTGTTAATGGGGCAAAAAGATCCAAAACTTTGATACCCGTTTCTACCATTTCAAATCGCTCCCCTCTGATAATTAATTCGTCTAAACTACAGTCTGCAAGGGCCGCAAGAGCTACTAACGTCCTTACCTCTGTCCGGCTGATTGAGATTTTTCCAGTACAAAGATTAGAAACTGTAGCTGGACGCAATCCGACATTCCGTGCTGCGGTTGTAAGGTTTGGGACTCGTCTGCGGAGCAAAGCTACATTCAGGTGAATTTTTTCCAATTTCATCCTCCTCTATTACTTTAAATAGTAATTTATTTTTCGCTTTAATGCAATAGATAAAAATAAAATTGGGAATATCCATAAAAAGAAGCCTGTGTTTCACAAAGCCACAGAAGAACGGTTAACTTGATGAGTTATGCAAAAAAAAGACTGACCTCCGACAAGCGATTCTTGAAATTCAGAGGCAGACTTTAACAGCATCTCTAAATTGGAAAAGCGTCGTTTTTCACTATGTAACTTAATAAAGGTACGGAACATCAATTAAGAAAGTAAATTTTATTACTTTAAGGTTAAATAAAAAAATTACAATATTACCAATTATTCAATAATGTTATGATGGTGTTAACGGTTTCATTAACGAGTCAGCTTCTGGAGGTGCAGTCATGAAAGAAAAAATTTTGAATAACCAGGATCTATATCAAATGCTGGATTCCCTTATAAGAAAACCTAAACCGTTTTGGGAAGAATTTTATGAAGATCGGGATAAAGAAATTCCTTTCTTCCAAACGAAGCAGCCTGATGAAAACTTAGTTGAATACTTTCATCATTACATAAAGCCACGAACGGCATTGGAACTTGGATGCGGACCGGGCAGAAATGCTATCTACATGGCAAGGCAGGGATGCGAAGTTGAAGCCGTGGACATTTCAGAAAATGCCATCGAATGGGCACAGGAAAGAGCAGCGGACGAGAACCTCCAAATAAGATTTCGCTGCGGGGACATTTTTCAGATGAACCTTCAGGAGGATTCCTACGATTTCATCTATGATTCGGGATTACTCCATCATCTCCCTCCCCACCAGCGGATGAAATACATTGCATTTATCTGCAAAGTATTGAAACCAAAGGGGCACTTCGGACTCGTTTGCTTCACTCCTGAAGGCGGTGCTGATATTACGGATTGGGAAGTTTACAGACATTACAGCATGCAGGGTGGAATCGGCTATGAAGAAGAACGGTTAAAGGAGTTATTTAAGAAAGAATTTCACTTTCACACTTTTCGCCGGATGAAAAAGATGGAGCAGTCAGATGACTTATTTGGTGAGGATTTTCTTTGGACTTCCCTAATGGAACTCAGGCCTTCCTTAGATGATTTTATCTAACCAAGCATTAAACGGTTTTTTATATAAATGAAAACCGGGAAAATACTTGAGGAGTGAAGGACATGAAGCCAAATCGTATTTTCATTACTGGAAGTATAGGGAGCGGCAAAACAACGCTTGCCCGTTATTTATCCAACCAGCTGTTTCTTCCATTGTATGAGCTGGACGATTTTGTTTGGGAACACTCCAATTTCGAAGAAAGCCTTAATTCTGTCAAAGACAGGAACCAAAAATTTCTGTACACTATTCATACGAATCAATGGGTGATTGAAGGAAAGGCAGAAGACTGGATTGGCTCAGGTTTTGCCAAAGCAGATGAAATTGTGCTCCTCCTTCCATCCAAATCCACAAGAAACTACCGGATTATAAAAAGATTTCTGAAGCAGTTTATTCAATTCGAGAGGAGCTCTTATCTTTTAACTCTACACGATTTGAAGCACCAATTGATCACCAGCTCCTCGTTTGAAGAGAAAACTTTTCCATTCCTTCAGAAATCTCTTAAAACCCATAGTGAAAAAACCATTTCGATCCGAACTCAAAAACAGCTTGAAGAATACATTGTACATAGACAGGGATAACTGTTTTTGATCTCCATACATGCGTTCGCCATTCAGCACTAGAAATAAATAAGTATTACAGAGGACAGCTTTTCTCCTAAAGCTGTCTTTTATTTTGAAAAGTTTTTAACGAGCAAAAATGACCTTTTAGACAAATCCGGAAAGATAAATAAAAGAAAAAAACCCTTAAACTGACATGAAAGAGTTTGAATTCGGTGCTATTGCGTTTATATACCCAGTAGAAGGGAATATTATCGCCAAAGATTATAGGAGATGATAAAGAGTGCAACAGACAATTAGTCGTTACAGAAAATACCTGCTCCCTGCGGCTCTTGTACTCACAGTCAGTTTAATTGTGATCATTAATCTATTTAATGAGCGTCCTTTAGAAAACCTTTCCCGAAGTTTAATTGTGTTTGCTGCTGTCCCGCTCTGGATATTGTACGCAAACCAACACCAGCTTTGGTTTAGAAATAAATTGAGATGGATGATCAGGGCCAGTAACCGTCTTCTTATAAATGCTGCCGTATTTTTTGTAGGTGTATTAGCGAGCTATGAAGTCTTTCTCATGCTCCCCTACTCTCTAGGAGTAGTTTTTCACTTAACGACTCTTACGATTTGTTCATTCTTTTACTGGCTGCCTTTATTATTACACTGTACTTTTTCCAGGCGCCGGCCGCATATGCAAAGGTTAGGCTATTTCGCCTTAACGAGCATGCTGTTTTTTGTTTATCACATGGTTAGTTTTCAATACTATGACGGGACTCCAACACAAGGATTCTTAGTTTCTGGATTATTTGTAATGCTGCTGACTTTGATCTATTTATTCCAGGATTGGTCAGTGACTGAAAAAGAAGATGACCGGACAACAGTGGAGGGGTATGTACGTCCTGTTTCAAAAGAGCGGAAGTTTTAAATCTTCGATTGTGGAATGCATAGCGGAAGCAAAACCCTTTAACAATCTACGGTTAAACGTTGGGTTGGAATCGGGGTTCAAATAAGCTTGTAAGCATTGGCCAAGCAAATCATAGTAATGATGCGGCAAATTGGCCAATCCCCATTCCCCTCCTTCCTTTTTGGAGAGAATCTTCCCTTCCTTTAAATAGGCGGCTGTCCTGCATAAATTTAGTACATAATAAACAGGAGCTTCTAAAATTTTTTCGGACGCATCGTCAATATCAAAGCAAATCGATTGCACAAAATCTTTCTTGTCAGGTTCGCCAATCACAAGCCTGACAGGTTTACCATACAAGCATTTCCCACGTCTTCTCGTAACCATTAAATGAGCTGCTAGATCCTCATCGCAGCCTCCTCGGCAGAAATAATGCTCGTCCCTTAAGTACTGATGCTTATGATATTCAGAATAATGAAGGTCAAAATAGACGGGATGTACGGGGTGAAGGGAATCTTCTTCGAGGAGCACACTAAATTCAAGCGGATATTCTGGATACTTGGCCTCAAAGGAAACCGCTTTTTCAATAACCATTCGTTGCTGAAACTCTGTCAATCCCTCTTTAACAATAACCAGAATGTCCACATCACTCTTTCCGAGAGTAAATCCATTCATCGCTAATGAACCATGTAAATAAACCCCGATAAACGGGCACCTATGGAACGAACAAATACATCTGCAACCTCTTTATACAAGCTCTCCATTCACTTTTCCCTCCAAATATAAATAAAATTCCCCTGACTCAGCAGGGGAAGTGGACTAAAGGGCTTGGGAAATTTTTTTCATATAAGTCTCAGCTAATTCAGCTAGACGATCATAATCGCTCTCTTCCTTGTAATTCTCCGGCTTCACGAGCTGACTCCCGATGCCGGCAACTTCTGCACCATTGTCAAAATAAGTGTTCATGTTATCAAGGTGGATCCCTCCGGTGACCATGACAGGAATATGAGGAAGCGGTCCCTTAATGTTTTTGATGTATTCTGGTCCGAGTACACTTGCAGGGAAAACTTTCACCATTGACGCGCCATTTTCAAACGCTGTTACAATTTCAGTCGGAGTAAACACCCCGGGGATACACGGTGCCCCGTAGCGATTTGCCATTTTAATCGTCTCTACATTCAGAGAAGGTGCCACAATAAATTCTGCTCCAGCCAGCAGCATTTGGCGTGCCGTTTCCCCGTCCAATACGGTTCCTGCGCCAACCAAAACTTTTTCACCATATTCCTCTTTGACGAGCTGAATCATTTCATCTGCCTGCTTACTTTCCGCAGTAATTTCGATCGTTGAAATCCCCCCTTTAAGAAGAGACCCTGCAATTGGCAGGATGTTATCTACACTTGCTTTTCGAATAACCGGAACTATTCTGCCTTTCTTAATCCGTTCTACGATACTCATTTTTTCACCTTCTTTTATGTATGGTTACCCCGATTTTAAAGCATCCACTTCATAAACCGGTTTACACTACTAAATATAAAAGGAAACCCAATGGATTACAACCAAAAAAGAAATGTCATAGCTTGTCCCCCCTTCACATCTAATAGTAAAGACAAACTGTTTATGAAAGGGTTGGGGCTGTTGGTCACTCTTCTTATCAGCTATATTATATTAGGTTTATCAATCGCTGCGCCTATCGGCCCAATTAATATTGAAATAATAAAAAAAGGATTATCCTATGGATTTTGGCCGGCACTGTGCGTGGGGCTTGGCGGCATGTCCTCCGATTTAGTGCTCATGGTCCTCATGTTTCTGGGAGTGTCTTATTTCCTCGCTATTTGGTGGGTAAAAATGCTGCTCATGATCGCTGGATGTTTTCTATTGATTCAATCAGGATGGTCAAGCTTAAACGCTGCTGAACCTTATCAACAAGAGAACCGTGTTGGAAGTTCCTCCAGTCCTATCCTAGCCTCCTATTCCAGAGGCTTCTTGATTGCCGGAACCAATCCTATGAACTTATTGTTTTGGATTAGTATTTATGGTTCCATTCTAAGCAGTTCTTTTGAAAAAACAGACATGCTCCATTCTTTTTTAATGAGCACTCTCGTATTTATTGGCATCGGATTGTGGAATTTAAACTTAGCTTTTACCACTCATTTCAGCCGTTCGATTGCTAAACCATCTTTCATCAAAATCATAAACGTGTGTGCGAGCCTTATCCTTATTGGATTCGGCCTTCGTTTCGGCTACCAGGGCATTGCCCTTGGAATCTCGAAGCTTTATTTGCAATAAAAAAACAAAGACCGGCTTCATAAAGAAAGCCAGCCTTTGCCGTTATCGTTTTATTGAGGTGTAATGAACTCCTGTGTCCAATAAGTTCCATACTGACCGGAGCCTTCTACATAGCCTACACCAATTTCAGTAAAGTTTTCGTTTAGAATGTTTGCGCGGTGGCCAGGGCTGTTCATCCAACCTTGCACGACTTGTTCCGGAGTTTTCTGACCAGCGGCAATATTTTCTCCAGCGGCTTTATAAGTAAAGCCGAACTGCTTCATCATATCAAATGGAGAACCATACGTTGGAGATGTGTGGCTGAAGTAATTGTTATCAGCCATGTCCTGAGATTTCTTATGGGCTAGCCCGCTCAGGCGGTCGTTCATTTTCAAAGGATCCAGTCCTTTTTTAGAACGTTCTTCGTTCACTAATTTAACGACTTGTTTTTCATATTCTGATGGCTGATATTGGTCAATAGAATCAGAAGATTGCTTGGATTCAGCTTGCTTTTGTTCCTGCTTAGGAGCACTTTGTTCAGCTGAGGTTCCCTGTTCTTTTTCAGCTTGTTGAGGCTGCTCAGCTTTAGCAGGCTGTTCCTTCTTAGGCTGCTCAGCTGATTGATCTGCTTTCTGTTGCTGCTTTATTTGAACATACTTATTAATTTGTTCCATAAGTTTGGACTGGTCAATTTGAACATTGTTTTCCTTTAACCAAGATTCAAGGTTTTTGGAAAACTGCTGGCAATCCACCGATTGCTGTTGATTTGTATTGCCTGTAGATTGCGCGGATGCGGCTGGAGCTGATGCTGCCAAGATTGCTACTGCGGCTACTACAGCGAAAAGATATTTCCTTAACATGTGTTTCATCCTCTCCCTTGTTTTAGGCTTACAAAACGAGTATGTCATGGATGGTGCCAAATCAACAAGAGACGATTGTTATCCATAAACCTGCCTTATTCCATTAATTTTTGTCCATAATTTTCTGAAAGAAAGGACTAAAGTCCCGATTAGGATAAATAAGCAGGAAACATGTACCAATGTTTCAGTATGGATTCATTTTTCAGGAAGAACGAACCACCTTTTGTAATCTTTTTGAAAAAAACATATCTCAAAGAACCATTCAAGACTATCCATCCTTTATTAGCGGGTATGATCAGCTGTTTTCAATAAATTTCTTCAAATGATCTAAATGATCTTCATCTTCCTTCTTGATCACCATTTGCAAAAATGGCTTCGTGAGCTTATTCCTCAGCCCCTCCGTATAAAGCTCCCCTGTAAAACTTACCTTTGTTCCTTCCGTTGTTTGGGTAAATGCATAATGATACCTTAAATCTATCCCTTGTTGATTGCTTCTCACAGAATACCTTTCCCCAGGTTTGTACTCGGTCACCTCGATCACGGAGGGAACCCTCCTCCCGCGAATCTCCCGTACTTCTTTAAACTGATACCCTTTTTTTACGGGGCCATCAGATAAAAGTTCCACTTCAACGACCGCATCCATAATTCGAGGACTCTGTTTAAAATCAGTAGCTTGAGCAAAAACCTCTTCAATTGGCTTTTGAATCACAACGCTTTTTTCCATAAAACCCATTGAACCCGCTCCTTTTAGTGAACTTGAAAAATTACGTACCTACCCTGTTCGTCAATTGTTCTTCATAATCCTTCTTATGAGAGCTGTGAACCATGATTTCAAGGAGTTTCTACGCTTTAAAATGGCGCATACTTTTTTTACCTACACACATGCTAAGAGAAGCATGGTAAAGGAAAGAGGCAATGAAATGAACTGGATTCCCGTCATCCCTTTTTTAGTTGTGATAGCTGCTGCTATTTGGACAAAACAAGTCATTCCAAGTTTATTGTTTGCCGTTATTGTAGCAGGATATTTAGTCGAGCCCCACTGGCTTACCGGCTTAACAAAGGCCCTGGATTTTGTAATTCAAGGCTTATCTGACAGTAACAATTTAAAAATAATTATTTTTTTGTATGCCTTTTCTGCCTTAATTGGTCTGATTAAAATGTCGGGCGGAATTAAAGGGTTCGTGCGCGCTGCTGCATCAAAGATTACAGATAAGCGCGGGGCTTTTATCTTAACATGGCTTTCCTCTGTAGGTACTTTCAGTGCACCCAGCTTTCGAATTGTAACTATTGCACCCGTTATGAAGGCCATGCGGAAAAAGATTCCCATGACAAAGCAGGAGCTTGGTTTTGTTATTGAAACCACTGCTTCCCCACTTGTTGTCATTATTCCTGTTGCGACTGCTTTTGTCGGTTACATGACCTCTGTAATCGATTTGTCTTTACAGCAGGCTGATGCTTCAGGGGACGCTTACTCTCTTTATGTAAGGAGCATTCCTTTTAATTTTTTTGCTTTATCCATGCTGCTGCTTGGATTTTACTTAAGTTTTTTTCATAAATCTAAGGCTCAGGCACACGGTGCCGAAGAAACACATGAGGAATTAATCGAAGAGGAAGAAGATGACGACCGCTGGGAAGACTGTCATCCCGCGGTAACGAAAGAACTTCCTGCCCGACCTTGGAACTTAATTGTGCCGCTGGCTGGAGTCATCATTTTTACTTTTTTCCTTATGTACTTGCTAGGTGTACAAAAAAATAAATCCGGGTTAGAGGCACTTATCAACGCGAACGTACTTGATGCTATGGTGCTCGCTGTCATCTTAACCATTATTGCCTTTGTCATTTATTTAAAGCTCAGTCAGCTTTCGCTGCATAAAATGATGAACGCCTTAATCGATGGAGGAAACGACATGATGGGGGTCATCCTGCTGTTAGCGTTAGTATGGGGACTTGGAAAAGGATCTGAAGCCTTACACTTTGCCGATGCCATTTCCGGTGCCTTTAATTGGATACCTCCACAATTTGTCGCCGCAATTATCTTTATTCTTGGCTGCGCCTTGTCTTATTTCATAGGATCTTCATGGGGTACTTGGGGCATTCTTATGCCGGTGGGAATTTCAATCGCCACAGTTGCCGGAAGTTCTCTACCGATCGTAATCGGAGCAGTTTTTGCAAGCGGCACATTTGGTGCGTTTTCCTCACCTTTGAGTGATAATACGAATACAACAGCAGGAATTTTAAAACTCAATACGATTCGGTATGCTAAGTTTAAATTGAAGCCAGCCTTAATTGCCGCCGGCGTCTCCGCATGCCTCTATTTTGGTTTGTCTTTCTTAACGTAAGTGAAAAATTAAGCCTGTTTTATCATCCGACTTTTTAAATCGTGGATAGGCTAAACATTCCGGATCACCTTCCTCCAATTGAACCATACGTTCAGCATAAGTTTCCAACCCTTCCTGAAGGAGCAATTCCGCTGTATACTCCCAGTACCCACGTCCTTTTGCAACGAGCTCTTCTGGTAAAAATAGTCCGTCACTTAATACGATGAGTTGTTTTAGCTGGCTGGTATTGATCTTCCCGTACTCGACAAAATCCATAGCCTCAGGTTCTCCGTTCAATACCCCATAGCCTTTATCTGTATTGCTCAAGTGCCGGTTCGATTTCAGGCCGGTGCTTATATATTTTCTCAGTTGTTTTCTGGTAGTTAGTCCGCTCTCTACCCCTTCCTTCCATTTTTCAAGAGCTCGTGCTTCTAAATGGATCACTTGTCTTCTGGAAAGCAGACGTACTTCTTCATGTTCATAGATTGCGAGCCCCATGCAATCTCCGGTTTGTATGTACTCCAAACCGTGGTCAGTCAGCTGGAAAATAAACAATGCCGTTCCCCACAATTGATCCTTATCAGCCAGATCAATGGAATAGCCCATCATTTCTTCTCTTATTCGTTCATTGATTTGTTGAACAGCAGAAAACAGAGAAGTCTTACTTTCCATCTGTTCAAAGGTTGATTTCACAGTCTGAGCAGCTAAATAGCCCCCAGTCAAACCATCCTCGTTTTTAAAGTCCCCTAAGGAAGTTACTCCATCGGCCACCCCGTAAATACCAAGGGACTTATTTAAAACAAGAGCGTCTTCATTCAGTTGATTTTCACCTCTCAAAGTAAACGAATCTATCTTTCCCTTATTCATCAAAATCCTCCCCTTTTGTTACTACTATTTTTTATATAACATGTTCTCTTTAAACTGGCATCATTTTTTTATCTATTTCATGTTAATTTCTACTTTTAGAGGAGCTCCCTTATTGACCAAGTACTTTTTTCATGGAAATCTTCCTGTTTCATCCTACGTAATGTTTGGACTCACAAGCTCCGTGGAAAATAATGGGGTGCAGAGGCTAAAAAGCTATGGAGGTTATTATATGTATAAAAATCTAAGCAAAGGTTGGATATTCTTCTTTGGAGCCTTGGGAGGACTGTTGTACGGGTATGATACCGGTGTTATTTCCGGCGCCTTATTATACATTACCGACGACATCCCCCTTACGAACTTCCTCCAAGGGTTAGTCGTGAGCTCCCTGCTCGTCGGCGCCATTGTTGGGGCTGGGATGAGCGGTTACGTATCTGATAGGTTCGGAAGACGAAGAGTTGTTTTTTCAATCGCCCTTATATACTTAGCCGGAGCAATTACATTGGCCTTCGCTTCTAATGCAGTTGTACTGGTGATAGGACGTGTGATCCTCGGGCTCGCGGTTGGTGGTTCAACAGCGATAGTTCCCGTATATTTATCTGAAATGGCCCCAACCCGCTCTCGCGGCGCCTTATCCTCCTTAAACCAGCTGATGATCACGATTGGAATTCTGATCGCTTATCTTGTCAATTACGCTTTTGCACCTATCGACGGCTGGAGATGGATGCTCGGACTTGCTTCCGTACCGGCGATTCTGCTCATGATCGGCGTCTTGTTTATGCCCGAAAGCCCACGCTGGCTGATTAAAAGGAACAGAGAGCAAGATGCACGCGAGATTATGGCGCTGACAAGACAGCAAAGTGAGATTGATGAAGAAATAGATGAAATGAAAAAGATCGAGCAAATTGAGGAAGGAACGATGGACATCCTGAAGGCTGAATGGGTGCGTCCGATGCTGGTCATAGGTTCTGTCCTGGCACTATTCCAGCAGCTTATTGGAATTAATGCTGTCATCTACTATGCTCCTACGATTTTTACAAAAGCGGGGCTTGGAGATTCAGCCTCTATTTTAGGGACGGTCGGAATTGGTGCTGTAAACGTTCTCTTAACACTGGTAGCGATCGCTACGATCGATAAGCTGGGCAGAAAGAAATTGCTGTTAATAGGAAATGTAGGGATGGTGATCAGTTTAGCCGTCTTGGCGACGATCCTTTTTACTGCCGAGCTTACCAACGCCATAGCATGGCTGACAGTAATATTCCTAGGGTTGTTTATTGTCTTCTTCTCAGCAACGTGGGGGCCAGTAGTCTGGGTAATGCTGCCTGAACTATTCCCTTTAAAAGCTAGAGGAGCAGCAACAGGAATTACGACGTTGGTTCTTTCAGCAGGTAACCTTGTCGTTTCCCTGTTTTTCCCAGTCCTCCTTGGAGTCATGGGAACTGCAGGAGTTTTTGTGGTTTTTGCAATTCTTGGCGTATGTGCATTTCTATTTGTTCTTAAGTTTGTACCGGAAACAAAAGGACGGAGTCTTGAAGAAATTGAAAACGATTTACGAGGCCACTCAGCTTCATAAAGCTCCTCCCTCCCTTGTTGTTCATAAAACGAGGGAGGTTTTTTTGGCGAAGAAGCTATTATTTTCTTTTAACAGGAAGGTGCAAGGTAAATTTAGTATCTGCTCCCGTGAAGGGATGGTAGCTCTCAAATCCAAAACCTTCAATAAGCTGGTACTCATGCTCTTCAGCCCACCGATGAAGAAATGGATAGGGATTTTCAGCATGGATTTCCGGATCATAATCCAAAACGGCGTAGGTATAAGCAGGAATGTTCTTTGTGAGAAAGCCTGAAGGAAGCTCCTCAGCCCCTTCCACCTTCACTGCAGCTATCCATGTAAAAGGGTCAATTTCCTCATTCCAATTAGGCGGATCTACAAACAAACCGAAGGAAACGGGAGCATCAATACGCTTCTTTAACTGATGTAAATATAAAGCGTGAAATTGCTCCATTAATTTTGGAATTTTAATTTTTCTTTCCTCCATCATCGTCTCGCAGGAAATGCCCGCAATTTGAAAAGCATCCTTTTTGACGATTTTAGGTCTTAACTCTACCTGCATGTAATTTTCCACAGAATACCTCCCATTCTTAAAGTATTACTCTTTTACCCTTTCAACAGAAACCGCTTACTTTCCTTTTTTAGGAAAGTAGATCATTTTTATCATTTTTCAATGTCTTATTTAAAAAGTGCTCAGAATTCTTTATAGAGATAATCTGGGAAAGCAGGGACTTTTCGAAAAAACGAAAAAATAACAGCCTTGAAGGAGCCCCTGAAGAACTGCTAACTTATTGAGTTATGCAACGAAAAAACTGAACGATAATCATAGTCCAACTCTTTTTTCTACTATCGATGAGACATGTCGACCCGAGCACTTTTATATATTCCTTTCAGTGTGTAACAAAAAAGAGTAATTTTCTTAGATTAAGCAAAGAAAATCACTCTTTTTAGATTGACCTCTGTTCATTCAAAGATGAACGATGGAGGTCGCCTGCGGAAACAACGCGAGCCGAAGATCCACTTGGTCAAGTAATCTTCTTGACCAAGTTATCCGGGGCCGTGTCCGCGGAAATCATCCACCGACAAACGATTCGTGAGAATCAACGACAACCTAAACAGCAGCTCTAAATTAGAAAGAATTTTTTCAGCGCCCCCTGGAAGGAGCTGCTCTTTTTTAACCTTTTATTTTAGGGAATTCTACACTCCCTTTTCACCCATGAATCACTGATAGAAGGATGGCTTTTTGAACGTGAAGCCGGTTTTCTGCTTGCTGGAAAACCGCTGAATGAGGTCCATCAATGACCTCTGCAGTAACTTCTTCCTCCCGATGGGCTGGAAGGCAATGAAGAAACGATACATCCTCCTTTGCTTTCGAAAGCAGGCTTTCGTTTACCTGATAGGCTTTAAAAGCGGTGAGACGCTCTCCCGCTTCCTCTTCCTGACCCATACTCGCCCATACATCTGTATAGATGACATCAGCCTCTTTTACTGACGTCTCTGGATCATGACTCCATTTCACAGCACCTTGATGCTCAGCTGCTATCGCCTGGGATTTGTTAAAGATGGTTTCGTCGGGTTCGTACCCTTCAGGGGTAACGATTGTAATATCCATTCCCATCATCGCACAGATGATCATTAGTGAATGAGAAACATTGTTCCCATCCCCGATATAAACAACCTTCACTCCTGAAAGACGGCCTTTTAATTCCAGGATGGTAAAGATATCAGCCAGAGCCTGGCAGGGGTGATACTTATCGCATAATCCATTGATTACAGGGATAGAGGCATTTTCAGCAAGGTCCTGGAGCTTTTCATGAGAAGACGTTCTGTACATGATCGCATCGACATAACCCGATAGTACTTTTGCCGTATCGGCTATCGTTTCCCCGCGGCCGACTTGAATATCCCGTGTATTTAAATACGTCGCATGGCCGCCAAGCTGGACCATTCCTACTTCAAAGGAGACACGTGTTCTCGTTGATGATTTTTCAAAGATCATTCCTAATGTCTTGCCGCTGAGAATGTTGGAGTATGGATTTTCCTTTACATCCTGAGCTAGAGCAAGCAGCTTGGAAACGTCAGACTGGGTAAAGTCAAGCCAAGTCAGCACATCCCGATCCTTCAAAGAATATGTCTGTGTCATCATTTGTTCCATTAAATTCATCCTGCATGCACTCCTTCTTTTTGGCTTCCCGGCAATGAGACAGGCATCGTGCCTTTTGCATTCAACCCATCTAAATAGGCCTTAAACGTATCTTTTTCGCTGAATACTTCGATTCCATATTTCAGAGCCTGCACTCTTTTTTGCTTCGCTTCTTCCGTATGAGCTGTGTTTACATATATACTGGCTTCTTTTGTTTCCAGCCAATCTTTAAAACCAAGTGTCGTCATTGGAACGTCGAGCTCATAATCCTCTATAAAACAGACGTCCTTATCTAGATAAACATTAGGAAGTGCTGCAAAAACCTTGGACATAGCTTCTTCTACAGAGCTGCCAATACACATACCCTCTCCGGTAGACTTCATGTTCGGCCCTAGTTTATGGTCTAGTTCAGGCATCGCATGAAATGAAAATAAAGGATACTTCACAGCGATATGCTCAAAAACAGGCTCTGGCAGGTCACCAAGTGGTGAAGGTAATTCATTTACGAGAATCTTAGTCGCTAAATCGATTAATGAAGTACCCGACACCTTACTGACAATCGGGACGGTCCGGCTGGCTCTTGGATTCACCTCCAGCACATAGACGGCATCGTCGGTTAAGAGGAATTGAATATTCATAATCCCTTTATAGTTGAAATAATTTACGATCTTTTCAGCAAAAGAATAGATTTTTTCTTTTACTTTATCCGGAAGCTGTGATGGAAAGACCGCCATGCTGTCACCGGAATGAACGCCAGCGGGTTCAATATGTTCAATGATTTCAGGAATAAACACTTGTTTTCCGTCGGCAGCCAGATCGACTTCCACTTCTTTTCCAGTCATAAATTGGTCAAGGACGATGGGATAGTGGCGTTCGTCCGTTTGAATAAGAGCTTGTTTTAATTCTTGTTCCTTATTTACAGTCATCATACCCTGGCCGCCGATGACATAGGAAGGACGGCACAATAATGGATAAGTGTATTGACTGGCTGCAGATACAGCCTCGTCAAAAGTGTGACAGACTGACCCGGGGATATGAGGAATATCTAATTCTTTAAGCGCTGCATAGAAACGTTCGCGATCTTCAAGCGCTTCAAGAACATCTACTTTGACTCCGGCAAGCGGCAGGTCAAGCTTCTCCAGTTCTTCGGCGATATTGATGGCTGTCTGGCCGCCATACTGGGTAAACACAAGATCTATTTGTTCGTGTTCAACTATAGAGGCAATCACTTCAGCTGTAACAGGTTCAAAATACAAACGGTCGGCTGTTTCATAATCCGTACTTACAGTTTCAGGGTTATTGTTGATCATGACCGTTGTCCAGCCAAGCTTTTTCAAACTTTCAATGGCTTTGACTGCACTGTAATCAAATTCTACCCCCTGCCCTATTCGAATGGGACCGGATCCGACGATCAACGCCTTTTTCCCTTGAGGAAGAGGTGTGATTTCATTTACTCCGGCATAAGTGGCGTATACATAATTAGTTGCTGCTTCGAATTCCGCTGCACAAGTATCTACCATTTTATAGCTTGGAGTAATCTTATACTCTTTACGAAGCTGAGTGATTTCCTCCTCGCTGACATTCATCAGCTGAGCAATAGCTGCATCTGTAAAACTAAATAACTTGGCTTGCTTAAGAAGCGATTGCGGCAGTTGATCGATAGAATACGATTGGATTTGCTGCTCCATATCTGTGAGATTCTTCAGCGTGTGCAGATAAAATAAATCGATTCCAGTAGCGGTTTGAAGATTCTCAACCGTTTCTCCCATTCTTAAGAGTTCTAGAAGCGCAAAATATCTTAAATCTGTCGGCTGCTGCAGGTGGCCCATCAATTCATCAGCCTTAAGCTTAGGAATGGTTTGGTCCAGTGAAGCAACCGCCTTCTGGAAAGCTCCTTCCAGAGAACGATCAATCGCCATAACTTCCCCGGTTGCCTTCATCTTCGTTCCCAGCTTCCGTTCGGCATCTGGGAATTTATCAAACGGCCAGCGAGGGAATTTAACTACGACGTAATCCAAAGCGGGTTCGAAACTGGCATAAGTATTACCCGTCAAAGGATTCTGCAATTCATCGAGCGGATATCCAAGGGCAATCTTTGTAGCCATTTTGGCAATCGGATAACCGGTAGCCTTGGAGGCTAAAGCAGAAGAACGGCTTACCCGGGGTTTACTTCGATCACATAATAATTGTGGCTGTATGGATCGAGCGCAAGCTGTACGTTACAGCCGCCGACTACTCCAAGGGCAGATACGATGTCTAAAGAAGCAGTACGAAGCATTTGGTATTCCTCATCGGTTAACGTCTGTGATGGTGCTACAACAATGGAATCTCCGGTATGAACCCCGACAGGGTCAAAGTTCTCCATGTTGCAAACCGTAATACACGTTCCTTTGTGATCCCTCATGACTTCATATTCGATTTCTTTGTAACCGGCAATACTTTTTTCAATGATCACTTGAGATATCGGACTTGCTTTTAGACCATTTTGAATGAGTTCATCTAATTCATGCTTTGTTTGGGCAATCCCCCCACCTCGACCGCCGAGTGTATAAGCCGGACGGCTGATGACAGGGTAACCCACTTTATCAGCGAACACCCGGGCTTCTTCAACATTTGTAATCGCTTCGCTCTCCGGCACAGGCTGGCCAAGCTCATTCATTAATTCCCGGAACAGCTCGCGGTCTTCTCCTTTTTGGATGGAGTCCACGCTGCTCCCTAGAAGCTTCACGTTTTCCTCTTGAAGTACTCCTTTTCTTTCCAGCTCTACGGCCAGATTTAAGGCTGTTTGACCGCCTAATCCCGCCAATAGAGCATCAGGATTTTCTTTTTTAATAATCGCTTGAATGCTTTCAGCCGTAAGCGGTTCGCAATAAACTGTATCTGCAATCTCCGTATCGGTCATAATGGTTGCCGGATTGTTATTTACGAGTACAACATGGCACCCTTCTTCCTTTAATGCCAGGCAGCCCTGGGTTCCGGAATAATCAAATTCTGCTGCCTGCCCTATAAGAATGGGGCCGGATCCAATAACAAGCACCTTCTCAGGCATAAGCCTTCACTCCTTTCTTCACGGAAATCAGGGAAAAGAAATCGTCAAAGAGCCATTCGGCATCTTCAGGTCCTGGATTTGCTTCCGGATGAAATTGTGCTGAAAGGATAGGTTTATCCTTATGAGCGAGCCCTTCAACCGATTGATCGTTTACATTATAAAACCGCTTTTGCAAGTCTGTAAGAACAAGACTTCCTTCATCGACTACGTAGTTATGATTTTGCGATGTTAAAAACACACGTCCCGTATCCACGTCTTTGACTGGGTGATTAGCCCCGCGATGTCCGAAAGAAAGCTTTAAGGTGTTGCCGCCGTAAGCAAGTGCAATGATCTGGTGGCCGAGGCAAATGCCTAACGTAGGGCTGCTGTCAATCAGATGCTTGATCTCCTTCAGGAAATGCTCAGCGTCTTTAGGATTACCCGGGCCGTTAGATAGAACGATGCCGTCAGGGTGAATATCTTTCATAGCTTTAAGTTTTGTAAAAGGAACGACAGTGACACGCGCTCCTTTTTTAAGCAGTACAGATAAAATCGATTGTTTAAGACCAAAGTCGATTAATGCAATGTGAGGACTGCCTGAACCATGCGTTTCTACTTCATCGCCGGAGGCCTGAAACATCTGCCCAACCATCTCAGTATCCGAACAATCAACCGGCTGGTTGGCAATGACTGCCTGACTCGTTCCATTTTGTCTGATGGCTTTTGTCACTTCTCGAGTATCCACACCGGTTAAATAAGGTACGTTATATTTATTTAAATACTCTTTCAAGGACAATGTTGATTTATAATGAGATGGAAACTCCGCACAATGAAGCATGATCACCCCGCTCACCTGAGGCTTGACGCTTTCTGAATCATCTTCATTCACGCCGTAGTTCCCAATTAACGGATAGGTAAATACAACAATCTGTCCTCTATAGGAAGGATCAGTAATAACCTCCTGGTATCCTGTCATTCCTGTGAAGAACACGATTTCTCCTTCTATGGGGTGTTCCCATTCTTTTGATGCCTCACCGGCAAATTGCTGACCGTCCTGTAAGCTTACATAACCTTGCATGATGACACCTCGCTGTATGAATAATTATTATATTTAAAGTATTTTTATACAAAAATTTGCTAGAAAAAAGGAACACGATAAGGTTGTGTACCTGTGGTTTACTTTTTAGATCCTGTTGTTTGTGAATAAAGCGAATCTTGATACTGCTTAATTGCTGTTTCCAAAAGCTCGGAAGCTTGATTTAATTCGCTTTCTGTTACCGTTAACGGGGGCAGCAGACGGATTACATTCGGCCCCGCCAAGACTGTCATCAGCCCTAATTCCTGCAGTTTTTGCAGGAGCGGCATGGCTGCTTCTTTAAGCACAATCCCAATCATTAAGCCTTGACCACGAATGGTCTCCACTAAATCGAACGGTGCCAGTTTAGTTTCAAGTGTCTGCTTAAACGCTGCTCCTTTATCTCTTACTCCTTTGAGAAAGCTGTCATTGAATATCGTGTTCAATGTAGCTGTAACTGCTGCTGTAGCAAGCGGGTTGCCGCCAAAAGTTGTTCCGTGAGCCCCAGCTGAGAAAGAGGCTTTGAGCTTCGATTTACCGAGCATCGCACCTACAGGGAATCCGCTCCCTAATCCTTTGGCTGAAGTTACAATATCCGGATCCAGGTGGTGATGCTGGTAGGCAAATGGATAACCGGTCCGCCCGATTCCCGTCTGGACTTCATCAATGATCAATAAGCAGTTCAGCTGTTCACATTTCTTCTGCACCGCTTGTAAAAATTCGCTCGACCCTGGAATCACTCCTCCCTCACCTTGAATCACTTCCACCATAATGGCTGCTGTATTTTCATCTGTAAGGTTATTGACAGCCTCCGGATCGTTGTACGGAAGGTATTCAAATGTAGGAAGTAAAGTACCATATCCCTGCTGGATCTTTTCCTGCCCGGTTGCACTCATTGTCGCAAATGTGCGGCCGTGAAACGACTGTTTGAAACTGTATATTTTCTCTTTTCCTGTATACTTTCTAGCCAGCTTGATTGCTGCTTCATTTGCTTCGGCTCCACTGTTGCAGAAAAATACATGATCAAGCTCTGTAAACCTCGTCAGCCAGGAAGCTGCTTCCTCCTGCTCCGGCAGCTGATACAAATTTGAAACATGCCAGATTTTCTCCATCTGGTCTTCAACTGCTTGTTTGACATTTTCCGGGCAATGCCCTAAGTTACAGACGGCAATACCGGAAACAAAGTCTAAATAGTCTTTTCCATTTTCATCCGTGACTACAGTTCCTTTGCCGGATACAATATTTATTGGAAACCTTTTATAGGTCGGAAATAAATTCACTCGACTCCTTCCTTTCTTTTCGCACAAATTTTAGTCCCTGTCATTACTCCGTTTTCGATCACTGCCTGCTTGCCGCTCACAATCATCACTTCTGCCAGCCGCTCGGAAAGAGCTTCGACAGCCGATTGAACCTTTGGAATCATTCCCCCGTATATCCCCCCAGTTGAGATAAGCGCAGAAATTTCATCCGGCGTGGTTTCTTCAATCACCTCACCGTTATGCATAATTCCAGGTACATCTGTCACAATCAGCAGTTTTTCTGCATTCATCGCTTTTGCAATAGCAGATGCAGCGATGTCCGCATTGATGTTTACGGTCCGGCCATCCAGCATTTTTCCTAACGGAGCGATGACTGGCATATAACCTCCTCGCAGACAATTGGTTAAGAAGGTGGTTTCTACTTCATCTACTTTTCCAACTAATCCTAGTGTTTCTGAATCTATCAGGCTAGCCGTTATTAAATTTGCATCCGATCCCTTCAAACCGACAGCGCGGACCCCTTGCTCTGCCAGTTTGGATGTTACGTGGGCATTTACCTTTCCACCCATGGTCATTTCTACAACCTCAAGGGTCTCCGGGGTCGTTTTCCTTAACCCTTCGTGGAATTCGCCTTGAATATTCAGCCGCTCCAGCATGGAAGTAATGGCGGGGCCTCCACCATGTACAATAATACATTCGTAAACATCGGTAAGCTTTTTCAAACTTGCATAAAACTGCTCCGTTAATTGACTGATCATACTACCGCCTAGTTTGACAACGATCACCGGTTTATAATTATGAGCGATAGCTAGCGTTGATTTTGACATAGTCATAGGTTAGATCACACCCCCAAGCCGTTCCGAAGCCGCCGCCTTCAGATAATAATATTTCTATTTTCACTTTGTCCTTCCTTAGTGCCTTTGTTGCTTCTTCTTCAGAAAATAGACAAGGTGTCCCTTGACTAAATACAAGCTGGTCTTCGATGTACACCTCGCAGGCTTCAGGGTTGACTTTTGCTTCACTATGCCCGACCGCACCAATAATTCGACCCCAATTGGCATCCTGTCCGTAGACGGCCGTTTTGACTAAATTCGAGCCTACGACTTTCTTCGCTATAATTCTTGCTTCTTCATGAGAATAAGCCCCTTGTACGTTCACTTCGACCAGCTTCGTAGCTCCTTCTCCGTCTCTGGCAATTTGTTTAGCCAGATCTTCACACACGAGCTGCATCGTCTGCACAAAGGTTGACCAGTCTTTATGAGCTGGACTTAATGGCTGGTGATTAACTTCACCATTCGCGAGCGTCAGTACCATGTCATTTGTCGACGTTTCCCCATCGACCGTAATTTGGTTAAAAGACTTATCAATGCAGCTTTTTAAGGCGTTTTGTAAATGACAGGATTCAATGTTTGCATCGGTCGTAACAAATCCGAGCATCGTTGCCATATTAGGGTGAATCATGCCGGATCCTTTCGCCGCCCCACCTATCGTAACGGTATGGCCGTCGACCGCTAATTGATAACAGGCTGCTTTCTGGCACGTGTCGGTTGTTAAAATTGACTTTTGAAAATCTTCTGCGCCTGTTCTCGTTGGTACGACTTGATCACATCCTGTCTTGATTTTGTCCATAGGCAGCTGTTCTCCAATAACTCCTGTAGAGGCTACCGCGACATATTCCGGGGGTAATTGGAACCTTTCTGCGATCCATTGACGCATTGTATAAGCATTCGATAAGCCTTCTTTTCCTGTACAAGCATTGGCCACTGCACTGTTAATCACTACTGCCTGAAGTTTCTGTGATGCCGCAATGCTTTCCTGCGTTACTTTTAACGGGGCAGCCTGGAAATGACTCTGTGTGTACACGGCCGCACAAGAAGCAGGATGGTCACTTAATAATAAGCCGAAATCTTTCTTTTCCCGTCGAAGGCCACTATGGAGCCCTCCTGATTTATAGCCCAATGGAGATAATACTGTCCCACCGTCCAGCTTGCTGATCTTGTGCTTATCCGTGGTTTGCAGCACTCATACTCATCCTTTCTTACTTTATGGATAAAGAGGCAGTCCTTGTAAGCCTGCCGTTTCTTCGATCCCAAATTGAAGATTCATATTTTGCACAGCCTGACTCGCTGCGCCTTTCATTAAATTATCAATCACCGAGACAATGGTTACCCGATTTGTCCTTGAATCTATCGTTAAGCCGATATCGCAATAATTCGATGCATAGACATGTTTGGTACAGGGAAATTGACCTTCCTGCCTTACTCTTACAAACGGATGCATAGAATAGTAGTTTTCATACAGCTGAAGCAATTGTTCTGTAGTTTGTGGTTCGCTTAGCTTAAGATAAATGGTTGCCATGATTCCCCGCGTCATCGGAACGAGATGGGTAGAGAACGTTACTGTTGACATTTCGTCATTCCATGTCTTCAGCTGCTGTTCAATTTCTGGAATGTGTTTGTGCTGATTGACTTTATAAATTTGAAAATTTTCCTGTGCATGACCAAAGTGCGTAAGAGGATTAGGGTTTTTTCCCGCTCCTGAAACCCCTGATTTCGCATCAATGACCACCGTTTCAGGAATAGCGAGCCGCTCTTGAATAATCGGGCCTAGTCCCAGCAGGGATGCTGTAGGATAACAGCCGGGATTGGCAATAATATCCGCTTCTTTGATTTTCTTTTGATTCCATTCACTGAGTCCATACACAGCGCGCTCAAGGACTTCCTCCGATGCTGCCTCTTGTTTGTACCATTCGGTGTACTGTTGCGGATCGGTTAAGCGAAGATCTCCTGATAGATCAATGACCTTAAGTCCTCGACCAGCTAATTTCGGAGTAAGTTCGCGTGATACTCCCGGAGGTGTAGCCAAAAAAACAATATCCAACCTCTCCTGCATGGATTCAGGATTAATTTCTTCAAGTTTTTGAGTGATTACTGTATTCATGTGACTGTATAAATTTTCAAATGACTTCCCAGCATCCGAAGTGGAGTATAACGTGAGGCTTTCCACTTCTGGGTGGTCAGATAACAGCCTGATCAGCTCTAAACCACCGTATCCAGTGGCTCCGACTATTCCTGCTTTCAACATCAATTCCCCTTTCCAAACCTTATGTATAAATATAATAATTACCGTATATTTATGCTATTATTAACCTTTATTGAATAGATGTCAACACCGTTTCGAAAAATTTCTCAAATAAAATATAAACCACACCCTTTTCAACGATATTGGTAATGGGATCAAGACGGAAAAGTAAGTTTTTTCAAAATTCATGGTTGAAATTTCGAGGAATTTCAGCGATAAAAGAGAAAGGAACGCACTCACTTTTTAGGAGCGATCAAATGACAAGAATAAAAGGCAGTAAATTAACGTTAAGAAAAGCCACTCAGCAGGACGCATATGATATGTATTATTGGAAGTTTGAAGACCCGGTAAAAGAAGCAAAGGAATGGAATGGTCCATACATACCAGAAACCTTTCATGAAAAAGAGGAATTCCTTAAAGCATGGGATCCTGATGAAGAAATTATGCCAGGAACGCTGGACATGCTGATTATAGAAGTAAACAGCCATTTTATTGGGGCAGTGATGGCCTATTGGATCGACAAAAATACCGACTGGCTCGAGACAGGAATTGTTATTTACGATCCGCAGTATTGGAACGGCGGATACGGATATGAAGCTTATTATCTATGGCTGGACTACTTATTTCAGACGACAGGTCTCCACCGACTGGGGATGTCCACCTGGTCGGGCAATCACCGGATGATGCGTGTCGCAGAAAAAACAGGGATGATAGAGGAGGCGCGTATTCGTCAAGCCCGCCAAGTAGAAGGAAAATATTATGATGCGGTCAAAATGGGAGTCTTGCGTTCAGAATTTTATCAATAAAAAAGGTGCGGCCACAATGGCGCGCACCAGTTATTGAACCAGCTGTTTTTCCACAGAAGTCGATACGGCTCCTCTTCCCCAAGAATGGTGAAATAGGAGGAGTTATTTTCTTCCATTAAATTCTTCACTTCTTTTGGTATTTCATCTTTTTTTACAAGAACGAGCGGCTCCTGCCATTTGGCTGCCAGGACAGATCCTGTTAAAGCGTCAGCATAGCTTTCCCCTGTAGCAACCGTCATAAAGTAGGCATCCATGCCTAACTGCTCCACAATTTGAGCAGAAGTATCATACCTGTTTTTCCCCGCAATTCTAACAGGGTGATGAGCTTGAATCTCATTCTTCACTTGATTGCTGATTACTCCGCTTCCGCCGACGATAATGGTGTCATCGACTCCTTCAAGGGAGATCGTTGTTGCTTTTGGCACGTTGTTCTTTTCTGTCAGTAAAACCGGCATCCCGTTTACTGCAGCATAGGAAGCAATCGACAAGGCATCCGGATAATTTCCTCCATATGCTAAGACAGCAGAATCATAATACCCTAATTCGTCAGCTATTTTGCCAGCTGTCTCGTATCGATTGGTACCGCCGATTCTCTTTGTCTTAACATGTAGTTTATCTTTTAGTTCCTTCTCCACGCTTGCCGATATAGCCCCTGTGCCTCCAAGAATAATTACTTTGGATGCACCAAACTCCCGAATCGCATCTCTCACTTTTGGATGCAGCTTGTCTTTCGGATTTAACAGGATAGGCGCATCAAGTCTATAAGCTAACGGGGCCCCTGCAAGGGCATCCGGAAAATTAAAGCCTCTCGCAAGAATGATTGTATCGGCACCTTCAAACCAGCCGTTTTCAGCAATTTCAATCGCCGTTTCATAGCGGTCTGCGCCATTAATTCTCCATACTTCTTTTTGCGGAGTCTCTCCAAAGAAATAAGCAGAAAGGACATAAGCACCATCTGCCCCCCCTCCATTTAAATCCAGGGCTTGAATATAATAGACGCCGGGTTCAACCGAATACGTTTGCGAATAAACGTGATCCTCATAATAATAGGAGGTTAACTCAACCACCTCTCCGCTGCTGTCTAATAAAAGATAGCCAAGGTCAATGTTATAGTCGGCTGCCGCAGTTATGTATAAATCTCCGGGCTCGCTGATCTCCACCTTATACATATCCAAATCCTCATAGGAGAAGGAGCCATAAACGTAATCATCCAATCTTAATGAATTGGCTTGATCCAGGCTGTCATTCGGTTCTTTTTCCAGCATCTCTCCGAGCAATTGGAATTTTGGAGCAGACGATGGTGAAGGTGACAGCAATTCTTTAAGCTTAGCCGCTTTTTTTGCAGCGTGCTTTGAGAATTCTATCGAGTCGTCGGCATCAGACGTCTCTAGATTGATTTCTGCTTTGATATGTTCATAATCAGCTCCCAATTTTTCTGCTGCTTCTGCTTTTTGGAAAGGAAGAAATACAAGGATAAATAAAATTGTACACACGAGCTTTTTCATAGACTTTTCCTCCGTCACAATTTTGTCAATGTTTGGTAACGAGGTTAATTATAGTCCAGAAAAATCTATGAATGCTATAAGAAGTTTTGTCGAGAAGGCATCTATCTTCTTACAAAAAGCGGCATCATTGCTAGGAGATCCGGCCAAATGACCGCAGCAGTTGATATCTTTTCAAGGTGAGTATCCCTTGCCACTGTCTTTTTGCTACCGCAAATTCACGGTCATAATCTTCCCATTCCCATGATACATCCCAAATTCCTTCCTGGTTTAATTGCTCGATATAAAAATCGAGGTTTTTGTCTAAGAGCGTCCCAAATTTTTTACATAAAGGATGATGAGGGCCGTCAACGAAATCAAGAGGCATGGCCTGATAACCTGCCAGCCATTCCGAAGGCGAGTGGTTTGCACAATCATAGGCAAGCTGATTCACTTTATTCTGTGCTTCTTCTAAAGAAGAATCCATCGTTTCTTCAAACAACTGCCGGTGGTCCTCAAGTAGATCAAGTGCCTTCTGGAAATTGTTAATTTCATGCATATCCATGTCATCGACCGATTTTACATACACGATGGCTTTTTTCAGAGCGGTCCAGCCCGTTTTTGCTGTTGAAGATCTCTCAGGTGACCAGTGGATTAGAAAGGCGGCAAGCTCAACACTCGGATTATACATCCAATTGGATTGTACACCTTCGCGCCAATGCCACCACGGGGCATGAGGATACTGATTATTTTCCGGGAGTACCGAGCTCCACATGGCCCCCTCCTGTTTGGAAGCATTCATCAAATAATCAAGAAGAGAGTGGACCACTTGTTCATCAGCCTCTGCATTTGCTTCGACCAATACCTGTCCCGCTGCCCATGTGGCCATCGGACTAGATTTAGGCAGCCAGAAATCTGGTTCGATGCCGTGACCAAACCCGCCATCATCATTTTGGAAGGAAGCCAGCACTCGAATGACCTCTTCCCTGCTTCCATTTGCAAAGGAATGCTGCCATCTGGCTGCTTCTAAAGGGCGGGCATTTCGATGAATCCAAGCAGCGGAACGATGAAAAGTCTTATGAGATATTTCCATTTCCTTTGACCTCCTCATCCATATTTCTTTTGATGCTCCTTCTTTTTCGACAAATAGATTTCATCTGTACGGACTCTTTTCCACATGTCTTCAAAAATTCTTGCAGATTCTGCTTTTTCATCATCTATATGTCTTTCCTTGCCGTTTCCATTGGTATCGTATTTTTTCCCGCCTTTAAAATTCGCATAGCGGCGTGATCGAGTATAACCCATTTGTATAAATTTACGGGCCATATCCATTCCTACCAAGTCTTCTCGATTTTTGTATGCTTCAAATAACTCAAAGATTTTACAAGCAGACTCAGCGGCGTCCTCTGGTGTTTTAAAGCGCCAATATGGGAGAATTTCACTTTTATAAGGTTCTACAAGCAGGACTCCTTGTTCTCCACGGCCGACACGATAAAGCTCCGGTTGTTGTCGAAAATCAACGCTGTCAAAATCCAAGTCATAGTCAAACCCCATGTTCGTCCCTCCTTCAAGCCTTTCATTCCTCACAAAACCTGACTATAAACGAATCAATCGGCTCTTTTTCTTTGGCCCCATGGTTTAAACACCGAAAGGATCATCATCACTGCCAAGGAAATAATTTGAAGGATAATTCCAAAGAAGAGTTGAAGTCGATTCACAAGGAAGTCAGAATTCTCCATCGCTGCCATTCCTGCTCCTGCACTGATATGAAAAGCTTCACGGGTCCAGATCAGCATTCCGATCAGTCCTAACCCAATTGAAATAAGCGTTAATACTTCTTTCACGATGATCCAATAAAATTTAAAGAGTCCCCATTTTGTCCAAATTGATAGCGCAATACCGGTAACTACTGTTCCGATCGTTGACACCCGCAGCGAGGTAGTTGAAAGAATGTACATACTGGAGTAGCACCCTTTTAAAATAGTTCCATCTTTTGTAGCAGCAGCTGTAATACTTAAAACTAGAAAACCTACGGTGATTCCAAATAATATCGCTGCAAAAATTAAATGAAAGGTTACCAGCCATCTCTTAGGTTTAAGTGAAAGGTATTTCATGCCTGCCATCTCCTGTCTCATAAGCTATCTATGATTACAGGATATGGACCATTTCTAAACACGTCCTAAAAGAAATCTAAACGATTTATTAAATTTAACTTTTGAATCGATAACCTGCTCCCCACACCGTTTCAATATACTGGGGATGCGATGTATCTGCTTCGATTTTTTCACGTATTTTTCTTACGTGAACAGTCACTGTTGCCATATCCCCCATAGAATCCAGCCCCCATATCCGCTCGAATATATGATCCTTGGCAAACACACGGTCCGGATGAGAAGCCAGGAAAAAAAGAAGGTCAAATTCTCTGGTAGTTAGAGTCACTTCCTCTTGATTTACGTGCACCCTGCGTGAGGCGCTGTCGATCACTAACCCCCTGATCTGCAGAATGTCCTTCGGCTTTTCTTTGGTTACCAGCCGTTCATACCTTGCCAAATGGGCTTTGACGCGGGCGACCAGCTCACTGGGACTGAATGGTTTGACAATGTAATCATCTGCTCCGATCCCGAGACCCCTGATCTTATCGATGTCCTCTCTTTTAGCTGTAATCATCAAAATGGGAATATCCCTTTCCTGTCTAATTTTCCTGCAGATCTCAAAACCATCCATTCCAGGAAGCATGACATCAAGCAGGATTAATTGATAATCCTCTTTAACCGCCTTATGAAGCCCCTCTGTGCCTGAGGCCACTATTTCTGCTTGAAATCCCTCCACCTCTAAATAATCCTTTTCCAGTTCTGCGATGGTCTGTTCATCTTCAACGATGAGTATTCTTTTCATGGAATCACCTTATTTCCGTGAACTTTTTAATGTGAAAAATATCGTTGTTCCTTTACCTAATTCACTCTCCGCCCAGATATCTCCTCCATGTTCTTCGATAATACGTTTGGCAATTGCCATCCCAAGCCCGCTGCCGCCTGTGTCCTTATTTCTTGAAGGATCCCCGCGGTAAAACCGTTCAAATAACTGTCGGATGGTGTTTCCATCCATCCCTTTCCCGTTATCTTGAATGGCAGTCAGTACGAACTCTTTTTTATGTTCAAGCTTAATTTCAATGTGCTTTTCATCTTTATCCATATATTTCAAACTGTTTTGAATAATATTGTTTACCACCCGCTTCAAGTTATCACGGTCTGCAACCGCCGAGTAGTCTTCAGACGGGTTGTCGTCAAAATAAATCCGCGTATTCTGCTGAGGCAATTCCAACTGGAGGTCTTCAAGATAGTCTTGGAAAAAGCTTCTTAAATCAATGGTTTCGAACTGAAACGGTACACGCTTCAGGTCTAATTTAGAATATAAGAAAAGCTCGTCGATTAAGCGATCCATTTCATCTGCTTTCGTGAAAATGGTTTGTGTGTACCTGTCCATTTTTTCAGGTGAACTGGCCACACCATCTCGAATCCCTTCTACATAACCTTTTATCGATGTTATTGGGGTTTTCAAATCGTGTGTAATATTAGCAATCAGCTCTTTTCGATTTTCTTCGTATTGAAGCTGTACTTCAGTTGATTGCTTTAATTGCTGCCTCATTGCCTCGAAGGCTTCACACAGCTCTCCTAGTTCATCATTGCGAAACTTTTCGATCTGATAATCTAAATTTCCCTGTCTGATTTCTTCTGCCCCTTTTCTTAAACTGCTCACTGGCGTCAAAATACTTTTAGAAACAAAATAAGACAACACCCCATTCGTAATGATTAACATCATAACTAAACTACCGAACAAAATGGGGAAAAACTTTTTTATAAAGCTGGCATCCCGCAGCAGTAAAAGAGTACCAGCAGAGCCGTCACTAAAGTAAAAGTCGTAGCTTTGCAATGAAAATAACCGTCCATGAATACGATGAATCGGGCGGTTCTCATTCTCAAGTCCAAAGGCAGGAAGTTCATCTACGCTTACTTTTTCAAGCTTTGAGGAACGGTACACGATGCTGCCTCCCTTTCTTATCAGCAAGGCTGCGCCCTGGTTGGAGAGGGTTTCCCCAGCTTCATTGATAAATGTACGCTCCAGGAGTTTGTGAGGATTCAAGGAAGCTGTCTTTTTCAAATGGTTAAACTCCTGACTTGCCTTTTCCTCCCCTCCACTTGATGTCCACCAAAAAGGCTGCGATTCACCGAAGAATAGAAACAAGAGTACAGCTGCCGTCAAAATAAAAAAAATCACTGGCATTGCTACCATTGCTATATGGGACAAGATTAACCGTTTCCGTATTGACATCAGCGCACCTTCTTTGTTCAAGCTTGGTTTGATTCTATGATACCGCCTAAATCTTAATTTTTTATAAACATCCGTCTCTTTTTTATATCTTTTCCTACCTTTTTAACGATTAATAAAAAAAAGGAGCACTCTCTAGAGAAAGTGCTTCTCAGCTTGTAGAGAAACGACATGGGGTTTCTCTAAGATGTTTTTTTATGCCCGTGGGGACAAAACTATCACTTCGCTTTCCACGGACGAACGCCCGAGCTTCCTTCATTTTATTGCTGAACGGGGTAGCTGGTCAGGTGACTCAAAGCATACCTGAGCTTTTTAGCAAAGGAAAGCGGTGGTTCTACGGATTGTAGATGAATATACAAAATAAAAGGAGTGATAAAAATCCAATGATTATGAAGGGCGCTGATGATTAAGCCTTGCTGGACAGCCGCTTGAGTGAATGAAGGTATTTCTTCCTGTAGAATAGCGATTTCAGCTAAATTAAGAGCATTTCCTTCGTTGTCCATCGATTCAAAAACGGCTCCTGCAGGTAATACAGACGTACTTTGCCTGCCTTGGACGAACACCTTCATCTTTCTGTGTAAATTTACAGAACATACCCCGTTCTCCATTTTACCTTTTCCACCAATAATATGACCAAACTGTTCACAAATCGCAAGCTTATCGTTCATCTAACGGACAGCCCCCTTTTCAAAAAAAGAGTATGATTTGCTGTCCCTTTTTATTCCGGCTACACTACAGGAGGTCCCGCTCGGTTAAATGGCAAGTTCTCCATTTGCAATAGGCTGGCATATTCCTGCAACTTCCAATTGCTTTCCGATTATTTGCAGATTTAATACACCACCACGTTCAGAAGCCTGATAAGCATAAAACTCCCGCTTGTTCAGTTTCTCACTCCAATAGGAAGCTAAAGCACAATGGGCAGAGCCAGTGACGAAATCTTCTGTAATGCCGAGCTTGGGGCAAAATAACGGGAGATAAAATCATACGGTGGTTTCCCTTTGCTTGTAATAACAAGACCAGCCCCCTTCAACTCCTCTACCGTCTCTATAATCGGCCGCGCCCGGTAGACCATTTCTTCCTTCTCAAACTCAATGATGTAACGGTCTCCTGCCCATGCCGCTTTGTGAATCGGATAATCGACCACCTGTTTAAGCTCAGGCGTGACTTCCACTTCACGGACTGGTTTAAGATCAAGGGTAAGGATAACCTGACCCTCCCTTAGTCCGGCTTTTAGTTTTCCGCCCTTGGTTTGAAAATAGATCGGTTCCTGTCTCGAATGAAAGCCATCATTCCATAAGACAAATGCTGCTCCTAACGTGCCATGGCCGCATAGGGTTAATTCCTTCACAGGCGTAAACCAGCGAAGCTGATAATCGTTTTCTTCCTTTATTAAAAAAGAGGTGATCGGCTGGTTAAATTCTGCGGCAGTCTTTTGCAGCCATTCATCCGACCGGTTACTTTCCAATATGACGATAACGGCAGGGTTTCCCATGAACTCAGCTTTTGCAAACGCGTTAATGAAATAAAATTGATCCGGCAATATCAACCTCTCCTTTTCCTTCTCATAAGTAAACCTTAAATAAATTTTGTATTCCAACAGCCGTAACCGTACTACCAAAATCATGATTGGAACCCATTCGTTAAAAAGTAATAAGCAAAAAAAGCCAGCGAAGATCGCTGAGCTTTTTTAAACAGTAAAGGACTGGAAGATGCTTTGTTTTGGAAGTGGATAGACTTCCCGCCCTAATAAATGATTAATGATCACCTTATTACGGTGAACAGAGAGTCCTAAATTGGTAGAGCCTACCCCGTGTGTATGGGAAATGCCGCTATGCACATAAATCTCATTCTCTGTCGTTTTCTGTTTCTTTAAACGGTAATCTGACGTCACTTTGTAGCGGCCGTCATCATCCCATTCCAGGAAGTCTTCAAGGTGATGGACAAAGTCCGGCACGTAAGGCTTATACCCGGTGGCTGCTATGACAATATCACTTTCATGTGTAAATTCTTCTTTCTTTTGCCAATGATAACACGTAAGTTCATAGCCGTTACCCTCATTCTTAGGCTGAATATCTCTTACCTCACTGAGTACCTGTAAGCCGACTTGCAGTTCTTCCTGACCAATCGAATACTCATACAGCAAGTTATAAATATCGTTAATCGTATGGTTGCTGATGCCTTTATAATAAAGCCCTTGATTCGCAAAGATTTCCTCTTTCTGGTGCTGAGGCAGTTGATAAAAGTAATTCACATAATCCGGGGAAAAGTGTTCAAGGCTGAGTTTGGATTCTTCCATCGAGGCAAAGCCCGCTGAACGAGTAATCCAATCTAAACGGAATCCGCAATCCCGCTGTTCCTTCAAAAGCTCACGGAAAGTCTCCGCCGCACTTTGTCCTGAACCGACAACGGTTACAGAATTCGCCGCCCGGCAGCGCTCCTGATTAGGAAGGAAATCAGCTGTATGAAAGACATCCTGTTTAGGAAGCCCTCTAAACGACTTAGGCATGACCGGTACACTCCCCGTCCCCATGACGAGATTCCTTGCCCGATAGACAGACGTTTCATCTTTAGCAAGATCATGAACAGCCACTTCGAAATATTCTCCATTATCTTTTATATGCCTGATATCGGTAACCCTGTGGTTAAACCGGCAGCTCTCAAGCTGGTTTGCCACCCACTGACAGTAATCGTTGTATTCCCTGCGCGGGATGTCGAGCCGCTGAAGAAAATAAAATTGATACATTCTGTCATTTTTACTGATGTAGTTAAGAAAACTGTATTTGTTGGTAGGGTCAGCCATCGTTACAAGATCCGCAATAAACGGCACTTGCATTTTTGTACCTTCAATTAACATCCCTGGATGCCAATTAAATTGCTCCTTCTGTTCGAAAAAAACCTTGCTGACATCTTCGATTTCGTCAAGCAAAGCTGACAAGGACAAATTAAACGGCCCTATTCCAACCCCGATTAAATCATGCATTTTCTCTTGTTGATCCATCATTTCACTACTCCTTGTACTGAAAAAAAACAGCCATTCAGATATCTTTTTCTAGTTTCATGTTACCATACTCCCCGTTAAACGATAACAGGAGTTTTCGCCGTCACAACATCGCGCTTGTTGTATTTAGCATAACCTCTCTTGAAGTTTTTACTTTAAAAAAACGATTCATTTCCTTACCCTTTTGTAAACAAAGTCGTGTAAAATTACAGTACACTCAAAGTACGTGAGGAGAGTTTTCATTGCCAGATCAAAAGGAGATCTTTCTCCGAGAAGTGCAGGATCGAAGTGATTTTCTGCCACTGCTTTTAATCGGAGACGAAAGTGAAGAAATGGTTAAAGAATATATGGATACAGGGGATCTTTATGAGATCATCTTTAAAGGAAAGGTAGCAGGCGTTTGTTTATTCACTTACTTCGATCATCATGTCGTCGAGTTAAAAAACATCGGAATTCTTCCTGAATATCGCAGTAGAGGGTTAGGCAAAACCGTGCTTCATCAAGCCTGTCACCTGTATAAAAATAAAAAAATGACAGAAATGATCGCAGGCACTGCAAATTCAAGTATCGAAAACCTTGCCTTTTATCAAAAGGCTGGATTTCAATTTGCTGAAATTCGTAAAGGTTTTTTTCTTCAATACCCTGAGCCGATTTTCGAAAATGGGATTCAAGCTGTCGATATGATTCTCTTTAAGAAAGGATTAAAGGAGGAGTAAGATGAAAAAATTTGTCGTCCATCTGTTTAATAAACAACCCTCACTTATGACAGATCAACTGATAAACGATCATGTAAACCATTTAAAAAAACTAAAGAAAAAAGGTGTTCTTCCCTTCTGCGGTCCTTGTGCAGATGGTACAGCTCTCATGATTATTGAGGCAGCCTCTGTCGAAGAAGCAAACCATTACGTAGAAGAAGACCCTTTTTCAAAACAGGATTATTATAAAGATAGAAAAATAGTAGAAATTACGGAAGCTACCGTAGAGAACAATTTCTTAATGGAGTAAATGTGAATTTAATATACACCCCGGTCCCTTCCTGGAATCCGGGGTCTCAACTTATAGCCTTATCTTCTTGCTTAACTTTGCACTTTCCATCGCGGCAAATACCATTTGCATGCTTTTAATGTTGTCTCGGCAGTCCGTTTCAGCCCTGCGTTTTTCTTCAATCGCTGAAAACATTTCGTCCAGACAACCCCAATGTCCTTCAAAGCCGCTCCAATCCGGATAGCTCTCCTTTTTCTGTACAGGCACTAAAAAATCCTCGGATGCTGTTTCATCCATGACTTCATAAGCCGGAAGACCACTCCCATCCCAGCATGCACTACCACGACTTCCCGTGATCCGCCATTCTGCTTCCCAGGAGGTAGGCATGCCAATGGCACTCCATGAGCCTCTATAAGTGAACACTGCCCCATTGCTCATTTCAAAAATACAAACAGCCGAAGCATTGCCTTCATACCAGGAACCAGGCGGATTATATTCGTGGCAGTAAACAGAGACCGCATCCGCACCGGTAATAAAACGTGCCTGATCAAACGTATGGATGGCCATATCCATAATTAAAGGGCTTGCCATCTCTTCGCGGAAACCTCCGAATCGCGGAGCTAAAAAAAAGTCAGCGTTGATGGATCCTGTCTCTCCGATTTCATTATTTGAAAGCAATTCCTTCAAAGCACGAATCGTTTTTAAGTATCTGCGATTCTGCATGACGGAATAGCTTTTGCCTGTTCTTTCAGCTGTCTCTACTAATGATTGCGCATCCTCAAAAGATTCTGCCATAGGTTTTTCTCCAAATACGTGACACCCTGCTTCCAATGCAGTCGTTACCACCTGTTTATGAGCTGCCGGGATGGTCACATCAAAAACGATATCCGGTTGTACTTGTTCAATTGCCTCCCTCAGCTTAGTAAAGACAGGAACATCGGCCTTTCTCATTTCAGCGAACGCTTTTGCTGTCTTAAGGTTCACATCTACAAGCCCTACAATGTCTACATCATTCCGTTGATCGGTATAGTCGATCCAGGTGTTTGCCATGCTTCCGCAGCCGGCAAGCACTACTTTATATCTGCTCATCCACTCTCCCCTTTCATGAACTTTCAGGCATATGACTGTTTAATCGTTTAAACCTTATGTAAGATAATAAATAGACAGAGTTTTCTAACAAAGGAGGTGCTCGTTGATTTAGTTATATCAATGAATCCACTTTTTGAAAAGGCTTTCGAATCAATCATTAAGGAGAGTGACGGATGACTTATCAAGCACATAAAGAAAGATACGATCGGATGCAATACAATCGATGTGGACGATCAGGCCTGCTTTTACCGGCAATTTCATTAGGGCTGTGGCACAATTTCGGGGGAGTAGATACATACGAGAACGGCAGATCCATGCTCAGGCGGGCGTTTGATTTGGGGATCACTCATTTCGACCTTGCCAACAATTACGGTCCCCCGCCAGGATCAGCTGAGGAAATGTTCGGTTCACTGTTAAAAAAAGACTTTGCTCCATACCGGGACGAACTGATTATTTCTTCAAAAGCGGGCTATCGAATGTGGGACGGTCCCTATGGAGAATGGGGATCAAAAAAATACTTAATCGCTAGTCTTGATCAAAGTCTCAAACGCATGGGGCTTGATTATGTGGATATTTTTTATTCCCACCGGCCGGATCCTGACACCCCAATGGAAGAAACGATAGGAGCGCTGGACCAGATCGTGCGTCAGGGAAAAGCTTTGTATGCAGGAATTTCGAGCTATAGTGCCCCCCAGACAAGAGAGGCGGCAGAAATTGCTGAGCGGCTCGGGACACCTATTCTTATCCATCAGCCGAAATATTCGATGTTTGACCGCTGGATAGAGGATGGCCTGCAAGATGCGCTCGAGGAAAACGGAATCGGTTCTATTGCTTTCTGTCCTTTGGCTCAAGGCCTGTTAACGAACAAATACTTGTCCGGAATTCCTGAAAATTCACGAGCTGCAAAATCAACTGGGGCTCTGGATGAAAGTGAAGTAACTCCGGAGGTTGTGCAAAAGCTGCAGCAATTGAATACGATGGCAGCAGATAGAGGTCAGAGCCTTGCCCAAATGGCACTTGCCTGGGCGCTGCACCAGGGCAGGCTGACTTCTGTTTTAATAGGGGCAAGCCGTGTCAGTCAAATCGAAGAAAATGTGGCCGCTCTTGAAAAGCTTGATTTTCAGCGTGATGAGCTGGACGCGATCGAGGATATATTAAATTAACATAAAAATAACCCTGTCCTTTTGGGCAGGGATTCTTTTTCCTATTTGTCTACTCCATCTTCATAGTGTTTCTCCCAGTTTTTGTAGCCTTTATGCTCTATATCTTCCACCGTTTTTTCCAGTTCAGCGAGCATAATCTGTTTCAACTGGTTCATATGCCTGTAAAAATTCCGCTCTTCTTCCCCATCTGGCTTGATGCCGGCTGTGGCATTTAAGGCTGTAACTCTCCGGTGCTCGTTAATTACCTTATTCACCGCTTCAAATACATGCTCGGTGTATTTAGCAAGGTCCTTATGGCGTTCCGGCACACGATCCTGTAATTCCTTCAATCTTTCTTCCATTGTCATCCCCTCATCTCAATAAAAAATTTTCTCTAATGCTATTGTACCACTTCTATGTAAATTTATAAAAAGGCGATTATCTCTGCCTGCCCACCAATTTTCATAAAAACCTTTAAATCGTGCAACCTAACTACAAAGTCTGAGCAGAAGGAGATGAACAGAGTGGCAGGCAAAGAAAAACAATCGAAACAGCCGTTGAAGCTTAAAGTCAGTGAGCCCGTCCCTATATATCCCCGAATCGAAAAAAACCTTGTCTATTTAAAACATATCCTCGGAAACAGCTCAGACTTAGTGCTGCGCACCTTTGCTTTAGGAAAAACTGAATGTGCAGTTTTATTTATTGACGGGATGGTCAACAAAGATACCGTGCATGATTTCATTATGGAAGCTTTAATGCTTGAGCTTCCCGATAAACGTCCAACCATTCGGCACTTATACACGACCATCAAAGATACTTCGCTCCCCATTGGAGAACTGAGCGAAGTCAATTCGATGGATAACCTGCTGCAAAAAGTACTGGCAGGAGAAACGATCCTCCTCGTAGATCACCAGACTCAAGCCTTATCTGCAAGTACAAAAGGCTGGAGAGACCGCGGCGTTCAGGAGACAACATCAGAAAGCGTGATTCGCGGCCCTAAAGAAGCCTTTACAGAAACTTTAAGAACGAACACAGCGTTATTAAGAAGAAAAATCCGCAGTCCTCACTTGCGCATTGATGCTAAAACGGTCGGGGAAGTGACGAATACAGATGTCGCCATCGTGTATGTAGAAGGAATTGCAGAAAAACAAGTCGTCCAAGAAGTTCACAAGCGCATCGATGACATTCGAATAGATGGAGTACTGGAAAGCGGTTACCTGGAAGAATATATTCAAGACGCACAATACTCGCCTTTTCCTACGATTTATTATTCTGAAAAACCAGATGCCATTGCAGGGGGACTGTTAGAAGGACGCATCGCGATTATCACAGATGGGACACCAGACGTTCTGCTTGTGCCTGCTTTATTCGTCAATTTTATGCAATCCAGTGAAGATTATTACCAAAGAGCAGATATCAGTACACTCATTCGTTTATTACGGCTGTTCTGCTTTTCGATCGCTTTATTTATGCCGTCTTTATACATTGCTTTTACAACTTACCACCAGGAAATGATCCCGGCACCTTTATTAGTCAGCTTAGCAGCTCAGCAGGAGGGCGTTCCTTTTCCAGCTTTTGTGGAAGCGATCATTATGGAGGTTACCTTTGAAATCCTCAGGGAAGCCGGGGTCCGTCTACCAAAAAACGTAGGTTCTGCGGTTTCCATCGTCGGTGCCCTCGTAATCGGACAAGCAGCTGTACAAGCGGGACTTGTATCTGCCGCAATGGTTATCGTTGTAGCCTTAACCGCGATCAGCAGTTTTGTTTTTCCAGCTTATAATATGGCGATTTCCATCCGAATTCTTAGGTTTGGCTTTATGATTCTTGCCGCAACCTTTGGACTTTACGGTGTCATATTAGGACTGCTCGCTATGGTCTTACATTTATGCAGCCTGCAGTCGTTTGGAAAAGCGTACATGTCCCCTTTTGCTCCGTTTATACCGAAAGACCAAAAGGATGTGCTCATCCGCTTTCCACACTGGGGCTTACTTTCTCGTCCTAGCAGCATGGTTCAATACAATGAAAAACGGACGAATTCAACTTCTAAGGAGAAATAAATGATGTGGAGGAAAAAATGTCAGCTGATATGTATGTTCATCGCTTGTGTGTTCTTATTAACCGGGTGCTGGAACAGCCGGGAGCTTGATGAATTAGCCATTGCTGTCTCACTTGGCATCGATAAAAATGATGATGGCGAGTATATGCTTTCCGTACAGGTTATTAATCCGTCAGAAATCGCCACCGATGCCCCAACAACACGACCGCCGGTGTCTACTTATACGACAACGGGAAAAACATTATTTGAGGCATTCCGTAGGATGACGACTAAATCTCCAAGGCAAATGTACCTCTCCCAGCTGAGACTGCTTATTTTCGGCGATAAAATTGCTGAAGAGGGAGTGATGCAAGCCATGGATTTATTATACCGGGATCATGGATTTCGGACCTCCTTCTACGTGACTGTAGCGAAAAACGCTTCCGTAGAAGACATATTAAGTATTATCACCCCCTATGAAAAGATACCGGCCAATAAAATTATGAACTCCATTGATAATGTTGAAAAAAACTGGGGTGTTTCAAAATCGGTTTCCATTGATGAAGTCATCGCAACGATCCGCAGCAAAGGACAAGATCCGGTGATGTCTGGGATCGTATTTTTAGGTAATGAAGACATCGGAACGAATATTTCAAACGTTGAAAACGTCGATGCACCTACGAAATTAGAGATTAACGGTCTTGCAGTCTTCAAAGGCGACAAATTAACCGGCTGGTTAACAGAAGATGAGAGCCTTGGCTTTAATTATGCAAATGGCAATATGAACAGTTCGATTGTCACCCATCCGTGTGAAAAATCGAGTGGCTCGTTAAGCATCGAAATCCTGAGAAGCCAGGCATCCAAAGACGTCAAAATGGAAAACGGACGTCCAGTCGTTACCATGACTATTGAAACCGAAGGAAACATTGGCGATGTCGATTGTAATATCGATCTAACCAATCCTAAGACTCTGGAGAAAATCAACCGTGAAGTCGAAGGAGAGATTGAAAAAATGGTCAAACAAACGATTAAATCAACACAGGAAAAATACGACAGCGATATTTTCGGCTTTGGCAGTCTGATTAACCGTAAGGAACATAAATATTGGAAATCGGTTGAAAATAATTGGGAGGAAGAATTTAAAAATGTTGAAGTGAAAGTAAAGGCAAAAGCAAAAATCAGACGTTCAGGGAAAATTAATCAGCCATTAGACCGGAAAGGATAATGCTTATGTGGGCAAGTATAGCCATAGTAATGATCGGGGCTGCCATTTTTTATTTTGAATTTCGTTTGCTTAAAAAGAATAAAAGAAAAAAACGGGAAATTTGGTACGTTGCCATCATCCTAGTTCCCTCTACGATCGCAGCCGTAATAGAAAGCCGAGGCTATCAATTAATTAACCCGCTCGATTACATTGAAGCGATTTATTCAACTACTTTATCCTGGATCGGATTATAAACGATGAAAGAAAGAAGGATTACTGATGGACAATCAAACGATCAGCCCCCGCCAGTTTATGTTTCTTGTGATGATGTACACCATAGGCAGTTCCATCCTCATTATTCCCACCCCGGCTACAGCCCAGGCGAAGCAGGACGCGTGGATGTCTGTTATCCTTTCTATACTCATCGGGTTGCTGCTGATGCTCTTCTATAGCAAAATTGGTTCAATGATGAAAGGAAAGACTTTCGTTCAAGGAGTAATAGAGACGTTCGGCGGTTTTTTCGGGCGTATCCTCTGTTTCTTTTACCTTTCATTCATCTATATTCTGGCGGCATTAGTGCTGCGGAATATCGGCGATTTTATGACGACACAAATCATTCCGGATACACCGCTGCAGTTTACACATATCCTGTTTCTTCTCGTTGTAATTTGGGGAGCTTGGCTTGGAATTGAAGCGATCGGGCGGACCTCTGAAATATTTGTACCATGGATCATCCTGTTATTTTGCTTTTTATTAGCCGCTGTATCTCCGCAAATCAAAGTAGATAATCTTCAGCCTATGCTTGGGGAAGGTTTGACACCTGTTTTAGGGGCTTCAACGGTTGTAATAGGAACTCCGCTATTAGAAATGATCATTTTACTAATGATTTTCCCTTACGTGAAAGAAAGAAAAAAAGCCATTCATGGTTGGCTTCTCGGTGTTTTATTGGGAGGCGGGGTTCTGGTTGCTATCACATTATTGAGTATTCTTGTGCTCGGCAGCGATCTTACGTCCATCAATAATTATCCAAGTTATGTAATTGCAGAGAAAATTAACATTGCAGGTTTTCTAGAAGGTTTGGAAATTATTGTCGCGATTATTTGGATGCTCACCATTTTTTTTAAGCTTACAATCCTTTACTATGCCTGCACCGTAGGAATTGCTCAATTTCTAAAAATGGAGAATCACCGTCCCTTACTGTTTCCGATTGGAATAGGAATCATCGTTCTTTCTATCATTGCTTATCCTAACGTGGCTTACTACGAAACATTCGTAAAAAATACGTGGTTTCCATATGCTTTGACCCATGGTTTAGTCCTTCCTTTATTCGTATGGGCCGGCCTCTCTATTAAAAACCGGATTCGAAAGAAAAACACCCCATCTGAAAATGGGAAACAAAATCAAACAAATGAGAATCAGGCAACTACTTAATCTTATCGCTTGCATCATATGATACCATGAATAAAACTGCGTTAAGGCAAGGGGGTTGCTTATTTATGAATGACTACAAAAATGAACGTAATGGAGTTTTCCCTTCCGTTTGTTCATTGGATTGTCCCGACCAGTGCGGTCTTCTCATCCATAAAGAAAATGGAAAAATCACAAAAGTAGAAGGAGACCCCGGCCACCCCGTAACCCAAGGGAGCATCTGCAATAAAGTCCGTCATATGACAGAACGATTATATGATGAAGAACGACTCACCTGCCCACTTAAGAGAATCGGCAAAAAAGGAGAAGCCCGCTTTCAGCCAGTAACGTGGAAGGAAGCCATTTCAACGATCACTGGTCGTTGGAAGGATCTCAGTAAGAATTACGGTGCTGAAAGCATTTTGCCGCACGGTTTTTACGGGAATATGGGCCGAGTGAATGCAGAAGGGATGGACCGTCGCTTTTTTAATCGCTTAGGGGCCAGTCAATTGGAGCGTACGATCTGCTCTTCAGCAGGAGCTGCAGGATACACCTATACGATGGGCGGCGGGTTTGGTACAGATCCTGAAGAAACGATCCACTCAAAGCTCATCATTTTTTGGGGGATAAACGCGGTTAGTACCAATATGCATCAAGTAGCTCTTGCTCAAAAAGCCAGAAAAAATGGAGCGACCATCGTGACCATCGATGTACATAAAAATAAGACCGGACGCTTTGCAGACTGGTTTATTCCCGTAAAACCGGGAACCGATGCTGCTCTTGCCTTAGGGCTTATGCACGTATTGTTCAGAAAGAATCTGCAGGATGATCAGTTTCTTCATTCCTTCACTAAAGGACACCAAGAGCTGAGGGACCACGTCAAAGATTACCCGCCGGAAAGAGTGTCTGCCATTACTGGAGTTCCTATTGAAGACCTTTACCGCTTAGCGGAGCTTTACGGAGAAACCTCTCCTGCTTTCATTCGAATTGGCAACGGCATTCAGCATCATGATAATGGAGGCATGTGTGTCAGGACCATCGCCTGCCTTCCTGCGATTACCGGTCAGTGGAAACATAAAGGCGGAGGTGCAATTAAATCAAATTTAGGTTACATGCAATTAAATGAATCCGCTCTTCAAGCAGATCATCTTCGGCCAGACCATGAGGTTCGCTCGATTAATATGAATACTTTGGGAAAAGCTTTGTTAAGTGCCGAACCGCCAATTAAATCGTTGTTTATTTATAATAGTAACCCGGCCGTAGTTACTCCAGATACGAATAATGTCGTGAAAGGACTAGAACGGGAGGATTTATTTACTGTTGTCCACGATCTATTTTTAACGGAAAGTGCGCGCTACGCTGATATTGTTCTACCCGCAACATCTTCTTTTGAAAATATGGATTTGTACACATCATACTGGCACCATTACCTTCATCTTCAAGCGCCTGTCATACCTGGTTATGGGCAAAGCAAATCAAATGCTGAGGTTTTTCGTCTGCTGGCAGAAGGTATGGGGTATAAAGAACCTGCTTTGTTTGAAAAGGATGAGGATTTAATCTATTCAGCGTTAAATAACCCGGAGAACCCTTATTTTACGGAGGATTTATGGACAAAGCTCAAAGAAGACCACTTTGCTAAGAGGGAAGGCTCGATGCCTATAGGCCGTTTACCGACACCCAGCGGAAAAATAGAGCTCTACTCTGAAACGATGGAAAAAGACGGACTTCCTCCTCTTCCCACTTATGTTCCAAACCAAACGGAAGAAGGCTATGAATATACCTTCATACCTGGTCCGAATCACAGCTTTCTGAATTCTACTTTCTCAAGTCAGGAAAAACACCAGCAGCTTGAAAAAGAGCCCAAGCTGTTCATTCATAACAAGGACGCAGCGCGGGAAGGCATTGAAAGTGGAGATTCGGTAATTGTCTGGAATGATCGTGGAATGTGTGAGCTCCCTGCAGATGTCGGTGATCATGTATTGGAAGGAGTTCTCGTATGCCAGGGATTATGGCCGAAAGCGCCGGTCAATGCGCTGACGCCCGATCGGATAGCAGATATGGGTGGAGGTGCCGTATTTTTTTCCGGAAAAGTAAACATAAAAAGCAAAGAGAACGGGAATAGCCCAAAAAAGTGACATACACGCTGCCTTTGGGGACTACAATTTCCTAAGTAAACAAAGGGCATGTAAAGGAGTGTTTATTTTATGAAAAAGCTTTATAAGTCAACGAGCAACCACCAGCTTACAGGAGTGCTGGGAGGAATCAGCGAGCTGTATAATCTTGATGCAAGCCTCCTCCGAATCATATTTGTTCTCTCTGTTATTGTAACAAGCGGCTTCACACTGCTTGTTTATATTGCAGCGGCGATCATTATGCCAACAGATAAAGAATTATAAAAAACACACGTCCAGCACGTGTGTTTTTTACTTGCCGTAAAATTTAACAAAAATATCATGTATCTTTACTTCCCCTTAACAGGAATTTGGTAGCATATGTACGGGACTTAGTAACTACAAACAAGGGGGAGACTTCATGATCAATGCCATAATCAATCGGTTAAAAGGAAGCATAACAAACCTGCCGCGTCTTAATAATGCAAAATACCTAAACCAACTTAAGCTATTCACTAAGCTGAACCTAAAGAAGAAGGTACTGCTTATGTTTTTACCTATTCTGCTTGTTTCAACGTTGAGTTTTCTATTAATTATTTATCAGATCCAATCTCTTAAAGAAGATGTGAATGCCTTAAAAAGCAGTTCGAATTATATTTCGCAGCTGTCTAATATTCAGTCCTTTTTCCAAAAGGAGACCCTTTTGCTAAACCGGTTTGCGATTAACCAGGATGATTCGTTTGTCAACGAGTATAAGAGTGCTGAAAAGGAATTTGAACAGCTGATTTCTGCTCTGGAATCGAATCCACTCGCCAAGTCACAGGCCTCCTACATAAACAGTATTAAAACAAACCATGAAGAAATGAAGACAATTATTTTAACTGGATTAATTCCTCAAATCATTACCTATAACCAGAGTGGAATGGAAGAGTCCCAACAAGAGCTTGAAAACAAATCCAATGCTATCTTCGCTGACTTCAGTAAAATGATTGAGGAAACGAAAAATCAAAACGACGCCATCGAGCTAAGTTCATCTGGAAGCTTTCAGAAGGTTATTGTTTCTTCGATTCTTTCATCACTTATTCTCATTGCTTCTCTAGGTCTTTTGTATTGGTTTTTTTCTAAAATGATTGTGAAACCTATTATCCAGCTGTCTGCATTAACTGACCGTATTTCAGAAGGAGATTTAGGTTCAGAAAAGGTCAAAATCAGCTCGAAAGATGAGATTGGAAGTTTGCAGAATTCTTTAAACTCAATGATAGACCATTTAAAGGAAATCATTCAGCAATCGCACGAAACAGCTAATCACGTGTCTCATTTTTCAGCAGAACTTAACAAAGGTGCAGAGGAAATCTATCGGTCTACTTCCCACGTTTCAACTGCAATTGAACAAGTCAATGAAGGTGTAGAACAGCAGCTTTCGCAAAATGAAAAGAATCATGAAAAATTCCATAGGATATTAGCAGAAGTGGAACAGATTAAAGACAAGTCGAATTTCGTTTTTGAACAATCCAGCTTGGCAACAGACGAAGCTGAAGACGGAAATTCTTTAATCGTTACGACTGACAATGACATGAATGAAATTTCCCAATCGGTACAGAAATTTTCTGAAGTTATTCAAGAGCTGGAAAAACGATCGAATGAAATCTCTTCCTTTGTGGAAATTATCAATAAAATATCTAAGCAGACTAATTTACTAGCGTTAAATGCCACGATTGAAGCAAGCCGGGCAGGAGTACATGGAAAAGGTTTTTCAGTAGTCGCAAATGAGGTGAAGGATTTAGCGGAGAAGTCAAGACTGTCTGCAGAAGAAATTACAGAAGTAATCGGATCCATTCAGAATGATGTTCAACAATCCTCAGAACTCATGAGTGTAGTGTTACGTAAAACAGAGCAAGGGATTACCAACATCAATAAATCCGGGAAAAAGTTTGACCAAATCTATGCTTTAATTAAGAATATTACGAGTAATATGAAAGGAGTATCCCACTCCTCAAATGATATCTATACAAACTCTCAGGATGTCCTGTACTCTTTAAAAGAATCCACTTCCAGTGCTAAGGAATCCAAAAGCCAAATGAATCACGTTTCCGCTTCTTCAGGCCAGCAGCTTTCATTTGCAGAGGAGATCTCGCATTCCATTGTACAATTAAACAATTCCTCGCAAGAGCTGGAAAAACTATTAAGCCGTTTTTCAGTCTAATGCTATTGCGGGAAAATGTAACTTTTCTATTTTAAGTTATTTGGAATGATCAATGACCCATTTTATCTAATAAAAAAGCTGTCGACTCCACAGCTTTCAGCTTGTAGAGAAACCTCGTGTTTTCTACAAGTTTCCTTACCGCCAGGAGCGATTGCACCTTCCCATTCCGCGGACGAGCGCCCGAGCTTCCTCGCGAAACCCACGCTCGGCGGTCTCGGCTCACTCGTTCTTCCGCAGGAGTGGAAGGGACCTCGTTCCTTGGTATTCTTTAAAGACAGAAAAAAGACTTCCTTCACCTATCTCACCCTAGCTAGATGGAGGACAATCTTTTTCATGTTCTGACAGGCAGCTGTCATCAGCGCCTGTTCCTTTACTTTTTCTTTTCCACGCAAACAGCAGTAAAGCAGCGCATACAGTTCTTTTTTTCTAACACTAGTTCTTCAATCGTTCCGATTTCCATTTCATGTTGTCGTGCTTTTCTTGATTGAGGCAAAAAATCAAGCTGCTGAGACTTTTCGACAGCCTGAAATCTGTGGACCTCACAGCTTCTTTTGCTTGCTAATAATCAGAAAGGAAGTTGAATTCTGATCATGTAGTCCTTTCTACTTTGCCTTACTCACCCACTAGCCTCGATCTATAAGAAAGGTTCGTTTAGTAAAATAACTTTGGGTCCGGCCAGTCCGTTTCGGATTCTTCGTCGTCTCTTCCCAATAACAGTGACGGACAGTTATCAGGATAATCATAAGGTATGACCTGTTCGTAATCTTCCGGTAATAGCTCAGCATTCCTATACAATTCAAATGGACGGTCTAACGGATGACCATCAGCCCTGTCTTCTTTTAATTGTTCCGTAACAATCCTTCCTATCTGCCTTCCAAGCCTTAGTCCCTGTTCATTGTCGGCTGGAAAGTGAACGCCTGCATAAAGCCTTGAATTCGCACATTCTTCCGCTAGCTGCTGGAGCTTTCTTCTTTCTGCTGGAAAGAAGTAGCTTAATATGACTTCTGCAGCCCCTGCAACAGTAGCATGGCCCGAAGGATAGGTCGGATGGTTTGGTGTGCATAAATACGTAGCAAGATGGCGGTCATACTGATTAGGGCGCGCAACCAGCCATTTATATTTCAAATGCCAGCAAACTACAAAGGCATCATTGATCCCAGCAAATAAGCCAGCCAATATCCGGGCAGCTCGAGGAGCTTCCACGCTATAGGTATCAATCAAACGATCTACTATCGGGATCCACTGTTTTGAAGGTGGTCCAGACCCCCAATAAGCTGCAATTTTCTTTTGACGTTCTGTTAAGTTTTTCAACGTTTTCTGGACTACCTTCAGCTGCTCGCGCCAATCAATCGTTTTAGGATCACGAATCGCTAAGCGGATTGGTCGGCCATCCAGCTTTTCAAAACCATGCCTTTTGCTATGCTTAATAAAATACGTCCGCCAATTCCCAGCCGTTGGTTCTACCCCTCCCGAAATAGTCGGCGGTACACTCTCCCCTGCATAAGGGACATCTGTCCAGCGGATATAATCTCTTTCGCTTGACATCCCTTCACCCCCTTTTACTCTTATCGTATGTTCATCATCTTTAAATGGTTTAGACCTTGTCAGCATTTCAACATAAAAAAACTGGGGAGAATTCTCTCCACAGTTTTCGATAAATAAAGGAGGTACGTATCATCACACCGACAGCCACAAGGATGAGTCACTTTTATGTGTTTACATCGTAGCCTCGTTTTCTGCACGTTGGGCTGCTACAAGCTCCGCATAAAAGCCACCTTTCTTAAGAAGCTGCTCATGGCTTCCTTTCTCAACTATTTCCCCTTGACGAAGCACAATGATGATATCGGCCGATCGAATGGTGTTGAGCCGGTGAGCAATTACGAAACTCGTTCTCTTTTTCATCAGCTTTGAAAGTGCGTCGTTAATTTTCATTTCTGTCACTGTGTCAATACTGCTTGTCGCTTCGTCCAGAATTAAAAGCGCAGGGTCTGCAAGCATTGCTCGTGCAATTGATAAAAGCTGTCTCTGTCCATGGCTGACCCCTTTCCCATCAGAATCAAGGACCGTATCATACCCTTGGGTCAGGTTGATAATAAATTCATGAGCATGAGCAGCTTTGGCAGCGTGCTCTACCTCTTCATCCGATGCTTTCAGCCGTCCATATCTTATATTTTCTCTAATTGTTGTATGAAACATGGTGGAGTCCTGGAGAACTACCCCCATCTGGCTCCGCAAGCTGGTTCTTGTGATTTGTTTAATACTTCTGCCATCCACAAGAATTTCTCCTGAGTTGACATCATAGAACCTGGATAATAATGAAATGATCGTCGTTTTCCCTGCTCCTGTCGGTCCTACCAATGCTACGGTCTCCCCTGGTTCAGCGGTAAAGTTAATATGGTTCAGCGTCTCTTGTCCACTCTCATACGAAAAATGTACATCCTTAAATTCTATCTTCCCTTTCATGCCAGTTATCGCTGCCGCTTCAGATTCATCCTCTTTTTCTTCCTTCTCATCAATGATTTGGAAGACACGCTCGGCTCCTGCAACTGCAGAAAGGATCATATTAAACTGGTTTGCAAGATCATTGAGCGGGCGGGTAAATTGCCGCGAATAAGTGGTGAACGTTACGATCACTCCAATAGACACCGCTCCATTCAATGCAAGCAGCCCGCCTGCCCCTACGATGATTGCAAAGCTCACGTTGTTCAGCATATTCATCAGCTTAGGAATAAAACCCGTATAGACCTGAGCCCAATACCCTGACTCTCTTAAAGCATCATTTTTTTCTTCAAAGTCTTCCATAACTCGTTCTTCTCTGGAAAACATGGAAACGATCGTTTGACCAGAAAACATTTCTTCCACGTAACCATTGACGACGCCCAGATTTTTTTGCTGTTCTTTAAAGTAGCGCCCTGTCCGTTTTGTAATCCACTTCATCCCAAAGTACATGCCAGGAACAATTGTAAGCGTCAATAGAGTGAGCAAAGGACTCAGCCAGAGCATGATTACGATCGTACCCGTAATCGTCAAAACGCTCGTCACAAATTGAATGACAGCGTTGTTCAAAGTTCTGCTGACATTATCCACATCGTTAGTCAGTCTGCTCATTAATTCGCCTTGTTGATTTTCTTGAAAAAATAAGATCGGAAGCTTTTGTAAATGTGAGAATAAGTGGCTCCTCATATCAAAGACTGTGTTTTGTGCAATACTAATCATCCAATAATTTTGCAGCCACAAACATACCGCTTGAAAAAAATAAATTCCAAACAAAAACGTAAGCATCTTCCCTAAAGTATCAGCAGCAGGGTCAGCAATGACTTTGTCTACCGTAAGGCCGAGTATGTAGGGCGCTAGAAGCGACAGACCTGAACTGGCAATAATAAATCCAAGAACTATGAAGAACAGCTTCTTTTCACTTGCCATATATGTCCAAATTCGCTTTAAAGTTGAACGGATATCGTCTACTTTCGGAGGCGCCGTTCCGAATCCCTGATGGCGCCTGATTGGCGTACGATTCGTCTTGTTAACTTCAGCCATGGCCGCTCACATCCTCTTTTTGCGATTGGGATTGATAGACTTCTTGATAGGTTTCACTGTTCATCAATAACTCTTCATGACTTCCCCTGGCGATAATTTCCCCTTTTTTAAGTACTAAAATTGTATCGGCTGCTTTTAATGAACTGATTTTTTGAGCGACCATAAATACCGTACACTGCAGTTCTTTTAGTGCTTTTAATAACCGTTCTTCTGTTTGAGCATCCAGGGCACTTGTACTGTCATCCAGGATAAGTATTTTCGGCTCTCTAATTAAAGCCCGCGCTATAGAAATACGCTGTTTCTGTCCTCCGGAAAAGGTCACTCCCTTTTGAGCAAGCCGCGTATCATATCCATTGGGTAAAGTCCTGATAAAGTTATGAATTTGAGCGGCTTTGGCGGCTTGAACAATCTCTTTCTCCGTTGCGTCTTCTTTTCCCCAGGCAATGTTTTCTTTAACACTTCCCGAAAAAAGATGGACTTCCTGAGGGACAAGACTTATTTGTTGTCTTAGTGATTTCACATCAATTTCACTAATCTCCCAATTATCCAAATAAATCTTCCCTGATTTCTTTTCATAAAGACGGGGTATAAGGTTTAAGAGAGCCGTCTTTCCAGCACCTGTTTCGCCTATAATTCCAACGGTATCCCCACCGCTTGCTTCAAAGCTTATCCCTTTAAGTACGTCTACAGAATGGTGGGCAAAGCCTGCCTCTTCGAAACGGATGCTGCCAGAAAGCTTTACATCTTTACCCTGCTTTTCCAAGTAGGCCGGTGTACGTTCTTGAAGTACGTCGCTTAATCTCCCAGCAGAAGCATTTCCGCGGGAAAAAACGAGGATAAGGAAGGTGAATGCTGAGAAGGTGAACATGATCCGCGTAGCGTAATTCACCATAGCAACAACTTCTCCAGGTCTTGCTCCGCCATTTTGCAGTTGGGCTGCACCAGCCCATATCACTACGAGGATGACGATATTCATGCCGAGCATAATTGTAGGCATAGCGAGTTCCATCAGCCATAATGCACGCTTGTTTTTGTCCATTAATGACTCGTTTACCTGCTGGAACCTGGATTCTTCATAAGACCCACGGTTAAACCCTTTAATGAGGCGGATGCCGGTCAAGTTCTCACGGATCACTGTATTCACTCGGTCGAGCTTATTTTGTACATCTTTAAAAAGCCGGATCCCTTTAGACAGCACCCATATTAAAAACAACAGCAAGGCAGGGACAGTAACCACGAGAATTGCTGCAAGCTTCACGTTAATTGAAAAAGCCATCACCATGGCAAAAATAATAAATAATGGAGCTCTCAAAGCAATCCTGACAAACATGAACAGCAGGTTTTGGATCTGGGTCACGTCATTTGTCATTCTAGTAATCAAACCCGGAGTGGAAAAGGACTGAAAGTTTTCATTAGTAAACCTTTGTACTTTTTTAAAGAGATCTCGTCTCAGGTCAAATCCGACTCCCTGACTGGCTTTCGCTGCGAAAAATGAATTCGTAATTCCAGCGGTAAAGGCTAGTAAGGAAAGCCCTATGAGCACGGAGCCCCAAACCGAGACATAAGTAAAGTCCTGATTTAGAATTCCTTCGTCAATGATCCTCCCCATCAGCAGCGGCTGCAGCAATTCAACGGCCAGCTCTACAAGCATGAGCAGCAAAGCGATGACGGCTGGGGATTTATATGTATAAACATAAGATAGAATGGTTCTCACGGATTGTTCCTCCATTGCCTGAAAGTTCCTATAATTATACAGGATATGCAATGGATAGAGAACTAATCCGATTTACGAATATACGCAACTCGAAACAATACAAAAATACGGACTTATTCCAGCTTTCATTTTTTAAATATAGTTTTCTTCCTCCAAAAGTTTTTAGAGCATCAAGCTTTCACATAGAGGCCATAAGAAAGGAGTTAATGAACGTGAATTAATTCATAAAATTACGTTTCTTTCATGTTTTTCTAATTTGTCATTTTTTTATAGTTACAATTTTGTAAGTACTTGTCGTTATAAAGAAAACGCAATAGAATTATATCAGAAATGTTTTCCGAACTAATTAGGAAGGTGATAACATGAGGAATAACATTAAACCTATCTTTCCACTCTCTGAAGAGTTCCTGGAATTGGTAGACTTATTAAACCAAATTTCCGATACTGCTGACGACGAAATCATTCCTCAGACGATGACCGTACTAAACAAAGTATATGCTCAAGGAATAATGGAAGGGTATCAAAAAGCAATTGATAAACAAAGCAAGGCATAAACTATCAAACAAACCGAGGTGAATCAGGTGAGGGATTATGAAACAGGAATAGACACCTCTCTCGAAGTCGTGTGCGGAAAATGGAAAGGGCTGATCTTATGGGAACTTCTCCATACTCACAAACTGCGATTCAATGAATTGCGACGCGCAATTAATGGCAATATCTCCTCCCGGATCCTGTCCCGTGAACTGAGCAAGCTGATTGAGGATGGGCTGGTAGAGAGGATTGATTATCAAAAAGTTCCTCCTAAAGTTGAATACCGCTTGACCCCTTACGGAAAAACGACTACTCCCTTTCTTAAGGCCATGAATAAATGGGGACTGGAGCATAAGAAGTATCAGTTATCCAGGCAGGAGATGGCAGAATTGGTAAATGACGAGCAAGGATAGCAGTAAGGCTTCAATTCAGTATTTATCAAGTTTATAAAAGCAGATCCTGGTATTCAGGGTCTGCTTTTTTCATAAAAGAGTTAAAAGTTGATTGTGGTACACTGGATAAACAGCGAATGAATTTAACTGCATCTATAAAAGAGGGGAACCATAAAAGGCGGGGAGAGCTTTGAAGAAGGTTAAAGGAAAAAAAGCTGCCGTGTGCTGGAGCGGAGGAAAAGACAGCTCACTAGCTTTATACCATGCTGTAAAGGAAAACAAGAATATCGTTTGTTTATTATCAATGGTATCAATACGTGATGAGCGTAATCATGCCCATGGAATAAAATTGGGGATCTTAAAATTGCAGGCCGAGGCTTTAAGTCTGCCTTTAATTTTAGTGGACTCCGCAGATCACTATGAAAGCTCCTTAATCTCGGCGCTTAAAGATTTAAAACTCCAATATGGCATAGAGGAAATAATTTTCGGAAGTTTATATGCGGAAGAAGACAGAAAATGGAATGAGCAAGTGGCCCGCAAAGCGGAACTCGAGCCTTTATTTCCAATCTGGATTGCAAAAGATAAGGCCCATAAGCTTCTTGAGGAATTTATTGAGCTTGGTTTTTCAGCAATCGTCTGCCGTGCTTCTGAAAAGCATTTTGACCAAACATGGGCAGGCCGGTTTTTGGACTGGCATTTTTTTAACGATATTCAGAATATGGATGTTTGTGTTATGGGTGAATACGGGGAATACCATACATTTGTATTGGATGGTCCTATGTTCCAAAACAAAGTAATCCTTACCCACTCTCAAATTATACTGAATGCTGGGCTTTGGTCTTTGGATATCACTCAGGGGCAATTGGATGATCGTGCATAACTCCATAGAAAGTGGTCTGCCCGTGTTTTTGGTGTATTTCCACGCCAAAAACACGGGCTCACTTTTTTAAACCGTATGATGATCAGCTGGAAAGCTGATTCCAATTTGATGGCGTGCCTCCTGAATGATTTGAGCCGTAATCAAACTGTTTTCTAACGAATTCACTTGTGACTGATCTTTCCCTTCTTCGACGATCTTAATAAATTCTTTCATTTCATAATACATAGGATGCTGTAAACCATCAGATGAGAATTCTTCCTGTTCCCCATCTGTATACTGAATGCTAACTTCTTCCGGCTCAGAAATATTCGGTATGATCATGGTTCCTTTTTCTCCCTGGATTTCAGAAGCAGAAAAAGAATTTATTATTTTTGAATGCATGATGACAGCTTCCATATCGTTATAGGAAGCGAGAATACTTCCTTCTCCATCTACACCAGATTCAAGCTTCACTCCACTTGCTTGAATTTGCGAAGGCTGCCCAAAAAGAACGGCCATAGGATAAATTCCATACACCCCTAAATCCATAAGCGACCCATTTGAAAATTTAGGATTAAAGGCATTAAGTATAGTTCCCTCTTTATACGCATCATAACGGGAAGAATATTTACAGAAGTTCCCTACGTATCGGCGGATCTTTCCAAGCTTATGTAAGTTCTCCTGAACAAAAATAAATCCTGGATGAAGCGTTGATTTAACTGCTTCCATCAACACCACCTTGTGTTCTTTCGCAGCTTTCATCATTACAGCAGCTTCCTGTTGGTTGGAAGCAAGCGGCTTCTCACATAGGACATGTTTTCCTCGGCTCATACAGGTCACTGCCTGTTCTGCATGAAATGCGTTGGGACTGGCAATATAAACTGCATCAATGCTGTCACTATTGGCAAATTCCTCCACGGATGTAAATGTGAATTCAGCTCCATATTTCCTGGCAAACGTCTTCGCCTTTTCCTCCGTCCGTGAGTAAACAGCGGTAAGCTTAAACTCTTCCATCGTACTTGCAGCTTCTAAGAGTTTTTCTGTAATAGTATTTGTCCCGATGATTCCAAACCGTATCATTAGTTATCCTCCTAACCTTAAAGTTGTTAAGAGTATTATAACACTGAATTCATTTTCAGCTATGCAAAGCCCTCAACCCAATTCTGGCTAATACCTTCTGCCCTTCCGATGTTGGGTGCACATCTTTAGGGAGAATATATTCCGGATGACCTTTAAAAGCCTTATATGCGTTCACAAGCTTTACTTCAGTAAAATGACTTAATAATTCAACTAAAGAGGCATACTGCTTGTTGATGTAGCTTAACGGCGTATTTAACTTATCTCCCGCAGCAGGATATGGATTGTATATGTTGTATACAATGATTTTGGCATCCGTGAGTTTATCGAGGGTCAAAATCGTGCCGTATACATTAAAAAGTAAGTCTCTGATGACTGGAGCAATTTCTTCAACCGTTACATTTTTTAAGCCTTTGTTCTTTTTGACTACATTAAGTAAATCATTTCCTCCAATATATACGAGCACGTAGTCTGCGTCTCTAATGGTTTCACGGAAAACCTTATTTGTTTTTACCGCTTGGAGCAATTCTTTAGAAGTAAGACCGGGTATTCCTAGGTTTGTCACTTCAAGTCCAGCTTTGTTACCTATTAAGTAGGGAAACGCCGCACCTGAAGGCATTTTATTATCCACAGTTAAATTATATCCATAAGGAATTGAATCGCCGATCGCAACAAGATGACCTCCTTCTTTAGCTTCCGCTGAAAAGGGAGTTAACAATTGGGTGATCATAAGTATAACTAGGATTACTTTCATCGGCTTCATAACCATACTCCCCTTCCAAATGCGCCTTTCTTATGTTTCTCATTTTTTCTCAGCTCATGAATTTTAAGATAGAAAAGCAAGACGCAACATGCGCCCTGCTTTTTATTTGCCTATAAACATTTGGGACCAGTATGAACCATCTTCGGAATAACCTACTCCAATATGGGTTAAGTTTTTATTCATGATATTTTTACGGTGTCCCGGGCTGTTCAGCCAGCCTTTTACTACTTGATCTGGTGTCTGCTGTCCTGCAGCGATATTTTCCGCAGCTGTACGATAATCGACTCCAAATTGTTTTAGCATTTGGAATGGTGAACCGTAAGTCGGAGACGTATGGGAGAAATAATTCTTCTTAGCCATATCATCTGTTTTCTTTTGGGCTACTTTAGCGACTTCCGGATCAATTTTTAATGGGTCAAGCCCTTGTTTTTTACGAGCTTTGTTCGTTAATTGGACAACTTGCTCTTGAAAAGCACCATTGACTTGATCGACACGGTTTTCATTTGTATTGACTTGGTCACCATTTTTATCATATTGCTCCGCTTGATCAAACTGGTTCGGCGTTTGAGTCGTTCCATTAGGATTTAATCCTTCATATGGAATGTTTGCATCAAAACGATTCTGCCCAGGGATAATCCGCTGAATATACCCCTGCTGGCGATCACTGTACTGACCTGGCTTTCCTTGGTTTTGAGGTCCATAGTTGACTTGATTATAATCGTATTTTCCACGATCCATAGCACCTTCATTGGTGTTACAAGCTGCTAAGACACTTACCATAAACACTAAGGAAAGGATCGAAAATAGTCCTTTTTTCATGTTGTACTTCCTCCTTAGGAATTCATCACATTTAATATTTACTTTCGTGACGAACTTATCCTATAAGGATCTTTCCAATTTTTCACGAAAAAAGTCAGGATGTAAATATCTAGCTTTGTTTCCAATAAGAAAGGACGCCGAAGCGTCCCATTGGTTACAGCATATTTTCTTGTAATCGGAAGCATACGACTTTTTGCTCTGTCATCGTATTCATGGCATATTGGATACCTTCTCTGCCGATACCCGACCGTTTCGTACCACCGAAAGGCATCGCATCAATCCGATAATCACTGCTGTCATTAATCATAATGCCTCCAACATCCATATGCTTAATGGCATAGAAAGCATGATTGATGTCAGCTGTAAAAATCCCCGCCTGCAATCCGTAATCGACGTTATTTGATTTTTGGACGGCCTCTCTCAAGTCAGATACGGATTCAATTAATACGACCGGTCCAAAAATTTCTTCTTTTGAAATTTTTGCAGTTTCCGCTACACCCGTTAATACAGTAGGGGAATAAAAGGCACCGCTCCGTTTTCCACCAGTTTCAACTTTTGCACCGGTTGAAACGGCTTCTTCCACCCATTCTTCCACCCGTTCGGCTTCTGTTTCATTAATCATCGGCCCGATATCAGTCAATTCATCCATCTTATCTCCAACATTTAATTCTTCCGTGCGGCTGACAAACGTATCCAGAAAGGAAGAATAAAGCTCTTCTTCAACATAAATCCGCTGTACTCCAATACAATTCTGCCCTACAGCTGAAAAGGCTCCTGACACACAAGATTGCACAGCATCGTGAAGGTCCGCGTCTTTTAATACGATCACTGGGGAATTTGATCCCAGTTCCATACTCACTTTTTTCGTTCCGGCCTTTTGAGTGATTTTTTCCCCTGCATTTGGTCCGCCGGTAAAAGAAATGACTTGAACAGCTGGATGAGTGACGAGTTCTTCCCCAATTTCTCTTCCCGAACCTGTAATTACTGACAAAAATCCTTCGGGCAGACCTGCTTCAACAAAAGCTTCTGCCAGCAATAAGGCACTCAACGGTGTAACCGAAGCTGGTTTTACAACAATCGCATTACCAGCTGCGATAGCCGGACCTATTTTGTGAGCCACTAGGTTGAGCGGGTCGTTAAAAGGGGTGATTGCCCCTATAACACCTACAGGAAATCTGTAATGATACCCTACTCTATTTTCACTTCCTTCATTCTGGTCAAAATTAATGGTTTCACCATTCAGCCTTCTTGCTTCTTCTGCACTGATTTGAATGGTTTGTGCTGCTCTTTTAACTTCTCCGCGTGCTTCATTAATCGTCTTGCTTCCTTCGGAGGCAATGGTTTGGGCAAAAGTCTCTGCATGCTCCTTCATATAAGCGGCTACTTTATTCAACACCTTAATGCGTTCATGAGTCGGCCATACTTCGGTATTGCGAAAAGCCTCATCTGCTTTTTCTATAGCCGTAATCATCTCTTTCTTTGAGGCCAAAGGAACCGTTGCAATCGGCTGGTTATTCTGAGGATTACACACTTCGAACGTATCTTCAGCATGTACCCATTTTCCAGCCAGCAACATTTTAACGGCTTTTACTTTTGTATGCATAAGACCCCTCCTCAGATTTTCGCAAAGCTGTTCTGCTTCTGAAAATGAATCAAATCAATAAGCAGGGAATAACCGGTTTCTTTCAGCCCTGCTCCAGCCCCTGTGAGCATAATCGGTCCTGCTAAATCACAGTCATAAAGAATGGCATTGGTTGACCCTGTTACCGCAGCGAGTGGATCATCAGCCGCCAATTTCTCTGGTTTTACACTTGCTGACACTTGACCATTACTAAGCGTGACTCTGGACAGCAACTTCCATTTCGCCCCTTCTTTAAGAGCCTGCTGCACGTCATCTACAGTTAAGTTGGTAATTCCGGCACATTCCACTTCAGTATGAGAAAGAGGAACGCCCATTATATAATTGGCTAAGATGGCGGTTTTATAGCGGGCATCAAACCCTTCCACATCACTTGTAGGATCAGCTTCGGCATAACCAAGCTTTTGAGCTTCGCTTAAGGCTTCTTCATAAGAATGCCCTTTTTCCATTTCTGTCAAAATGTAATTGGTCGTACCATTTAGAATTCCTTTAATCTCGGTGATTTCATTTCCAGCAAGCGCAATCTTTGGCATACGTAAGGCAGGTGTCCCGCTCATGACCGTTCCTTCAAATCCAAAATAAACTCCGTGATCAGCTGCCATTTCCGCAAGTTCCTGATAAGCAAGCGCGATCGGTCCTTTATTTGTTGTAATCACGCTTTTTTGGTGCTTAAAAGCAGTGCGACAGTGTGAAATAGCAGGTTCTCCCGTTTTTACATCCGTAAAAGTGACTTCAACAATAATATCGGCGTTCGTTTTTTCGATGGTTTCAAGGCTGGTCATTCCTTTCACCGTATGCGCTCCGTCTGAATAAGCTTCTACGCTTCCCTCTTCGCGAACACAACGGAGAAGTTCAGTTATCTCTAAGCCACCCGGGTCGTACACCGCACCTTTTTTCATATCTGCTACTGCAACGACCACCGTTTCAAGTCCGTGTTTATTATTTAAATCCTCCCTCCGTTCTTCCAGAATTTCCGCTAATGCCTGGCCGACGCCACCAAAGCCAATAAAGGCAATTTTTGCAGCCATTCGGACTCACTCTCCTTTCCATAAGAGGTGTTGGATACTCTTCATAAAAATCGTTACTCCGTGAACCATGGCCCGTTCATCTATATCAAATTCAGGGTGGTGCAGACTTCTTTCTGGATCTAAGCCGCATCCAAGAAAAAACAGTGCACCAGGATATTTTGCTGTCATGTGGCTGAAGTCTTCACTTCCCATGCCAAAGGGTTCCTCGACGATCCTCAACCCTTCAGCAGCTTTTCTAATCACTTGGTTGATTTCCGGGTGATTAACAAGAGCAGGTTCTCCCTTTTGAATATCCAGCTCAAAACTTCCTCCCATCGTTGTTACAATTTGGGCCGTCTGTTTGAGCTCTTGAACAAGCAATTCCCGAACCTCACTAGTGTAGGAACGCATCGTCCCCTTGATGTTCACTGTGTGAGGAATCACATTATTTGAATGGCCGGCGTGGATCTCCCCAACACTAAGTGTGCCAACGTCGAGTGGGTTCACTTTCCGGCTGTTTAAGCTGTACAATGCCTGCAGAATAAACGTTGAGATCCACACAGGGTCAGTAACATGCTGAGGATAGCCTGCATGCCCCCCGCTTCCGTTAATCGCGAGTTCGAAATTATCATTATTGGCCATGCTTGGGCCGTCATGAATCTGGATGCTTCCTGTTTCTCTCCACGGGCACATATGAAGGGCTAAAACACGGTCTAACCTTTCAAGTTTTCCGGAGTTTAACATCTTTACTGCTCCAGTATCGCCTTTTTCATCACAATCTTCTTCGGCCGGCTGGAAGATCAGCTTAACGGTGCCTTGAAGAAACTCCGAATGGGCTGCTTCAGCAAGTAATTTTGCCGTTCCTAATAGAATGGCCATATGAGCATCATGACCACAGGCATGCATCACTCCTGGATGCCGCGAAGTAAAGGACTCTTTGGACTGTTCCTGGATCGGTAAAGCATCCATATCAGCTCTAAGGCCGATGATTGGACCTTCCCCCATATTCAAGGTGGCTATAATTCCGTGCCCTCCGACTCCGCTTTCTATTTCAAAAGCGTCCAGTGCTTTTAGCTCAAGAAGAATCTTTTCGCTGGTCATTCTTTCTGAAAAGCTCAATTCAGGGAAGCTGTGAAAATGACGCCGCAGTTCCACAAGCTTTGGATATAAGTCTTCGACCTGGGAAGCTAAGTCCGTCACTTTGATCGTCATCAGTCTACCACTCCTAACTTTGAACGGTTGTATGAATCGCTTGAAAAGCCTGATGAAGATCCTGCTTTAAGTCTTCAATATCCTCGATGCCTGCTGAATAACGAATCAGCCCTTCCGGAATTCCCATAGCCGCCCTTTCTGCCGGTGTACATTCCACGTGGCTTGTAGTTCGCGACGGGCCAACAACCGTTTCTACTGAGCCCAGGTTTGCTGCCCGGTTGGCGAACTGTAATTGCGGAAGGAATTGACGCACGGTTTCTACTCCTCCTCGCACAGCGAAACTGAGGACGCCGCCGAAGCCTTTCATCTGTGTCTTCGCAATATCATGATTTGGATGATCAGGCAGACCTGGATAATAAACACCTTCTACAAGCTCAAAACCTTTTAGATACTCTGCGATTTCCTGAGCATTTTTATTTTGCTGCTCGACTCTAAGCTTCAGCGTTTTCATCCCGCGGAGGAGCAGATAAGCAGCCATAGGGTCCAGCGTCGCTCCATTGATTTCACGGTAATGATACACCGCCTCAACAAGCTCTTTGCTGCCGCAAACAACCCCGCCGAGGGCGTCTGCATGACCGCCAAGGAACTTGGTTGCACTATGAATAACTAAATCTGCCCCGAGCTCAATTGGATTCTGGTTGACTGGGGTTGCAAATGTGTTATCAACAATTACAGTGGCACCGACGGATTTGCCTGCTTTAGCCATGCGCTTAATGTCTGTAATCTTAACTGTTGGGTTCGTAGGGCTTTCCAAATAGAGAACTTTACAGCCTTTCGCTATTTCCCGTTCGATCGCTTCATGATCCCCTGTATCGCAAAGCATAACTTCTATTTGCTGTTTAGGAAGAAACTCAGTAAAAATTTTATTGGTTCCGCCATACGTATCTTTGATGGACACGACACGGTCACCAGGAAACAGCAGCGTACCGAGGGTGTTGCTGATCGCAGCCATTCCCGTTGAAAAGCTCGTTGAAGCTTCCGCATTCTCCAGGATTCGGACTTTTTCTTCAAATGCCTGGACGGTAGGGTTTGTGTTTCTGCCATAAATATGTCCTGGTTTATTTCCTATTGCCACTTCATACCATTCATCCATATCTTCATAACCAAAGGAAACACTGTGCACAACTGGAACTTGAGTAGCTCCAAATGCTAAAGAATCCTTCTCGCCAGCCCAAATTGATTTTGTACCAAACTTTGTCTCTTTCATCGATATACGCCCCCTTTAGAATCTAAAAGTTCGAAAGCAAATCGTGCGATCGCAGTATCCTGAACTCCCGTTCCTGTTAGATCACAGATGGTTATTTGTTCGCTATTCGAACGCCCTTGTTTTTGTCCACTGGTGATTTCACCTAATTCCAAAGCCTGCTGTATCGCTTTATCATTTTCATGGACCATCCGCATCTCTCCAAGTCTTAACGACTGGGATTTCACATCACACGTAAACAGATCAGCTGAAAGAACTGCTTTCGCTTCAAGCTCCTGTTTGTGTTCAGCATCAGACCCCATGGCCGTGATATGAAGTCCGGGATGCATCCATTCTGCTTTTATAATGGGTTCTTTAGCCGGTGTAGTGGTCATCACAATATCGCTTTCAGTAACCACAGTTTCAGGTGAACGGCAAACGATCACGTCCACCCCAAGCTTCCGTTCCATATCCTCTTTATAGACATCTGCCTGCTCCTGTCTCCTTCCAAACACAAGCACCCGTTCAATGGAACGCACTTGCATGAGGGCTTCCAGCTGTAAACGGGCCTGGGCTCCTGCCCCAATGACTCCCGCAGTTTTACTATCTTTCCTGCTCAAATGTCTGGCGGCAACAGCTCCAGCAGCAGCAGTACGAATATCCGTCAGCAACCCGTTATCTGCAAGCACAGCCTTAGGCATCCCTGTTTCTGAGCTAAGAAGGATCATTAGTCCATTTGCACTTGGCAGTCCCTTTTGCGGGTTATTAAAAAATCCGGAGGAAAGCTTCACGGCAAAGCTGTCATACCCGCTGATATAAGCGGATTTAATGTCCACCTCTCCGTTATGCTCAGGGACATCCACTCTCATAATCGGTGGCATTTGGACAGATTTAGTCTGTAATGCTGTAAAGGCATCCTCAATAACTTGAATCACTTCTTTATTTAACTGCACGACTTTTTCAATTTGATCCCTGTTAAAAAGGTGCATCTCAGCCACCTCCTCTTTAACTGATTTGTCCGCTTAAATCCAGATGGTCGCGAACGATTAACTCCTCTGGATAGGTAGTAAATTTTTCGCAGCCTCTATCTGTAACCCTGAATGTCGAGCTTATTTCTATGCCGTCCGTATCAAACCACAAAGCCGGAATCAGGTGAAAAGTCATATTCTGCTTTAACACTGTGGTATCTCCTTTGCGGATGCTCGCGGTATGCTCACCCCAGTCCGGCGGGTAATTTAAACCGACAGAATAGCCTAATCTCGATTCCTTTTCAAAACCGTATTTCTTAATACTCTTGCGCCATACTTCTTCTAAGTCACTGCACGTGACCCCTGGCTTTGCAGCTGTAAGAACGTTTTGGATTCCTTCTAAAACAACAGGAGCCAAATATTGCAGCTTTTCGCCAGGTTGGCCGATAGACACGGTTCGTGCCAGTGGCACATGATAACGTTTGTAGCAGCCTGCCAGCTCTACAATGACCGCATTCCCTTCCACAAAAGGCCGTTCTGTCCAAGTTAAGTGGGGAATGGACGTCTGGTCACCAGTTGGTAAAAGAGGGACAATCGCTGGGTACTCGCCCCCATGTTCAGGGGTTCCTTTTACTAAGTGATAATAAATTTCAGCCGCTGTATCGCATTCGCGAACTCCAGGGCTTATACTTTGAACACCTTTGGCCATCGCGAGGTCTGCTATTTTAGCAGCCCGTCTCATATATTCAATTTCCTGGTCTGATTTCACAATTCTCACTTGATTTACGATCAGGGTTCCATCGTGAAAAGCGGCGTTTGGCAGCCCTCTTTTTAACCGTTCCAAGGCCATGCCCGTGAAATAATAGTGGTCCATTTCCACCGCAATATTCCGGTTCCCCTGTCCTATTTGCGAAAGAATCTCCGCAATAAAATCCATCGGGTGGTAGGTCGTCGAATGAACATAATAATCTGGGTAAGCAATCACATTTTCATCATAGATCCAAGTGGTGGCGCGGGCTCCATTGGCATCCTGAAACCTTCCGATCCAAAGTGGCTGTGGTTCATCGACAATAATTACCATCATCTGGTGTACATAAAAAGACCAGGCATCATAGCCGGAAAGGTAATTCATGTTTGCCGGATCTGTGATGAGCAGTACTTCGATTCCTTTTTCCTCCATACGCTCTTTGGTCTCTTTAAGTCGCTGATGATATTCTAAAATATCAAAAGGAAGCACCATTGTTATTCCCCCTCCTACCATTTATCTGAATATTAAAATAATGGTACTTTCATTGTATTCAACGAAATTTATGAATGTAATGTAAAAAGTGTATGAATTTTTTAAGAGACGTTTTATACAAATTAGCGTGTCCGCAGCGAAACAGGCTTTCCCAAGTCAGCAGCCGAGTATGATAGGATGGAAGAAAATATACTTAATTAAGGGGATGAACATGAAGTATAGCTATGTATCTCACTTGTCCTGTCCAAAGTGCTCGATCGTCTATTCTTGTGATGAACCACAACATTTGTGTGAAGCGTGCGGATCTCCTTTGCTCGTCGGTTACGACCTTTCTTCTCTTAAAACCGATTGGTTAAAAGAAGATTTAACTACGAGAGCTCCTGACTTATGGCGCTATCATGAGCTGCTTCCCGTTCAAAACAAAGCCCACGTAGTTACACTCGGTGAAGGGATGACACCATTGATTAGACTCTCCTCACTGAGTAAGGAAATAGGAATTGAACCGCTGTTTTTGAAAGATGAAGGAGTGATTCCAACAGGGGCATTTAAAGCAAGAGGGGCTGCTGTAGGCGTTTCTAAAGCGAAGGAACTTGGGGTTGAGGAGATCGCTATGCCAACAAACGGAAATGCAGGAGCTGCGTGGTCTTTATATGCAGCAAGAGCAAATATTAAATCAACGATCGTCATGCCGATTGACGCGCCTAAAATCACCCGCAATGAATGTGCAGTTTCAGGGGCCGATTTGTTTCTTGTGGACGGCCTGATCAGTGATGCAGGAAAAATTGTCAGCCAGGCTGTAAAAGAACGCGGAATCTATGATGTATCCACTCTCAAAGAGCCGTACCGGATTGAAGGAAAAAAAACGATGGGTCTTGAAATTGCAGAGCAATTAAATTGGGAGCTTCCAGATGTCCTTCTCTACCCTACAGGGGGAGGAGTCGGCCTGATTGGGGTGTATAAAGCCTTTAAGGAGCTTCAAGCGCTCGGCTGGCTGAAAAATGATAAGCTTCCCCGATTAGTCGCCGTTCAGTCTTCAGGATGTGCCCCGATTGTCGAAGCATGGAAGGAAGGCAGACGTGAGTCCAGCTTTTGGGAAAACTCAGAGACGGTTGCTTTTGGCATCAACGTCCCTAAAGCAATTGGAGATTTTCTTGTGCTGGATGCTGTTTACGAAACAGAAGGCTGTGCTGTTTCAGTGGATGACTCCGCTCTTTTACAAGAACAAAAACTGGCAGCTGAAAAAGAAGGTACGTTTATATGCCCGGAAGGAGCCGCCTGCTTTGCTGCTGCCCGGAAATTAAGAGAGGAAGATTGGATTAAAAAAGGAGAATCGGTAGTGGTTCTAAACACTGGAGCTGGGATAAAATATCCAGATACGGTCGATTTAGACGTTCCTACGCTGGGACCAGACGAATCCATTCCCGCTTCCTCCTGAATCAATAGAGCGCTGGGACATGATGAAAAGCATCCCAACTAAAGACGACCAATGAACGGTAAGAAAATTATAAAACCACCAATGGTTCTGAATATTGATAAGAAGAAAAGGGTCAGGGAAACGCTCGCTTTCCATGGGCGACGGCAAGTCTCCTCAGCCTGCGGCTTCCGGAGCCTTTCCCTGTCTTTTTGTTCCCATAAGAGTCTCTCGTTTCCCTTCCCTTTTTACAAAATAGAAACTTTCATCCTCTTATCTCAAAAGCTTAAGCAATTAGAATTCAAAAGAAAAGCAAGTTCCAACTCTTATTATCATGAGATACTTCCACAGGGATGAAAAACACAGTAAAGTAAGCTTCTTGATGCCAGTCAATACTAAGGCGAATCCAATTCAGTTGTACTTGTATTTGCCTCAAAAAAACTGTCTGACAGTTCGACAATCTAAAGATGCGATCTTTGATTAGATCGCATCTTTTTCATAGATTCTCTACAGCTTCTTTCACATTTGCAGCTTTCGTTATGGCTGATACTACGGCTACACCATCTGCTCCCGCATTTATTACAAAACGGGCGTTTTCGACAGTGATGCCCCCTATTCCTACAAGAGGAAGATGAGGATGAGAACTTCTAAGGCTCTCCAGCCAGCTTGTTCCGACAACCGGGCTTGCATCATGCTTGGTCGTAGTTGGAAACACAGGCCCTGCCCCTAGATAGTCGACTAATTCAACTGGACTTTTTTCTACTTCTTCATCATTGGACACAGAAAGCCCAATAATGAGATCCGGATATTTCGGCCGCAGGTCGTTCACGCTCTGGTCGTCCTGTCCTACATGAATACCATCCGCTTGTAATGCATGGATTAATTCGACGTCATCATTCACGATGAACAATACGTCATGCTTTTGGCAGAGAGCCCTTAGCTTTAACCCCAGTTCTATTTTTTCTTCTCCTTGAAGCGAATGGGGGCCTTTTTCACGGAATTGAAAAGCTGTAATTCCGCCAGCAATCGCCTCTCGTAAAATTTCTTCAGGATTTCTTGAACAGTCCTGGCTGCCCATGACTAAATACTTTCTAAGCCTCAAGGAAAGGTCCATTTACATTAGTCCCTTCTCTAGAGTATCCGGTTCCATAGTCAGCGCATCCAAAAATTGCGGAAGAAATGTACCAGGTCCGTTCACACCGCTTTGAGAAGCAGCATACGCAGCTGCCATACCGTAATATTTCACAGCGGCATAAGCCTTCTCTAAATTCTCTCCTTCAACGGAGAGACAGGCTGTAATAATTGATCCGAGCAGGCAGCCCGCGCCTGTCACTTTAGAAAGCAAAGCATGGCCTGTCTCATTCGTAAGGGTCTGCTTTCCATCACTTACCGTGTCGACTTTTCCAGTTAAGACGGCTATCGTTTGAAAGTGTACGGCTACTTTTCCGGCAATTTCCTGACTGTTCCCCTCGCCAACTGCATCGACACCTTTGGTTTCCAGCTCGATTCCGACTAGATGAGCAAGCTCACCTGCATTCCCCTTGATCACATCGGGGTGAACCTGCTCTACGATTCTTTGAAAAGCCTCGGTTCTAAAATTGGTTGCGGCTACACCAACTGGATCAATCACGACCGGGATGCCTGCTTCATTTGCAGCCTTACCAGCTTCTATCATGGCTTCAAGCTGGGCTTCAGTCAAAGTGCCGATATTGATAAGCACCCCATTTGAAAGCTTTGCCACATCTGCTGCATCTTCTTTAGCATTTGCCATAATCGGGGAAGCTCCAAAAGCAAGCAGCCCATTTGCGCTAAAATTCATCACTACTGCATTTGTTAAGTTATGAATCAAAGGTTCCTGCGCTCTTACTTTCTGTACAATCTCATTCATTTATGACCTGCCTCCTCACGAATAGCCCAATGATTAGTTGGTCCGCTTCCTGAACCAATATTAAAGGAAGAGCGGATAGCTGCAGTAACAAAGTGTTTCGATTGATCAACCGCCTGAACAAGATCACAGTCTTGGCTTAAATAAGCGGTAATCGCTGCAGAATACGTACAGCCGGTTCCATGAAGGTTTTTTGTCTCTATTCTTTCTGCTGAAAAGGAATGAATCTTATCGCCGTCAAATAGGAAATCGACCGCTTTCCCGTTTAAATGGCCCCCTTTAACAAGAGAAGCACCGGCTCCCAGCTTCGTCACAATTTCTTCAGCCGCGATTTGCATATCTTCGGTCGTTTCAATTTTTTTCCCAAGCAAATCCTCTGCTTCTGGAATGTTTGGGGTTACGACTGAGGCAAAAGGAAGCAACTGGTCTCTCAACCACGTTCTCGACTCCTCCTCAATGAGCGGATCCCCACTTTGTGCAACCATCACCGGATCCATGACATAAGGAGCGGAAACTTCGGGGATCCAATCAGCAATAGCTTTCATCATTTCCTTACTGGCGATCATCCCCGTTTTAAACGCGTGAATGGGCATATCCGATGAGATGGACTCAAGCTGATTTCTCAATATTTCAACCGGCAGGTGATGTACCGCTTGTACGCCTGTCGTGTTTTGGGCAACAACAGAGGTTATAACGGACATCCCGTAACTCTTTATTTCCTGAAAAGTTTTTAAATCGGCTTGTATCCCAGCCCCGCCGCTGGGATCAGTACCGGCAATCGTTAAAGAACAAGGAATTCTCATTTTACCACCACCTTTTCGGAAGGCCATTGCTCACAATTATAAGCCATATCCCAGAAGGCCCATTCTAACTGGCAGCTCTTGCGGAAGGCATCTTTCAACCTGGCTTCCTTAGCTTCAGACACGTTTTCTGCTAACTCATCCAGCCGGCTGCGCAAATGGTCCGTTAACTCTTCCATTTCCCCATCTGCATAAAAGTGAATCCAAGGGGAAAAAGGATGATCTTCGCCAGGCTGGAAGCGGTCACGCAGATGCTTACCGATTTCCAAATACGTCCATGGACAAGGAAGCTGAGCTGCTAAAATTTCACTTAAGTCTCCGTAATGAGCATGATAAAGCATATGCTTCACATAATGATCTGCTGTAGGAGGCAGAGCGTATCCTTGAAGGTCTTCATAGCGAATTCCGATAACCTCACAAAGGTTACGGTGAGGGTGGATTTCGCTGTTTAAGACAAAATTAATTTGTTCGTTATAAAATAGGATATCCTCCCGGGCGGAAGACTTGGAGATCGCTGTTCCATAAATTTGCATGAAAGCATTCAAGTATTCATAATCTGCTTTTACATAATGGGCAATGGACTCAGCAGGAAGATTCCCTTCGCCAAGCCCTCTAACAAATGGATGATCAAAAATTGCTTCGAATAAATCATTATTTTCTTTTCTTAGTAATTCTGTAAATGTCACAAATATGGCCTCCTTCATAAAGTTCGGAAGCTACTAGTGGAGAGATTTGGAGAGATATGACTACTTTCCTCCGCTGGCATAATCCAGATCAGGTAGTAAGGGACAAAGGCTTGATCAGCCTTATCTCAGCGAATCATCGCGCCCCTAGTAGTTTCCAATAGATTAGAATGTTGGTAACGCACGACTTGGCTTCATGCGTACGACAAGAAACCAGCCGATTAATGCTCCCGTAAAGCTGCTGATTAAAAAGGAAGGGAGAAAAACAAAAGCTCCTCCAGCGCTTCCCATAAGGACGTGGGCATAAGGTACAGATACTAAAGAACCGATTAAACCTGTGCCCATGACTTCCCCAAGCGCGCTGTAAATCGGCCTTTGAAACAGCCGGTAAAGAATGCCTGAAAGGAATGCTCCAATCATTGCCCCAGGGAAAGCAAGCAAAGTACCGATCCCCAACAGATTCCTTAATACTCCGATTACAAATGCGATACCGACAGCCGGCAGCGGGCCAAGTGTAACCGCCGCAATCACATTAACAGCGTGCTGAACAGGATAGGCTTTTGCAATACCTGCTGGAAACCACAGCCACTGAGAACCAAGGGTCCCGATAGCTGCCAGCACAGCCATCCTAGTTAACGTGCGGGTTTTCATTGTCATTTACCTCCCTTTCTAAGGGACAAGACGAAAAAAAACCAGATTCAAAAAGAATCTGGTTTTGAAAAGGCAGCGTATATCGTAAAAGTCGATTTACTACTTCCCTCCGCTGGTCTTAACCAGATCAGGTTTGTAAGAGTCGGAAAGCTTCATTGCTTTCCTCTCAGCCCGTTCAGGCCCCCCTAGTAGTTTTGCATGGTTATTCACTTGGTATTTTCATCTTAACAAAGAAGGCACCAGCTGTCACTTTGTAACCATTTCAAACTCTCAACGACTAAATAAATAGACAGGCAGGGAGGAATTTGCATGAAGATGAATCGATTATCCATTTTATTTGGAATGATCACTTTATTAGCAGGATGTCAGACTGACGCGAAAGAAGAATCCACTCCTATCACTGGTTTTGTGACCGACCAAAAAGAAGACAGGATTTTAATTACGGAGTCGCCAAGTTCAAAATCAAACAGCAATCCCAGAGCGGTTTGGGTGGCACAAGTTCCGGAGAAGGAATGGGAGGGGTATAAGGTTAAGGTATGGCTGGAAGGTCCTGTGCAGGAATCTTATCCTGAACAGGCAGAGGGAGGAAAGGTGAAAAAGGTAGATGTCTCAAGGAATGAAGAAACTGATTTGACGCAGCAGGAAGCGTTAAAGAAGGCGCTTGACCTTAACCAGTCTGCCAAAGAAGCATTTGCAGTAGAGTCGATCAGTTACCAGCCGGAATTAGATCGATGGAAAATTGCTCTGCAGAAAATTGTATCTGCTGGGGAAACCGTCGTGGAAGAAATTCCTGATCAATAAAAAAGAGCGTTTCCCAACAGAGAGACGCTCATTCCTTAACTTTTTTCAGCATCCATAATCGTACGCTTAACTCTAACAGAAATAAATCATCCGCATTTAAGAGAGACAGCCCTGTTAATTGTTCGATATTCCTCAGCCTGTGCAGCAAAGACTGCCGGTGAAGATTAAGGGCACGGGCGGTCTGACTGACATTGCTGTTGTATTTATTATAAATAATAAACGTATGAATTAAGTCCGTCTGCCGTCTTTGATCGTAGTCGATCAGCTGCGCCAGGGTGTCTTCCACGATGCCTTCTACCCCTTTATCATGAGAAAGCCGCATTAACAGCCGGTTCATCTTCGTATCACTGAAAAATGTACGTTCCCCTTCTTCATGCTGCTGACGCCCAATATTTAATGCGGTTACGGCTTCATCATAGCTTTGATAAAAAGTGTAAATTCCCTCTTTGTGAAGAGATATTCCCCAGGAAATAACAATCCCGGCCAGCAATTCATTCAACCGCCGCTCTACTAAGTCTAAAAACTGATTAGCCGTTTCCGCATAGGGGTGAGAATCAGCTTCTAAATAGACAATCACTTCCCCATTTTCAAACGTCGTCATCGTTCTACGGTTTAACACATCTCCTGCGTGAGTAACTTCTTTTTGAATATAATAGTTCCTGCTGTGCATGGAAGAAGATTTCACCGGGTGGTCCACTGAACCGATATGGGCATCCACTTTTTTCTTAAATCGAATGTTTCCGACAAGACAAATGTACGGACGGTTCAAATCATAGCCGAGCAATTGAGCTTTTGATAATAAATGGTCATCGATCTCTACTCCGGATTTAGCTAAATCAAGTAAGAAATTATCCTTTAAGCGGATTTCCGTCATCTCGATGGCATTTTCTTTGACAAAATAAAGGGCGCATGCGGTTAACGCATGCTCGAGAATATTCAGCACAACCCAGCTTAACTCCCGGTCATCTGCAGGTTTAAACAACAAATATCCTTGCTTTTTATAATTCGATAGAATGGTTAATTGATAACATTCTTCCTCTTTAAAGCGGTATTTTTCAATATAATGATATAAAGGATGTTCACTAAAAGGGATTGGAGGAACAAGTTCATACTCTCCGTTCACCTCTCCGTTTAAAATATCAATTAACCGTTTATCAAAATGATGATTGGCCCGGATGACTTTATTATGGTCACTGATGGCAACAGGAATTTTTGTGTTTTCATACAAAATCGTCGTAATTTCCTGTAGTCCTTTTCCATTGAGAACACAATTAATTAGTTCCTGCCGCAGTTCTTCCGCCTGTTGTTGTTCTTCTTCTTTTTCTTTACTTATTTCGCGCAGTACTTCCTGAATTACATCACCAAACCTCACTTCCCAAGGGATCTCAATGACGACCAGATCATTCTGTTCAGCTAATTGTTCAATCCGATCGGGTACTTTGTAAATGTATCTTCCTGTCGCAAACGCAAGAGCAGACGCTCCGGAATGAATGACATCTTTTACGTATTCTTCGAGGCAAATCGGGTCGTCTCCGCAGCCGATACCTGTACTGAGAACAAACTCATTTCTCCGCACAAAGTTCTCTACAGGAGTTTCGATAACCGATATCCACTCTACCGCTTTTTCATCTTTGATCGATTTTCCTGCCAGAATTTTGGCTTTTTCCAAGACCGGCAGCTGCAAAATTCTCTCCACTGTGATCCCCATGTTCTCACCCCTATAGGTTAACTAGTCTTAATCACCTGCTCGATGGTCTGGTGATCGACATTATTGCCGCTTACAATTACAGCGATATGCTGATTCCTTAATGATTTCTGTTCCAGCAGCCATCCTATTCCAGCAGCCGCCGCTCCTTCAACAACCATCTTATGAAGATCCATTAGTGTTAACATGCCGCGGGCAATCGAGGTTTCTGGAACTAGAACCCCTTCATCCATATACTCCCTTGTCATTGTAAAAGTATATTGGTTGCTCCGTCCTAAACCACCTAGAAGACTATCTGCCAGCGTTTCTGCCTCCTGCATAACGATAGGACTGCCTTGCTTCAGGCTTTCATACATAACGGCGGATTGCTCCATAGACACGCCTGTGACTTGAATAGAGGGATCAATATTCTTTAAAGCGAACCCGACTCCTGAAAGCAGACCTCCTCCTGACAGAGGGACAATCACTTGCTCTAAGTCCGGACATTGCTCCATCAGCTCTAATCCAATTGTTCCCTGTCCGGCAATAATTTCTAAATCATCAAAAGGTTTGATGATATTGATTCCCTGCTCTTTTTCCAGCTGATAACAGTATTCTTCTGCGTCATCCTGACTACTGCCCACAATTTTCACTTCTGCTCCTAACCGCTTCAAACGGTTCACTTTTTCTTGAGGAACGCGGTTGGAAATACATACGGTCGCTTTAATCCCCATCTGCTGTCCAACATAAGCTACAGCAATCCCGTGATTCCCTGTTGAAAAAGTAGCGATTCCTTGCTTTTTTTCTTTATCCGATAAGGATAAAATCTTGTTTGCAGCTCCTCGCAGTTTAAACGCACCTGTTGGCTGGTCATTCTCCAGCTTCAAATAAATATGGGATTCCAACTGTCGTGATAAGGGCTCCGAGTACAAAAGCGGTGTATAGGAAGCGAGTGAAGAAATTCTTTTTTTTGCTTTCCAAAGGTCGCGTGGGACCAGCTGTACCATCAAATTCCTCCTTTAGTCAAGTATATGAACTTATTATTCAGATTTTTCTGATAAAAAAATCGAAAAAAAGATCGATTTCCTTAATTATAATTCAATTTCTGCAGGGAAGAAAAGAAACGGGGAGAATTTCTAACGCTCCAACCATAAAGAAAACTGCCAGAGCTGTAAAGCCCTGGCAGTTTCATAAGACTAGGCTGTCGCCCAGCGTCCGACAGTTTCAAGCATGGCCGGATCTTTAAAATGGTGAGTAAAAATTTTATAATAAAAAGCTTCCTGTTTGGAACGAATATCAATAGGGGCTTTAGACTGAAGCGCCTGCATTTCATCATCCGAAATGTTTTTCTCAGCATACTGATCCAATAAATCCAGCGCTCCGCTTCCTTCAGAGAATTCCGCCTTCTTCCTCCAGAGGACCTCATCAGGAAGTTCTCCGTCAAAAGATTTTCTTAAGAGCCATTTTTCCATGCGCTCCTCTTTGTGAATCTTTAATCCAGCTGGAATCTTCAATGCGTTCTCCACGACGTCCAGATCAAGGAAAGGAACACGCAATTCAAGGGAATGCGCCATGCTCATTCGATCCGCACGCTGCAGGTTGACATGGTGAAGCGTATTTAAGATCCGAATAATTTCCTGGTTAAGATCCGCTGTCTCCTGGTACTTTTCCATATAGGCGTATCCAGCAAACAGTTCGTCCGCTCCTTCACCAGACAGTATGACCTTCACATGCTGGGCTGCGAGCTTCGATACAAAATAATTGGGAATGGCACTTCTTACTAATGAGGGTTCATATGATTCGAGATGGTATATAACATCAGATACGGCCTCGATCAATTCCTCTTCAGTGTAAATGTATTCATAATGCTCAGTTCCGAGTGCTTCAGCAACGATTCGTGCATTTCGTACGTCCGCACTGCCCTCAGCTCCTACACAGAAGGATTTGAGCGGAAATGGCCCCTTGTGATATTTCTTTGCTATAGCAGCGATCAAACTACTGTCCAGTCCTCCACTGAGCAGTACACCTACTTCTACATCTGCGACAAGCCGTTTTTGAACGGCAATTTCAAGGGTCTGACGGATCTGATGGTTCACATCAGAAAGTTGATCTGTACTATATTCATGTTCAGGTTCTGCTATTTTGCGGTAGCAGACAAAACCTGATTCTGGAGTAAAGTAATGGCCATGAGGGAACTCATGGGCTTCTTCTACAAACCTGTAGATCGCCTTTAATTCAGACGAAAAGACATATTTTCCTTGTTCATCTCTTCCATAATATAAGGGCTTGATCCCTAACGTATCCCGGGCAACGATAAAACTGTTATTTCTTTGATCAGCAATAAAAAAAGCAAACATTCCGTCCAGCTGATCGATCGCTTCTGCCCCTTGAGTTTCCACAAGTTTAAGAGCAACTTCACTGTCAGAATGAGTTAGGAAATTTGTTTCACTCTGTAATTGCTCCTTAATGGATGAATAATTGTAGATTTCACCATTGCAAACGATCCATTGATCCTTTTTTTCATTATGAATCGGTTGGATCCCGTCTTCTAATCCAATAATAGACAAACGGCGGTGGCCGAGCTTCACATTATCCAGCACAACGGATTTCCCTTCGTCCGGCCCCCGGTGATAAAGCAAGTCTAATACTTCATCCATTTCTTTCTCTTCTATTTCACCCATGGAAACAAATATCCCACACATAAATTCTAAATCCTCCTCGGCATAGACAACCTTGTTATTTGAATCGATTACTAATGGTACGCTTGTCCATATGATTCTTCAACACGGGTATACCACCAAAAAAAGAAAACAATGGGCATATGAGACTATCGCTTGGAAATATTGGAGAGTACTGCAAAATCCTTTTAAATACAAGGACAGACTCGTATATCCTTCAAATGTGTCGATCATCACGTTTTTACACGACTGGTTCGGGATGAGAAACTGGCAGGAACAGCGTACAGCCCAAAATACTGAATGACTGCACGCTCGTTTTGACTATCCCAGTTTAAGATGTCTTTTTCTTTGTTTTGGACACTGTTTTTCGCTTTGTTGTTTTCTTTTTGTTTCCTTTCGTTGATTCCAGTGATTTTTCCAATGCCTCCATCAAATCAGTGACATTGGCTTGCTTCGGCTTCACTTTTGCAGTAGTGATTTCTTCGTTGTTCCGTTTCGCTTCAATGAGCTCCATTAAAGCTGTCCGGTATTCATCCTGGTATTTATCTGGGTCGAACTCAGCAGTTAACTGGTCAATTAATGATATCGCTGTGGTGAGTTCTTTTTTGCTTAGCTCCGTATTTTCAGGAACATTAGGTACATCCTGTACATTCCTCACTTCATCAGGGAAATGAATCGTCTCCATTAAGAGTGTGTTTTCGTACACCCGGACAATCGCTAATTGTTCCTTTGAACGAATGATAATTTTTGCGATTCCGATTTTCCCAGTGTCTTCAAGAGCTTGCCGAAGCAGTCCATAAGCCTTCGATCCTCCATCATTGGGAGAAATAAAGTAGCTGTTCTCAAAATAGATAGGGTCAATTTCTTCTAATTTTACAAAATCAAGAATCTCCACGGCTTTGTCTTCCTGTTCCTTCTTTAATGCTTTTAAATCTTCGTCATCAAGCACGACAAACTTGTTTTTGGCATATTCATACGCCTTCACAATTTCATCTCGCTCGACCTCTCGTTCACAAACGGGGCACCTTTTCTTATATTCGATTGGGGATTGGCATTCTTTATGAAGCTGTCTTAGCTTAATATCTTTATTTTCAGTGGCCGCATGCAGCTTGATCGGGATATTTACTAACCCAAAGCTGATAGACCCTTTCCACATAGTGTGCATAGCTATAGCTCCTCCTTTTTCTTTAGCTTTTGTTAAATGACAGCAAATATGACTAAAAGGGATTGACTGATATAAACTAAGAATGAAAAGGAGGAAGCCACCTTGATTAAGCCGATGCTGTTAACGATGTCAGATGATGTCCCGGAAGGAAAGGACTGGCTTTATGAAATTAAATATGATGGATACCGCGCCCTTTTATTTTGCACGGAAAGTGACTGCCGGTTGATCAGCCGGAATGGCAAGGATTTATCTGCGCAATTTCCTGAAATTATTGAAGCAGCCGCTCGTTTTAACCATACTCATCTGCCACTAACGCTGGACGGGGAGCTGGTCATTTTGAACAACCCCTATCAAGCAAACTTTGCACGACTCCAGCAAAGAGGACGTTTACAGAATCATGATAAGATTATTGCTGCGTCACAAAGCCGCCCTGCTACGTATATGGCTTTTGATTTCCTTACCGATAACGACCATCCTTACAAAAAGAGAAAAAAGCAGCTAGCCTCGTTTTTGAAATCCTTCCCCTCTTCCCGCATTCAATATGTAGAAACCTACGACGATTCAGAGGAAATCCACAAGATTGCTTCCCTGCACCTGTCGGAAGGAATCATTGCTAAGCATAAACAGAGCCGTTATGAACCTGGCCATCGGACGAAACAATGGATCAAGACAAAGCTTTGGAAAGATGTGTCTGGGTTTTTAACAAGATTTGATCCCCAAAACAGCTACTATCACATGGAAATATGGGACAAAGGGCAGCGTGTTCCGCTTGGATCCGTTAAAAACGGTATCGAATCAGAACAGTCTCAGACGCTGCGTACATTTTTTAAAAAACATGGAACCCAACGAGGGAAAAAGTGGGAGCTTGCACCGAGCATTTGTGCTGATGTTCACTGTCTGGGGGCTGAAAATGGGGAACTCCGCGAACCAGTATTTTCACAGTTTCGTTTTGACCTCGAACCTGATGACTGCACTGTCGAAAAAAGAGACTTTGATTTAGCTGTGATTCCTGAGGAAATCGGAGCTTCTAAATTAGAAAAAGAGCTTTGGCCGAGGGTTACGAAAAGAGACTACTTGATCTACCTAAGGCATATTGCTCCTTATCAGCTTTCATTTCTAAAGCAGAAAAAAGTCACGCTGATTCGTTATCCTGACGGTATTGGTGAACATTCTTTTTTTCAAAAGCATAGACCGGACTATGCTCCTGAGTTCATTGAATCCTGGGAGAATGATGGGGAACAATTCATGTTATGCAACGACCTTTCCTCGTTATTATGGATGGGAAATCACGGTGCTCTCGAGTTTCATATTCCTTTTCAAAAGGTTTCTTCCTCCTACCCAGATGAAATTGTCTTTGATCTAGACCCTCCAAGCAGAAGCGAATTCAGCCTGGCTGTCACCGCTGCACAACTGATTAAACATTTGATGGATCAACTTGACATGATAAGCTTTGTTAAAACCTCTGGAAATAAAGGGATGCAGCTGCATATTCCCATTGAAGAAGGGGCGCTTACCTACGAGGAAACAAGGGGTTTTACCGAAGCTATTGCCCGGCTCTTAGTAAAGGAAAAGCCCGATATATTTACGATTGAGCGTTTGAAGAAAAATCGGGGAAATCGGTTGTATTTGGATTATATTCAACACGCAGAAGGAAAAACGATTGTGGCTCCTTATTCAGCACGGGCCACCGAAAAAGCCACCGTTGCAGCCCCATTATTTTGGGAGGAATTAACGGAGGATTTATCTCCTGAATCATTTACGATTCTAAATACAATTGCGCGGATTCGTCAGCGTGGATGCCCTTTTAAGGATTATGACCGTGTTAGAAAACAACAGCCTGTCGAGCAAATAAAAAAATGGTTCCTTTCATGAAATTTGTCGAATATTGCCCGGGAAATAAATTTGAAAAATGTCGGAACGATAAAAAAACTGCGAACGGATAAATATCCATTCGCAGTTTTTGATGGAGTCATTCTAATATATGGGTGGCTTTTTCACGCAATTTAAACTTTTGCAGTTTGCCGCTGGCATTTCTCGGCAATTCATTAACGAATTTGTAATGGCGCGGCCGTTTGTACCTGGCAAGCCGCTCTTCTGATTTGCAAAATTCATCAAGGATCTGCTCATTTAAATTTTCATCTTTTTTAACAATATAGGCCGTTACCTTTTCCCCCCAGGTTTCATCGGGTTCACCGACTACTGCTACATCGAGAACCCCCGGGTGGTCGAAGAGGGTATCTTCCACCTCCCTTGAATAAATATTTTCTCCTCCGGAAATGATCATGTCCTTAAGTCTGTCGCGCACCCATAAGTAGCCGTCTTGATCAAAGGTACCGATATCTCCAGTATGGTACCATCCTTTGAACAAAGCTTCCTGGGAAGCCTCCGGCCGGTTATAATACCCCGGCATCATACTCGGTCCCCGTACGATTATTTCTCCGAGCTCTCCTTGTTGACAAGTATCATCTGGTTCAGAAGGCCACCCCTCCCTCGTACGAACGACTCTGACTTCATGGTTCATAAGCGGCCGTCCGGCTGAACCCGCTTTTTCAAGCTGCTCGTCTTCAGATAAGACTGTAATAGCCGGACCCATCTCCGTCATTCCATACGCCTGAAGAAGCTGTATACCGATCGCTTCATGCAGACGTGTCGTTAAGGCTGGGGCCATCGGTGCTCCACCATATAATCCTTGGCGAAGCGTCTGGAAATCTTCTTTCGTAAAGTCTTCCTGCAGCATCATATTCCACATCGTTGGAGCTGCAAAGAACGTGGTCACTTGCTCTTCTCTTACCGTCTCGATAACTTTATCCGCTTCAAAATGATGTAAGATGACTGTGGTACCTCCGATTAATACTCTCGGAAGAAATGCACAATGAAGCTCTGCACAGTGAAACATAGGAGCGACGGATAAGCCGATGTCTTTCTTAGTAAGTCTCATCGAAGCTGTCATAATCAGGGCTTGGTCCATCATGTCACGATGGGTATGGATCACTCCTTTAGGAGATCCGGTTGTTCCTGACGTGTACATAATGGAATAGATATCATCCTCATCCAGATCGCAATCCGGACGCTTATTAGACACTTGATCAATTTGGTCATAATAATTTACTGCATAGTCGAGGTCGTGTTCGTCAATAGACCAGTACTGAATAAACGATGCTTCTTTCGCCAGAGGCTTTACTCTCTCCGCTGTTGCTTTTTCAAAGATCAGTAATTTTGGCTTGGCATCCTTGACGATAAATTCAACTTCTTTGGCAGAAAGCCTGAAATTAATCGGGTTAAAAATCGCCCCTATTTTCATGCAGGCGAAGAGAGTAGTGGCAAACTCAGCTGTATTGAACAGAAGGGTAGATACTTTATCGCCTTTTTTAATGCCGTTTGCTGACAGAGCATTGGCGAGTTTATTCACCTCCAAGTTCCACTGGTAATAGGTCCACCTTTGACCGATACGGCTATCGACTAACGCTTCTTTTTCTGGATATTTTGCCACCGTTTGCTCAAACATACTTCTTAAAGTTGGTCCCATTTTTTAAAATCGACTCCTTTGTATGATTTGACACAAGACATGACCTCTCACCCAAGACAGTTATTTCGGCTGCATACGTATTGCTCCGTCGAGACGGATCACCTCCCCATTAAGCATTGGGTTATCCAAAATACTTATCACTAATTTCCCGTATTCGTCTGGTTTGCCAAGACGATTCGGGAACGGAGTCATCTTCCCAAGCGTTTCTTTTGCGGATTCCGGCAGCACGCTGAACATCGGGGTTTCAAATACTCCAGGTGCGATAGTCATTACCCGTATACCATAACGAGCGAGTTCTCTCGAAATGGGAAGGGTCATACTGGCCACGCCTCCTTTTGAGGCACTGTAAGCCGCTTGTCCTATCTGTCCTTCAAAGGCAGCTATAGAAGCCGTATTAATCATGACACCGCGTTCTCCATCGCTATTTGCCGGGTTGTTTTTCATGCTGTCCGCAGCTAACCGAATCACGTTAAAAGTGCCAAGCAGGTTCACTTCAATGACTTTAGAAAAGCTCTCGTAAGCATGTGGTCCATCTCTGCCGGATACTTTTTCTGCAATTACAATTCCTGCACAATTAACCACTGTATTTACAGGACCAAATTTATCGGCTGCTGCTTCGAGTGTGTATGCAACATCCGTTTCTGAAGTAACGTCGACCTCTTGAAAGAGTACTTGTTCCCCTAACTCTTCCGCTAACTTTCTCCCTTTGTCTGCATTAAGATCTGCAATTACTGCCCTGCCTCCGCCAGCTGCGATCTTTCTGACGGCAGCCTCTCCTAATCCTGAAGCACCACCCGTAACAACGGCTATGACGTTCGCAATGTCCATAAGTTAATCCTCCAATCTTTCAATGATTGTAGCATTAGCCATACCTAATCCTTCACAAACCGCCAGAAGGCCATATTGTCCTCCTGTGCGTTCAAGTTCGTGTATTAAAGTCGTCATCAGTTTCGCTCCAGTTGCCCCAAGTGGGTGACCAAGTGCAATAGCTCCGCCATTCACATTCAGCCTAGCCGCTGAGGCACCCGTTTCCTTAAGCCAATATAACGGAACAGAGGCAAAAGCTTCATTGACTTCAAAAAGGTCGATATCGCCAATACTCAGTCCGGCTTTTTGTAAAGCTTTATATGTAGCTGCCACCGGCCCCGTAAGCATTAAAGTAGGGTCTGATCCAACCACTGCCCTCGACCGAATTCTAAAACGCGGCCTTATATTTAACGACTCCGCTTTCTCTTTTGACATTATTAGCACCGCAGCCGCTCCATCACTAATTTGGCTTGCATTACCAGCCGTAATCCGTCCACTTTCTTTAAAGGGTGGCTTTAAGGAAGATAGAGCTTCGATTGAAGTTCCCGGCCGCGGACCTTCATCGATAGTCACAGCCTTCGTTTTTCCTTCTTCGTTTACTACGTGGACCTCCATCGTTTCTTTTTCAAATCTGCCTTCCTTAATTGCTTGCAGCGCCTTTCTATGACTTTCGACCGCAAATTGATCCAATGATTGTTTACTCAGGTTCCATTTTTCTGCAATTCTTTCAGCTGACAACCCCTGATTGATCATTTCATACTGCTCTGTCAGCTGACGGCTGTACTCGCTTCCTTGCCGGTTTGAAAACATAGGCACCCGCGACATGCTTTCCACCCCGCATCCAATCACTACATCCATATCTCCGCTCACAATGGCCTGGGAGGCAAAATGAATGGCTTGCTGGCTTGACCCACATTGACGGTCAATAGTGACCCCTGGAACTTCCACGGGAAAACCGGCACTTAAAGCAGCTATCCTGGCAATGTCCCCCGATTGTTCCCCTACTTGAGATACACAGCCGGCAATAACGTCATCGACTTCCTCCACGTTGATTCCGGACCTGTTTATCAATTCTTTTAAAACCAGCGCTAATAAGTCATCTGGTCTTGTGTGGGCAAGAGTTCCATTCCTCTTCCCAACTGGAGTACGCACAGCCTCCACGATTACTGCCTCTCTCATCAACTCAACTCCTTAAGAAAGTCCCATTTTCTTCGCGATGATCGTTTTCATAATTTCATTGGAACCTGCATAGATCGCAGCGACAGGTGCATCCCTGTACCTTCTTGCAATCTCATATTCTTCCATATATCCATAGCCTCCGTGTAATTGCATACAGGTAGCGGCCGTCTTCTTTACTAAGTCTGTAATCCACCACTTTGCCATCGACACTTCTTTTACGACCTCTTCTTTATTCATATGCGCCTCTATTGTGCGGTCTAAGAAAGCACGGCCGATTTCCACTTCCGTTTGCAATTCAGCCAGCGTAAACTGGGTGTTTTGAAAAGCCGCAACAGGTCGTCCAAATGCTTCTCTCTTTTTCACATAATCAATCGTGATTTCAAGCATTCTCTCACAGGCTGCAATTCCACCAATAGCTACAATCAAGCGTTCCTGCTGCAGATGTTTCATTAGATAATAAAAACCTTCTCCTTCACTGCCAAGGAGATTTGTGACTGGCACTTTAGCATCTTCAAAGATTAATTCAGCTGTATCCTGACTATGCAGGCCGACTTTAGATAGTTTATTTCCTTTCGTAAATCCCTCTGTATCTTTCTCCACGAGCAAAAGACTGATCCCTTTGTGAGCGGGGCTGGTTTTAACATTTGTCTTACACACGAGCAGGATCAAATCTGCATGCTTTCCATTTGTAATAAATGTCTTTTCCCCATTTACTACATAATGATCCGCATGCTTTACTGCCGACGTCCGTATAGCTGCAAGGTCAGATCCTGCTCCAGGTTCAGTCATCGCAATAGCGGTAATAATCTCTCCGGTTGTACATTTAGGAAGCCATCTCTCTTTTTGTTCTTCCTTTCCATATGCCATTAAATAGGGGACTACAATATCGCTATGGAGGCCAACGCCAATCAAACCTGTGCCGACCCTTTCAAGTTCTTCATTAATGATGACGGAATAACCAAAATCCGCTTCAAAACCACCGTATTTTTCAGGAAGCCACGGACACAAATATCCTTGGCCGCCAAGCTTTTTCCAAAAGCTTCTCGGAATCAGGCCGTTGTCTTCCCATTCCTGAAAGGAAGGATAGGCTTCCTTTTCAAGAAACCTGCGAAGAGATTTTCTTAGGATTTCATGTTCTTCCTGTATGTAAGAAGCTTTCATATGTGCCTCCTCATAAGCCATCGTTTTGGGCGTAAACTTTTCCTTACTTGCTTATTCTTCCTTTCTAATGCAATCTCCTGCTCGAAATTCGTAAACGCTTTCAACAAGTTCTTATAACGTTCCCCAAGAAATTCGCATACATTACAAGAGATTAGGGAGAAAAAGGAGGAGTTTGACAGATGCCGTCCATAAATAACATTTATAACATTAAAGTTAACAGCATCTCTCATAACGGCTCGGTCAACATAGGCGATGCCCTCCATAATTCCCCTACTGCCAACTCAAAAGCCACCGGTCAGAATACTTCCTACGGGGACGCAGCTCCTGCCAGCGCAGGCATGGAGAATGTATATATTGATCCTGATGTTGAGGATCAAGGACAAAGCGGAAACTCCGCCGATGTTAATGCTACGCAGCAATAAGAAAGGAGGGAGCTTATGCCGTTTCTAATCAACGTATTTAACGTGAAGACGAACGGAGTTACTCAAAACGCAAACCTAGATTTTGGAGGCATCGTTCAGAACAGTCACACCGCAAACTCGAAAAATATAGGCATCAACTTTTCAAATGGAGACCTTTCTTCCTCAGCCTCTTGTATGGCGAATAGTTACTTCGATACATCCTTAACAGATCAAGATCAAAATGCCAACCCATCCCCTCCATTCACAAGTCAATTTTAGCGGATAGAAAGAAGGAGATCTTATGAATCCATTTCAATCGATGTTTCCTTTTGGCGAAGATGCCCAAAAATGGATGAAAGCTGCCCAGTCTAACGATATTCATAAGTTCGTTAACGGAGTATTGGAAAATTCCATGCCTGCAGGATTCGCTCATATGGGCGGACTTGCTGCTCCGGCAACACCAAGAGAAAAGAACCTCAATGAAAGCGTCTTTGATACTCATGACCATGTGTATATAAAGATCCCTGTCCACCCCAGTGATTCGCTTGAAGAATTGAAAATTTACCACAAGTCCTACCAATTGATGATTGAAGGATTTCCAAAGCCTGGAGACCTTCATACAATTACACTTCCCGCCCTAGTAAAGAAAAAAGGCGCGGTCGCCAGGTACAGCGATGAAGAACTACAAATCAGGCTTCCGAAGAAAGTCGATACTCAGTATTCTGAAATCAATGTCAAAAGGGATTAGCAGGGAGGGTTTTGAATGGAGTCCGATAAGCTTCACCAGTGGATGGATATTGCCAAACAATATCAAACAGGAGATTTCTGGACCCACGTTTTTGAGAAAGACGGAAATATGGTTGAAATCGATAAGCAGTCCACAAGCCCTGCCTATCCTCCGGCTGATATACACACAACAGAAGAAGAGGTATATGTATTTATTGAACTTTCAGGGGTGCATAAAGAAGACATTGAGCTTACAATTACTGAAAATAAGCTAAGAATAAAAGGGATTGTCCATCCTCTTCTTGAAGGACACAAAACCATTCAACAAGAACGGAAATACGGGGAATTCGAACGGACCATCATCCTTCCCGAACCGGCGGAAGATGTACCTTTGCAAACCAAATATGTAAATGGCCTTTTACTCATCCGTTACATGCGAATCCAAAAACCAGAACGCAGAATTATGATTGAATAAACTATGAGGTGAGACCTATGTCTCTTTTTCAAAAAAAGCCTTCATCTTTAAGTGAACGCGTTAGCGAAGTGGAAAATAAATTAAAGCAGCTACGGTCCCAAGAAGTTCACATGAAACGACAGTTGGAAAAAGCGGCAGCACCTCATGACTTCCTTTCAGAAATTGAAATAAAACAGTACATTGATCAAACCATACAAAAACAGACATCTGTGTTATATAAAAAGTTGAGTTCTCAACTCAATCGAAAGCTGCACGTAATCGAAACCGAAGTTAAAGAGATTAAAGAAAAATTAAATTCTACAGATTGTCAAAGGAACCAGAGCCCATCCATTTATGTAGATCAGCTTTTCTTAGAAAAATTTGAGAATGTCAACAATATTGAGCAAATCGGAGTAAGGGATTTAAGCGGACAATTAAATATTGGCACCAGTCATAATTCTCCCAGGCAAAACGAGGACTAAACAGCTTTTCATTCAGCCTGCTTTAGAGAGGTGGAGAAAAAAAAGGGTAAACATGTATTTTAATAGAATCTTTTATCGTTTTTTTCTCAATACCCCTTGAGATCAAGCGATGATACAATAATGATTACAAAGATTGAATATTCAGATATTTTTCAAGGGGGTGTACCTAAAGGACAAGCATCGGATGTTCAGCTTAGGAATAATAAATATGTGAGGTGGAGAAAAATGAAGAGCGTTTCATTACTAAGCCATTTGTTCCTAGTAGTTGCAACGAAAATTTCCTCTGTTCTTTTCTCCGATGAAAAACATAGCAGAGCAAATAAGAAAACCATCCGTGTCCTTATTCGAGAAAATCAGCCTAGTCCTCAAGTAAAAAAACAGTATGGAGTACGTTGGAATTTTGATAAAAGTTTCTCAACGACGGTAAGTGAAAAACAATATCAACTATTGAAAAAGAAACAAAACATAAATGTTGAATTAATACCCAAAGTTAAGCTTGAGCCTGGCCTTTCTTCAGACACTTCTCACCACTCAATGCCAAAGGATCGGATTCCAAGAGGTGTGAAAACGTTGTACCAGGAAGCAGGGATGAACGGAACTTCTGGACGGGGCAGCGGAGTTAGAGTCGCTATTCTCGACACCGGCGTGTATATCAATCACGTCGATTTAGCAGAAAATGTCGAGCAATGCAAAGACTTCAGCAGTGCAGAGCACTCTCTTAGAAACCAATGCCATGATGAGCACGGGCATGGAACCCATGCAGCAGGAACTGTATTAGCAAATGGAGGATCCGACGGATTAGGAATCTTTGGGATTGCTCCTGGAGCTAAATTATGGGCATACAAAGTCCTTGGCAAAAACGGAAGCGGCTATTCTGATGACGTTGCTTATGCCATCCGCCATGCCGCCGATCAAGCTGAGAAAGCGGGGACAAAAGTAGTCATATCCATGTGCTTTGAAGAAAGAGACGCTCTAATCTCACAAGCGATCACTTATGCGAATCATAAAGGTGCCCTTATCATTAGAGGGGCTAACGAAGGAAGTAACCGTGCGAAAATTTCGCCAGGAGAGATCAGTTATTTATCTGGTCCAAATACAGTCACTTCTCTTAGATCCAATAATAAACACCCACTTATAAAACAAACTGGCGCTGGTTACGAAATTATTGATGGCGAGATCCACGTAAAAGCTCCGGGTATAGGGATTGAATCCACTTGGAAGGATGGAGGTTATCGTACATTAAGCGGGAACAGCACGGCTCCCCCTCATATCGCCGGATTAGCTGCGGGAATTTGGAGCCAGGATTTACAAATGTCGAACCATTCCTTGCGGCTTAAATTAAAAGCGTTCGCAGAAGCTCAAAACAAAGAACGTAGTCCATGTAATGATGAGCAATTGGATGGCCGGTTTGCCCTGGTAAAGTGACTTGATTCTTCGCTCTATTGTTCTTTAGGACAATGGAGCGTTTTTGGGTCTTTTTTGGGTCTAAGGAAGGAATTTATTACAGATTGGTAGGATTCAGCCAGGTCTCCATCGAATAGAACATACATTCCCCATTTTCATTAAAGGAGTTTGATGGCTATGGAACTTGGACATTTAATTCACTACTTCCGCCGAAAATCCGACCTCACTCTCGAACAATTGGCTGACCAGATATGTTCGATCACTTATTTAAGCCAAATCGAAAACGGAAAAAGAATGCCACGGGAAGATGTGCTCGCAAAGCTCTGCACCCGTCTCGGTCTTGAAATCCATAGAATCTTTCAAGCCGACTCCCTCTTATTAAGAAAAGAACTCTTTTCGTTCTACTCTTTTACTCAGCAAAGGAACGAATTAGAAGCTGATAGAATGTATCACCAGCTGAAAACTGAATTCTCAGAAGCTGAACTCAGTTATCATATGGAAATCTATTTTGAATTATTTTCCCTTTACTATTTTTTCTTCAAACGAGAGATAGAGCTTTATCAAAGGCAGCTTCACGAGCTGGACCCTATGAAAACGCTGATGAATGAAGAACAACGGTATTATTTTGAGTTAATTAAAGGGACTGCTGCTCTATCCTTTTTCCAAGCTGAAGAAGCCATTCATGCCTTCCACGCAGCTCTATCCTTTGAAGGTCCAAAGAAGCAAGGGGACCTTCGCTATAAGCTGGCCATTGCTTACAGCCGGCATAACAAGCTCATTCATTCGAATTCCTACGCTGAGCAGGCAGTCATACTGTTTCAGGATCAATTGGAATACCGACGGATCATGGACTGCTATATGATTCTCGGGATTAATTACAACCTGTTGGGAGAGTATGAATTATCAAAGGATTATTTCCAAAAAATGATGGACCGTCCTTTTGAAGATATTGACATCTCTTTCAAGGGAATGCTCTATCATAATTTCGGCTATCTATTATATAATCAGCAGCACTATGATCAAGCTCTTCTTTACTTACAAAAAGCGATAGATATCCTTTCTGATTCTGCAAGTACACAGCTGGGCTCTCTATTTTTAATGAGCAAGTCCCATATGGCTATGAATAATTCAGAAAGTGCCCGCATATCTATTAAGAAAGGAAAGGAATTGGCTGAGAAGAACGAAAATAAAGAATATCTTCTTAAGTTTGAATATCTTTCCTGCCAATTAAGAGAAGCTGATCATCATGAAATAGAGGTATTGTTAAAAGATCATATCCTTCCCTATTTCTCAAAATATGGAGATAAGGACGACCTTCACTTTTATATTAAGAAACTTGCAGACCTCTATTATGAGGAACATAAATATAAATCAGCTTCTGACTACTACAAGCAGATCATCAGCTAAAGGGGGAATGACGATGAAAAAAGTAACTGCCTTCATCGCAGCTGGAGTGTTCGCCATTGCCTTAAGTTTTGGCTATGGGTACTCTTCTGGATGGCAAGATACCGCCGGCAACGCCTATCAGCCTGACAATGATGCCATTTATCCACCGGTATCCTGAATCAAAAAACCAGACCCCGGGAGGAGTCTGGTTCTTTTACTTCGTAAACAAGCTCTCGATGGCCTCGGCTACCCCATGTTCATCGTTTGTTGAAGTTACCCAATCTGCTGCTTCTTTCACTTTCTCCTGCGCATTTCCCATAGCTATCCCAATAGATGCTTCACGGATCATGGCAATATCATTCATGCTGTCTCCAACAGCCATGACATGATCCATGGAAAGGTCCAGCCACCGGCTCACTTTTAAAAGAGCTGCTGCTTTATTAATTCCTTGTGCATTAATTTCAATATTCGTTGGACTTGAATTCGTTAACTCAAGATCATCATTCTGGTTTAATTCTTCAAGGACCATTTCGCGGACTTCATCATCTTCAATATCAAAACCAAATTTCAGCCATTCATAATCCTCAATTTCTTTTTCGAACGGAGACTTGCTATTAAACAACCCTTGTACGGTGGAGGTCCAGAAATGGAGGTCATGCTTTTCCTTCAGTTCCCATAAGCGCTTCACATGCTTATGGTCAAGAAGATTTCTCTCTACCAGTTCAAAATTATGATTATATATTTCTCCACCATTAATCGTTACGATATACGATGATTCTCCAAGCGATTCCGCAATGGCTTTACAGCCCACTAACGACCGTCCCGTGCTTAATACAACATGAAAGCCTTTATCCTTCGCCTTCTGAATGGCCGCCCTGTTTTCTTTTGATACTTTGCCATTCGAATTCACTAATGTTCCATCCATATCTAAAGCGATCAGCTGTATATTTTGCTGTGTCATGTACCCACGTCCTCTCTTTTGCTCCCTCTATTTTAATACATTCTATAAAAGAGATACAATGTTTCAGCAAAGAGGCTTGTTTCCGTGATTGTTTGAGCTGTTAATTCCCCAACAGATAAAATTTCAGTAAAAATCTCTATAAATATGTTTCGTTCAATATTATTTTGGGAAAATGTATTAAATATCCAATAGAACCTAGAAAAGAGTGATACAATGGAAACTGTTTTTATAAAAAGAATTATAGAAAAACGCACCACAAAAAACAGTAAAAAAAGTAAACGATAAAAAAAGGCCCGTCCGGGTCTTTTTTTTATGATTCATACGATTAATTAGATTGAAAAGTCATCCTTTGTCTTTCCATAATCATCGTTGTGAGACAAGCCGCTAAATCGATCACATCCTCTTTTGTTTGCTCCTTGCCAAACGAAATGCGGATAAACGTTTTTGCTTTTTCTTCCGGATACCCCATCGATAACAGCGTGTGCGCTGGAGACTGAGAAACAGCCTTGCAGGCACTTCCAGTAGAGATAGCAAATCCTTTCCGATTAGCTTCCATCATCGTCCATTGTCCATCTGTTTCCTTTATACATAATCCCACGATTGAAGAGGCATGGTGCAGAAGCGGTTCGCCGACCAATTGGATAGCGGCCCCTGCTTCCTGGATTTGCTCGATAAACACTTCCTTCAAAAACTTCATATGCTGTTGGTGATTTAAATCCTTCTCAAACTTTTCCACTGCAACAGCAAAACCAGCGATTGCAGGCAGATTTACCGTTCCAGGACGCATTCCTTTTTCATGAACAGCATTAGGAACAAACGCACGGGAAGTAAGCGAAGGCTTAATATAAAAGGCCCCGACTCCTTTCGGACCATATATTTTATGACTGGCTATTGAAAAACTGTCTAAAGGAGTGAAATCAAACCCCTTTCCCATAGCCTGGACGCAATCACTATGAAAATAGACATTCTCCTGATTACAAATTTCACGTATTTCTTCTACAGGCTGAATCGTGCCGATCTCCCCATTAACCGATTGAATCGATACGATTCCAGTGCTGTCATTCACCACTCTTTTAAGCTTCGCTAAATCGATGACCCCTTTTGAGGTGAAAGGAACCTTAACAATTTCAAACCCGTCTTCTGCAAGCTTTTCCAAGGCATGCTGAATAGAAGAATGCTCCGCTTCTGAAGTAACGATTCTTTTTCTTCCTCTTGCCTTTGCCAGTCCGTACAAAGACAGGAAATTACTTTCGGTACCTCCACTGGTGAAATAAATACCAGAGCTTTCCACTCCAAGCGTTTCAGCGATAAGATTTCGGCAGTGCTCCAGCAGTTTATCTGCCTCTGTACCAATATTATGCAAACTGCTGGTGTTTCCAAAGTAATGTAAGGCAGCCTGCTGATAAGCATCCAAAGCAGCGGGATCAATGGGACACGTCGCTGCATAGTCAAAATACTTCATCTTTTCCTCTCCCTCACGTAATTTCGATAAAACACTTGTCATTAGTGTAAATGTGTGTAAATATAGGTGTCAATACATGTGCAATTTACAGGAGGCATAATAATGAATAAAGCCGACGTTATCATCATCGGCAGCGGGGTTGCGGCTTTACAGCTGGCGGTTCATCTACGTAATGATCTTAATGTGATTGTTCTCACAAAGTCTGCCCTGAAAAGTAGTAACTCTTCCATTGCTCAAGGCGGTATTGCAGCTGCTCTAGGCAAAATGGATGATCCCTCCCTTCATTTTCTTGACACGATCGAAGCGGGCCGTTTTCACAATGATCCATCTAAAGTTAAAAAGCTAGTAGAAGAAGCCCCATGGTCATTAAAGAATTACTGGATCATGGATGCCAATTTGATGTTCATAAAGATGGCACGCTTTGCCTTGGCAGGGAGGGTTCCCACCGTCATCACCGTATCGTACACGGAGGCGGTGACCAGACAGGGCAACGGATGATAAATTGTTTAATCTCACGTATTGGCAGGAATGTTCACCTTTGCACAAACCACTTTGCTTACGATCTATTAGTCAACAGGAACGGAGAGTGCACGGGCATCAAAGCTAAGGACGCAGATGGTAATAATCAAACCTTTCACTCCCCTCACGTTGTGCTAGCGACTGGCGGGGCTGGACAAATTTATTCATTAACTTCGAATGCTCCTTCAGTGACAGGCGACGGATATGCACTGGCATTTAGAGCAGGCGCTGAACTCTGCGATATGGAATTTGTCCAATTTCATCCCACTCTCTTAATTTGCAACGGAGAAGGAAAAGGACTTGTTTCTGAAGCTGTAAGAGGAGAAGGCGCCTTACTCGTGGATGAAACAGGCAGAAGAATTATGGAGGGGAAACATCCACTCAAAGATCTCGCTCCTCGTCACGTTGTTTCGAAAAGCATATACGAGGAGATGAAACAGGGCAGAATGATTTACTTAGACATTTCTTCCATTCCTCATTTTGAAAAGCGCTTTCCAGCCATCACTCGTCTTTGTAGAGCAAATAATATCTCACTCTCAAAGGGCAGAATTCCCGTTGCTCCAGGCTGTCATTTTTCCATGGGTGGAATTCGGACTGATGAATTTGGCCGCACAACTATACAGGGACTGTATGCAATTGGGGAGGCCGCTTACACAGGCATTCACGGCGCCAACCGATTAGCAAGCAATTCCTTACTGGAAGGGCTTGTCTATGGCAAAAGTCTAGCTGGGTATTTAAACCAACGTTCTTTTCTCTTGCGTAGTGAAGAAAGCTCCCTTCGTCAGTTCCGTCATCCCCGCCGCTTCCCTCCCATCGATGAGCTCCGGAATAGAATGATGGATGCTGTTGGAATTGAAAGAACGGCAGAAACACTGATGCGTCAACTCCATTGGCTGGAGAGCTTTCAGATCAATGATTGGATGTCAGGTTCTTTAGATAGATTTACAGAGAAACAAATTACGGCAGGATTTATGGGACTAACCTCCTGGCTGATCACTACTTCAGCTCTGAAACGAACAGAAAGCAGAGGAGGCCATTATCGAAGCGATTTCCCTGAGGAACGGGACGAATGGAAATTAACACATATTGTGAGACATCGAACAGAGAAAAGGAAGGGTATGTATGAACAGCTTAAAGCTTAAACAAATGCTGGAACATTTTTTCATTGAAGACATTGGGGAGCACGATGTTACGAGTGATCTATTATTCTCAAAAAATGATAGCGGAGAAATTGCTTTTGTTGCTAAGCAGGATGGGATTTTATGCGGTGGAAGTATAATCACTACTGGATTTCAACTTTTAGATCCTGCAATAGAAGTAACCCTTACGAAAAAAGACGGGGAACATATCCGCAAAGGAGAAACCTTTGCCTCTGCTGCAGGCACTCTATCCAGTCTCTTAAAGGGGGAACGCGTGATTTTGAATCTCCTCCAGCGTATGAGCGGAATTTCAACACTTACGAATGAAGCAGTGAAGGCTTTAAACAGTTCTCATACAAGAATATGCGATACACGAAAAACTACCCCGGGATTACGGATGCTCGAAAAATATGCAGTCCGCACTGGAGGTGGTTATAATCACCGGCACGGCCTCTACGATGCAGTCATGATTAAAGACAATCATATTGCTTTAGCCGGATCACTTACTAAAGCTGTCAGCCGGATAAAAAATCAGATCGGTCATATGGTCAAAATTGAAGTAGAAACTGAAACGAAAGACCAGGTATTAGAAGCGGTCGAGAACAAAGTAGATTGTATCATGTTTGATAATTGCACAGTGGAAGAAACGAGGCAGTTTGTACAGCTTGTTCCTCCTGCCATTGTAACAGAAGCATCAGGCGGGATCACTATCGAGCAACTGCCTGCTTACACCAATTCAGGGGTCGATTACATTTCTCTCGGTTTTCTCACTCATTCTGTACCGTCGTTGGATATAAGCGTGCAAGTCCATACGCACGTCAAAGGAGGATTTTCCTATGAATCTATTTGATACACTTAAAGCTCAAAAGCCTGAAATGCCTGATAATTACAATCAATTAACTGAAGCAGAACTCATCGAAAGAGTAGAAGATGTAAAAGCGAAAATGGGAAGAAAGCTCTTCCTGCCCGGACACCACTACCAAAAAGATGAAGTCATCCGCTTTGCCGATGCCAGAGGAGACTCTTTGAAGCTTGCCCAGATCTCTGCCAGGCAAAGTGAAGCAGAAGCGATTGTTTTTTGCGGCGTCCACTTTATGGCGGAAACCGCAGATATTTTAACACGGCCCGATCAGGAAGTATTTCTTCCTGATATGAGAGCTGGATGTTCCATGGCAGATATGGCGGATTTAACACAAACGGAAAAAGCCTGGGAAAAGCTTCTCGAACTTTTTGATGATACAATTCTCCCTCTAACCTATGTCAACTCTACAGCAGCTATTAAATCATTTGTAGGGCTGCATGAAGGGGCGACTGTCACTTCTTCCAATGCTGAAGAAATGGTGTCATGGGCCTTTTCTCAAAAGGAAAGAATACTATTTCTGCCTGACCAGCATTTAGGGAGAAATACAGCTTACAACCTCGGTGTTCCTCTCAAACAAATGGCTGTCTGGGACCCAATTGCTGAAACTCTTCTTTATGAAGGAGCCATGGAGGATATTAAGGTTATTTTATGGAAAGGCCATTGTTCTGTTCATGAGAACTTTACGGTCCAAAATGTTAAACAGATTCGCCGTCAGTATGCCGATATGACCATCATTGTTCATCCGGAATGCCGTCGTGAGGTGGTAGCGATCGCGGATGACGCCGGGTCTACCAATCACATTATTCAAACGATAAATAACGCTCCAGCAGGGACCTCCTGGGCGATTGGGACGGAAATGAATCTTGTAAAAAGAATTATTAAGGAACATCCTGACAAGCATATCGTTTCATTAAATCCCAATATGTGCCCGTGCCTCACGATGAACCGTATCGACCTTCCGCACCTTGCCTGGTGCCTTGAAACGGTAGAAAAAGGAGAACCTCATAATACGATTAAAGTCGATCCAGCTATCGCCTTCCACGCGAAAAAAGCGTTGGAACGCATGCTTGCACGGGTATAATGAAAAGCAGAAAAACCTCTACCCGGACATACGGTAGAGGTTTCAGCTTGTAAAGAAACCCCATGGTTTTTCTAAAACCTTTTTATGCCCAGCAAAAATTCACTTCGCGGCACGATGAAAGGTCGTTCGATGTTGGCGGAGGACCTCCCTAATTTATTCGAACTGCCTTCATAAAACTCCAAAAAAGTAAGATGGCTAATCGGGCTGAAAAATAGATAAATAGTACTAATATAGCTGCATTAGAAGGTTTATTGTTTGAGAGCTTTTTATGAGAGGAATATCCTTAATGCTGAATGGAAGATCTATTGAGGAGGGTATATAATGAGCAGAAGTGAACAGTTTATCAACTATT